>CBFHTO010000096.1:0-9184 GCA_965658765.1 Glaciecola sp. | reverse complement strand
AGGATACTATTTATAGCCTAGCCTATGTTGACAATCTCAGCGGTTTGAAGAATAAAAACTGGTTCGAAGAAGAAGTAAATGAGCGGATTAGACAATCTTCAAGTGAGCATGATTTCTTATTTTGTTCACTCGTCGATATAGATAAGATGTCTTTGTATAATCTGAGACATGGCGTTGATGGTGGCGATAAACTAATTGAATTATTGAGCAATAAGTTGAAGTCGCGATTCTCCTCCTCATTTAATGTCTATAAAAACGGAGTTGATTCGTTTTTTATTTGCAAATATGTCAGCGATGTCAACAGGGATTTTGATAACAAATATCCAGAAATGTTAGAGCAAGATGTGTGGAACGTTATCAGAAAAATGCAACCTAAAGACAGCGACGACTTGTTCCACTCATTAACAGTCGCCTCAGTCTTCTACTCTTTGAAGAACGCATCATTCCTGCATTTTATGACTCTAATTGAACATTCTCTTATTAATGCAAAGGCGCAAGCGCCTGGTGGGAGATATTATTTAGGGGAAAATGAACTAGTAAAGTATCAACGTCAACTCTTCCTACAAGATAAAATAAAAACCTTATCTATTAGCAACGAGTTAAGCATTATGCTGCAGCCACAGTTTAAGGATAGACACACGGTAGTGCAGTCTGAGGCTCTTTTAAGGTGGAAGTCTGATTATTATGGTTTGATATCACCAGCAGAATTTATTCCTATGGCTGAAGAGTCTGGAGATATTGTAAACATAGGCTATTGGGTGATTGAACAAGTGTGCATGCTTTTGCATGAGCTTAAAGGGCAGGGCGTCAATACCAAAATATCGGTAAATCTAAGCGTAAAACAAATTACCCACGATGACTTTACTGACGTTTTACTCACTTTGGTTGAAAGATGGAACGTAGATCCTCGCGATTTGATGCTAGAAATTACCGAGACTACCCTAATCGCTGATATTGAATTTGTTACAAGTATCATGATGGAACTGAATGCTCATGGATTTTCATTTTCAATTGATGATTTTGGAACCGGTTATTCAAGTTTAAGTTATTTGCAACACTTGCCGATTGCGGAGCTAAAAATTGACAAATCGTTTATAGACGCAATTAAACAAAAAGAATCGACAAAAAGCATAGTTAACTTAGTGCTCGAAATGTCGCAAGTACTAAACGTTACTACTGTTGCCGAAGGCGTTGAATACGATTACCAATATGATTATCTGAAATCTCTAGGCTGTGACCTAATTCAGGGTTACCTGCTTTCTAAGCCTTTATCAGTAGACGACTATAAAACGCTCATGTTTAAGAAAGACTAGGGTCTTTGTTTACCGTGTTTTGAAAGAAAAAAATCTTGTCAAGTTTTGCCACAAACTCATAGAGTCGATGAATGTGGTTTATTTCTGTTAATCAATATTATCTTGTAATCCAGTTTGCAATGACCAACACTAGCTTGAGTTTTATCGCTGGAAAACTAAGATGTATTCAAAAATAAAAACCGCTTCGTTTACTTTTTTGTTAATAATTATCATTAACTTAGTATCTATTAGCCTGGCAAATAGTCAGAGTGAACTCAAACCACCGATTATTCGCTACGGGAGCATTCACAGAGATACCATTGGCTTCAATGGAATGGTGGTATCGCAAAATGATATGGCAACAAAAGTCGGTCATAAAATTCTATTGCAAGGCGGTAATGCAATTGATGCCGCGGTTGCGACAGGGTTTGCTCTTGCTGTAACTCTTCCCCGAGCTGGCAATTTAGGCGGCGGGGGATTTATGCTGATACATCTTGCTGAAGAAAATAACAGTTTGGCGCTTAACTTCCGTTCGAAATCTCCTAGCAACACAAAAGACGCACAGAATAGAAAAGATAATGGCGATATTGACTGGCAAAAATTATCATTCGGTGCAAATGCTAGCGCAGTGCCGGGGACGGTTGCTGGCTTGTTCGAAGCATGGAAAAAATACGGTTCTATGCCTTGGGAGCAACTTCTACAACCAGCTATTGAACTCGCTGAGAAAGGCATAAAAGTTTCAGTTGATCTTAGTTATGTTTTAGATCAATCCAAGGCGGTTCTTGCAACTTATCCTTCAAGTGCCAAGATTTTTCTAACAGGACAAAAAAGGCCATTTAAACCTGGTGATAGGCTAGTACAAAAAGACTTAGCCTGGTCTCTTAAGCAAATTCACAGTCAAGGAGCAAAAGCGTTTTATCAAGGTGAGCTGTCAGATAGGATAATACGTGCATTTGCTGTGCATGATTCTCATTTTACAAAAGAGGATTTTAGTGAATATAAAGTGCAAACATTAGCTGTTGTCTCTACCAAGTATAGAAATCACAATGTAATAACCATGCCACCTCCGAGTGCTGGTGGGATCACTTTATTACAAATGTTAAACACCCTTTCTAATTTTGATCTTAAAAAACATTCAGCGGGCTCTTCAATGCATCTTCACCTTTTGGCCGAGGTCATGAAACGCTCTGCAGCTAACAGGCGAACCCATATTGGCGACCCTGATTTTTTTGATGTCCCAGTAGAAGCTTATTTAAGCAAAGAGCTTGCTTCTGAACTTGCTGATAGCATTAATCATAAAAAGGCTAGCAAGGTTAAACGAATTCGACCAAGTGAGATGCGTCAATTTGAAAGCAGAGATACGACGCATTTTTCTGTTATGGATACAAAAGGCAATGCTGTTTCGGTTACTTATACCTTAGGATATTCCTTTGGATCTGGCTTCGTAGCCGAAGGCACTGGCATTTTGTTTAACAATCAAATGCGAAACTTTTATGTTGGTAATAGCGAAAACGGACCGAATGCATATGCGCCGGGTAAACGAATGATTTCAACCATGACGCCTACTATTGTTCTGAACTCAGATAATGAAGTTTTTTTGGTCACAGGTTCTCCAGGTGGCAGCAGAATAATAAATGTCGTGCTTCAACTATTGGTCAATGTGATCGACTACGATATGCGTATCAGCGATGCTACCCATCAGCCGCGATTACAGCAAGGATGGAGAAATCAAAAGCTTGGCTTAGAAAGAGGTTTCAGCCCAGACACTTTAAAAATTTTACAGAAAATGGGACACGAGATGCGTTTTGAACGCTCGATGGGAAGCACACAGAGCATCTTATACAAAAATGGTATTTTTCGAGGTGCTGCAGACCCAAGGAGACCCAATGCACTAGCGATGGGGCTAATAGAGGAACCCAGTTTATTAGTAGAGTAAATGAACATTATTATCGGACACTAGTATGTAAAAAAATCTAGCTTATTTTGTGATTGTAATGTAAAAATTAAGCTTAAGAAAAAGTAAACTAGCCTTTGGTTTTAAGTCTTTTCTAGATCATCTATTTACTGTAAGTATTAGCATGCGTGCTGAAAAAGGAAAAACTGTGCAAAAAACACTTGATCAACAAAGCCAAGAAAATGCAGTCGATGGGAATAGCAATCTTGAGAATCGAGATGAAATAGTCTTTTCTCAGTTACAATTTAGGTGTCAGTCAAAACTTCTGAAAATGCTCTCAAACATCCTTTCAGAAGCTGAAGCTCAAGAGGTAGCGCAGGATGCACTATTAAAAGTCTTTTTGCTTGCTAAGCAAGATCCTTCGTCTAGCACGCTTAATGCTAGAATTAACCAACTAGATCCATTACTTTTCACGATAGCGAAAAATATGGCCCTCTCAAAAGTTCGCCACAAACAAGTCAGAGAGGCTTACATACGCGATAAAAAAATGAATATTGATACAGAAATAGTGGATTCTCTAGAGAACTCACTAGAGAAAGAAAAGGATCAGCAATTACTTATTAGCGCCATTGAACAACTTCCTTTGATTTGCAAAAAAATATTCATCGAACGCAAACTTCAAGGAAAAAGCCACGCTGAAATTGCAAAACAATATAATATTTCAAAGAAAACGGTCGAAAACCACATAACAAAGGGCTTGAAACTCTGTAAACAATTTATCCAGTCAAAACAGCAAACGACGACATGTAAATCCTTCAAAAAGCCTAGTCACAAATTTGGTCGAGGCGCTTAAAATGAATCTTAACGAGTGGACAGGTACATCATATCCAACTGAGATGTTGGAGCAGGCGACTCAATGGTTAGGTTGTCTAGATAGCTTTGTTGACGTAAACAAATTGAAAGGTGAAGACTCGACATCAGAAGTACTTGAACAAAGCGTAAAACATCTAAATTACCAAAAGCGTATTGAGTTTTTTGAGTGGTTAGGACACGATGCGCGCCACCAATATGCATTTGCCGACTGTTGTGAACTTTGGGCAAAAACCTCCTGTATTCATTCATTAAAATCCGCGATAAATAAGTCAAATGTTTTGAAGTTGCCTACAAAAAATCGTAGTAGCAGCTTACAAATAAGTCCATTGATGGGTGAGTCTTACTCACAAGGTAAATTTGCCCCCGTTTGGGCCTACAACCTTGTAATTGGGCTCATTGTAGTGGGTTTAAGCTTCCCTATTATCAGCTAAAACGTTCTTTACTACCTAAATGTCGTTGAGTAATTACCATATTAAACACGCGCACTTTCTTCATTAATGCCGCTTTCATGCTGTTTTTAATACTATTTTAATACTGTCGCACATCGTAATAGACCGCCTCAAATATTGCTGAATTAAATTTATTTTCATTTTTTTAACATTTGAATAGGGGAGAATACGTGTTCAAGCGTTATTTAATTATATCAGTGTTTATTTAAGAAGATTGTTATTGGGAAATAAACTCAGACACACAATGCTGGTAAAAATTACATGTCCTATGTACTTAGTTTCAAAGCAAAACTTAATAAATCATGTTTTCATTTAAAAATAGAAAAATACTAAGAGAGTATCGCTCATGAATAAGATTTATCACCGCAACATCACACACAAGAAAAAATACTCCTATAAATCCGTTTGTATCGCGGTTGGAATAGCCTTAGGCACTCAGATGCAGTTTGCTAATGCGCAAAGTCAAGACGACACAGATGAAGACGTCGAGAAAATCACTGTTGTCGGTTCAAACATAAAAGGTGGTGCAGTCGCTGAGGCGCTGGCGGTATCTGTTATCAGTGGCGAAGACATCGGTAACTTAGGTTTGGAATCCTTAGATGATTTACTTCAACTGATCCCAGAAAACGGTCAAAACTTTTTCAGTGAAGCTGAAAATATCAGTGGAGGTGTAAACGCTGCGCGTGGTGATATAGGCACATACAATTTAAGGAATTTAGGTACTGGAAACACACTTGTTCTTTTGAATGGCAGACGTATGGTGAACTCAGCGTCTTATCAAACAGAGGAAGTCGGTGGAAGCTTTGTTCCAGTGAATTCTGTAAACGTTAACACTATCCCCGTACACGGCCTAGACAGAGTTGAAGTATTAAGAGATGGTGCATCTGCAATCTATGGTGCGGATGCCGTGGCTGGTGTTGTGAACCACGTGTTAGAAACCGATTTTGTTGGATTTACAATATCTGCTCGCCATTCTGAGTATGATGAAATCCCAAGGAATACACAAAACCTTACGGTTAAGTGGGGACAAGATTTTAACAATGGGCGCACTAATGTCAGCTTATTTGCGAATTATTATCAGCGTGACAGGGTGAACTCACAAGACGACCCTCGATGGGCGAACGCTGATTTCAGGGATCGTATTCCCGAAGACTCGCTTTGGGCAGGTGATACAAGATTTAGAAATAATTCAGCAAACTCCAACTTTGGGCAGTTTGATTTTGTAAGTAGTGCGTCTGGTCTAGGTGTTAGAAATATTTTTACAGACCGTAGCGGTGAATTTGAAACATATCCTATTGGTGATGAGCGCTGTCAGTACAACCTAAACGCAACTACATGCGGTGGGATCGATGGTCAAGGTACATTCAGATACAATCTAAACGAAGACAGAGATTTAAGCTCTGAGCTATCGCGCGCTAACTTGTTCCTTTTTGTTAATCACGAAATTAACGATAATATTGAAAGCTTTACAGAGTTTTCTTTATATCAATCAAAAACTAACTTGCGTAGACACCCCTCTGCACCATTTAGTGCTGTTCGTTTGCGAGTTGGCGCTAAGAATTACTACAATCCATTTGGTCCATGTGGCTCTCCTAATCGCTTAGCCGATGAACTGATCCCTGATGTACCATGTGAAGGTGCAGAGTTGATAATCGATAACTATCGTTTTGCAGAAGTGCCTCGTATTATTGATAATGATGGCGATACTTTCCGTTTTGTTCAAGGCTTTAGAGGGGTAATGGGCGAATGGGATTGGGAAGGTGCGTTAGTTTGGTCCAAAGCTGAAAAATCCGATATTACGCGTAATAGGGTATCAAATAACCTCATTGCAGAGGCTTTATTTGATCCAAGCCCAGCGGCTTATAATCCGTTTAGTGGAGGCGTTGATAGCAATATTGAGCGTGCATTAGTTGATGTGACTCGTGAAAATGAAACTGAGCTTAAGTCGATTGATTTTAAAGCATTTACGCCTGATATATTTGAATTACCAGGTGGTCCTGTAGGTTTTGTGGCTGGCATCGAGTATCGTGAAGAATCATTTATAGATAATCGCGATGATAGGTTAGATGGCACGATTACGTTTACCGATTACGATGTCGATACTTATCCATTCGTATCGGATGTTGTCAACTCAAGTCCAACTCCAGATAGCTCAGGTGACCGCGATGTTCTATCTATATTCGCAGAATTGCAGCTACCAGTATTAGACAACCTTGATGTGCAAGCGGCTATTCGCTACGAGGACTTCAGTGATGTAGGTAATACTACGGTAGGAAAACTTGCATTTGGCTATCGACCTTTTGAATCCTTATTAGTGAGAGGCTCATGGTCGGAAGCCTTTAGAGCGCCTAATCTGATTACGATAAATGAAGAAATTGTTGCCAGAAATAACACTCGTAACGACTACGCTTGTTTATATGCAGCTGAAAACGGCGGTGATCCTGATCAGGACATTATTGATTGCAGAAACTCCATTCAGCGTGTGGCACAGGGCAGCAAGGATCTGCAGCCTGAGGAATCAACAAATACTAATATCGGCTTAGTGTTTACGCCAACAGATGAACTGACAGTTACGTTTGATTATTGGTCTATTGAGAAAGAAAATACTATTGGGCTCTTTGGTGAGGAAAACCATACACTATTAGATTTATTACTTCGACTTGAAGCCGGAACAGGAAGTTGCTCAGGAGCCTCATTTAACCCATCTGTCACAAGAGTCGATCCTAGTGATGACCAGGCTGCAGTTTACCTTGCGGCGGGGATTTGTCCTGCTGGAGATATAGATCAAATTCTCAATAGCTATGCAAATTTGGATCAACGAAACCTAGCCGGTTATGACGTTGGCGTTTATTACAATGTAAGCACCGATATTGGGCGATTTAAGTTTAGCTACAATGGTTCGTTTATTGACGAGTTCGAACAAATTGCCGGTGGTGACGCTGCTCTACTCGTAAATGCCGTTAATGATGGTGTTATTCCTGCAAGCTTTCCTGTGGACGGCTTTGCTGACCTAATAGGCCGAGACGGTAACCAGGAAGTGCGCCAAACAGTGAGAGTATCATGGAGAAAAGACGCATTTGGTGCATCATTGAGCGGAAATTATATTGGTGATTTTTACCAAAGCTCATTGACGCTTGATGACGGTACTCGATACGTCATCCCATCAATGACGACTTATAATGCTACTTTCGATTATAGATTGGATGTAAATGAAGTCGATACTCGCATCCGTTTTGGTGTTCGAAACTTAACCAATGAACGAGCGCCACTGGCGGACCGTTTCTTCGGCTTTTTTGCAGATGCCCACAGAGACTATGGACGTAGCTATTACGTCGACGTACGAGCAAAATTCTAGAAAACCGAAATGTAAGGCGCTCTGTTAGGCTTTTTGAACAGAGCACCTTTACATACATTCTCAAAATATTACCTAAAGTAATCAGGCTAATTCAGTTCGTAACTGAGGAGTATTTATGTCTGTCGTATCAACAGAAATCAATAGACGTGCTGCATATCAAGATTTCGGTTTAATCTTAGGCCCAGTACTTTTTGTTGTAGTAATGTTGTTTGATTCAACTCAAACCGCTATGCCAGAAGCAGCGTGGCGCGTGGCTGGTGTAGGACTATGGATGGCAACGTGGTGGGCAAGTGAAGCAATTCCTGTACCTGTCACCGCATTTTTGCCTATTGTCACCTTTCCTTTGCTCAATATTGCAAGTGTTGGCGATACTACTAGTGCATACGCAAATCCAATAATATATCTGTTCTTAGGTGCGTTTATTTTAGCACTCGCAGTGGAAAGGTGGATGCTACATAAGCGCATTGCCTTATATATTCTATCGATCACAGGCACTGATGGTAAACGTTTGATCGCGGGTTTTATGCTCGTTGCAGCCTTGCTTTCAATGTGGATGACAAACACTTCCACTACCATGATGTTAATGCCTATTGCATTGTCTGTTGCCAGTGTGATTGCAAATAATAATTCGCACCTTAGCGAGCAGGAAAATAAATCATTTCAAGCGGCAATGTTACTAGGTCTTGCTTACGCTGCTACTATCGGCGGGCTTGCTACTCTTGTGGGCACTCCGCCAAATGCTCTTTTGGCAGCGTTTTTGACCGAAAATTATGATATCAAAATTACGTTTGCCAACTGGATGATGGTAGGGGTGCCAGTAACCATTATCATGTTACCTCTTGCTTGGTATTCCTTGACCCATTTGAGCTTTAAGGTTGACATACCAGCAAATGACAAGGTGCATGACTATCTATGCAATCTTCGCAGTGAACTGGGAGAAATGTCATCAGCCGAAAAACGGGTTGCCCTTGTTTTTGTCGCTGTTGTGGTGCTCTGGATTTTACGTCGGCCAATTAATGCATGGACTGGCTCAACTGGTTTAAGTGACGCAGGCATTGCAATGGCCGCTGCTTTACTCTTGTTTCTATTGCCTAGTGGTAACAAACAACAATCGCAGTTAATGGTATGGGAAAACGTGAGTCGTTTGCCTTGGGGAGTGCTAATTCTGTTTGGTGGAGGTTTAAGTCTAGCATCAGCTGTTTCATCAACAGGACTCGCCTCATACTTAGGTCAAAGTTTAACGCCTTTGGGCGGGTTCGGAGTATTTGCATTGATCATTGCTGCTACAGGCTTAGTCATTTTCTTAACTGAGTTAACGAGT
>CBFHTO010000095.1:0-9507 GCA_965658765.1 Glaciecola sp. | reverse complement strand
GGACGCACAAAAGAAGGCAAAAGCTAAATGCAAAACATGCTCGCCTCGGAGGCGATAGTGAATGATAGCTAAAGCCAGACTTAATAATACAATAAATAATTGCGCAACGCTTAGCAGTTCCAATTTATACACCCTCGGTATCAAACCTAAGTTTACATTGATTCCGTTCGTTTTCGATAATTTTCCTCATTTTTTGTTTTTTTTCGTACATCGATTTTCAAATTCGATGCTACCTACCCCTCTATACATGGAAGTATTGGGACGAAATTTAAAATTGAGGAATGTATATGAAAAGAGAACCTGTCACTAGCAACGAAGACCTTCTTGTCAAAAGAGATATTAATGACGAGTATGATTCAACAGAAAAGGGTGCCCCTCTAGTCCCCCTATGGAAAACTTGGGGACTTCGTTTATTTTTTGCTGGATTAGTTTTTGTCATAGGGAAATGGCAGTTGATATCTATATTAGGAGGGCCGTCTGAATGGACATCATGGCAGGGGGTCGGGCATTCGCTACTATTAGCCCTTGCCATACTGTCTATTGGCGGCATGTTTCGTCCATTAACTTTTTTACCTATTATGCTATTTGAAATAGTGTGGAAGACCGTGTGGCTGAGTGCTGTCGCGCTACCACTATGGATGGCAGGAGAACAAATTCCGGGGGTCGTAAGTGTACAAGGATCGATAATTGGAACTGGTCTAATAATAATTTGCGTTCCGTGGAAGTACGTTTGGTGGAGATATTTTACTCAAGCGATTGAACCTTGGAGATGCAACAAGCAAGTTAGTAAGCCTCCCAAAAAAAGTAGCTCTTTTTACTCAAAAAGCAGCTAAGACTCTAGGCAATTCGCTTTTGTAAATATGTGCAGGTACTCGGGAAGGTTAATATCGAACGGTCTCGCTCTTCAAAGCCTACTTTACTGTAGGCTTTTAGTGCAGGAATATTGTCTTGATAAACCAAGAGTGAGGCTGATTTAATGTGACTAGAACGTTTCGCTTCTTGTATAAGTTTTCTGATCAGTTCTGTCGACAAACCTTGATTACGAAAAACTGGATTGATCACTAACCTAGCTAAATGAATGTGATTCGGCTCGTATTTCAGTTGCCCAAATCCAATAAATTTGTGCCTTATATAAAGCCCGTAAGATACAAACCCGTTTCTATGCAGTTCTTCATGTAACGCTTCGTTGTTGAGAGGGTAACTGAGAGATGGACCACCCCAGCGCAACACTTGTTGTCGATTATCAAACCAATCTTTCAATTCGTTTAAAACTTCAGCTTTGTATTCTTTTAACTTAAGCGAACAAGTGTACATAAGCGCCTCATTTATTTTACTTTTAATAGCAATATGTATTAGTGTCTCGTTACTCTGGTTGCCACACAACTCATTGATATAAGGTTTTTATCCATCGTTCTTCGTTAATGAACGCCCATGACCAAGATTGCCATTTGTCGTCTAAACCATCTTTAATTACCTCTTTTTCGGAAGCTCCTTGTGATTTTTTGTTTTGAACGAAAGCATAGGTCTCTTTAATCATATCCACAAAACGCTGCAAGTCTTCTTTTTTAGCCATTGCACCATGTCCAGGGATCACTTCAGTGTCATCATCGATTTTCGCGAGCAAAATCTCTACCGATTCGATATAGCCTTGCACATCACCACCCGCCCCTAAATCAATGTACGGGAACATGTCTTTAAAAAATAGGTCGCCCGTATGGAGAACATTAGCCTTCTCAAACCAAACAATACTATCTCCATCCGTATGACCTTCGGCTAGATGTATGACGTGGATAGTGTCACCATTTAAGTGAAACTTAATCCCATCTTGATATGTGACAACGGGCAAGGCAGCTGAGTTAACATCTTCACCAGAGGCCAAACGAATTCGCACATTTTCATGTGCAAATATGGTCGCTCCTTTATTTTCACGAAAAAACGCATTAGAACCAGTGTGATCACCATGGTAGTGAGTGTTAATAACATATTTGGGTGTTTGCTCACTAATACCAGCAAGGGTTTTGCTAATTTTATCTGCTAATGGGGCATACTGATCGTCGACCAATAGCAATCCGTCAGCCCCTGCAGAAACACCAATGTTCCCGCCAGCACCTTTGAGCATATACACAGAGCCAGCGACTGCTGTGGCGCTTACCTCGACGTCTTTAAACCTATCGTCGGCAATAACCAAAGACGACATGCTGATTAAAGCCAATGCTAAAAACTTTCTCATTACTTTTTCCTTCTAATTTTACGATTACATATCGCTGATGAATGCAAAGCGCTCGACGCGCCTTCCTTCAATTTCGATATGTTCAAAAAACATCTCATAAGGCCTGACCCATAAGTCTTGTTCACCATATAAAGGTTTGTATAAAACAAGTAGCGATTCGTCCTCAGAATGACGAACACAATCTAAGACCTGATAACACTTGCCTTTATAGTGGCGGTATTTTCCTTTCTTTATTTTCATTTATTGGCTCGCAATCTTTGCCACTATCCCGTTATACAAAGCCGCTATCGCAGCACCCATGGGCTTACCATGTTGCCAGTCCATACCCTCAACTCCAGAGCCTGCTATGTCTACGTGAGTGTAGGCGATCGCAAGTTCGCTTTGTAATCCATATTCACTTATTCCGGAAGCAACTGATAGAAATGCTGCAGGGAATTGATGCCCTCTTACCGTAGATACTGAAGGTTTGTTATTTGATGACAAAACATCATCGGCTTTAGTTTTTGCTTGAATGAAATCAAAGTCTTCTTGGCGCAATAGAGATTGTTCGCAAGGATCAGCCCATTCTTCACCTGCAGCACTCATCAAGCGCGCCACACCTTGAGAAAGCGCTACTTTGTTTTCAATAAGCGCAGTGTATGGGCCAAGTGCAAGTAAGGCATGGCCGGTCAAAGTTGCAACTGAAAATACTTTTGCTTTTTTCGCCTGCAGAGCCTCCTGACGTAAATGACTCAGTAAATCAGTCAGTACCATACGGCCCTCGGCGTCTGTATTACCGACTCTTACACGGATCCCAGAATGCGCAGTAATAATTTCGTCTGGTACATAAGCATCAGCTCCGATACTATTTCTAACCGCACCGATCAATGCGACAACCCTCACGTTTTTTGGCTTTAATATTGATAGAGTCTTCATCAGTCCAGCAACAGATGCCGCTCCGCCTTTGTCTCTACTCATCCCTGCCATGGCACCGTTTACTTTTAAATCAGCACCTCCGGTATCGTAAGTAATGCCTTTCCCTGCAAGAAAGATCGTTTCTTCTATTGGCCCTTCGCTTTGGTACTCTAACCTAATTACTCTAGGTTGATGTCGCGCAACCTCAACCGACGCTCTGGCAACGGCATAAAGACAGGGATAATCGCGTTCGATTGTGGATAAGTTATCGACAGCGGAATAGCTTACTGCGCTATCCTTAAATGCCTGTTCACAATATGCAGCAAAACCTATTGGGGCCATTCGCTCTGGCTCTGTGCCGCAAAGGTCTCTCGCAAGCCTCTTTCCAGCCTCAAGCGCATTTATCTCATCAACCTGTTTTGCATTAGCGCCCAGCAAGGTCACACTTTGCACTGTTTCAAGCTTTGATTCCCCGATACATTCCCTGGCTTCTAATGGTTGCCATAATTCGTGGCACAAACCCTGAGAAAGTGTTTCAAACGGTAAACAAAAGGAATCTAGGTATTGTTTAAGCGAGTCGTCAAGATATATTGAAGGATGTTTTGAGTCTAGATCGTTCAATAACTGACCGATGGACTTTCCAATGTTAAAAACAGTCCTACCGCTTGCGAAGTCTTCATTTGAGATATCGACTGGCACATATAAGCATCGATCAATATTCCCTATATCAATGGGGAAAACTGTCGCTTGATGCCGGGCTCGTGGATCAAAACGCAAAACCTCAGTTAAAGCTTCTTTAAGCTCTTTGAGGGACGGAGTTTCAGAGTAAAGTGAAAGAAATATAAGTAAGTCAGACTGACTTATCTCGTCGATGGAAGGACAATTTAAAAATTTGGGAAATGCCATATTGCAAATAGTTATATTATAATTATAGTTTTTATAGAGAGCTTGGTGCGTTGTGGTTCACAAAATATTTCATGTAAATCTCTAGGACCTGTTCTTAGATAACATTCATTAAACAGACCCTGTTTATTCCAAAGGCTTATAATGGCAGCGACAGTTGCTCTGCGTTACCGTCTTTTTCTTCTATTCCAATGAAAATGCCTAACAATCTAATACTTTTCCCTCTGCCTCGATAAAAAGCTTCAGCAAGCAGGTTTAAGAATAAATGTTGGTCTAATTGCCGTGCTACCTGTTCTTTTGTCGTTTGAGTAAAATTTGAAAACTTCACTTTCACGCCTATTTTTGTGATCTTATTTTTAGTCAAATGACTCTGGGATCTAGATATCAACTCAGGTAACAACTTAACTACTAGGTAATTTTCTAGCGTTTCTAGTTTGTCAGTATTGTTGTTGAACGTTCTTTCAACAGCAATGGACTTTCGCTTTCGGTCTACTTGCACTCCCCTCTTGTCTATTCCCTGACATTTGTTCCATAAGTTAAGGCCGAATTTACCGAAATGTTGAATGAGAAAACTCTGACTACTCTGTCGAATGTCACAGCCGGTTTTTAATCCCAAGTCGTGCAATTTTTCTATAGTAACTTTTCCGACACCTGGAATTTTTTCTAATTGAAGCGTTTGTATGAACGGTATTACTTGCTCTGGGCCTATAACGTATTGGCCATTAGGCTTATTCAGATCAGAAGCGATTTTAGCCAAAAACTTTAGTGGAGCTACCCCCGCGGATGCCGTTAATCCCGTTTCTTCATATATCGCTCGTCGAATATCTTGCGCAATAAGTGTTGCCGACCCAGAAAAGATCTCGCATGTAGTAACGTCGAGATATGCTTCGTCAAGAGATAGTGGCTCTATAAAGTCCGTATAACGCTTAAAAATCAAATGAATTTGACTGCTGACCTTTTTATATTTATCCATATTACTGGGAACGATAACTAGATTAGGGCATTTTTCTTTAGCTATGTGTGAAGGCATGGCTGAGCGTACACCATACTCCCGCGCTAAATAGTTGCATGTAGTCAGAACGCCTCGCTGCGAGGATTTTCCTCCAACTGCAACTGGCTGATTTTGCAAATTGGGTTTGTCTCTTAATTCCACAGAAACATAAAACGCGTCCATGTCTACATGAATAAACTTATTCACATGGAGACCTTATTGAGCTGTATATAAAAACAGTAATATAAGTAAAGATTAAGGGAATTTCTAGAATTATTTAGCTTTAACGATTAATATATAATTGTCGATAGTATTTTATTCTTTAAAATCTAGAACCCACTAACGCAATCAAGCAACACAAACTTTTGACAAACGCTATAGGTAAACCATATGCCAGCTACACTGCGAATTCAGCAGCAGAAATCTAAATTTAGCATTCAATGGTTTATTTTACCTTTTATAAAAACGCTCCTTTTGTGTTCCTTTCTTATTTTTTCGAATTTAAGCTTGGCAGAAAACAAAACGTTAAATGTCGGATTAATTATTTTTTCACCTGAGTCACATTTAATATCTGGTCAAATTTGTGCGGGTCGAGCGGTGGATGAAGTTAAGTCTATATTCCGAGAAAGTAAATTTAATTTGTCCATAAAATGCGCACCACCTGCAAGAATATATAGAGACTTTCTTAAAGGCGATATCGACCTCACGATAAATATAAAATCTACCAGTAGCATATCCGACCAAGCCATATATTCGGATAAACCATATGCGAATTTAAATATTGTTTTATATAAAAACACCAATAAAAACGACAAAAGAATCGCTGCGATTAATAAGTATGAATACCATGGCGCTCGACACTTGTTAAAAGCTCAAGATTATCGGTTTATAAATAAAGCCAACACGAAAGAAGCGGTCGCGGTTTTTTTCAGAGGGGGCACAGGCAGTTTAATCTCTTATAAAGGGCCTTTTGAAGCGTTTTTAAAAAGCGAAGATACGTCTCCAATTATAAAAGATTCGACGATGATTTATGAGGAGCATTTATTAGTAAGTGTGCCCACTTTTTATGCCTTGCACAAAGAGTATGCCCACGTTAAAGAAACACTCGCCATTATTAATAAATTTAACAATAACAAGTGAGCCTAATTTAGAGACCTAAAGAATCTGGTTGTCTTTCCACTCTTTTAGTTTTTCTTGACGTGCCGACTCTCTTTCCATTCTTGCCTTCTTACGGTCGCAAGGCTCTGGACAGTCGCAAGCCTTCTCAACCCCTAGTGCGCCTAAACCACCACAAGAACCTGAAATACTCTTTTTCTGGAAGATATAGCCAATTGCCATTGCAAAGGCCATTAGTAAAAAAAACGAAAACGCTAAGATAAAAGTACTCATTGTGTCCCCTATAAACTAATTTACGATCCTGACGGTTTGGTCGAATTTTTCTGTTGTTAGTTCAACGAAATCGTTATTTTCTTTTGTGATAAACAGTGCTGCGATATTGTTGTTTTGAGCAACGAGCATGCCTTGGTCAGGACCAAGCACAATCAAGGCAGTAGCCCAAGCATCTGCATGCATAGATGATTCAGCCACTACAGTAACTGAAACCAAATTGTGTTGTATCGGTCTTTTTGTTTTAGGGTCGATAAGATGCGAATACCTTGTCCCATCTTCCTCGTAATAATTGCGATAATCGCCTGACGTTGCAATAGCGTTGTCTCCAATGCTAATGATTCTCTCTATTGCTCGTTCGGTGGCGACTGGTTTTTCAACAGCAATCAACCAATCTGATTTGTTGGGTTTAGTACCCTTGACTCGCATTTCTCCGCCAATCTCAACCAGGTAATCTTGTATGCCAAAACTCTCTAGCAACTCAGCAACTTGGTCTACTCCGTAGCCCTTAGCAATCGTCGATAGATCGATGTAGACGTCTTTATGAAGCTTTATGAGAGTCGAGCCAGATAGCTTAAACTTATCGATCCCGACATAAGCGGACAATGCCCTTAAATCTTCTTGCGATGGCACGTTCTCAGGTTTTAAATCAGGTCCGAATCCCCACTTGTTGACCAAAGGTCCAACGGTAATGTCTAGTTTTCCAAGACTTTTATCATAGACATCTATCGCGTAACTTATGACCTTTCTAAGCTCAGACGATATCTCTAGAGGTACGCCCGCATCAGACTGATTAATGATAGAAAGCTCAGAGTCTTCGATGTAAGTAGACATACTTTGATTAATTTCGCGCAAACGCTTATTCACAGCCTTCTGTATCGCAGCTGTGTCGTGTACTTTATCAGATTGGCCCGGCTGTAAAAACTTTACGAGATAAGTAGTACCCATTGTTTGTCCGTTGAGCTGAGCAACAGAGTCGGGTTTTTCGGCGCAAGCGCTTATCAAAAGTACGCAAAAAAGAATCGATACAAAATACTTCACACTAAACATCCTGGTATATAACGATTTAAATAAATACATAAAAAAAGGGACAAACGTCCCTTTTTTCTGATTTAGAACTTACTAGCCGCCGAAGTCATCTAACATAATGTTTTCGTCTTCTACGCCAAGATCTTTCAACATATTGATAACCGCTGCGTTCATCATCGGTGGACCACACATGTAAAATTCACAGTCCTCTGGTGCAGGGTGATCCTTGAGATAATTTTCAAGCAGCACATTGTGAATAAAGCCGGTATCACCTTCCCAATTATCTTCAGGCTGGGGATCAGACAAAGCAACATGCCATTTAAAATTCTCGTTTTCTGATTGAAGCATATCGAAATCTTCAACATAAAACATCTCACGCAATGAACGTGCACCATACCAGAAGGTAATTTTGCGATCAGTTTTAATACGACGAAGTTGGTCAAATATGTGTGAACGCATGGGCGCCATGCCTGCACCACCACCAACAAAAACCATTTCGGCATCTGTATCCTTCGCAAAAAATTCACCAAACGGCCCTGAAATAGTGACTTTATCACCTTCTTTTAGTGACCAAATGAAAGATGACATTTTACCTGCTGGTAAACTCAGATTATTAGGCGGAGGCGTTGCAATACGAACGTTCAGCATAATAATACCCTCTTCTTCTGGGTAGTTAGCCATTGAGTATGCGCGAATTGTTTCTTCCTCAACCTTTGACTCAACATCAAAGAAACCGAAATGTTCCCAATCTTTTCTGTACTCATCAGGGATTTCGAAATCTTTGTACTTAACGTGATGAGGCGGAGCTTCAATTTGAATATAGCCACCTGCTCTAAATGGTACGCTCTCTCCATCAGGAATTTGCAACTTAAGCTCTTTGATAAAGGTCGCTTCGTTATTGTTTGAAATAACCTCGCAATCCCATTTCTTGATACCAAATACTTCCTCAGGAAGCTCGATTTTCATGTCTTGCTTGATAGCAACTTGACACGATAATCGACAACCATCTTTAGCTTCTTTCTTAGTTATGTGGTCAAGTTCGGTAGGTAGTATTTCACCACCGCCTTCTTTAATATCCACACGACATTGACCGCATGAACCACCACCACCACACGCTGACGATACGAAAATACCTGAGTCAGCTAGTGCACCTAGTAACTTGCCTCCAGGTTGAGTTGTGATTGTATTTTCTGGGTCATCATTGATTAATATTTTTACATCGCCCGTTGGAACGAGTTTCGATTTGGCAAACATGATGATGAACACCAATACCAAAACGATGGCAATAAACATGCCCACGCCTAAATAAATTTCCGCTTGATTCATTGAATTTGCTCCTCGCTCGCTTTACAGCGATACACCAGTAAAAGACTGAAAACCAAGTGCCATTAGTCCAGCTATCATAAACACTGAGCCTAGACCACGAATGCCGTCAGGCATATCTGCATACTTTAACTTTTCTCGAACCGCTGCTAATAATACAATAGCTAAAGCCCAGCCTGCACCACTTCCGACGCCATAAATGATACTTTCTGTAAAGTTGTATTCACGTTGCACAGCGAATGCAACCCCACCGAAGATGGCGCAGTTTACTGTGATAAGTGGCAAGAATATCCCGAGTGCGTTATACAACGCAGGGAAGAACTTATCTAATGTCATTTCGAGGATTTGAACAAGAGCCGCGATGACGCCAATGAAAGTAAGAAAGTTCAAGAAGCTAAGGTCAGCGTCAGGAAATCCAGCCCACTCCAACGCGCCTGGCGCCAAAATACTCACGTAGATAATTTGGTTAACCGGTACTGATATGCCTAGCACTACGATAACTGCAACGCCCAACCCCATAGATGTTTTTACTTTCTTAGATACCGCTAGAAAAGTACACATACCTAGAAACAAGGTCAGTGCCATATTTTCTACAAATACAGCTCGAATAAATAATGATACGTATTGTTCCATGGTGTCTTACTCCTTTGGTTCGACTTGTTCAGGGCGGATCGTACGAATACCCCAAATCATTAAACCGATCAGTATAAATGAGCTGAATGGTAAAATAAGTAAACCGTTGCCCGTATAC
>CBFHTO010000094.1:0-9665 GCA_965658765.1 Glaciecola sp. | reverse complement strand
AGGACAATAATACACTTTATTTATTACTGCTTGCTCTTTGTTAAATTCGTGAAGCATCCATTTAGTGTATTGATGAAAATTTTCTTCAGTGTAATACTGTCTGGCGATCCCTGACTGGTTTGTGACTACAAAAACCCAATAGTTAAGTTGATTTGCTTTTCTCACCAAATCAAATATGCCATCAATCCATTTAGTCCGTTCAGGGGTGTGAACATAACCAAAATTATGATTTATAACGCCATCTCGATCTAAAAATAACGCGGGCCTTTCGCTGGTTTCTGCATTTGCGTTTAGGTTCATTTTTTTTAAAGAGTCACTCATGGTAATCCATTCTTATTAATCGTAATACAGATACAGCATGAGCACTTCGCCTATGACAAGCACGTGTTTATCGCTCCTCTAACTTTAGAGAAGCCAGCTGTTATGCTCAATAGCTTACCATTTTTAACCTTGTCAGAGTTTGATGCATTACTAACATGTTTCTATTACTACGAGTTTTTATTAATGTTTTTTATTTATGAAAGCCTGATAAATAGAGGAAAAGTCCTTGCCACCAAAACCGTTAATGGCATGCATTTGATACAAAGATTTTGCTAGCGAACCCATCGGAATGGTCGACTGATTAGCTTGTGCAGTTGAAGTAGCGAGGTTTAAGTCCTTGTTCATCAAATCAACTAAAAAACCCCCTTCGTAATCTTTTGAAGAAGGTACGTTTTCCATGACGCCGGGTACAGGATTATAGACTTGTAGAGCCCAGTTATTCCCCGAACTTTGCTTCATAATTTCTGATACAACAAGCGGATCTAATCCATTATCAATAGCTAAGTTAAGAGCCTCAGAAGTCCCTGCCATAAGAACTGCCAGCAGCATATTGTTGCAAATTTTTGCTATCTGACCAGCTCCAGGGCCGCCGGCATGAAAACAGTGTTTTCCCATACATTTTAGTATCGGCTCAGCTGACTCTAAGTCCTCCTTTTGTCCTCCAATTATGAAAGTAAGTGTTCCGGCACTAGCACCAGCAACACCTCCAGAAACCGGCGAGTCTATAAACCGATGCCCTGATCCACTAATAAGTTTATGAAGTTCTTTTGCATCGTTTGCTTCAATTGTACTGCAGTCAATAAATAAGGTATTTTCCGCTACGTGCCCTATAATATCTTTATACAAACCAATTACATGCTTTCCCGCAGGCAACATGCTGATAACACACTCTGCGTGTTTCGCGGCAGCTAAAGGCGTTTGAACAAACATTGCGCCTTCTTGTTTAAGTGCTAGCATGTTCGATTCGACCAAGTCGTACACACAAACCTCGTGACCGGCATTCAACAGATTTTTCGCCATGCCGGAGCCCATATTACCTAAGCCAAAAAAACTAATTCTCATAACGCGGTTCCCCGAAGTCTCGTTCTAAATTTGCTAATGGATTGATTTTGAACTCATCAAACTGAGTAAAGTGAGCGTCTATTTCGTGATTTTCAACACTCTCAATATTTAGATATCGCCAATTTGGCGTTTTATCCTTGTCAATCAACAGAGCTCTTATGCCTTCTAAAAACTCACCGCTTGCGCCACATTTATAAGCGATTGACAACTCCATTCTAAAGCAATCAGCGACCGTTAAATCTCGGCCACGGTGCAGTTGCTCTGTAAGTACGCGTGCAGATAGCGGGCTGCCATATGCAAATGACTCAATTGCTTTTTCAAAAAACCGGTAATTTGCTTGTTTTTGAGCTAAGTCATTTAAAAAGTCAGCAAAATTTCCCAAGTTTTGGTAAAAGTCAAAATCAGATACCGATTTTGTAATGGGTAGTAAATTAGATGGTAACTCGCTTAAAATCGTATCGGCTTGTAAATCTTCGCAAATCGAGGATACATGCGAATCGGTATATGTAGTCAAAGATCTTAAGTTCTCTAAAAACTTATCTTTCTCAGCATGCGCAATGCAATGGTCAACCAAACCAATTTCCAAGCAATCACGCGCATTTATCTGACTTGATGTGAGCGCTAAAAATTCACCCAAACCCTTGGGTAGTTGATTCAGAAAATAACTCGCGCCAACATCAGGAAATAAGCCAATGCTCATTTCAGGCATCGCAATTCGAGCATTCTCAGTCACTATTTTGTGCGATGCGCCCATGAACACTCCCATGCCCCCGCCCATAATAACGCCATTTCCCCACGCAATTATTGGCTTTGAATAAGCGTGAATAAAATAGTCGAGTTTATACTCGTGTTCAAAGAACTGGGCAATGAAATCAGCCGGCTCACAGCTATTTTCTTCGCGTTTTAAATGTCTATTTGAGTGATGAGTTTTCATCGCTTTGTATAAAGATACGATATCGCCGCCAGCACAAAAAGCCCTGTCCCCTTCACTATCGATAAACACAGCTTGGATATTATCGTCACAGCGCCATAACTTTAGAATCCCTATACTTTCTTCGACCATATCCAAGTCTAGCGCATTCATTGCATTAGGTTTGTTAAGCCGTATATGTCCAATCTTACCGCCATTAGAGCAAGGCAACTCGTTGATTAAAATTTTACCTGTCATATCATTATTTCCTTGGTCGATCATGCTGCCAAATTTAACTGTTTCAGTGTTTTTTAGCGTAACGCTTACAAAACCTCCGTCATATCACACAGCAATCTGCGGCCAATGATAAGCCTCATTATTTCATTAGTGCCTTCTAAAATTTGATGAACCCTTACATCTCTAACGTATCTTTCTAAGGGGTATTCTTTTATGTACCCATAGCCACCATGAATTTGCAAAGCTTGATTGCAAACTTCAAAGCCGACATCGGTTGCAAATCGTTTTGCCATTGCGCAGTAAGTTGTCTTGTCAGCGTGAGCATTATCAAGCTTACTAGCCGCCAAGCGCACAAGTTGTCTGGCAGCAACAAGTTCAGTGGCCATGTCAGCTAATTTAAATTGTAAGGCTTGGAAACTACCTATCGCCTTGCCGAACTGCTCGCGTTCATTCATGTAAGCAGACGCTGTATTTAAAGCTTGTTGTGCAGTACCGATTGAACAAGTGGCGATGTTAATTCGCCCTCCATCCAAACCTTGCATGGCAAATTTAAACCCTTGCCCCTCGCTTCCCAATAAGTTTTGTTCACTTACACGCACATTATCAAACGTAACCATGCGTGTTGGTTGGGCATTCCACCCCATTTTCTCTTCAGCTTTTCCATAGATTATTCCGTCTGCATCGGCAGGAACAAAAAAGGCAGAAACGCCGCCAGCGCCATCTTCACCTGTGCGTGCCATGACTACTAAAACTTGGGTCGCTCCCGCACCGGAAATAAACACTTTACTTCCATTTAGTATAAAATCACCACCATCTCGTTTCGCAGAAGTTTTTAAGTTTGCAGCATCTGAACCATTACCAGGTTCAGTAAGACAATAACTCGCAATGCTCTTACCGCTGACTAAACTCTCCATCCATTGGCTTTTTATTTCGTCTCGCGCCCAAGTTGCAATCATCCATGTCGCCATATTATGGATCGTAAGCATAGCAGTCGTTGTGGTGCATCCCATCGCAAGCTGCTCAAAAATAATAGAGGAATCCAATCGAGACAAACCGAGCCCACCTTCTGATTCAGGCGTATACAAAGCGCAAAAACCAAGGTCTCCGGCCTTACGTATGACATCTACAGGAAAATGATGCTCTTTGTCCCACTGCGCTGCAAACGGCGCCATTTCTTGGTCTGCAAATTGTCTAGCAGTATCACTGAACGCTTGCTGGTCTTCATTTAATTCAAAATTCATGTCAACAAATCCTTAAATTAGCGCAAATTAATAGTCATATTAGGGCCAGTAACCGTTTCGTCGTCAAACCATCGAGCAGTAACAGTCTTAGTTTCAGTGTAGAACCTGATCGCTTGTTTTCCGTATGCGTGCAAGTCGCCAAAGAAAGAGTTTTTCCATCCAGTAAACGAGAAAAACGGCATGGGCACTGGAATAGGCACATTGATACCAACCTGACCTACTTCAACATCACTTTGATATTTACGCGCTGCTGCACCGCTAGCAGTAAATATAGACGTACCATTGCCATACGGGTTGTTATTCACCAATTCGATCGCTTCAGCTAAGGTGTCGACTTTCATACAGCACAAAACCGGACCAAATATTTCTTGTTGATATATTTGCATCTCTGCAGATACATCACTGAACACTGTTGGTCCTATCCAATTTCCATTCTCATAACCCTCAACCGTAAATTGACTGCCATCTACTAGACAAGTTGCGCCCTCTTTTTTACCTTGTCCAATTAAAGATAACACTCTGCTTTTTGCTTGGGGAGAAATAAGCGGCCCAAAACCAGCGTCCAAGTCGTCCCATAATCCCGGTTTCACCTTTGATATATTATCGGCTAATTCATTTACCCATTCGCCACTCTCACCGACAAAAACAGCGACTGAAATAGCCATGCATCTCTGTCCAGCCGCTCCTACACTTGCTCCCACTAATGAGTTTACAACCTGCTCTTTATTTGCGTCCGGCATGATCACAGAGTGGTTTTTTGCGCCCGCAAAGCATTGAGCACGTTTCATATTCTGTGTTGCCGTACGATATATATGCTGCCCTACAGGTACTGAACCGACAAACGATACTGCTTTTATGTCCTTATGTTCCAATAAGTAGTTCACTTGTTCAGCCCCTCCATGCACGATATTCAAGACCCCCTCTGGCGCACCTGCTTCTATGAACAATTCTGCCAGTCTCATTGGTGTGTGAGGATCTTGCTCAGAAGGTTTCAGAACAAAAGTATTACCGCACGCAATCGCCATTGGAAACATCCAAAGAGGTATCATTGCAGGGAAATTAAATGGGGTTATACCGAGGCAAACACCTAAGGGTTGAATCATAGAGTAAGTGTCAATGTTCGTCGCCACGTTTTCCACGGTCTCGCCCATCATTAACGAAGCGATATTGGCAGCCTGCTCAACGACTTCAATACCTCTGAACACATCACCTTTAGCATCATCAAAGGTTTTACCTGTCTCTTTCGAGAGTATACTCGCGATTTCATCATGGTGTTCTTTTAACAAGTGCTGATATCTAAGCATCACTCTAGCGCGCTCTGAAACCGGTACTTTTTTCCAGCTTAAAAATGCTTTCTTAGCGCTGCTAATAGCACTATCCATATCCTCTAACGAACTTAGTGGTAAATGTGAGATGACCGAGTTATCCGCAGGATTTGTGACTTCGATAAATTCTTCTGAATCTGCAACGAGAAACTGACCATTTATAAGTTGAGACACTTTTGGGAAAGCTGATGTTGACATTATGTATTCCTGTTAGTTTATGAGCACCGCCTTTAACAAAGCAAAAAGGCTATCTAGCGAACACTATTCGACATTGGCGGATGCATGTAGCAAGCGAAAAAATCATATGCGATGAATCATCTGCTATTTACCTTTACGTTAACGTAAACTATAAATCAATATGGCCTTGGTTGTAAATCAACTGTTATAAAAAACGATAAAATTTGTGAAGTTGATAAAGAGCACAATCGCTAAACACGTTCACTAGCCATTACATTGCGTAATACTAACCGTACAGCCATTTTCATTTTTCAGGGGAAAAAACAGTATTTTAATGACACGAACTTGATTTAGGAGATTAAGCTTTTCATTTATTGCCCGATATTATCAGTAACACGAGACGCTTATTTCATGCTACGGTTTATAAAAATTGCAACGACTTCTATTACCGTCAGAATTAAAGTAATAATGTTTTATAATTACACAAATCTAAAATTTCAGGTTTCCCTATAAATGTTAGTAAACAAACCAAGTCAACTTAACAATAAGCAAAACAACCATGGTTTGCGTATTGCTATCGTTGAGGACAATACGACTGCGCGAATGAATTTGCGCAGTCATTTATTGGAAATCAGCCAGTTTGATATCGCCAGTTACAGTAACGGAAAAGAGTTGCGTAATGGCCTGCGCTTAAACAACATTGATATTGTGTTTATGGATTACCATTTAGGTCAAAACAAGGACGGGGTCGAATGGATATTACAACTGCAAGAAGTCGGTCTATTACAGCCAGCTACGGGCATTGTTTTTGTTACCTCTGATAGTCTTCCTCAAACCATTGGTAAAATATTAGACGTTCATCCGGACTTTATCCTAATTAAGCCTTACACCATCAAAAATTTACGACTAAATGTCGCTCATTATTTGTCATTGCGTCACGAACTTATGCCTATATTGAATTTTATGAATCAAAATAAGTTTGATTTGGCATTAAAAGAATTAGAACGAAAAGAAGCTGGAAAAGTTAACCCTCGATTTAAAAATGACTACCTAAAATTAAAGGGACGCCTGCTGCTAATAACTAAACAATACGAAGCCTCGTCTGCACTTTATTCCTCAGTTCTAGAAAGCTCCTCAAATGTCTTATGGGCACACTGGGGTTTGATTAAAAGTGAGTTTTTAATCGGAAAATGGCAACAATGTAGAACAATGTTAAACCAACTGCTTGCGCAAAGTATTACAAAAGATAAAGCAAATGAATGGTTAGCGAGTGTCGCAATCGGTTCAGAGCATTATGAGGAAGCCGAAGTAATACTAGATAACATCAATGACAACGAGTTAAGTATTCAAGCGACGCGTTTAAAAATTCTCAGTTATCAAATGCAAGAAAAATATGAAGAGGCAAAACAGCTTTTAAATAAAAAAATCCAAAGCAATTTGACTGTAAAAGAGCGGTTTTCAGATTATGCGGTTGAATTAGCAAGACTTCATATACACATTGCAGAAAACCTAAAACATGAAGGCCACTCTGAAAGCGTCCGTCGTGTAAACGCAGAAAAAAGCGAAAACCTAAGCGAAGCTAGAAAGTTGATCGGAAGGACCGCTAGGATCGGAAATGACAGGCAAGCTGAATTACAACAAGATTACATGCTAGCACTCGCCCTTTTACTAGATGGCGAGCAAGAAAAAGCACAACGAATCGTTCAGAAAAATGACAGTATTGAGACGCTATCCAAGGCAAAAATAAACACTTTAGTCGACGCAGTAAAAGTTTGGATGGGTATTGGTGAAGTCGATTCTGCAAAGGCCCTGTTGAAACATTGTGATGATGCTATAAAAGCCTCAAGTAACCATATAGAGCATTTGATTTGCAATGAACGAATAACGGAACTTGAACAAGAGTATAATATGCAAAAAGAGCGAGCAATCTCGACGAATGAACAAGGCATGATGCTATATCGAGATAATCAGCTAATTGACGCAATGTCCTGTTTTGTAAAAGCGTACAAAATGTATAGAGGGGTACCCGCGTTTTCTTTAAATTTATTGCAATGCATGGCCGATTTAGAACAAGATGAATACAAGGGACTAGAAGCACCAGTCCTATTTAGCGAGCTTAACGGCCTTTCACTATCGAAAGAAAACCAGATAAAGCTGGAACATATCAAAGTAACGTTTGGATTCTAAAATATGGCTCATAAAAACAAAGACGATCTTATAAAATTTCTGAGCAATCATGAAGAGCTTAGTAATGATCAGTTGTCCGACATAAATGCAATTCTGCAACGCAGTAAAAGCGCGAAAACGGTATCTACTAAGTTCAGCGTGAGTATGTTCGACGCCAAAAGTTATGATAGCAAGGTCTTTATAGAACGAAACGCGAACAGATTATCGCTTACTATGCATTCAGTATCTCTCAATAAGGAAACAGCCCTACTTGCAAAAGGGTCTGACGCCGTATGCATCTTTGTAAACGATGTCTGCTCGAGAGAAGTAATTGAGCGGCTGAGTATATACGGTATCAAACTAATTGCTCTGAGGTGTGCCGGCTTTAACAATGTCGACTTAGAAGCCTGTCGGGAGTTTGGGATCAGCGTCGTGAGAGTACCTGCGTACTCTCCTCACGCCGTTGCAGAGCATACAATTGCACTAATGTTGATGTTAAATCGAAACCTTCATAAGGCTTACATGAAGAATAGAAGCGGTCAATTTACACTTGACGGACTAGTTGGGTTTGACATGTTTGGAAAAACGGTCGGGATCATCGGTACCGGTAAAATTGGCGAGTGCGTAATTGATATTTTGCTAGGTTTTGGGTGCAAAGTATTAGCTTATGATAAATATCCTAAACCTCATTTGTTTGAGAATAAACCTGTTAGCTACGTAGAATTAGATGTGTTGCTAAGAGAGAGTGATATCATCAGTCTCCATGCGCCTTTACTTGAAGATACGCACCATTGCATTAATGCTCAAAGTATCGAAATGATGAAGGACGGTTGTATCATAATAAACACTAGTAGAGGTGGCTTAGTTGATAGTCAGGCTCTCATTCAGGGTTTAAAAACCAAAAAAATTAAAGCTGCCGGCCTAGATGTTTATGAAGAAGAAGCTGACATATTTTTTCAAGACAAATCCAACGACGTGATTGATGATGATGTATTTTCTAGATTACTTTCATTCAATAACGTAGTTATTACATCGCATCAAGCCTTCTTGACGGCAGAGGCGCTCAACAATATTGCGGACACAACAATAGAAAACATGCTTAGTTTTGCTAGTGGACAACGCGGTAGCGAGTTAGACAACTCAGTCTTGGATTAAACAAATAAAGCCCGATTAAAAATTTTGTTGTAGATTTAATTCAACATCTAAACTTTCAATCAGGCCGTCTTTCATCTCATGTATTACGAGACCACTTAACAGACTAACTATTTAACTTTTCGACGACTGAAACCAAGAAATGTCAAACCAGCAAGTATAAGTGCTGTTCCAGCTGGAGCGCTCGCTTGTACTGTCGCTAATTGATTGAGTTCAAAGCCGTTCACAAATACATTACAACAATCATCTGTAGCATTGCTTGCAATTCTGCCAGCTAAAGTAAGATCGCCACTTGCGCTAGTCGTAGCGGTAAAACTAACAACTTGATTTGCAAGCGATGCGGGATCTGGTGAATTAAAAATTGCTAGAGGTTGACCGTTCCAAGTCATAAGACGACCCGCATTTCCCGCGGTGTTACTCGATTCGTCAAATGCCCATAGTAAAACACTATAACTAGTGTTAGCTGCTAGGCCTGAAATTAAAATATCCATACCTGCTACCGGATCGATACTCCCATTACGTTGGTCCGCAAAAATAAAATCACGCCACATGTCATTATTGGCAGTGTCGCCATTATTATTTGTGTTGTTATTCCCTCGGTCTCGTGAATCAAGCTGTGTGCCACCAACCGCCGTAAAAGTTACATTATTATCACCGTCTAGGTTAGCAGCAGTCCATCCCGCTTGTGTCGGACTCTCACCACTATTTCCAATAGAATTTACGTCAAATAACAGTGGTGCCGCGCTCGCTGTGCTCAGCGATCCAACTAGTATCGCGCTAGCTACTAATAATCGTTTCAACATACTACATTCTTCCTTAGATTATCGATTAAATCACTCAAATAGTTCGTGGCGATAACATTATTCGACCTAAACTTACCTATATTGAATTTAATCTTTTTTGTTACAGAATTAGCCAAAATTACGATATTAAAAAGTTAGAGCCCCAGTATTCCACTGAATCAATACTCTAAATTTTCAGTACGATTGACCGATGCAAATTTCATTCCTTGATTTTTTAATCTTTATTTTCAATAATATAGAGCTTTTTAAGTGTGTATAAAATTAACTTTGT
>CBFHTO010000093.1:0-9720 GCA_965658765.1 Glaciecola sp. | reverse complement strand
TTTTATCATTGAGTTCGGGGACCGCCTCGAGAAACATGCAGCAGTTACACAGAATCTGTTACAGGCTCGAGTATTTAACTCTTTGATTTAACTTTGTATGCCAAAATCATTGGTGGTCTATCATAATTCGCCACTTGACCTGCACTATCTATCGATAGGTAGAGTGTATTGCTATAGTCATCGTATGTTGCACCTAACATCATTCTATGACCATTATTATCATATGGGTGACTCCACTTGCCGTAACTAATCGGTTGTACTTCCCATGGATTGGGAGCATTTACAATATCGTTTACGTCGAATAACCAAAAATAATTATAAACATCTGCGGCAGAATGTGGGCATGGACCACCACATAATCTGCCGTCGTCTTGTACAATTTTGTATCCAACCCCACTATGGATCCCCGCATGGCTGCCCAGCGCCATAAATATGCTCGTTCCTGGTATTATAAAGCCGTATTTTGCTTTAGCAACAGGGCCCCAAATTGGCGATATATCGTCTAGGTATTTTTCGCCATCAGGAACTAGGGTTTTACCTTCTTCCAGAGGAAAAGACATTAACATTGAGCTTTCAACTTCCCTACTAACGGTTGGAGTAATATCAACGACTTCTTGAGGCGCTATCACGTAAATACTAGGCCCTTGCGAATACCTTGAGGTAATTGAATAATTCGATGCCCAACCGACTATGTATTCCCCACCAATCGTCTCGACAAGGTCGTCAGGTACTTTTGACATGTACCCTGCGGCGAGCGCGGCGCCCTCAAGTTGAAGCATACCTTTATAAGATGATGAACTTAAGTCGTTGGCTACAGAAAAAATTTGCAAATTGTCTCTATTGCTTCCACTACCGTCATACCAGATCTCGGAAGTAACTATCAGATTTTCTTTATAATACAAAAGTCCGTTAATTGCGTTAGTTTGATTCCCTTCGGACTTTTTGTCTAATAGTGTTACAAAATCTTGAAAAACGTTTGCTAGGACTACTTCTTGAGGATTCTCGCTAAGAGATAATTCATCAGGAATTTCAAATTCGGCAACAGCCTTGTCATTCCCGTGGCCGGCGACAAAAATACTATTATTGTCGGGATTAAATCCTAGTGTTCCCACTGCATAATCTGAGCTTGATTGACCTCCAGCCTCAACCCGAAACGCACCCAAATACTCAACATCTAAAGTCGCTTGTATACCCAACGGAATATTCACATCTGTAGGCGTTGACTGACGAATATCTTTCGCAATATCTTCTTCAAACAACACCTGCTCCTCAGGTGGAGTAGGCGGCGCAGGTTCCTCAGGTGGTGGAGGCGGTGGCGCTGGTTCCTCAGGTGGAGGAGGCGGTGGCGTTGGTTCCTCAGGTGGAGGAGGCTGTGGCGCCGGATCCGCAGGTGGAGGCGGTGGCGCAACTACAGCGGGCACTGACGCTTCTTCTACAGTCTCTTCACTATCAGTTGAACCACAGGCAAAAAGCGTAAAGCTTAAACCAACAACAATGGCTGTTTTTAAAACACTTGGAATAAATTTCATAACTACCTATCTCAGAATTACCGGCTAATGTTCGACAAGTAGATAATAATTGCTTAGGTATATTTTGGGAGTATTAAATCGATACGAAGGTATTTGTAAAAATACAACGCATAGGTTTTTCTGTCAAATCAGGTAAACCAATTTTATTTTAATTCTTTGATTTATATTGTTTTTTAATAGGAATAGGTAAGGCTTTGATAGCTTATTTTAGGTTATTTGATTTTATACAGAAAACGATGTTTTTTGTATTAGGTATGAAAAAGTGCATAAAGCGTTTTATTCTAATTAAGCCACAAGTCGGCATTACGAATTTACAGTCACAAACTCACAAACTTCCTAACCCGCGGCCCAACAAAGTTAACCAAAGTCAACGGCAGCCTACGCCAAATGTGCTCCACAAGCTCACGAGGTCTCGACTTACCAATATCTAAAACGTCTTGTTCAACCCCGTTTATATAACTAGCCCAATTTAAAGGCGCAGGTTGACTACCCCATTGCTTCTTAAAGTTATAAGTACCCTCATTCAGCGTTGAACGCCCAAAATCGAATACCTGGGCCCCTTTTGTGATTGCTTCACTAATTACCGTCCAATACAGCAACATGTTAGGTGCGAGTCGGTTGTATTCAGCATCGGTTGATGCCCAAGGGATCGACGCTGTGCCGTTATTAAGCAGCACAATACCGCCACCAACGGCAATGTCCTCTTGATATACCAACACCATATACGCATTCTCAGCATACTGTCGTAGCACCGCCATAAACCATGCTTTAGAGTGAACAGGTGAGCCTAGTAAACGCATGTTCCCGGATATTACGGCATAGAACTCATCAACTCGTTTTGCAAAATCATCTGTATTGTTATGCACAACTACTGTTGACGTTAGCCCATTTTTTTCCGCTTTTCGTATTTGGCTTCGCAGTTTTGACTTAAAAATAGCTATTTGCTCATCGGGCGATTCGGCCAAGCTAAGTAGCATCCTAACTTTTTGTCCATCAGCGAGTGTTTCAGGTTCAACTGTTGTCGTATCGGCATGGCGCAACTCAACAGGCTCTGGCGTGGTCTTTGTTAGTTTGGTGCTGGCATGCGCGATTAACGCGTCAAGCGCTTCTTGAGTGTCAGCAACCGCTCCTGCGCCATCGCAATAGGGGAGTGACACCAAGGTCTTTTGTCGTAAGGGAATGCCCATTCTAATTAATGGTAATATTCCAATAAGCTTCACGCCCTCAAAGGCGCCTAAATAGAGCATGTCAAAGCCATAACTGCGCTCTACAGCTTGCCCCCAAGCAAATCGATGATAGGGCGTGGTTTTGTCTGATGAGTTTACGTAGTCGTCCCAAGTGGCTTGGTCGTTTTCGCTAATTTGTTTTACTTCAATCATTCGTATTTAGCATCATTGGGTTCTGTGAAAAATAGACTTGCGCTTCTTTTAATGTCATGAAATTCAGAGTGTAGTCCTCAGCAAGAGTATCAATTACCTGACTAATACGGGAGCAAATGACTTGATACGGATCGTCAACATTAAAGAAGCCAGTGCCGTTTTTAATTAAGTTAGAGCTATGAAAATACATATTGACGTAATTTGAGCCGTTTTCATGCATCTTTCGCGCGAGTGCAACCATGTCTCGAGCCTCCATTACTTCCGGGCTCATATAAATTTTTCTGAGTAGGTTTGTATGCCAAAGCAAGCTAACTGTTTTAATATATTTTAGCGGCACTGATTCTGCGGCATGGTGAACAGCGTCAGCAAGGGCAAAGTACTTTCGGTTGAAGCCAACGGATGCTTGTATTTCCATGATATCACGCTGTGCGCCAGCCCTTAATACATTCTGAGTGTCAGGCCAATAAGCGCCAATAGGTGAGCCTTGGCAGGTGAAAAACTCATTTGAATAGTAGGGGTATACGCTTGAGTCAACCGTAAAGCCACGCGACCACAAAAGGTGCATAATCGCCTCTGAAATGCCCCAACGGCCAGTTCTAAATGAGGTTGGTTGGTAATCAAGCTCATTCACAAAGGTAGATACTAACTCATCCAGCTTGGCTTCTACTTGTTCAATCGGCAGGTTAACCACGTGTGAATTGGTTTCATTTGGTTTGTCAAAATACGGCGGGTTTGCCCATGGGTGCAAATGCGCGCCTAACTCGCAGGTATTTTGTTTTAAGGCATTTTCAAATACTTTATTTTCGACAGCGCCTTTGGCTGCTGCATAATCAACAAAATAGCAGGGACGTATACCGCGCTCGTCACAAAATGATTGGAATGCGGGTATTTTAGCTAAATTTTTAACTGAAAAGTCTTTCTCTGGAAACGGGCCTTCCCAATCCCATTCTTCTTCGGTATCTACGGTAAGTATAAAGACTAATTCAGGTTTGTTTTTCACGGGCCAACTTCCTTGTTATCCAACACTTTATTAAATAGTGTAATGTACTCATCGGCCATTCTTTTAGCCGAATAATGCTCATTCACATAATCGCAAGCATTTTTACCTAAGGTACTTGCGTATGCCTCATCTTGCAATATGGCTTCCCAAGCAGACAGCAATGCAGCTTTATTACCTAAGGGCGCAAGCAGTCCTGTGCTTCCATGCGTGATTAATTGATCGATACCGGCAATATCATAAGCCGCTACTGGGGTTTCCATCGCACAGGCTTCCATCAAACAGCGAGGAATACCTTCCAGTGTCGAGGTCATAACAAATAAATCGAAGCTTTTTAAGTAGTCTAATCGGTCGTCACGATAACCTAAAAAATGAATATCATTTTTTGACTGCAGTGTTTGCGTATGTGCTTCAAGTGACGGTCTTGAATCACCGTCTCCTAACAATATCAGTTCCACATCACCCATTTTTTGGTGCAAGGCGTCAAAAACGTCTAATAAGTCGAGAATGTTTTTACGGCTGATCATTTGACCGATAAAACCCACTCTTTTCTTGGTTTTTGGTAACACCGCCGCTGCGTTTTTAAACTTTTCAACTTCACTTAAATCAACGCCGTTTTGAATATACACCAATTGCGGTTCGTTAATATTGTAGTGCTTACAATCTTTGACTAACTGCGGCGATAAGGGCACGACATGGTCGGCATATTTCATTGCCTGACAACCTAACCAGATAAATAATCGAAGCTTAAAATCCTTTGCGTTTTCAAAACCGTGTGGCGTTACAATAACCGGCACGCCGGCCTTTTTCGCGGCTAGCACACCAAGAATATCCGACTTATAGCCATGCGTGTGCACGGCATCAATGTTATTTGCCTTGATATAGTCGGCCAATCGGCTTACCGCTTTGTAATCAAACTTATGTGCCATGGGTAACTCAAATACGTCACCACAGTCTCGCTTGAAGTGTTTTGCAATTTCGAGGTTTTGTGAAGCAGCTTCATCAGTTACCGCTAGGCTATAAGTCACATTTTTGTCTTGAGTGTTATTGCACATAGCGAGTATCCAGCGCTCGGCACCGTAAAATCCGGTAGAGCAAATAAACTGTAATATGTGCATTTTGCGTGACGTGTTAATCAACTGTGGCTACTCGTTCTAATGGGTTTGATTAAGCCTAAAATTGTACCCCAAGTTCTAGCAGGAAAATACAGACCGTAAAATTTAATAATGGTGCCAAGTGATAGGGCAGGCGATGCAAGCTTAAATAGTCGCACTGCATATATTAATAACACACCGATACTGGCTAATAAGCTCAAGCTGGCTAAAAACGGCCATCCTAAGAGAGCAAAAAATAGTGCGAATAAAAGCCCAAATGAAAACACAGGCGGTGCAATAAAGCTGGGGTATTCCGCCAGTCCAATATCTCTGCCTTTTAGCGAGGCTAAATTTGACTGACCGCGCCAAATTTCTTTTTTTGCCATTTCAATAAATTCTTTATCTTCACCTAAATGCACATAACTGCTGGCGGTAGAATAGAATAACTTGCCTTGTTCTCCCACTTTTTGGGTGAACACATAATCCTCGCAAGTAACCAGGTGCTCAGGAAACCCACCGGAAGTCAAAAAGGTATTGCGTGTCATGAGCAAGTTTCTGCCCGGCAAAAACTCAACGTTGCAATCAACGTAGGCGTTGCTTAATTCTGTTCTTAGAATCTCAAGCGGACTGGCGTTTTTAGACGCAACTTGAACTGCGCTAACTAATTTTGTTTGTTCGGTGAGTAATGGGCGCAATTGCCTTAGCCAATCACTAGCAAGTGCAATGTCGGCATCTAAAAAGGCGACGACATTTCCGCTTGATTTTTCAAAGCCTATGTTTCGTTGTGCTGATATGGTGATGTGTTTAGGCGCATAAATAATATGAATGCTCATCTGTGTAGCAAGTGCGTCGACATCAAAAAGCAACTTGTCATTTTTGGTCACAATAATCACTTCAACGTCAATCTCAGCTTTGTCTAACAAGCTAATGGATGTGAGTGTGTCGACTAGCATAGCCTCCCTGCCTAAATGAGGGATAATGAAACTGCAGCATTCTTTTTTACTGTTCATTATTTGCCCCTCAGTTGAGGGAAGCGAATAAATAAGTGTTTAAATTCTCGTCGCAATGAATAATTTTTGATAAAACGCCAAGCAAAACCAGTAAAAGAATATGCCGCCGTACTATGGTCGATGCTTACCTCTTTAGCAATATGATTACCCGCGCCGATATGGCTAATATCACCAATCGCGTTTTGCATCACCAGAGCTAAAACGCGAGTGAAATCTTTTTCGTCGCTGCTGCATAATTTGTCTTCTACAAATTGCGTAAGGCTATCAATTTTTAGCTGAATACACTGCCTTAACTCCTCAGTATCAGCATAATTTAGCGCAATACTGAGTACCATTATTTTGCGCAGGTCTTGCGCCGTCCAAGTATCATTAGGGTATTCAAGTTTTTGATGATTGGCTAAATAAGGTTGTTCCTGCGTGGCAATCCACTTCACGTAATGCATAAATGACTTTTTGATGGTGGCATAGTCGTTATCGATGCCATAAACGGTTTCACACATCCACAAATACTTCGCCACTGACTGCATGAACACGATGTAAGACCACGTGTTTTCAATATCATCAAAATTTCGCTCTGCAATCACATCGCTAAAGTGAAAGGTGTGGGTGATGATACTTGATGCCCGTGGTACATAATCGGAGTTGGCTGTTAGCTCATAGCTATCTAGCAATACATTGACGTAGTTGGCCACACCTCTGTCTAAGGGATAACGCCCAGTCAGTGGGTTTCTCACAATCGCTCTATTTCTATATTGCAACAAGCTACCTAATAAGGTGCCGTCACCTTCAAAAAATAGGTAATCCAATTGCCCAGTTTGATGACTGCATTTTTTGCACTCTCGTTGCCAGTTAACTGAGAATACAAGGCTAAGCCACTGGAATAACAATGATGACTCCCTGGTCCGCCGGCACCGGCATGATCTTCATAAACACCGGTTTTTTGCCTTTTTGAATAGGTACGGTGAGTCGCCGTTTCAGCTTCTACATAATGGTCGGTGTGCCAAAACAAGCCACCATTATATTCCTGTTTATCTAGCTCAGTATGGTAAATATCAATATTAACAATATGCTCAAATAGCTCATCAGCCAGTTTTTTCCATCTGCTGTCACCGCTTATTAACCATTGCTTTAAAAAACCTTGTAAAGGGTCATATTGATTATTGTAGTGGGATACAAAAATATCCTCGCCAGTATGACCAACCGCTTCATGATCAGCATAAATATCACCAAAATTGCGCCAGCCAAATTCATCAACAGCTTCTCTTTTGGCAAAAAAGTTTCTTGCACCCGTTAAGCCTAAATTAACAATGTCATTCAATGGGCCTTGCGCAATAGACGTAGTCAACCATGGAATAGTATTCGCATTACAAACGATATCTGGGTTAAGTGTTAACGCTGGAGACGATAAGTTTGGTGCTGTATTTGAAGTAGCTTGTAATAATACAATACTAAGGGAATGAAATTTTATCTCACCAGGTTGCAGCTCAATAGGGCTAGCGGCACTGTCATCACAGAAATTGACATCGATATCGTTATTGTAAGCAGCTACTTGCAGTGGGAATTTCTCCCACATATGGTTTATGTCTATAACAAAACGTTGCGCTTGGTTAGACAAGTCAAATACTGGTGAAGGCCGCAGTGTGCTGTGTTTACGTGTTTGCTGGTTAGTGACTTCAACAATTTCCGCACCGCGTTCTGTTTTAGGTACAACGCCATTTTTATCCACATGATTTTTAGATTGCCAGTTTTCACCGCCACTGTTGTTTATTCGCAGAGACCATTGATCAAAGCGCCTAAATTCGCCGCTGTTAATATTGCTATCAGCAACTGAAAATGCACTATTTGGAAGTGATAATTTTAATCCAAAACTGCTGAGTTCTATGCTGTTTTCGTTGCCAAGGTCCCACTGACCATTTTTCTGAATCAAGGGCATTGGGTTGTGAATAGATAAATTGATTTTCAGCTGGTTACTTGGGTAATCCAATTTATATTCGACAACAACATTCAGGTATTTTTTACCTTCATCTACCTGAGCTCTATATTGTTGTTTTAAAGTCGCATATATCGGATGGTTACACGAACTCGTTTTAGTCAGCAGCGCTGAATTAATGAGAGTGAAATTTGAACACTTTTCTGTCAAGGAAAATAATGGGGATATATCAAGTGGCGCAATGTTTGCGTCAGTGATTTGTTTTAGCGATAAAAATGAATCTGTTGCTACTTGGAATGTTAAATCTTTAGATTTTAGGATGAATTTGTTGTCTTCTTCAAAGCAACAGTCTTGCTTTATGAATAAGCTCGCTTGAGCTTCCGTTAAGAAGTACTTTTGGCTTTCGAGTTGTTCTGAGTAGCCATCTACTTGGCACCATCTGATGGATTTGTCATCCCATAAAGAGATTGGCGTAACGCTTGAAATAACAGCTTCACCGGATCCGGTGACCAATTGCAACTTTTGCTTAGGCCAGAAGGCACCTTTTGGCAACGGCAACCCAACTGAAAATGGGGTGGGGACTCCGTTTGTTCCATCAAAACTAAACGCATGAATCATTATAACGCGGTACCTGTCATTGGAGTGTGCTCATTTTCTCGACGATGAGTATAGATTTTTATTTGAAAACTTATAAGTATTTTTTTTGATAACGTGAGTTAATAAAACAGACACTACGCTCGAAAATACATATTGGCGGACTACTTTAAGCGCCTAACAATTGGCTTTAAGCGTGTTACGACTTTATTGATAAACGTATTTTTATACATCGACACATGATAAACCGGATAATTACTATTCGACATTTGCTCTTTATACCTAGCAGGGCCAGCTAAAAAGTCATATTTGTCATATCCCAGCTTCTTAACATGCTCTATTGCATAAAAGTGCATGCTTAAACCGGGTTTGTATTTGTTGCCCAAGTCAGCATAGTTAATCGCTGACAGATAAAATAGTATCTGCTGTTCGCTAATTAATACATATAAATAGCCAAGCGTGAAATCGCCAGCTGTAACGGTTAATAATTTGGCTTTGCCAGCGTATTCTTGGTTTCCTTGATTATTTATGCCCAGCAACTGTTCATGAAATTCGACAAATTTAGGGTTAGTAAAACCACTGCCATAGTCGCTCTCACCCCACTTTTCTATATGTATGTTGGCTATTTTTTTAAATAAATCTTGGTGTTCGCTGGGGTGGGCAATAGTGACATCAATTGGGCCGAATTTTTCTTCAATCAGTTTATTTGAGCGCTTAATTGACGCTCGGGTGTTTTTTGAAAGGCTATCAATATAATTGCCGGAAATGTTAAGGTCAGCGTAGAAATTGGTTTCCTGTTCAATATCTGCTGGTAAATAATGGCTATGTTGCCACTGCTTACTGCGTGTTGTTTGAACCGTAATTTTTCCGACATTTTTCAACTCACTGAGCTTTTCAAGCATTGCTGCTAACACGTCATCACGGTACTGAGCGCAACAAATGATATCGTTGTGTTCAATCCATACTTGATCGTCGTCGTGCGCGCCGGTTTGATTTAAGAAATACTTGTCGCCAAGCCAGTGCTTTTGACGCCCAAAAAATGCTAAACCTAGGACTTTTGAGTCCCGTTTGCACATTATTAATAGCGGTTTTTCTGAAAGTGATTTTAACCAAGTTAATAGCCAAACTTGACTTAAAAAGATGCTGCCGTTTGAATTCTCAACTTGTTCTAGTAATGTTTTCACATC
>CBFHTO010000092.1:0-10195 GCA_965658765.1 Glaciecola sp. | reverse complement strand
AAAGGAGGACGTAGAATTTTATATAGGTTAAAAGCTGGTTGGGAGATTTCATCGATTTAAAGGCGTTTTTTTAAGTAGTCTTTTTGATGTATTACGGTGAAAAGACAGCTTCAGACTGCTAATTATACTAGAGGCCTTGATATATCTGGCTTCGTAAGGGCTCATTATATCAATAAAGGACCTTCCACACCGACGGGCATTTAATTGTACTCAATTATCATTTTTACTTTAGAATATTAGCCATAATCAAACAAGCGTCTTATCATCAATCTCAAGCCGTTACTCTACTCAACAAGCAAAGCTCTGGATAAGTGGTTAAAAGCCGAACTGCCTACCTTAGAGGGAACTCAGAAGGGGCGAAATACCATAGTATCTGATGCCAATACATTTAGTCGGCAACTGCATCTTATTGATAATAGCTACAGGTCATCTCACAAGACCGTTATAGCAACAGAAGCGCATAGTCGCTTTACCTGCTTTATTCCTGTATACGCACCACTGAGCCTGGCTGAATTGCATCAACAGTTATCAATGCAATGGCAACAGTTATTAGTCGAAATGATAAGAGCCAATCAACTCCTACCCAATAGTGATGCTGTTATATTACTAAGTAAGTTAGATGAGCTGAAATTTGATATTAGCTGGGCTAAGAATACTGATTTAAGCATAAATGGCCATATTACCGATGCCGCCTTATGGGTAACGCAAACACTAGAAGAGCAAAGTAAAGGTTAGATGCTATGCCATTAGCACTAGCAGATGATTTAGCTATATACCTTAATGGGCAAGTTAAACGTATCAAACAACGTAAAGAAAAATTTATCCCTTTAGATAGACTCTTTGAGTATTGCCAAAACATGACTCAACATGATGGCGGTATAACGCCTGAGATTAAGTCAAACGATGCTTTACCTGCAAATGTTCTAAAGTTTAGTGATTATAAAAAATAACTTAGGAATATTATTTCCTATCCATAGTTTATTGAATTTAGCTTTATTATTTAATTAGTCTTTACAGGGTAGACTTTAAGAGTCTACCAAATGGTTTATTGTTAATATTTAAAAAAGAAATAATGATGGTTTCATTGCATGAAACGCTATTAAAGACTTTTCACCCCCAAACCCCCATTAAGACATCATGAGCAGTTTTCATATAATAGGTAAAAAAATGTAAAAAGTTAGGAGGGTCAACACCTTCTAACCAGCAAGGTTGATACTTCTTTTGCTATTAATGATTTAGCACACAAGTAAATCGAACTTTGTATTTGTTATCAGAGTAATCTGCAATCAGTAAAACCATTTAAAACACGGCAATTTAATTTTCTTCACAATAGTTATGACCTGAACTCAAAAACAACTAACTGTCTGATTGTTAATATATAACACTTCTCTTAAATATTACCCAAAGGTTACTTCTAATGATAATTAATCAATAGGAGTCAATCATGACTAAATACTCAAACAATCGAAATCTAACTATTCACGATGAACCTAAGTTTAATAACTGGGATGTACTAACCAATTACCAGTTAAGCCAAGAGTATCTTGGTAAAATACAAAACGTATTAAATAACTCATTACAACAATACCCTAGAACCTTTGTGGTCCGAGTCGATTTGCACTTACCTAAAGTTATGTCCTGTCCTGATTACCCTTCAGGTTTTAGCACTGAAGCTATTACTCGATTTATTGAATCGTTAAAATCTCAACTTAAAGCACATCAAGAACGAAGCAGGCGTGAGCACAAGCGAGTTCATCCTAATACTCTGCGTTTCATCTGGGCTAAAGAGCAATGCGAATCAGTGATGCCTCATTACCATTTAGCGCTATTGCTAAATAATGATGCTTACTACACATTAGGTGACTACAAAACTGTTCAAGACAACCTAGCCGGTAGGATATATACAGCATGGGCAAGGGCCTTAAATATTGAACCAGTAAAGGCAATAGGCCTGGTGCATTTTCCTGAACGTAACCCTACATATCATTTGAATGCTAATTCATGTGATTTTGCAGATAGTTTCAACAGTATTTTCATTCGTGTCAGCTATTTAGCTAAGTTTCATACAAAGCATTTTGGCGATAGAACAAAAAATTTTTCATGTAGTTGGCGATGACTAATTAAGAGAGGGTTACCCCTCTCTTATGCTGACTTGATATTTAGTTGATTTATTTACTGATATACAGCTTATCTGATGTTCTTGTAATCGCAGTGTATAGCCAACGATAATCCTTAGTTATTTTACCATGGTGATAAGCATCAACAAAAACATGTTGCCACTCGCTACCCTGAGCCTTATGGCAGGTAATAGCATAACCAAACTTGAGATGAAGAAAATTTAAATAAGGGTCATCCTTTTTTAATTCTTGGTAATCATCACCTTGCGGCTTGTAATAAGTGAAAAATCGTTCGTTAAAATCTGCACGTAAAGCTTGATATAAAACCCCCTCTAACCTAGGGGTTGGCTCATACATCAAATTTAACAGGACTTTATGCTCAAGAAGAAAAGGTTGTCCGTAGTCATCTCTAAACTCGATTGACAAGTCCACAAATTGCAATTCGATTGGCGTGACCAAAATCCCACTAGGTAATTTCTCTTGAACGTTAATGCTCCTGCATTCAACTGCAGACAGAACTTTAATTACGCGACCAAATTCACCATTAGATATAAATGTATCCCCAGCATAGTAGTTGTTTGTACACATTACCTTTTCATTTACCTGAATAGGAGCCCTAGGAAAAAACAACCTAGCCCTAATATCGCATATATAGTCATAAACTTTCCTGTTAGTGCGAGCGATAATAGTCAGGTTATCAGTGTTCTCAACCTTTCCGTCACAAAGGTCAAAATATTTATCAATAAAACTTACGCTTGGTAGGCGGCACACGTCTTGGGAAGAAACATCAAATTCAAAGTCAATATAGTCCTCAAAATCCATAGCATCTCGCAAAGTTTGAGCATTTTTCATTACGCCTGATTCAGATTTTTGTCTGACAACTTGTGTTAGTTCAAACGACCGACATGAAAGTCTATAAACGCAATTGAGAACATTTTCACTAAGTGCTGGAGAATAAAAATTTCTAACAGGAGGTAGCTGCGCGTTATCGCCTATAAAAATTACTTTTCTTTGAGGGTTCTTTTTAAAGTCAATATACTGTAGCAAATCTTGCAATAAGTACCCTGAACCAAATTTTCCTATATGAGAAGCGCTAAACTTATCTGAAATCATTGATGACTCATCAACAATATAGATGGTATCAGGCTCATCACTGTTGGCGTTAAGGTAAGAGAAACTATCAGGCTTCCTCTCAAGGTATTCATCGATTGGTTCCTCGTCTTGTTCATAGAATTTGTAGATAATCCTATGAATGGTTGTAGCTTTGAATTTAGTCTTATTGGCAATTACTTTTGCCGCCTTACCTGTTGGGGCAATAATCACAAACTCCTTTCCCAGCCAACTTAAGTATCGTGTAACTCCTGCCATAACGTAAGACTTGCCTGTCCCTGCATATCCTTTCAATAAAAAAACGGGCGCATAACGGTCCTCCAAGAAAGACTCCAACTCCGTAAGTAATTCCTGTTGGTCATTGGTTAGTTCCTGACCATTAAAGTGATTTAAAATTGACATGCAATTCTCCTGGTTAATTCAATCAGAAAAATTGTGTATTAATTAATTTTTGGATCAATTACGGTTTACTCGACGCCAGAAGGCCAGTGGATATTAAAAACAAAAAAATAGAGGCCGAAGCCCCTAGATTTCTAATTCAACAAAGTCAGTATCTATAACTTCCTGGTCGATGCCTATATAGCGCAATGTTACGCCTTCAGAGCTATGTCTGAGCATTTTCATTACTCGGGCAATATCATTAGTTTTCTTGTATAAATGAAAACCACGTGACTTGCGCATGGAATGGGTACCTAACCTAATGCCTAACTCTTCACCCACTAACATAAAGGCTTTAGTGACAGACCTCCTGTTCAGTGGTTTAGGCTTTCGGTTGATAGATTGCCGGTTTCGATAGGATTGAAATAAATAGATGTGGTTTCGGTGCTTCAACTGAATGTTGTTAATTAAAAGCTGCGCTTTGTCATTTAACTTTATTTCAGCTCGCTTGCCAGTTTTCCCCTCGAAGATGATTAAACGACCATCTCTGATATCAGTAAATTTAATTGATAATAAATCTGATATCCGTAATGCCAAGTTAAGGCCAATGTTCCAAATATCTGCCATCTGTTTTGAGCATCGTATTTCAAGCAAATGGCTTATTAGACGAACCTTGTCCAGGTCCTTTATTGCTTCAACTTCTGCCATAATGTTAACTCCTCACATAAAAACGCCAGCATCATTTAAAGTAATAATGCTGGCGCTATAGGTTGCTTAATCAAAGCTCACGCTTACCTGGTAACAATCATTGATGTAGTACTCAATAAAATTGTTAACAAACAGGGTAAGTAGTTCTTTGGCATTTCTGTTTTGCAGCCAGCCAATAAACAAATTAAACACTTGCTTACTAATAAAACAGACATCAATTTCTTTAACCAGCTCGGGGAAAGGTCCTCCCTGGTACGAAAAGTCTGTTATATAAACGAGTTGCCATAACTCATTTTGTTTCTCCATACGAATTTCAACCGGATGATATCCACCAGCATCAGCAGAGTAATCGGGGTCCCGAAAGTTAAGTGTAATGGCAGTAAAGGCATTGTTCGGTAAAGAAGTGTCAGCTAGTGATTGGTTAATCAGTTGAAATAATTTTGCAGGTGCAGGAAAACCCTGCACTTCATTAAAGTTCAGTTTCATGGTGTTGATCTCTTAAGTTGTATGCCAGGGTTCGTCCGGCATTAAAGAATTAATTTGAGGAAGTAAAAAGACTAAAGCAGTCCGCGTTCGGCAAATGACGTTGCACCATTACCAACAACAATGTGATCAAGCACCTGAACATCAATTAAGGCTAAGGCATCTTTTAATCGTTTAGTTATGGCAATGTCAGCTTGTGACGGCTCTAGCTCACCAGATGGATGGTTATGCGCAAAAATCACTGCTGCACCATTTTGATGTAATACTTCTTTCACTACTTCTCGTGGGTAAACGCTGGCAGCGTTAATGGTGCCAAAGAATAGCTCCTTGTACTCAATCAACTTGTGCTGACTATTAAGCACCAAAATCGCGAATACCTCCTTTTCATATCTACCCAGTTTAAACTGTAAAAAGTCGAGAGTTGCTTGGCTACTAGTAAACGCTTCGCCAGACATATACTTGCTCTGCAATATCTCAGCAGCTTTTTCCAGTACCTGTTCAGCTGTCATGGGGTCTTCGGTGATGTATTTAATTGATAGGTCATTAGGCATAACACACTCCTTTAATGATTCGTTGGTCTATGCCTTTTAGTAATATGTGTTTGATTATTTTTGGAATCGATAAATTGGCCTTGCAGACCTAGAGTAAACACATCAGGACGTCCACGAACAAAAAATACATAACATGCTCTTTTGATGAGTGAGTACAGCTCGCAAAAATTCAAATGAGGATAATGCAATGCAAACAAGATTAATTAGATTAAAAGAAGTCATGACGCTAACAGGCTTAAGCCGTTCAGGAATTTATAAATACATCAGTGAAGATAGATTTCCAGAAAATGTCAGCCTTGGCGGTCGAGCTGTAGCTTGGGTAGAAAGCGAAATTCAGCAGTGGATTGACAATGTTATCAGTCGTCGTGACGACAATCGATTAACAGGCTACGACATGGAGACTGAGCTATGATTTTTTCAGATAAATATAGCGGTAATAAAAATGAATTAGTAAAGAGTGATAAGTATAAAGAATTCAACTTAATTCAGGGTGAAGTTGAATATACAACGCGTTCACTAGGACTAATTTATGATATGTATTGCAGATGGCTTAACACTAATCACGGGATTTATTTGGTAAAGGCTAACCTGTCTATTCCTGATGATTCTGATGAATGTAGCGAGTCAGTAATAGACTACTTATTCCATATGGTTCAAGGAAACATCAAACATCGAAATGTACGTTCTGACAATTCGATAGGTTTGATATGGAAAACTTATCGCAAAGATTTTTCAACAATTCATGAAGGCTACTTTTTGATATCAATGACTGAGGCTGAATATGATAAGCCACGAGATAAGAAGATGTCCTTATTTTCATTGGATGTTTTTAACTCTGTTGGAGATACCATGTCTCAACTTAAAGCGAAATTTGATAAAGAGTTTGATTTGGAATTTGATAGGGAACCTGATAAAAAAATAGGACTGTATTTTGAGTTCTTGTTTAACAATAACGGGAAAGGTGGGTTATTTCATGATTCAAGCTTTGAAGTACATGAACAAGGCTTTGCTACGCTTTGTGAAATAGCTCAACTTTCAATAGATAAACCAGATACTGAGTTTCCTCTATTGAGAACTAGGTATGGTTATAGCCCAGTTCACTGGCATTTTGGTAATGATTCTCTTGAACCATTTGTCGCTCAAACTCAACGAGCTAAACCATTTTTAGATAGTGACTGGGGAGAGTGCAAGGTTAACAGCCAACAACTTTGGTGAGCTTAGTAACGCCAGGTTTATTCTTGGCGTTATTCGATTAAGTAAAACATATCACATAGACATCTACGAACAAAAAATACGCAACTCGCTTCTCTATTGATTAAAGGCAACAAAGCCGAAAACAACCAATAGGAAATTAACATGGCGAGTGAATACATCAGATTACCAGAAGTTTTATATCTAACAGGGTTAAAACGAACCAGCATATATAAGCTAATGAAAAATAATGCCTTCCCTCAGGCAACCTCGTTTGGGGCAAGACGTATTGCATGGAAGCGTAGTGATATCCAAAACTGGATTGAGAGCAAAATCCAAGCGAGGAAATCATAATGAGCAGCAAAAAAAGTGCAGTAACTAAGCGTTTAGAGCGAGGGTATTACAAAAGCTACTCAGTTGATATCGATTCGGGGGAGCTGTCTATCCCCCTGTTACAAAAGTTAACCGCGGGCTTTGAGAATTCCATACGACGATTCCCAAATTGTTATGTATTCAGGTTCAAGTTAAGAGTGCCTAAAGCCTATCAACAAGATGCTAATAAAAAATTAAACAAATGGTTTTATTATTTAGCTAAAAAAATCCCAGTATCTGAGGCGATAAATATGATTTGGGCAAAAGATATGTCTGATGACGGCTCAGTCTTTTATCATATAGCGCTCTTTTTTAGGGCACCAAAAGACGCGACTGAACAGGTGGCACTTAGCGCAAAAGCGTTTTTTACAAAGACAATAAAAGCAACATGGCCACATATTTTATTTATCAGCGACTCTAATGCTGATTCGTTGTGTTCATTCACAACCGCAAACATAATTCCACTAAACCCTAGCAAGAAGTCGTACAACCAAGACGCTCGTTACTGCTTCTTCATTTTAAGTAAGTTAGCAAGAAAGTCTCGCTACCCTACTAACAATCTTGACGATGTATTTGGCATCAAGTACAGCAGAAATCCAAACAAGAGGAGGAATAGAAGTTAGTAAAGGGACCTGATACTAAGCCAAGCATGAGAACGATAACTAAGGATACCTTAAAGTAAAAACCACCAAATAGCCCAGGCCATCGATGGCCTGGCTTTTATGCTGCTTAAATATTATACATCAGAAAGTTATCACAATTAATCGTTACAATATCATGCATTGACCACTCCTCAATTTTCCCATATTCTCTCATATAGACATTTATAATCCCTGTGAACTTGAAAGAGCAATTTAGATGGAAGATGACATACTCACCCTCAAAGAGGTTGCTATTTACTTAAAGCTTGCAGAAAAAACAGCCTATAGGCTAGCAAGTGAAGGAAAGCTTCCTGGCTTTAAAGTCGGAGGCTCATGGCGCTTTAAACGTGAAGATTTAGAAAAGTGGATAGAGACCCAAAAGGACATATGATGCACTTACCTGAACCTAAAAACTTACCATATAAAACACTTTTAGCTGATATTGAAAAAGGGCTAATTAAAATACCTCAATTTCAGCGTGATTACGTCTGGAGCAAAGAGCGAGCTGCTGGGCTTATAGATAGTATCTTGAAAGGATATCCGATAGGTACCTTCATCACTTGGAAGACGAAAGAAGCACTGCGTGTTGTTAAAGACTTAGGAGGCGTTGTTTTACCTCCTGTGCCTGAAGGTGATTTCGCTGAGTATGTATTAGATGGTCAACAACGCATGACTAGCCTTTTTTGTGCGCTCAAAGGTGTACAGATTAAAAGAGGCAAAAAAACGGATGATTTTGCAGAAATATTTGTCGACTTAAATGCATCAGAACATGATCAGATTGTTGTTATTGATACCGCAGATCTAGAACAAGGTACCTATATATCCTTAACCAACCTAATTAATGCAGGGCTCACCGTTTTAGCTAGTTTTGATGCGAAATACCACGCTAAGTTAGAAGAGTACAAACAAACATTACAAAGCTATAACTTTTCGCTTATTGAAGTGAAAGAAGTACCTTTAGATGTCGCAACAGAAATTTTTACTCGTATCAATGTTGGCGGTAAACCGCTTTCATTGTTTGAAATTATGGTAGCTAAGACCTTCGATGCAAAAGAAGAATTTGACCTTTCAGAAAAGTTTGAAGCGCTGGTTAACAGACTTCGCGAGGTCGGGTACGACACTATATCAGACGCTACAGTTCTTCAAATTATTGCACTTGTAATAGGCAAAGAATGCAAACGACAGAACATATTACGTTTAGACAAACAGCTTTTTATTGAAGAATGGCCAAAAGTAGCCAGCGCAATTGAATCAGCTGTAGATTATTTCAGAGGGTACTACCGTATCCCGGTTTCTAAGCTATTACCCTATAACTCACTACTCGCGCCCTTTGCTTATTTCTTTTATCATCACAACGATAAACCGTTAAACAATAAACAAATTTGCTTAGAGGATTTCTTTTGGCGAGTGAGCTTAGGCGGCCGCTACTCAAGCTCCGTTGAGGGAAAGTTAGCGCAAGATATAAAACGTATAGATCAGATATTGAGTGATTTTAAACCAAGCTATGATTGGTCAATAGATACTTCTGCACAGTTCATCAAAGACAATGGTTGGTTCAATGCAGGTCGCAGTTATATTAAAGCAATACTTTGCATCATGGCGTATCAGCAACCTAAGTCGTTTATTGATGGCTCTATAGTGCACATCAGCAATGATTGGTTAAAACAAGCCAATAGCCGCAATTATCATCATTACTTCCCCAGGGCATTTTTACGCAAGCAAGGCTTGGGAGATGAGCATAGTAACCATATCGGTAATATAACCATCGTTGATGATTTCCTGAATAAACGAAAAATAGGGGCTCAAGCTCCATCTATATATATGAGTCAATTTGCGGATCAAAATTGCGATTTAGAAACCCATATGAAAACCCATCTAATTGAACTAAATGAATGGGGTATTTGGGAAGATAACTACGAGGCTTTTTTAACTAAGCGTTGTGAAAAACTATCAGATGAAATTAAGAAGCGTCTTGTTCTGCGTGAGCAAGACAGAAACTCCCATCAAAGTATAAACATTGAAGACATTGATGAATTAGCACTAGAAGCTGATTTATAACCACAGATTATTGAGTATTAAAATGACAGACACCGCAAATAAAGAACAAAAAGTATTAGCAATTGAAGATGGCATGTTGCTCGATTATTTAACCAATAATCCAATTAAGCAGACACCAAAAGAATTGGTTCGCCAGAAAACGCTTAGGGCTTTATTTCATGAATATGGCATAAGTGCAGAAGATATGGCGCTTGATGTGCCTATTACGGTTGCTGGTAAGCGTAAGAAAATCGATATTGCGATATTCGAGCATGGTGCGGAACATTTACTTGATAATATTCGTCGAATTGTTATTTGTGATAAAGCGCCTAAGCAAGGTAAAAAATCTGCCGTAAAGATGCGAGATCACGAACAAGCGCAAAAAGATCTTCAACTTATGGAAGACATGATGCGTGAGCAAGTAAGTAATAAATACGTATTGGCCAAATGTCATTGGGGATTATGGACTAATGGCATGGAATTTTTCTTCGTTGAAAAAGAAGAGTCTCGCTTCGACACGAAGTTTAAAGCGGTAGGCGATTGGCCATTTGCAGATGAAACCATGGGTAGTCGAGATGTAGCTTCAAACGCTCAGTTAAGAACAGCA
>CBFHTO010000091.1:0-10322 GCA_965658765.1 Glaciecola sp. | reverse complement strand
TTCCATTATTTTTGAGATGAGACATGAACATTTTTTTTAGATTACTCATTATTACTGCACTATCGCAAAGTTATTTTGTCGATGCTGACGAGCGCGATTCAGACAAGGCGCTAACATCGCAACTGGAGCATAAGCTTACCTGCGAATTTGATGATGTCGTGTTCTCTGCTAATTTTGAAACAGGGAGGTTGTCATTTTGCAAGGAATTAGGACCTAATCATTATTTGCTTGGTACTTCTCCTGAAAACACCCCCATTAACCCTAGCCCATGGTACGCATTTTCAGTTAAAGCAAAACAAAAAGATAAACAATCTATCCTTATTGAAATTCAAGCCGAAGGCAGCCGCGCTAGATACATGCCAAAGTTAAGTGCTAACAAGAAAGACTGGGAAGCACTTGATTTTGAAATCAAGAAAGATAATTTGCTTGTCTCTTTAGATGTAGGAGAAGCTACAGGGATCCAATATATCAGTGCTCAAGAAATTATCGATAAGCAAATGCACGAAGCATGGAATCGCAACTTAGCTCAGAACTCTTCCTTTGAGCTGCGAACGCTTGGTAAATCTAAACTTGGCAGAAATATTGAAGCCCTTATCCATGAACAAGCCGACAATACAGAATGGTTAATGATCATAGGTAGACAACATCCACCAGAGGTAACGGGAGCGCTTGCTATGTTTTCCTTTATGGAAGCATTAAGCGAAGAAACGCAGCTTAATACCGCGCTTTTTGACCGATTCAATATATTTTTTGTGCCTTTGGTAAATCCGGACGGCGTCGTTACTGGGAATTGGAGGCATAATGCTAATGGTATTGATTTAAATAGGGACTGGGGAAAGTTCGGTGAGCCAGAGACCAATATTGTGCATAAAAAACTGAGAGACTTACTGGGTAATGAACATAACTTAGCATTTGCCTTGGACTTTCACTCAACTCAACAAGATATTTTTTACACAATGCCGACTGATTACATTCCTATTGTTCACGAAAATCAAAATATTGAATTAGGAGTATTGCCTAAGTCGCTTGTATCGGACTGGCTAGAATCTTTAAAACAGAGCCGTCTGCGCTCTTTCACCGTGAGGGAGCGTCCCGGCTCGAGCCGAGGAAGAGGCGTGTTTAAACAATTTATTGCTGATGAGTACGGTGTGCATGCAGTGACCTTTGAAATTGGGGACAACACAAACCGTACCCTGATAAAGCATATAGGCAGAACGAGTGCGCATAGTTTAGCGAAGACCCTATTAAGTGTACCACCAGAGGCTTTTCGTATTAGCCCCGACAATAAGCTAAATTAAATTGTTTGTTTTACCTCGTACAATCAATCACTAATAAGCTCAATTTGATTTTCCGATTGGCTCAATCGGATTTATTCACAATGAATTAACAAATACTTCGACTATACTTTCGGCTAGTTACGATACGCGTCAATTACTACGCATGGCGTGTAGCTTTGTAATCAAGTCATAGAGGTATGTTTATCGATTACCTTTGCTGACTTACCGAACATCACACATAACAAGCATTAAAAGGTGAGGGTATATGAAGTTAAATAAAATATTTGTCAAAACCGCAGTCGCGGGTGTCGTTAGTCTGATTTTGTCTGCGGGTAATGTGATTGCAGAAACGGCAGAGATGACCAAGCCCAAAGGCGCAATGGGAACAGGCATGGCCAAAGCGGGACAAGCTAAAAGCAATCAGTTCTGGTGGCCTGATCAACTCGATTTGTCTGCTTTACGAGATCAAGATAATCGCTCTAACCCTTTTGGCGCAGAATTTAACTATGCTGATCATTTTTCTAAGTTAGACCTAGATGCGGTCAAAAAAGACCTTGATACATTATTAACTGACTCACAGGACTGGTGGCCGGCCGATTTTGGCAACTATGGTCCATTTTTTATTCGCTTAACGTGGCACAGTGCAGGTACCTATCGCACGCTAGATGGACGCGGCGGTGCTGGCGGCGGACAAATGCGTTTTGACCCACTAAATAGCTGGCCAGACAACGGCAACTTAGACAAGGCACGTCGCCTACTTTGGCCTATAAAACAAAAATATGGCCCTGCACTTAGTTGGTCAGATCTCATGGTGCTGGCCGGTAATGTAGCTCTTGAAAATATGGGCTTTGAAACTTATGGTTTTGCTGGTGGTAGGGCAGACGATTGGGAGCCCGATTTAGTCTATTGGGGGCCAGAAGTAGAGATGCTGGCAAGCGACCGAGAAACAAAGGACGGTAAATTACAGCGCCCTCTCGGTGCAACTCATATGGGTTTGATTTATGTTAATCCAGAGGGGCCAAAAGGTGTGCCTGACCCGATGGGATCAGCAAAAAACATACGTGTCGCTTTTGGGCGTATGGCAATGAATGACGAGGAAACCTTAGCATTAATCGCCGGTGGTCATACGTTTGGTAAAATGCATGGCGCTCACAAACCTTCAGATTGTGTTGGTCCAGAGCCAGCGGCCGCTGGAATTGAGGAGCAGGGATTAGGCTGGAAGAATAAATGTGGTAAAGGCCATTCCGAAGATACTGTCACGAGCGGATTAGAAGGCGCTTGGACGCAAGCCCCCACACGTTGGACAACACTATATTTAAGTAACCTTCTCAACAATGAGTGGGAACAAACTCGCAGCCCAGCGGGTGCTATTCAATGGATCCCTAAAGATAAAGCGATGCAAACTGCAGCGCCTGATGCTCACGTAGAAGGAAAGCGTAATCCCGTGGTAATGACGACCGCAGATTTGGCATTGAAATACGACCCAGCTTATCGAGCGATCGCCGAACGTTTCTTAGAAAACCCAGATGAGTATCAAAAAGCGTTTGCTAAGGCTTGGTATAAATTAACTCACCGCGACATGGGACCACCTGCTAACTTCCTTGGTAGCGACGTGCCAAAAGAACCATTGATTTGGCAAGACCCTATTGATGAAAAAACAATTTCCGATTTGTCAGATGAACAAGTTACCGAAATCAAGGAAAAAGTGCTTGAGTCCAACTTAACAGTGCCTGAAATTGTGCGAGTTGCATGGGCTTCTGCTGCTTCATATCGACATTCTGATATGCGCGGCGGCACTAACGGAGCAAGACTTGCTTTAGCGCCTCAAAAGGACTGGGACGTGAATAACCCTTCTGAGCTTAAAAAAGTCATGGCGATATTGAGCGAGATTCAAGATGATGTGAGCGGTGGCTTTTTCAGCAGTGCTAAAGTGTCTATGGCTGATATGCTGGTAATAGCAGGTGCGGCAGCGATTGAAAAAGCGGCAAGAGATGCTGGCTATGACATCACTGTTCCAGTCAAGCCTGGCCGAGGTGATGCGACGCAAGAGATGACCGACCAAAATTCTTTTGCTTTATTGGAGCTTCATGCAGATGCTTTCAGAAATTATTTTGACGAAAGCGAAAGTTACAAATCACCTACTGAAGCCTTGGTCGATAAAGCCGATCAGTTGAATCTTTCTGTACCAGAAATGACAGTCTTACTCGGTGGAATGCGCGCATTAAATGCAAACCACAGTGGTATGGCTCATGGTGTCCTTACTTCGACGCCAGGTCAGTTAAACAATGCTTTCTTTGTGAACTTATTAGACATGTCTACCATGTGGAAAAAAGCAGAGGAGCCAGGCGTTTACCTTGGAATGGACCGCGCTACAGGCGAACAGCGTTGGTCCGCAACATCGGTCGACTTGATATTTGGTTCAAATTCAGAGCTAAGAGCAGTAGCAGAGGTATACGCGTTTGACACATCTAAAGAAAAGTTCGTAAACGACTTTGTTGATGCATGGACTAAGGTTATGAACTTAGGTCGATAACTTTGTTTATAACTAACTTACAGCTGTTGTAAGCGATAGATTAAACGTCATTAGAACGCTGTCATTTTTGGCAGCGTTTCTTTTATGAAACATCCATAAAAAATGCCAACGAAAAAGAAGATGTTTTTAAACTTGTTTTTCGGAGCCTTAACTCACATAGTATGAAGACACCTTAGTACACTTCACTCTTGGTTTAACTTGTAGGTAATAAAAATAAAAATGAAAATACTTTCCAAAATTAATGCGAAACAAGCATATAAACTGAAAGCAAATGGTTTAGCTCGCTCAGCGAGCCTAAGGTCAGTTTTAATAGCGTTAGCCTCTATATTAATGTTAGCTGCTTGCTCCAACACCCCTAATGAGCAAACACAGTTAAAAAATGAGACAGATAACGTAAATCCTCTAATAACTGCAAAATTGCAGAAAGCAAAAGAAGCCAGTCAGCAATCAGACCTTGCCTATGAGATTGTTAAATCATTAACGGTTGAAGTTGGACCTCGTATTCCTGGCTCTAAAGGGGATAAGCGAGCAGTTAAATGGGCGGAAGAAAAATTTAACAGCTTGGGGTTTGATAAAGTATATAAGCAGCCAGTACGAGTGAGAAACTGGGAGCGTGGTTTTGCAGATGCACAGATACTCGCACCGTATCCGCAAAAGCTTGTTGTGACTGCCTTAGGGGGCTCAATTGCAACTCCTCAAGATGGTCTTAAAGCTGAAGTTGTGATGTTTGCAAGCTTAGACGAACTTAAATCGGCAGAGCCATCTATGGTAGAAAATAAGATCGTGTTTTTAAATACACGTATGCAGCGTGACAAAGCTGGACGGTTTTACGGCAAAGTCGTTCCAAACCGAGTCAGTGGGGCAGTTGAGGCAGCAAAGTTAGGTGCCTTAGCAGTCGTGATCCGCTCGGTAGGTACCGATAACTCGCGTTTTGCCCATACTGGTGTAATGCGCTACAACGACGAAGTCGAAAAGATCCCAGCGGGTGCAATTTCTACGGCAGACGCTGACACTTTAGAAGCGATGTTTGCTAAACAAAATAACGAGCAAACTAATACGGGTCCTATTAGCATGTTTTTGAACATGCAGGCAAAAGACGCTGGATGGCAAACGTCATACAACGTGATTGGTGAGTTTACAGGTACCGAAGCACCAAATGAGGTAGTGCTTATTTCGGCACATTTGGATTCTTGGGACGAGGGTACTGGAGCGCTAGATGATGGAGCGGGTGTTGGCATCGTTACTGCCGCAGCAAAATTAGTAACCGACACACTCGGAAAGCCAAAACGTACCATCAGAGTCATATTATATGCTGCAGAAGAAATCGGCCTAGTTGGGGCATATCAATATGCACGAGCCAACAAAGAACAACTGGAAAATATTGTGATGGCAGCTGAATCGGATTTTGGGGCAGGTAGAATTTACCAAATAGATACTCGCTTTAATACAGAAGTACGTTCAGATGCAGTGGAATTGTATAACGCGCTTAGCGCTGCAGGCGTAGCATTAGGTAACAATACTACAAATGGCGGCCCTGACGTATCAATGCTCCCTAATTATGGTGTACCAGTAATTGCACTAAAACAAGACGGTACCTATTATTTTGATTATCACCATACCGCAAATGATACGCTTGATAAAATTGACTTAGATGCCATTCGTCAAAACCAGAGTATATGGTCAATCGTGACAAGTTACATGGCGTATTCTGACTTCGACCCTCGACCAGCGCCTGCAAATGATTGAGTTATTTCGACACGACATATTGAAGCGTATCTAGTATCTCCTTACTAATACTGGCGCTGATGTTATTTTTAACATCGGCGCTTGCTCCGTCTCGCTTTCGTATAGCTTTGTTTGTGACATTACCTTGAATAAGCACGTTAGACGTCGAGTTAAAACGATACTCTATAGCGTTTGGGTAGTTGCTCGTCATAAATATAGTATTGTTCATGACAATAGTGTCAGGACTGCTCTCCAGCGCGATACCGACATCAGCAAATGGGTTTTCTGGCTTTGTGTGAACGATTACATTATTTGCAATTAAACCTCCTCTACTTTGTCCTGCTTGATTGTTTAGTCCAAATCCAATGCCTCTGTCACTATTGATGATGGTATTGTTTATGATGGTATTGTCAGTCGAGCGGTTCCAAAAGTGAATGGCATGCTCGGCGATGTGTTTTGATGGGCTAGATATATCCTTAAACGTATTATTTTCGACTTGCCAGCCAACCGACTGATGGGCATCAATGCCACCAATGTAATAGTTAGGTCCCACACCTGCGGTATATTGAAACAGTGAGTTACGGACAATGCCCTCATTTGAAAAAGGTCCACCTTTTTTGTGGCTGACTTTTAATAGCTGTTGACCTGCGTCCTGCAATATACAGTTGTCCATCAAAAAGTAATCTGCGTCTGCTTCCGCTCGCAGCTGAATCAGATGCCAAGCGGACTGCTCAAGCGTAACGCCCACAATAGCGAAGTGATCAGAAGCAACATCAAATAAATTACCCAGACTACCGGTCATACCTTCGCCCCTTATGACCACCTTTTCGCGCTCTCCTGAAAATGACTGAATGCGAATGTGGTCGGCTCTAATCGCTATTGAGCGTCCTTTTACTTGATAAATGCCGTCGTGTAATCGTATTACAGCGCCCTGCGTAGACTGGTTGGCACGCGAAACTGCGCTTTTTAGTTGCTCAACTGTGCTCACATCTAATATAAGAGAGTTTTCAGGAGGATTTACAGATCTTTGCTTTATATCATTAAAGGCATAGGCGAAGTTAGCACTTACTAATAAAAAGTAAGCAGCGAGCACGAGAGAGCAAAAACATCTAATACTATATGGAATATTTGAACGCCTTAATATCTGCCGATATGCACTTAGAACCTTAGCGTGTTCACGACTTAACATATTCAATCCTTTTTTTGAGATATTTGTGAAATAAAAACACCGTAATATGAAGCAAAGCAAAGATACGGCAAGGCAAAGGCGTATTTGAGTATCAATAAAGGTAACTTTGCATTAATTTATACTCGAGACCTCTGCCATGATTCTTGATAGTATTTTGTACAGAGAACAGTAATAATAATCATATTACATTTACCGAATGGACACACATTTGAACCAGCCCAGTTTACATAATATGTTGGTCGTTGCGCACAGGGTCCCTTTTCCGCCAAACAAAGGCGAAAAACTACGCACATACTATCAAATAAAATACCTTGTGAGCGCGGGCTATAAAGTAACGGTTTATACTTTAGCTGAAAATCAGCAAGACAGGGACCATGCATTGGCATTGGCCGAAAATCTTGGCATCAAGGTTGAAATTTTTGATTTGTCATGGCGTCCATTGCGCCTAGCGCGTGCGCTATTCTATGGTAAGTCTTTCAGTCAAACTAATTTTTACACCAAAAGTATGCAAATCCAGATGGTGCTGAAAATGCACACTTTTGATGTAATTCTATGCACAGCATCTTCTCTAGTGCCATATATCAAAAAGCTAAACGTAGACCCCAGCAAACCTTTGCTTCGGCTAATAGATTTTATGGATGTTGACTCTGACAAATGGCTACAATACGCGAAGGAAAGCTCGTGGCCTAAAAGCTGGGTTTATGCCCGTGAAGCAAAACTAGTAAAAGCCCTTGAGTCTATTGCAATAGATGAGTTTGACACTCAGTTCCTAATAGCAGAGGCCGAAAGACAACTGTTTCATAGGACCGTCAGAGATAGCAAACATTTAAAGGTCTTAGGTAACGGCATTGACGCTGAAGAATTTACGCCTGATCCGGTTGGCGAAAAAGACATTAGTAGTTTTACCTTTTTCTTCGCAGGGGTAATGGACTATAAACCTAACGTAGATGCGGTACTGTGGTTTGTAGAGAACTGTTGGCCGACCATAAAAGCATCCTTGCCCAGCGCTAAATTAGTAGTTGGTGGGATGAACCCAGTAGATGAAATTGAAGCACTTGGTCACAAAGACGGGATAAGCATTACGGGCTTTGTTGAAGATATTGTCCCGTTCTTTCAGAAAGCGGATGTATTCATTGCGCCTTTTCAAATTGCTCGGGGCGTTCAAAACAAAGTTTTACAGGCCATGTCGGTCAGTTTGCCAGTGATTTCGACGCCACTTGGTGCTGAGGGCATTGATTGTGAGCACAACAAGAATATCTTTATTGCCAGTTATGCTGAAGAATTCACGGAGTGTTGTCTAAGGCTTTCTAAAGAACCAAGTACTCGCAAGACTGTTGGACAAAATGCGCGTGAGTTGATCCTTAATCGATATGCATGGGAGAGTGTGTTAGCGCCATTATTCGATTCCCTAAAGACTTTTGAGGATTCAATAAGCTTTCGTTCTAAGGGATCAAATGAGCTAAGTACAGGCCAAACGCTGGCATCGAACAACACGGAAAACCAACGATGAAACAAATACTTAAGTTTCTAATCAATTTGTTTTTCTTGCTACTCGTTGCCCCCTTTATATTGCTGTATCTGATATTAAGTACGGTCTTTAACAAAGATGAATGTTTACATGGTTTCAGTCAGTTTATGTCTTTGTTTCCGGGTAAAATTGGCAATTATTTACGTTATGCGTTTTACCGTTTTACCTTAAACAAATGCGAAGCAGACACCGTCATCTCTTTCAACGTAATATTGTCACATCAAGACACCGACATAGAGCATGGCGCTTACATCGGGCCTCAGTGCAATATTGGGAAGTGCCGGATTGGTAGGGATACGCTCCTTGGCAGTGGCGTGCATATTTTAAGTGGTAAAAATCAACATCACTTTGATAATGCAGGTACTCCAATCAAACAGCAGGGAGGCGTCTTTACTAAGGTATCTATAGGGAGAAACTGTTGGTTGGGTAATAACTCGGTGGTAATGGCAAACATAGGCGACAATAGCATCGTAGCAGCCGGAGCTGTTGTTGTTAATGACGTGCCACCCAATTCTGTTGTTGGCGGCAACCCCGCGACGGTGATAAAAAGCTTAGACAAGAAATGACCTCGCATAACTATTCTCATCAATACACGACTTTGGTGTAATATCATCGACTCAGGCCAGCAAAAAGTATTTACCTACCACTAATGTCTGTTATCCAAAGCTTTCAACTTTCGTCAATTCCATCTAATGTAAGTGCCGACAAAAAATATTATTAATTCTTCAATAGATTCAATTTGGGAACATAACATGAGTGTAAACAGTGTTGTAGTACTAAGTGCCGTGCGTTCAGCAATTGGTACTTTCGGTGGTAGTTTAAGTAAAATTGAGCCGGCAGAACTAGCAGGTCAGGTCTTAACCAAGGGTATCGCTACTTCTGGTGTCGATGCTGAAAAATACGAGTCGATTGTAGTTGGTAACTGTATCCCAACCGAATCTCGTTTCCCATATGTTGCAAGAGTTGCATCTATTCAAGCTGGTATGTCACTTGATTCAACTGCAATGGCAGTTAACCGTCTTTGTAGTTCAGGTTTACAAGCAGTTGTAAATTCTGCCCAAGGGATCATGTTAGGCGATCACGAATTAGCCATCGGCGGCGGTGTCGAAAATATGTCTCGTGGTGGTTATTTATCACCAGCTTTACGTTCGGGTGCTCGCATGGGCGACAGCACAATGGTTGACATGATGGTCGCGTGTTTGACCGACCCATTCGGTGTTGGTCACATGGGTGTTACCGCTGAAAACCTAGCCTCTAAGTGGGATATTTCAAGAGAACAACAAGATGCGTGTGCAGCTGAGTCACAAGCTCGCGCAGCAGCCGCGATCGAAGCAGGTTACTTTAAAGAGCAAATCGTACCTATCGAACTGAAAAGTAGGAAAGGAAGCACTTTCTTTGATGTCGATGAGCACGTAAAAGCAGGCACCACAGTTGAAAAACTTGCTGGGATGCGTCCTGCTTTTAAAAAGGATGGAAGTGTGACCGCCGGTAATGCTTCAGGTATTAATGACGGTGCTTCCTTCCTAACTCTTGCTAGTGAAAATTATGCGAATTCAAACGGTTTAGCGCCGATTGCAAGAATGGTTTCATATGCGCTAGCGGGTGTACCAAATGATGTTATGGGTGAAGGTCCTATTCCAGCGTCAAAAGCTGCGTTAGCGAAAGCTGGGCTTAAGATCAGCGATATAGACGTGGTTGAGTCTAACGAAGCATTTGCTTCTCAAGCACTTACGGTAGCGAAATGCTTAGACCTTGACCCTGCTAAAACCAACGTTAATGGCGGCGCAATTGCTCTTGGTCATCCAATTGGTGCTTCAGGTGCAGTCATTGCAACTAAAGCTATCCATGAATTACACAGAGTTGGCGGTAAATACGCGCTCGTTACAATGTGTATAGGCGGTGGTCAAGGTATTGCGGTTATCTTCGAACGTCTATAAACATCGCAGAGCCTTAAAAAATAAAAGGCTCAATGTTTTTTAAAGGTCTCCTATCATGGAGGCCTTTTTTGTTTATTACCTTGTATACAAAGTCGCCAAGTTTATTTATCCATTCCAATTGAAAAACAAGACC
>CBFHTO010000090.1:0-10354 GCA_965658765.1 Glaciecola sp. | reverse complement strand
CAATACGCCTCTAATATCCCATATCAAGGCCGTATTGGAATATCAAATTATGTGCAAGTGGGATTTTTTTCGTAAAGCACAAAACACAGAAAAGTGACAATATTAAGCTTTGATTGGGGTAACGAAGGCTTTTTTTTGCCATACTAGCAAAAACCAAATATTAAACGTGTAGTTAATGTTCTACTGCGGTATTTGTATTATAAGTCTTAACTAACAAAATTATTGTATTTACCCATAAACTCAGATTAATGTTTTAAAGCAATCAAGGGACCAGTATCCGCATATGACAATGCTTCAAATTCTTGCTCTTCTTATATTCGTTGGGATACTTGCCTACAGCGTGAAGCACACAAACCTAAAACGCTTAGTTGAAGATAAAAAGTGGCAACATATAGTATTTGGTTCAACGACTTTAGTATTTTTACTATGGCTATTTAGGGTCAGCATATATGACGGACTGATCATTCATTTTTTATGGCTTACCACATTGGCATTGGTACTAGGCTTTCGTTGGTCATTGATAAGTGGCACTATTGTACTTCTTTTGAGCACCTTAATTGGCTATGAATCGTGGGCAATGTTCGGCATTAATGGGCTATTTGGGGTATTGGTTCCGCTTGCAATAACTTACGCCATTTTCATGTTGTGTTTTCATCGAGTACCACGGCAACTTTTCGTATATATATTTTTATGCGCCTTCTTTCCAGGCGCCATTACGATAGGTGCTAAGATGCTACTAATGAGTGCTTATTATTGGGTAGAAGGCGCATATACTTGGGACGTTATCTCGTACAATTATGCAAATATGACATGGTTAATGATTTTCCCTGAAGCCTTCTTCAATGGCTTTAGCATAACCTGTTTAGTGGTTTACAAACCAGATTTGGTACACACCTTCCATGATAAGTTTTACATTGATGGCAAATAGTGTGCACTCTTACATAAACTAATCTAAGTACTCGAATAAACATCTTGTAAAAGCGTTGTAAGCAAGAGGGGCTTAGTCATATAAAATATCGAATATTTCACTTAGCTCTGATTTGCCGTCTTTTATTTCTTGTTTAGTTAGACCCGCTAATTCGTGTGGGAACACCAGCCACTCATCACTCTCATGAACATAATAATCTGGCTCAAGTTTCGACTGCGTCTTGTTATTTTTGGGCTTGAAATAAGGCGTGGCTATGCGAATGTCTTTAGGTGCGTTCAAGCGCATCAACTGGTGAATCTGATTGATTAGTGCTTCAATACTCCTGCCCGAGTCAAACACATCGTCAACAATCAAAAGCTTATCTCCAGCATTTGCGTTTTCGACCAAGTAATGTAATCCATGAACTTTGATGTCTTTTGTTTGTTTATTAATCCCGTAATAAGACGAAGTTCGAACGGCAATGTGATCTGTTGGCGCATCTTTAAACTCAAAGAACTCTTGTACTGCTATTCCTATGGGAGCCCCTCCACGCCATATACCAACGATAAAATCAGGCCGAAAGCCATCTTTATAAACCTGCGCGGCAACTTTAAAAGAATCTTGTAACAATGAGGATGAACTAATAAATACTTTTTCCACAGAATGGGCCTTTTTAAAAACGTTTACTGTTTATATTAGAGGCTGAAGCATAGCAATTATTCACTGCGTAGGCTATTTGCGGGCTGAATTGCTTGTGCTTTGTACGCTGGATACCAACTTGCTATTAAGCAAAGCGCCAAAGCGGAGCCAGATATAATCATAAGCTGTGCATATTGCACGTCGATGGGTAAACCTTGTCCATTTTCCCCAAACGCTAAATTAGAGCCCATTAGATCTAATAGCGCGTTCAACTGCCAGCAACCTATTAAACCAATAAACAAGCCTGAGATAATGCCTTTCAATCCATTAAAGACACCATTTAATAAAAAGATTGCCATAATCTGTTTTGGCATCATACCTTGGGTTTGCAATATTGCGATATCTGCTTTCTTTTCAGATACAACCATTACAAGCGCAGAAACGACATTAAAAGCAGCAACAGCGATGACGAGAAGCAACATTAAGGACATCATGTTTTTCTCCATTTTGACCGCATCGAAAAGCGGTCCTTGGCGCTCACGCCAAAGGTGAAAGTTCAACCCCTCACTATTTAAGTAAGAAATCACTGTTTCATAATCAAAAGCATCACTTAAGTAAATACGCTGGCTTTGTATATCACTGAGTCTTTTTCTTGATAGCCGAGCCGCATCTTTTATATTTATGATGACGACTTTGTCGTCCATTTCCGAATTCACATCAAATATTGCTGTAACCCTTGCTAACCTCTGGCTAGGAATCCGCCCTAGTGGCGAATAAACACTAGCAGTTGTGCTTATTAAACGTAACTCATGACCAATATCTACATTCATTTGATTGGCAAGAATACGGCTTATTGCCACATTAAAGGAATCAGCCCTCAGACTGTCCCACTGACCGTCGACGATATTGTCTGCGATGATGCTATGAGGCTTAGAACGCTCCTCATCCACCCCGAGCATTAGCAATCCAGAAATATTATTTTTGGATTGTACGACGATTTCTTGTTGGATAAACGGCAATTGAGTATCCACTTTGCTTGATAGAGCGCTTGGTATTTGAAGCGGTTCAGGTGTATCGACGATGATGTGAGGCAAAATACCTAAAATTCGTTTCTTCAACTGTCCTTCTAGGCCATTCATTACAGAAACAACCATAATCAAAGACGCAATACCTAAAGTGATCCCTATGATAGAAAAGCGATTAATAAAAGCCACGAAACTGTGCCTTGTACCAGAGTTTGAATATCGATAAGCGATAAAAGCGGAAATGGACATTAGATTAATGGCACTCTGTTCTTTATTTGAAGTTAGTGTTCCGCGAGTTTACTATCAAACCTCACGCTCTAGCAAAAGCAATCGCTCGATGCGTCAGCGATTAATGCACTTTTCTAAGTTGTCTTTGTTATACTATTTGAAGAGAAACGAAGCAATTGCGTGCCAAAACAACTCATGTTGCTCTTATGAGCGTAAATTAGTTTATTTGCTAAGGACAACAAAATTGTCAATAGAAGAAAAGCGAGAAAAATTCAATTCTTTTTTCTTAATCGCTCACCCAATTAATATAAACATAGTCCCTTTAAGTGCTGAAGACGCTTGTTGTTCTTTTGAAGAATTTCAAAGTAACATGCCGTATGCATTTAAAATTGCGGGAGAAATGGCTGAAGTGCAATCACAAGCACTAAAACCGCTTAGAAATTTAGGCGAAAAACTAGACGATTTAGTCAACTATCTGCAGTTTCAGGCACAGAAGATAGATTTAATGATGTCGTACATCCTGCAACAACAAGATGCAGAAGAATATCGCGCAAACGCTGTAAAATTTGGCGGCGGCGGCACTGTGGTTGAATATTCTAGTGCACAAGACATAGGCAAAGCATTCGAACTTAAATTATTCTTAGACTCAGAGTCTGCCGCTGTGTACGCATATGGTGAAGTCATTGATTGCGAAAGAATTGAAGCTGACAAGTATCTCATTAGCCTAGTGTTTACGCATTTAAGAGACCAAGACCAAGAGCTATTAGTGCGAGCAAGCTTGCATTTGCAAACCCATGCACTCAGAAAAAACAAGCCTTAGATGGGCTGCAAAACAAACATACATGCTTTCTCAACCCTATAACCACGAGACTACAGATTTAACATGTCTTCGATTTTAAATCCCAATATACCAAAAACAAAATTAGAAAAGAAAATCATTGACCAATTAATATGGTCCAACCTCAAGGGGTCTGCGCGCTCCCTAGCCATTACAAAAGCTGCCCAAAAGCATAGTGGGCCATTAATTGTCATTACAAAGAGTACGGAAGACGCCTATCAATTAGAAAAAGAATTGTATTTTTTTTCTAGTGGGGATGAACTAGAAATACATTTGTTTCCCCATTGGGAGACACTTCCCTACGACCACTTTTCGCCACATCAAGACATCGTATCCAAACGCCTTGAAACGCTCTATTTATTGAGCAAGAAGAGGCCAGGAGTGTATTTAGTTCCTGTAAATACGCTTTTGCAGCGACTTGCGCCAGTAAGTTACGTTGGCAAACATTTATTGTATTTAGAGAAAGCGCAAGAACTTGAACCAAACGAGTTTAAACGAAACCTTGAAAAAGCGGGTTACTTGCATGTTGGTCAAGTTATGTCACATAGCGAATTCAGTGTACGTGGCTCAATTATTGACTTATTTCCAATGGGAAGCGATCGACCATATCGAATAGACCTATTTGACGATGAAATTGACTCTATACGTTATTTTGACCCAAACACCCAGCGTAGCTTAGAGGAAGTAGAAAAAGTCAGGTTATTGCCGGCACGCGAGTTCCCAACTGACAAAGATGCAATCTCGCGCTTTAGAGAACGGTATTTAAGTGAGTTTGAAAACGCCGACATCAATACCCAAGAATCGGTCTTGTATCAAGTATCTAAGGGCACGATGCCCGGCGGCATAGAGTATTACCTTCCACTTTTTTTCGAACAAACAGCCACTTTGTTTGATTATTTACATGACGATTCGGTCATAGCCATTGATGAAGGTGTTGATGAGGCAAGCGCAAAGTTTTGGACCGATCTAAACAATCGTCATGAGCAACATCAATTTAATTTGGCGCGCCCTTTGCTTTCGCCAAATGCCCTTTATCAAAACGTTGATGAGCTAAATCAAAAGCTAAAGCAATGGCCTAGAGCTAAAATTCGAAAAGAAGTTGCTTCGAAGTCTGCCGCAAATTTTGATTTCCAAACCAGTGAATTGGTCAATATAAGCATAGATACCCTGGCGACCAATCCATACTCTGCAATTCAAGCGGAAGTAAAAAAAGCACAAGCGGATAAGAAACCCGTATTATTTGTTGCTGAATCAGCAGGACATAAAGAAAGCTTAATCAATATTTTGGCGAAAGCTGAGATCAAGGTAAAGCAAGTAGACCATTTTAATCAAGCCATCAACAATTCAACCAGCATCTGCGTTGGACAGGTAGAAGATAGCTTTGATTGTGCATTTTCGAAGTCTCCTCTATTACTTATAACCGAAAAACAACTTCTTGGTCAGAAAGTTAGACGCAGAAAGAGTAAGAAACGCTCTGCGGGCATTGATGAAAGTGCAATAATACGCAACCTTGCAGAACTATCCGAAGGCTCACCTGTGGTACATTATGAACATGGAGTGGGTCGTTTTTTGGGGCTACAAACCCTCGATGCAGGCGGAGTGAGTACAGAATACCTGTGTATTGAATATGCAAAACAATCCAAGTTATATGTTCCTGTTTCATCCTTACATCTAATCAGTCGCTATAGCGGTGCCGAGCCAGAACATGCGCCGTTGCATCACCTCGGGAATGATACTTGGTCGAAGGCCAAACAAAAAGCCGCAGAAAAAGTCAGAGATGTCGCTGCACAATTATTGGATATATACGCTAAACGCGCTGCAAAACCTGGCTATGCCTACCCAATAAATTGGGAAGATTACCAGTCTTTTGCCGATAGCTTTGCCTACCGAGAAACACCTGATCAAGAACAAGCAATTAATGCTGTTCTGCAAGATATGGGCGGCAAAAATGCGATGGATCGCCTAGTATGCGGTGATGTTGGATTTGGTAAAACAGAAGTTGCCATGCGCGCTGCTTTCATCAGTGCTATGAATGGTAAACAAGTCGCGATATTGGTGCCTACAACTCTACTTGCGCAACAACATTATGAAAATTTTAAAAACCGATTTAACCAATTCCCTTGTAAGATAGAAGTTGTTTCTAGATTTGTCTCATCTAAGCAGCAAAAACAAGTGCTTGAGGGCCTTGAAGATGGCTCAGTAGATATTGTTGTAGGTACACATAAACTTATTCAAAAAGACGTGAATTTTAAAGATTTAGGCTTGGTTATTATCGACGAAGAACATCGATTTGGTGTGCGACAAAAAGAGCGATTCAAAGCATTGAGAGCTGACGTTGATATTTTAACTTTAACCGCGACGCCAATCCCTAGAACGCTCAATATGGCCCTTAGTGGTATGCGGGATCTATCGATTATCGCAACACCGCCCGCCAAACGATTACCGGTAAAAACCTTCGTTCAGCAACATAATAAAGCCATCATCAGAGAAGCAGTCATGCGTGAAATTTTGCGTGGTGGTCAAGTTTACTTTTTGCACAATGAAGTAAAAACCATTGAAAAGACGGCGCAAGAAATTAGTGAGATTGTGCCTGAAGCACGAATTGCAATTGGGCATGGTCAAATGCGAGAACGTGAGTTAGAAGACGTGATGAATGATTTCTATCATCAACGGTACAACGTTCTGGTTTGTTCTACGATTATCGAAACAGGCATCGACGTTGCTAGTGCGAATACTATAATAATTAATCGCGCCGATCATTTAGGACTCGCCCAATTACATCAATTACGCGGCCGTGTTGGACGCTCTCACCATCAAGCCTATGCTTATCTGCTCACCCCTCATCCACGCAGAATGACCAAAGACGCAAGTAAACGTTTAGAAGCGATAGCGTCTCTCGAAGATTTAGGTGCGGGGTTTGCGTTGGCAACGCATGACTTAGAAATTCGCGGTGCAGGTGAACTGTTAGGTGATGATCAATCAGGTCAGATAAATACAGTCGGTTTTAATTTATACATGGATATGCTTGAAGTAGCGGTTGAGGCATTGAAAGAAGGCAAAGAGCCTAGTCTTAGTGATACCTTAGGAGATCAGATAGAAGCTGAACTTAGGATACCTGCCTTATTACCAGACGATTACATACCCGATGTAAACATGAGACTATCAATGTATAAAAAGCTTGCTGGATGTAAGACGCAAGAAGAAATAGACGATTATCAAATAGAACTTATTGACCGATTCGGTTTGTTGCCACAAGCAGCTAAGAACCTAGTGCACTTGTCTGAGTTAAAGTTACAAGCCAAGGTACTCGGTATAAATAAAATTGAAGCAAACGAACTTGGTGGTAGTATTGAGTTTACGGAGAATACGCAAATCAATCCTGGATACTTGATCAAGTTGATACAGCAACAACCTAGAAAATTCAAATTTGATGGCCCTCAAAGGCTTAAGTTTATGCATAAAACACAAGCAAATCAGGAAAGATTAACATTTATAAATAATTTGATGGATACACTACAACAGGAAGGTTATGCGTAACCTATTAATACATAAAAAACACTCACAACAAGTGGGCATAGCTACTGGTTTTGTGCTTAATGAAAATCATAAGTCAAAGGCTTTTCTTAGGCCGCTTATTCCCGTACTTTCTGGTATTGCAAAGCGATTCATGGGCATGCGTTTAGTCAGTATTTTGCTAAAAAAAACTTACTTTTATAATATAGTGGATACCGTATTGAAGATTATCCTTGCATTAGCTGCGTTCCTTGTTATTTCGAAGAATACCTTTGCCCAATCGAATACGGACTGGTGGTTTGACGTTGAGGTAATAGTATTTACTCGAACCCTAGAACCAACAAACAATGAAGACTACACTCAAGCCGACTTTACATTTCAAAGCACGAGCGCAATCGATTTATTTAGCCTTCCCATCACGGAAGCCGAATTCGCCCTTCATAATGTGAAAATGGGTATGTCACTTTGTGAACCACCAAAAGATCCAATACAGCTTCGGATAGAACAGTTTTCTCGGCCAATTATCGAACTTGAGGAATTTAACAAAACACCTGCAGCAAACAGTAAGCTGAATCCTTTTAATTCTAGTGAGGATGGGTATCTGTCAGAGGACGCAAACCTGATAAGTGTAGGAACTACAATTGATACATGGAACAGCATTAAACAAGAAACGCCTACGGCTTTATATCCCTTGATGTGTTTACAAGCTTTCGACCAAACAATCCCCTTGCGATTTCAAGGATACGAACGCGTGCCTGAAGCCATGTTTGCGGCACAGTCAGGTTTTACTGGACACCATTATTTGTTGGATAACAATAACCTTCGAATGTCACAACTCGCAAGAAAGGTCATAGGTCAAAGAGATATACAAGCGCTTCTGCACACAGCTTGGAGGCAGCAAGTTGTTTTTGGTGAAGACAATGCACAGTTTGTGCGCATTATTGCAGGAGAGTACTTGACGCTCGATAATAAGCCTTCATATGAGGAGCTAAACGAGCGTTACCTGCAAAAACAAGAAAGCGAAGTTCAGCATAACCAAGATTTGCTCACACAGATTGAAGCAATATTAGAGAACCCTCCCAAAACAGATTGGATTAAGATAGAAGAGCAAAGAGAAATTATAAATTCTGAACAATTTACTAATGAAAACGAACAAGAAGTAAGTTCTAAATGGAATTTAGAAGGTTTATTCAAAGTTTATTTGAAAAATGTTAATCAGATTCCTTATTTACATATTGATAGCGAACTAAAACACCATCGCATAATTATAAATGAAAATGGCAAAGCCGAGTTCTCAGTGTTTCCATTCAAGCAAAGAAGACGAATTATCAGCAAGCAGATACATTACTTTGATCACCCTGCTTTTGGCATGATCGTGAGACTTGATCGCTTTACTCCCCCTGCCCCTGATGATCATACGGTCGTGAGGTAAGTAAAGGCGACTATGTTTCTCAATAGGAAAATACAAGCTAAGGTTTTGTCGCTTGCTTATAAGCTACAAGGAATACGCAGTTGAAGATATATACGAAACAAGGTGATAAGGGTCGCACCGCAGTTTATACCGATAACCTTATTAAAGTAGATAAAGATGACTTGCTGATAGAGTGTTATGGCACATTAGACGAATTAAATTCCCAAATTGGATTGTCGGCAAGCCTGCTTGAAGAATTCATTGAATTGAGAAGGCAATCACAAACTTGCGACAAAAAAAGTAATGTAGATGAATCGGTATCTCGTAAAGTAGACATCAAAGCTGACTTATTAACACAACTGCAGTCTACCCTTGTAAACGTCCAGCAAAGCATTTTTAAAATAGGCTTTGGAGTTTCTGCAAATGAACAATTAAGCACTGACGCAAGTGTTCAAATTGAAAATATGATCGACGCTATACAAAACTGTCTACCGCCACAAACACATTTTATTTTGCCAGGCGGTACCGTATTAGCGGCTCATTTACATGTTGCGAGGACAGTTGCGAGACGCGCAGAACGAAGCCTAGTCAGTGTATCGAAACAACAAGATATACACGACGCATCCCTAGTATACCTCAACAGACTATCTGACTTGCTCTTTTGCATGGCAAGATACGTCAATCATGTTTCGAACATAGACGAAATAAAGGTGTGATGAGTTAAATAAATATTGCTCAAAGAATATAAATATCCCATAACAATAAGGTAGCGTAGCATGAAGATTATAGCTTGGTCTTTGAGCATCATGGTGGGTCTGATAATTATTGCAATCACGGCCTTTTGGGGACTTGTATATTTCAACTTGCCTAATTTAGATGGAAAACTCTTAAGTCCAGAGCTTTCAGCAGAGGGAACTATTGAGCGAGATAATATTGGCACAGCGATTATTAACGCTAAAAACCAATTTGATTCGGCTTATTTATTGGGATACGCACATGCACAAGACCGATTATTTCAGATGGATTTATTGCGCAGACAATCTGCGGGAAGATTATCAGAACTTGTCGGCGATGCTGCACTCAATATTGATAAAAAACATCGATTCCATCAATTCTCAAAACGAGCGCTGTCTATTTATGAAACATTAAGCAGCGAACAAAAACACTTACTTGAACAATATTCAAAAGGCGTGAATGCGGCAAGTGAGGCAATGCTCTTTCTACCTTTTGAATACTATGTTTTACAAGGTAGATTTGTCGATTGGCATCCAGCCGACAGTTTGCTTGTTAACTACAGTATGTATTTAGACCTGCAAGGCTCTCAGATAGAAATCGACTTTCGACTTAATGCGATAAAAGACCTGTTTGGTAGCGAGATGCACACATTTTTTACCTTAGCGAGCAATTATCAATCTGCTTTAGATGGCAGTATTCAAAAAGACAGTAAGAAAATCAACATTCCTGCTCCTCCTGAGTCAGGCAATACCGCAGGTAGAAACAAGGAGAGAGATGCTCTAGTAAGTAATAATCAATTAAAAGATACAATCCAAACAAAAGATGTAATCGAGTCAAGGCCATACTATTACGACTCGATAATAGAATCAGCCGACATTGGCAGTAACAATTGGGCGGTGAGCGGACGCCTCAGTCAGAATAATAGCGCCATGTTATCTAACGACATGCATTTAGGTCTTGCCGTTCCCTCCATTTGGTATCGTACACAGTTAAATTATTTTCTCAGCGATGAAACTAAGGCGAATAAACTTCGGCACAAAGACAATAATGCCAGCGAC
>CBFHTO010000089.1:0-10372 GCA_965658765.1 Glaciecola sp. | reverse complement strand
ATGGAATGATAGAAGACGGTAAAAGTACTTTTGATGAATCAATGCTTACCGGAGAATTTGAACCCGTTTTGAAAAGCACAGGTCAATTAATTTATGCGGGTTCGTTAAATCAACAAGGTGCAATTACAATGCGCGTTACTGCAAGCAGCAAGAACGCCATGATGAACCAAATCCTTCGCTTGCAAGAAATGGCAATGGCTCATAAGCCAAAGGTGGCCGCCGTTGCTGACCATTTATCTCGTTACTTCGTAAGCGCCGTATTACTTATTTCAGCATGCACTTATGTTTACTGGTACATACAAGACGATCCACATGCGTTTTGGATAACCATTTCTGTATTAGTGGCCACTTGTCCATGCGCATTAGGATTAGCTACACCATCAGCCTTGACTTGCGCTATGGCCAAGTTAAATAATTTAGGGATTCTGTTGAAACGAGCCGACGCGCTAGAGCAAATCACTCAGACCAGTGACATCGTATTTGATAAAACTGGAACACTGACAGAAGGCAAGTTCTCAATTGATAAAGTCTGGATAAACCACCAATATTGTGAACAATTCGAATCTGATAACGAGAAGCATCATGCCTTCATTTATGGCTTAGCGTATGCAGCTGAAAGCCGTTCTGAGCACCCTATTGCTCAAGCGTTTCAACAAGCATCGGGTAAAGAGTGTAGCAATGCAGTTCTTGATTCGCTTTCTGTCAATGAATATCAGGTGGATATTGGCCGAGGTGTTAAAGCTAAGGTCAACGAACTTGAAGTCTTAGTCGGCTCAGCATCATACGTTTCTGAATATGTAAATTCTTATAATAATGACCAACTAGTCAGCTCCTTGGCTGGATTAAAAAATGAGCTTTCTGGGGCGAACGTTTTATTAGCTGTAAATGGACACATATTAGGAGCGTTTTGGGTTACAGATACCATTGACCACGATGCGAAAGAAACCATTAGGAAAATTACCAGCCATAACTTACAAATTTTAAGTGGTGACACACAAAATAACGTAGATAAAGTCGCAAAGAGTCTTGGTATTGATAATGCCAAAGGAGATTCTAGCCCAGAAGATAAACTGGCTTATATTAGGCAAATGCAATCACAAAACAAACGTGTGATCATGCTCGGCGACGGCATAAATGATGCCCCCGTGTTAGCCGCTGCGGATGTTTCGATTGCAGTAGGAAATGCTTCAGACCTTGCAAAAAATGCTGCAGACGTGATTCTTTTAAATCCAAAATTAAGTGCCCTACTCGACCTTATAACTATGTCGAGTCGCACAAAGAGTAAAATCAAACAAAATGTTGCATGGGCGCTAAGCTATAATATATTAGTGCTTCCCTTTGCAGTAAGCGGAATGCTCTCGCCTTGGCAAGCGGCGTTAGGAATGTCATTAAGTTCAATCATCGTGGTCTATAATTCTACACGTCTTATGCGCTAACAATATTTCGGGAAAATCTATGAGTATTATTTATGTACTAATTCCACTGGCAATCATCATTGTGTCAATTGCCATAGGCGTATTTTTTTGGGCCGTAAAGTCTAATCAATTTGATGATTTAGAACGTCAGGGATACAGCATATTATTCGATGATGATATTAAAAAAGAGTCTAAAGCCAGCAGTTGTGAAGAAAGTGCTGAAATTACTGAAATTGATAACAGCGCCGAAAGTGATAAAAAATGATTTAAAGAGAAGTTACTCTGATAATTACGAAGGAATAGTATGACCGAAATCAATTTGATTTCTGCGTTTTTAATCGGTATCGCTGGCTCTGTGCATTGCATTGGTATGTGTGGTGGTATTGCTGGAGCGTTTACCTTCGCAATCCCCAAAAATGCTTCGGTTTTGCCATATATTTATTCTTATAATATTGGGAGAATATTATCATATACTGCCGCCGGCGCTGTTACGGGATATTTGGGCAGTATTTTTAGTAGTTCATTGGTGTTAGGTTTAGCAATATTACAAAGCCTATCGATTGTTTTTCTTGTATTAATGGCTCTTTATATCAGTGATATATTTAAAGCTTTGAGCGTATTAGAGAGGGCGGGAAATCACCTTTGGAAACGCATCCAACCACTGTCCAAAAAACTTATTCCTTTTAAGAGTCCAGTACATGCCGTATATTATGGAATGATATGGGGATGGTTACCATGTGGCCTCGTCTACTCGGCGCTTACTTGGTCGCTAGCGGCTAATAGTGCTCTAAACGGCGCCTTATTTATGTTAGCGTTTGGCGCAGGAACCTTACCGGCGCTTATCGCTACAAGTCTAGGTGCGAACAGTCTCATACCTTTAATGCAGAAAAAAATAGTAAGAATATCAATGGCTGCCTTGTTATTTATTTTTGCAATATCTTTGACCTTTAACTTGTTACAGGGTATAAAGTGATCTAAATCAAGCAAATTAAGTAACGTCATGGCAAAAGGAAATGAACTTTCTATTCATTGTCAGAGCTGTAGTTTTAGTCACCTGTGTTTACCGGTCAGCCTAAATAAATCTGAACTTGAATCGCTCGATGAAATCATTGAACGAAAAAAACCTCTTCATAAACACGATAAACTCATTAATGCAGGTGACAAGTTTCACTCATTATATGCGGTTAGATCAGGGTCATTTAAGTCATATATAAGCGATAAAGACGGCGTGGAGCAAGTTATAGGCTTCCACTTCCCAGGAGACATTATTGGTTTTGATGCACTGAAGAATGAACGTCATGAGAGCTTTTCACAGGCTCTTGAGACTGCGATGGTATGTGAGTTACCCTACGAAACTCTTGAAGAAGTATCTAATAGGTATCCTAAGTTACGCCAGCAAATAATGCGCTTTATGAGTTCAGAGATAAAGCACGACCATGATCTTATGATGCTTTTAAGTAAGCGCAGTGCAGAAGAGCGTTTGTTGTATTTTCTAAGTAACTTGTCTGAACGATTTGATGAGCGCGGCTATTCTGCAAAGCAATTCCACTTGTCTATGACTCGTAATGAAATTGGCAACTACCTTGGTTTAACAGTAGAAACAATCAGTCGCTTGCTAACTCGATTCCAAAAGGAAGACATCATAAAAGTCGATGGTAAACTAATCACCATAACTGACTTTGAGGGATTGCAACAACGCATGCCTGAAAATGATATACGAATAAATGCAATAGGCTAAGTACCTAGTTTTATTCTATTTTATTGATCTCAAACATAGTGGTTGAATAGTGCTTTCAGCCACTTTTTTTTATACTATGGGTATAGATTATTTTTAGGATTGATATGTCAATGTATAAACGAATTCTCGTTGTTATAAATCCCGGTGAACAAAAACAGCCTGCGTTAGACAGAGCCGTGTTCTTAGCAAAAAAATGTAACTCCGAATTACTATTAGTCAGTTGTATATACGATGATAGTTATGACATGACTCAAATGCTAAGCACTGATGAACGCTTTGAAATGAAAGAAGCTCTACTCCGTCATCAATTAAATGCTCTTAACTTGTATGCTCAAGATCACTCCAATATCGCGAAGCTAACTTGTCATGCCGCATGGCACAAGAAAATGCATCAAGGCATTATTCAAATTGCAAAAGAAACCGATTGCGATTTAATTGTGAAATCTACAAAAACACACGATAAGTTTGCGCATAAACTCTTCACTCCAAATGACTGGCATATACTTCGAAATAGCCCAGTTAGTGTTTTAATGGTTAAAAACCACGATTGGCCTGTAGGCGGAAATATTGTAGCGGCGGTCAGTGTTGGCGCTACAGACGAGGCGCATGAGTGTTTGAGTAAAAACATTGTTGATGAGTCAGCAAAGCTTGCGCTTGCAGTTGATGGACAGTTACATATAGCCAATACTTTTATGGGTGCCCCCGTACATATAAGTATAGAGGTACCACAGTTTTCTCCAGAACTATACAATAAAGATGTGAAAGAAAAAAACTATGAGCGAGTAAAAAAGTTGGCTGATGAAGCGCAGCTACAAGACACAAATATACATGTGTCTGAAGGTTTGCCAGAAGACGTTTTGCCAGCAATCTGTAAAGTGTTAGATTCTGAACTTCTTGTACTTGGCTCCGTTGGCCGCAAAGGTCTATCTGCAGCACTTCTTGGCAACACTGCAGAACATATCATTGATCAAGTTAATTGCGATACGCTGGTAGTAAAACCCTAAGTTACAGCTGCAACATAACACCTTACGTAAGGTAATCTATGTTTCTTCGTGGGCAAATTGCGCACTTATACCATAGCATTAACGGAGCAGTATCCTGTATACTTGCTCCGTTTTTTAATATAGCTCGGTAAACATTCAACGTGGTGAAAGATAAGACTACTTATAGCTTTAATAAGCTTCAAAAACGCTTACGAAGAGAAACTGGTAAAGCCATCATCGACTTTTCAATGATTGAAGAGGGAGACAAAGTGATGGTTTGTTTGTCGGGAGGCAAAGACAGTTATACTTTGCTCGACATGCTGATGTACTTCGTACGGATTGCTCCGATTAATTTTTCCATTGTTGCGGTTAACCTTGATCAAAAACAGCCAGGGTTTCCTGAGCATGTACTTCCTGAGTATCTCGACAAGCTAAATATCGATTACCAGATCGTTAACGAAGACACCTACTCTATCGTGAAAGAAAAAGTCCCTGAAGGCAAAACAACGTGCTCTTTGTGTTCACGTTTGCGCCGTGGCATTTTGTATCGCACAGCGAAGGAGCTTGGGGCAAATAAAATCGCACTCGGACACCATCGAGATGATATGTTAGAGACCTTATTTCTCAATATGTTTTATGGCGGAAAAATAAAGTCGATGCCTCCTAAACTTATCAGCGACAATAAGCAACATATCGTTATCCGCCCTCTCGCCTACTGTACTGAAAAAGACATCGAAAAATATTCAACTCAGCTAGCATTTCCAATTATTCCTTGCAACCTTTGTGGCTCACAAGAAAATTTGCAACGGAAGAATATCAAAGCCATGTTGAACGACTGGCAAAAAAGATTTCCTGGAAGGATTGAATCTATGTTCAAGGGGATGCAGAACATTACACCTTCTCACATGCTCGACCAAGGATTATTCGATTTCAAAGGTCTAGAAGACAACCAAGACTTTGATGGTGAAGGAGATATAGGCTTTGATTCACAAGAATTTAGCGCTGAGAGTAAAGAGTTCACAAAACTTAACGAAGAAAACACCATCAAAACAATAGAAATAAATTAGGGTAACTTATATGAAGATTGGCTTAGCACTAGGTGCTGGCGCCGCTCGAGGCTGGGCACACATTGGAATAATTAAAGCCTTAAACAAATTAGGCGTAAGAATTGACGTTGTTGCCGGATGTTCTATTGGCGCATATGTTGGGTCTGCATTCGCTAGCGGTAAATTGAATGAACTTGATGAATGGGCGTGTAGCTTAACTGAGTGGCAAGTCTTTAGCTTACTTGGTATTGGATTTAGACGCGGCGGTTTAGCTAGCGGTCAAAAGGTTTTTGAAAAACACAAAGAAGAGTTCTGTGCCAAAAACTTTGAGGATATGGCCTTGCCTTTTGCTGCAGTGGCCACCGATTTGTATTCTGGAAAAGAAGTCGTATTTAACTCTGGAGAAATTCAAGATGCAATCCAAGCATCTTGTGCAATCCCTGCCCTTTTTGCACCTATCGAACACGATGGTCGTTGGCTCGTAGACGGCGCTGTCGTTAATCCAGTCCCCGTAAATCAATGTCGTCAATTAGGCGCTGACTTTGTTATTGCGGTCAATCTAAGCGCTGACTTTAGACCACAATTAATAGAAAAGTTTGAGTATGAGCATGAGGAAAACCAAAAGAAAACCGATAAGTTTCTGGACAAAGCAAGCGGTGGTTTTATGAAACAGTGGTTTTCACCCGATCCTAAACCAAACAAGAAACAGGCTCCGGGGATCATGAGCGTAATGAGCTCATCTTTGGAAATATTGCAAGCAAGGGTTACTCGCTCAAGACTAGCAGGCGATCCTCCAGATCTCATAATAGAGCCTCAACTTAGAGATGTTGGACTACTTGAGTTCCATCGTGCAGAAGAGCTTTCTCTTCGAGGGCATCAGTCAGTTGATAGAATCGCACAACAAATTAAATATCAACTCAACATGCAAGTACAATATGAGCATGAAAACTAAAGATGCCTATTATTTGTTGGTTGAAGCGGTTATGCGTAACGGAGCTTGAGGAAGTTTTAGCACTTTTTCTGCTCTAAGTTCTTGCTCATTCAATTCCAGCATCCCAGCTTTTAATGTATACCCTTTTTGTAATTCTGCCTTAAGGTTTTCATCTTCAAATTGGAAACGAAGCCCATCGACCTGAGGCATTAAAAATGATAAAAAGCTGCCCATCTCATTGAAAAAAGCTTGGTACTGTTCATATAAAAAAACCAAGTCTTTATTTGTATACTCCGTTTTTAAAAACTCTGGTTTAGTTTCTAATTGAACAGACATATCACAAATATTAGCAGCTTCTTCGAGATCTAAGACTACAAGAGCATCAGCCATTTTTAGTGCTTTTTCCGAAGGGACTGTAAAGCGTCCCTCTGGACTAACCGTCAAGGGTAAGTCCTGCTTATCAGTTGAGATATAAGCCTTATTTATTGTACAGAGTCCTTGCGTTCTTACATTTACAAAACCAAAAGCAAACTGAAGCGCGTTCGTATCTTCTGAGTTCAGTTTTCTTACGTGGCTATAAAAACTCTTATATTGAACTTGTAACTGCTCTGCGTAACTAAACGCAGAAGCACCAACAAGCATTAAACAAAAAACTAGTTTCATGGAGCAATTAAATCCTGATTGATTCTTATCATATGCCTTAATTCATCAATATACTCTTGGCCGCGCTCTGAATACTTTTCGAGCCCGCCTGCAAGAGCGCTAGCTGTGATGTCTTGTTGGCTGTTTCGTTTCTGCGTGCGAATAGCGCGGAGCTGTTCATAAGCAGGGTGTCGATTTAGGTTTCTCATATATGAATACATGGCACTTGATAAATCATCAAATTTAGCAACTTCATGCGATGCCCCTTCGTTACGGCGACTGGGAACGAACCCACAGCCTTTACTGAAACACCACATACCGAAAAAATTATAACCTTCTCGAGCAAATCGTGACGTTCCCCACGCAGATTCGTTAGCGCTTTGTACTAAAACCAATTCGACGGGTATGATATCAATTTTCTGCAACAATTCCTCAATTATGAAGTTAAGCTCTTGATTTGCATCAACTCTATATTCATTAGTTAACCAAGCAACTTGAGCTTCTTGCTCGCCAGTGAGTGTTTTACCTTCGTCTACTTGTTGTTTCATAGACTCAACAATGGCGCGAACTTGTCTTATGTATTGATTTTGTAGTTCTACCGCAGGACGAAGATAATCAAAATACGCTTTCTTTTTTTGTTTAACATCACCTATATCTTTGAATAATGGAACCGGTTCTTTCGCATATTCCACTTGCGGTATGTCTTCTAAAACGTTCTTTTTGTCGATTAATGCGTAATATCCAAAAATCACTAAGATGATCACTAAAATACTTGCTACGACTAATTTAATTCTATGCATTAAATACCCCTTCGTTACCATCATTTTGTATGTCTTCTGACTCATTAATCTTTTCGTTTTTTACTTTTTCGGTGAAAAAATCCTCATATAAAATTGCTTTCACATTGAAATACAGCGGGCCTATCCAAATGTACGCGAAACCGAAACTCAAAAATACGACAAACAATAATGCCAAAAAGATGGCATAAAGCATTAGCATTTTCATTAAATGCTGATTTACTTTTCTTATTGATTGGCGCAAGGCCGCAATTGGCCCTAGTTTTTTATCAGCCATCAAAGGTAATACAAAAGTCGTTGCAGTAAACACGTAAAACCCAGGGATAAAATACAAAACGATCCCAAAGGTAAAAGCCATCGAGATGAGCGCAGACGCAAGTGCTAGACCTGGTAGCATTCGAAAATAAGAAAATATAAAAGTAAATGGCTTTGGCTCTTTGCGCTTACTGAAAATCGCAAGCATGGCAACACCTGTCCAAAGCGGAGCAAGCAACACAGTTAATATGATTTCAAGGACCGCCTGTTGCGATTGAGTAACGATGCTCTGTTCACCGATGACTTGCGAAACATCAGTAATGCCATACGCATCAATGAAAATGAAATATACAGCTATGGTAAGCACTAAAATACACAATAAGCCTTGAGCTAAGGTCCAATTATTGATTTGCGATAATTGATAAGCGCGCTGAAAAACCTCTTTAATATTAAGGTCATATTCACCGTTATTGTTTGGTCTGACGCCCCTGTTTTCTGACATTTTTCCTCGAAAGAAACTTCATTAATATGTTAATAGACTAACATATTTTTTAATTATTATATTCATTCGTATGATTTTCCAATGTTCAATTGGAAACTTAGATGACTAAAAAGACGGCCATTAGAATTAATACGATGCCCATTAATCTGTCGAACCAATAACCATGAGATTGATACCAACTTCGAATCGCAGCACGGCTGACTAATGCACTTAAAATGCAGAACCACAGTCCTGTCGCAAGCGATAAATAAATACCATAAAAAACTTTTTCGCCTATTGGTGTCTCGAAGGGAATGGCAGCGGTAAATAAGGCTAAAAAAAATAAGGTCGCTTTAGGATTTAAACCGTTAGTAAGAAACCCTAAACCTAAATCTTTTATCCAAGTTGAATTTGGAGCCGATTGCAGAACTTGCGTGTCAGAGGTGTTCACGTTTTGCTTAATAGAACTTTGATTTTCTGAAACCTCAGCGACCTTTATCTCTGGCGCTTTACTCCTTATCCCCGAAATACCGATATAAACAAAATACGCAGCGGCTAAATAGAGTAAAGCATTCATTAACCATGGTGTTGTTTTGATAAGTAAACTGATCCCAAGCAATGAATATGCGACATGCAGTAATATACCAATAGCAATGCCAAAACTCGTCCAAAGTGCTGGAGCAAAGCCTTTTTGTAAGCCTTGGCGAAGAACAACCGCAAAATCAGGCCCAGGACTAATGACTGCAACTAAGTGCATAAGAGCAATCGTTGCCCAAACTCCAAAATCTATCAATTAATCGCTACCCATTTCTATTGGGAGACTATGGTCAGCTCCCCACTCAGACCAAGAACCGTCGTATACAAACAAAGGGCTGTATCCTAATAAATCGTATGCTTGGGCAATAATGCAGGCCGTGACGCCGCTACCACAACTAAAAAACTTAAGTGGTGCACTCGGGGATATTAGTTTTTTCTCTAATTCATGTAGTGGTTTATATCGTCCATATTGATCTTGAATACTCGCATAATGCATATTTTTAGCACTCGGAATGTGCCCGCTTCGCATATTTCCAGGCAGTGCCTCTTCACCACTAAACCGTAAAGGGCCGCGAGCATCCAGAATAAGCATTGATGGGTTATTTATCGCTTGCTTTACCCGTTCTTTATCAACAAATTGATAGCTTGGGTTTGGATTTGCTTTATATGAGTTATTCTTATTACCATTCAATGTCTGAACGCTTTGTCCAAACGTTTCAACTGTGGGCAAGTTTTGAGTAAGATAGTAAAAAAGTCCGCCGTCTAAGGTGAATACTCTTTTATGTCCCATAGCCTTGAACATAAACCAAACTCTTGAGGCGCAGAAGTTCCCGTAATCGTCGTAAATAACAAGCGTATCGTCGTTATTTATTCCCATTGCATTTGCTTCTTTTTCGAATTGTTCGGGAGAACACATGGTGTTTGAAAGCGTAACTGATTGGTCGGCGAATCGCTCCTGAAAATCAAACTTTATAGAGTTTGGGATATAGGTATTTGGATGATCTAAAACCAAGTCACTTTTTATACCAGGACCACTGTTCATGCTTGTAAACAAAATGACAAGACGATTACCTTCATCATCAGTACCATGCTCTTGCCACGCACATAAAGTTTCAGATGATATTATTGAATTCATATTTTCCCGTAACAATTCCATGCATTACAGAATATTGTAACAAGATACTTATGAAATATGTAAGAGAGATATAAAAGAAATGGTGCCCGGGGCCGGACTTGAACCGGCACACTCTTACGAGCGAGGGATTTTAAATCCCTTGTGTCTACCAATTTCACCACCCGGGCACAATATTTTTTGATTAGCGTTTTTAAGGACGCTGGAGGCGGAACCCGGAGTCGAACCGAGATCCACGGATTTGCAATCCGCTGCATAGCCATTCTGCCATTCCGCCGCAAAACATTGCTAACGCTTTGGAAAGCAAGCGTCATACATTTCAGAAATTTCGTCAAGAAATTGGAGCGGGAAACGAGATTCGAACTCGCGACCCCGACCTTGGCAAGGTCGTGCTCTACCAACTGAGCTATTCCCG
>CBFHTO010000088.1:0-11305 GCA_965658765.1 Glaciecola sp. | reverse complement strand
GTTAAGCTCGAACAACACTGGTGGCCACCGCTAGGCGCAGTATTCGGATTTACGCTGGCTTTAATAGGCCATATCTTAACCCGGTAAGTATCCGCAGTTTACCCACTGTGTATTTACAGATATAAACATAATAGGGCGATGAAATAATGATGAAAGTCTGATCATGGAAATAAAGTTGCATTGTTATGCCCTATTCCTTTCAAACAACTTTAAATTAGCAAGCTCAAATTCAATTTCCAATTTAAAATATAAGCTTGCTAATTTTTAATAAAACATTAAATCATAAGTAAATAAACAAGTATGCTGGCCGCATAGCCAAGCACAATTACCCAACTCCATTTTAAATGTCCAACAAAAGTATACTGTCCTTTAGACTGCCCCATTAGTGCAACACCCGCTGCAGAGCCGATAGATAAAATACTGCCGCCAATTCCTGCAGTAAGAGAAACCAATAGCCATTGCTCTACTCCCATTTCAGGAGCCATTGCTAATACTGCAAATACAACCGGGATATTATCTATTAATGCTGATATTAGCCCAACTGAAATATTCGCTAAAGTTGGATCCCAAGCGGAATAAATCACTTCAGAAATCAGTGCTAGATAGCCTATGAAACCCAATCCACCTACACACATTACCACGCCATAGAAAAATAATAACGTATCCCATTCTGCTTTAGCAATTTTATCAAACACATCAAAAGGCAATATATTCCCTAAATCCTCCAAAGCTTTTTCATCATTTCGTTGTTGAGCTGCAATGGTTTTTTTATTAATTGATTTAGGCAAACTTTTACGTAAATAAAACCCTAGTAGTTTTAAATAACCTAAACCTAGCATCATGCCCAATACGGGCGGCATACCAAACGCACTATGGCTTACTACCGCGGTCAAAATGGTAAAACAGAACAATGTTACGATTCTTTTTGCGCCTCTTTTAATCCTAACGTTATCAGCTGTTTTTATTTCAGTAGGCTGATTGGAGATAAAGAAGCTCATAATTAGGCCTGGCACTGCAAAACTGACAAGAGCAGGTAAAAATAGAATAAAAAATTGGTTAAATTGAACAAAGCCTGCTTGCCATACCATTAATGTCGTAATATCTCCAAAGGGACTAAATGCACCGCCAGCATTTGAGGCAACAACTACGTTTATACAGGCTATATTGATAAACTTAACATTGCCTCTTGCTACATTTAGAATAATGGCACACATAAGCATGGCGGTAGTTAAGTTATTTGCAAAAGATGAAATGAGGAACGCCAGAATTCCCGTTATCCAAAACAGACTTCTTAAACTAAAGCCCTTTGATTCTAACCACACTCTTAATGTTTCAAATATTCCTCTTTCTTCCATCGCATTAATATACGTCATTGCAACTAACAGAAATAATAGAAGCTGCGCGTACTCCAGTAGATTACTATTAAAAGCATGCTCAGCTTCGCTCGACATACCGTTATTTGCATAGACATAACCAAGCATTAACCATATGATGCCTGCGGCTACTAAAACTGGTTTTGATTTCCTTAAGTGTAAATATTCCTCGCCAATAACAAATGCATAGGCAACAAGAAAAATCACAATAGCTGCAATCCCCCAATTACTATGAGTCAAATCAATTAAACCGGCTTTTGATGCCATTGCTGGGAAAGAGTATATCGATGTAAACAAAAACAGCGTTTGTAAAATTTTCAAGTTAAATTCCAAAAGTGTGTTGTACTATTTTGCGTGTTATTGATGCAGACGCTTTGCTTGAAAGGCGCTAGTTAGTAGTTTAACTAACGCTTTCCTATTTTCTGTTAATCTAATTTATCAGCTAATTTGGAAAAGCTTGGCTTATCATGAATATCAATGTCTACCTTTAGTTTTCTAGATATATCACTAACTGAAAATAACCCTCGTATAATATTTTCATATGAATCGACAACTAAACAATGTTGTTGCCCCGAATTTTCCAAAGCGCTAATTACCTTAATAATATTGCTAGTTGAAATTTCTTTGTACTCTAAAACTTTTAACTTACTACGTGGTGTCATGAAGTCAGTGAGGGATAAGTCACTTCTAGCCTCTCCTTTATCAAGTTTTTGTACTATTTTTCTTTCCAACAAATCATCGACACTCACTATGCCAACAAGTTCTTCTTCACTGTTAACCACTAATTTCAAACGTACATGGGTTTTTTTCATTAGTTTAATGGTATCTACTGCGGATAGATTAGACTCAACCACCAGTGGTTGTATTTCAGTGAAATCAGTAAAAAATTCGAGTGCTGACGTGGTTAGTGATAGCTCTGAATGTTCAACTGGGTTCGCTAATTGACGAATATTTCCGATTGAATTTAGTTGTAGATTACTCATAAATAACCTCCAAACTAAAAGAAGGCAGGGTTTGAATGAAACTAAATTTACGCCAAAATATTGGATAACAAATAAAATCCATCATAGTGATGATTCCTCAAAATTTTTAAAATATAGGTGTTAATAATTAATTAAGGAATTGAGGTGGAGCTCGGCTATTGAAGTTTGAAAAGAATAGTGGTGAGTATGACGTTAAAATTTCTATTTGTTTTACGTCATAAAATTGAAGCAAAGCTGGTGATTCGTAAATTGGAAGAGATGGATTATCATCTTCCAAATCTATATCTATTATAGCAACAGAACTCTGGTTATTTAGGTTATATGTAAGTTCTTCTTTTTCTCCAGATATATTTAATACTGGGAAAGTATAAAGCCCAGTTAACAATATAATGACCGAGAGAATATAATTCATTTTACTCCTATGAGCCTGTTAAAAAACGCTACAGTTATGTGCTGGTGCTGTTACAAAACACATTTATTTGAAGGTCAATTAAAAAATTTACTGTTCTTACAACAGTTACAGACAAAATATTACTACTTTTATTCATAACATACTGGAGTTTACTACTAAAAACTTAAGGCTAACTTAAAGTTAGTTCGCTTTAATAGATTGGCGTATAGTTTATCAGTCCATCCCAGCCCTTGTTCTCACTTTTTCGCAAACCAAGAAGAAATAGCTGATTACACTACTCGCCTCTTTTACCAACACGGTTTCAAATAGAAACTGAAAAATAATTTGGGCAACATCACTCAGGCTAAAAAGCTGATGAACAAGCACTTAAAAATAAAGCGAGAGAGAAAGCTAAGTCCATCAAGTACTTTTACTGTTTCTCTTAGTTTTTGGTTGCGGTTTTTCTGGTGACTATTTCTCCTAATTGCAATGGAGGAGAGAATTTAGATCCACTACTTGTGACCTTTTTTCCTTTGCAATCTTGATTGAGCTGTAACTGATGATACACCGTCAATTCTTTTTTTAGCTCTGTCACCATAACGATTTTGCACCTGCTCGAAGCTGGCTTAAGGAGAGCCCATCTTTGTCATCGATAATAGTATTTAGAAATCCGTGTAGTTCAGATGAAACATGAATACGAAGCTTATTATTTAACGCCTTCTTTACCTGTTGGATAACACGACTGATAAGCTTTTGTAAGACAGTATATTTAGGGATGGCAATTCTATGCGTTGCTAGATATTCAGCGGCTGCATCGAATAGATAACGTGGCTCAAGCCAAGCTTTTCCGACCATAACAAGATGATCGTACAACGGCGCAAAGTGCAGACTTTCGTCCCATTTCTGATAGTTTAATAACCTCAGTATTCTTTGATATATACGGTCACGCTGCATCTTATTTATGCTGAAAGGCCTGACCCTTTGCCTCCTTGAACTTGCATTGAAATAAACTGCATATCGTCAAAGATGAGGTTAAAGCTAGGTGCAAGAATGACAGGCTTAGACTTAAAATACCCTAATAAAGCAATGAAATAACATCGATGGTTCCTTAGGCGAATACTTTTCGACTCTGTTAACTCGATCTCGTTTGGCGTAAAATACAATCGTTTTTGTTCAAGTGTTAATAGCGGCGGAGAATATAGATCAAGCTGCTCAGCTTTGGTAAGAATTGAGAGTTCGTTTTTTATAGCCATAGGAATTACGTTAAGTTTAAGGGGTAGTTAACCTAATAATTTGCCATACTTTGGAGAAGTAACCCACCTTTGTATCCCTTTAAATATCCTGAGTATGGCGATTTATGTTACTTTAGAGGGCATAATCCCTAGAACCCCTTTAAGAGCTTAGCTAACCTGTCAATGAATTCTCAATCGCTGAGGGCAATTGCTTGAACATCAACAATGCATCGATAAACCCAAGAGAGGGATGGTTAAAAGCACCTGGTAAGCGCCCTACTATTTCGTAGCCATGTCGTTCCCAAAGTCGAATTGCACCAATGTTACTGGACGCCACAAAGTTAAACTGCATCGCTCGATAAGCTAATTCTGTTGCAATTTGCTGAGAATGCTCGCACATAAGCGAGGCTAATCCTTTTCCTCTTGCCATTGGGTGGACCATATAACCGCAGTTGCAAACATGCTTGCCTGGCCCGGAGTGATTCGTTTTTAAGTAGTATGTGCCAAGGACCTTACCGTCTGCCTCAATCACAAAGGTTTTGCGCGGCGCAGTCATCCAAAGTGCAAAACCCTGCTGCTTGTCTAGTTCAGTATCGAAGGCGTAGGTATCACCAAAGCGAACAATTTTAGAGAAAAACTCCCAAATGGCATCCCAGTCGTTCGCGTTTGCTTCTCTTATGTTCACTTTGGAACCTAACACTATTTAGTAATATGAATGTTCGCCCGCTTGATGCTCTGTGGCGTCCTTAACTGCGGTGATTTCACCTGCAAATTGCTCCAACATTTGTTTCTCTATACCGTCTTTTAAGGTTACATCAACCATAGAACAGCCATTGCAGCCACCGCCAAATTGTAGAACTGCGGTGCCATTTTCTGTTACTTCTACCAAGCTGACTTGCCCACCGTGATTTGCCAAAGAAGGATTGATATCTGACTCAATCATATAGTTAATGCGTTCGATTAATGGAGCATCATCTGCAATTTTACGGGCTTTTGCATTAGGTGCTTTAAGTGTCAGCTGTGAGCCCATTTGATCAGTTACAAAATCAATTTCTGCTTCTTCTAAAAAAGGTGAACTCTCTTCGTCTACTACCGCGTCAAACCCATTAAAATTTAGGCGGATATCACTCTCTTCGACGGCATCTGGCGGACAATACGATACCCCGCATTCAGCCTTTGAAGTTCCAGGGCTTATCACGAATACACGAATATTTGTGCCTTCTTCTTGCTGGCTAAGTAATTTTACAAAATGTGCTTGCGCTGATTCAGAAATATTGATCATGTTTGCCTCATTTCACTCATGAGAGTTTTGAAATTTATATTGCGAGAAAGTATATCAAATATTACCCGAGTAAAACACTCAAGTATTACGAAAATTACTGATTTTTATGTTTCAGCATATCTCTTGTGCACATTAATTTGCTAAAGCCGACTGATGGTTATACTTTTCCGTCATTTTGAGCGACAATTATGTAAAAGACGTATTAACAGATTGTTTGTCCATATCGTATTCACTTCGTGTTAAAGCGATATGTCGTAAACACAACACCAATAACAATAAAAGAGGTTTACTATGCGGATACTCGGTTTTAGGGTTTTCTCCAACGTTAAATTATTTGTTACAAAGCTCTTTGCTCTATTTGCGATGGTTTTTGTATTTAGCCATTCTGCCTTGGCACAAACGTCTGATCTAGATTATTTACCAAAGGCACAAAACTACGATAATTCTATCCCCAAGCCAGCTGAAGTACTCGGGTATCCTGTCGGTACCTGGCATGTTAGACACGACCAGCTCGTGGCATACATGAAAGTATTGGCCGAAGCCTCAGACCGAATCAGCATACAAGAAACAGGCCGTACCCACGAGCAACGTCCACTTCTATTATTGACAATTACGGCCCCAAAAAATCATAAGAATATCGCGCAAATTAAGCAGCAGCACATTTCTAGGATTGAAACTGGCGAAGCTGCAAAAGGCGATGACCCACTCGTAATTTATATGGGCTATAGTGTTCATGGAAACGAACCATCAGGTAGTAATGCATCACTTTTAGTCGCTTATCATCTAGCGGCATCTAATAGCCCAGAGGTATTAGAACTATTAAATAATAATGTCGTTCTACTAGATCCATCGTTGAATCCAGATGGGCTAGCTCGATTCGCGCAATGGGCAAATATGCACAAAAGTAAAAACCTAGTCACCGACCCTATGAACAGAGAGCACAGGGAGTATTGGCCTAGTGGAAGAACCAATCATTATTGGTTTGATTTAAATAGAGATTGGTTACTGCTAACTCACCCTGAATCAAAAGCAAGAATCGCTCAATTTCATGCTTGGAGACCTCATATTCTGACCGATTTCCATGAAATGGGAACTGATAGCACGTTCTTTTTCCAGCCAGGTGTTCCATCTAGAAAAAACCCATGGACGCCAAGTCAAAATGTGACTCTTACCGGCGCCCTAGCGAAATTTCATGCAGCTGCGTTAGACCAAAATAAAGAGCTTTATTTCACTGAAGAAAGCTTCGATGACTTCTACTATGGCAAAGGCTCCACCTATCCTGATGCGCACGGAAGCATAGGTATTCTATTTGAACAAGCTAGTAGCAGAGGACACGCACAAGAGTCGATCAATGGCGTGGTCACGTTCCCTCGCTCAATTCAAAATCAAGTAAGTACTTCACTGTCAACTTTCAAAGGTGCGCTAGCGAATAAAGCCGCGATATTGGATTTCCAAAAACAATTCTATCGGGACACAAAAGAACTCATAGATGAGGATAAAACGACGGGCTATCTAATATCAGCAGGTAAAGATTCGACGAGCTTTAATCGCATGGTCAGCATTCTTCAATCTCATCAGATCGAGGTTCAGCTTTTGACTAAGCAAGTAGAAGTCGATAAGCAAACGTTTATGGCCAATAAGAGTGCTTATGTGACACTTGACCAAAACCAATACCGCTTGATTAAATCTTTGTTCAGCGAGCGTAAGCGTTTTACCGATAACACCTTTTACGATGTGAGTAATTGGAATATTGCACTGGCGTTTAACAAAAACTATGCACCGATTAAATCGAATATTGCCCGTCGTTTATCGTTGAAAGACTTCACGCCTATAGATAATGCACCCTCACAACTTACGGAATCCTACGCCTATGCGTTTGAGTGGCACGATGCTGCAGCGCCTCGTCTGTTGAATTATCTACTCAGCAATGATGTACAAGCACGTATTGCAGGCGCAGATTTCACGGCACAAACAAGTAAAGGTGAACGTCAATTTAGCAAAGGTGCCGTGATGATCCCCACGGGCCTCAAACAGCCAGAAGACCTGATTGAACTTCTTCAAACAATGTCTCAAAACTTAGATATCCCTGTTTACAATATTCAAAGCGGTTTGACTAGTCGTGGCATTGACTTGGGTTCAAGGACATTTGCCGTAGTAGAAAAGCCTGAAGTTTTACTAGTGGGCGGCGTTGGCACCTCTAGCTATGAAGTAGGTGAGATTTGGCACTACCTTGACACACGAGTCGGTATTCCTGCCACTATATGGGATGCTAATGCCATTAATCTCCGTAGTTTGGATCGTTACACACACATCATTTTTGCGTCTGGCCGTTATTCTAGCATTTCAGATAAAGGCCTTGAGAAAATTTCAGAATGGGTCAAAAAGGGCGGAGTATTAATTGGCCAAAAAACCGCTCTCAGATGGTTTGCTGAAAACGATTGGTTAAAAAACGACGTGTTATCTCGTGAGTCTGTTGATAAGGCTTTTGATACCTCAAAATTAGCGTTTGGTGATCAGTCTGCTTTGAGGGCCAAGAAGCTCGTCGCAGGAGCGGTATACCAAAGTAAAATCGATTTAACGCACCCACTATTTTTTGGGTTTGAAAACGAGCAACTTCCAACATTTAAAACCAATAACCTTATCTTAAAAGCCACTGATGATCCTTTTTCAGACATTGGTAAATATACAGAATCACCACTAATTGCAGGTTACAGTGCGGATGAAATGCAAGCGCTTATTAAAAACTCGACGTCATTTACGGTGAACAACATTGGTCAAGGCTCTGTCGTCGCCTTTGTCGATAATGTCCATTTTAGAGGTTATTGGGACGGCACTAATAAACTGACTTCAAACGCCATCTTTATGAAAAACCTGTTTTAACTGAGACGCTCTATTTCAGTTACTGTATAACATGCACAACAATGACCTAGTAAGACCAAGAAACAAACATCTCTTGGTTTTACTAGTGCTCCTTAAGACTTTACGCTCATCGCGATGCACCATATGTTTATCATAATATCAGGGTACTTTGCTTGAAGCGCCTTTGTGGCTTCATAAACGGTACTGCCAGTGGTAATTACATCATCGACTATTGCGATAGATGTTAACTTTGGAATATCGAGAGCGACATAAGCACCTTGCATATTTTGAAGCCTCTCGTGCTTGTGCAAAGATGACTGTTGATGAGTGTTTTTTACTTTTTTCAAACCGTCCACATGCGGTATACACATCTGTTTTGAGATCGATTTTGATAGTAATCGAGCTTGATTGTAATGTCGCGTCAGATATCGGGATGTTGAAAGTGGTATCGGCATAATGGCATCTGGCAGGCCTGCCTTGTATTCTAAATGCGCCTGCAAATAATGCGCAAATAGGCTTGCTAATATTTTGGCAATATAAGGCTTTGATTGAAACTTTAGTTGTAATATCAGGCGTTGTACCAAACCCTCATACTGACAAAGCGCAATGAGGCTGTGATAATTTGGCTCAACTAAACACTTTCGGATCGTTTCTGACTCGAGCAAATTGTGCCCTGGAGCCGCAAAAAGTGGAAGATGAAGGTCGTTCAAACAACAAGTGCATAATTGTTGTTTACTCGGTTGATGACATAAAAAACAACGACTCACAATGCTTGTTGAGACCTTAAAGATAGCCATGATGACCCCAGTGTTTTAAAATAAATATGACCCGATTTTGAGCAATACATCAGAAATACGAACCTAATATACGCTCGAATGGCAATGTCACTACAAGCTCTAATGTAAAACAGGATAAAGAGGAAAACAGCTCTCCATGAGTACAGAATTACACCTAGTTTTCTTACATGGTTGGGGAATGAATCAAGCTATTTTCACCCCTTTTATCAAACAGTTTCAGCAATTACTTGCAGCTCAGGAAAGATTGCACAGCCCTTGCGGTACAGAACGTAAAATGAAGTATGTGTTCAAGTGTATCGACCTGCCCGGCTTTGGTACAAAAGTGGATACCGTTACCGAGCCATACTCTTTAGAACACATTGCAGAAGTCATTTACCAAGAAATCCCAGAAAACAGCGTCATCGTAGCTTGGTCACTTGGTGGCTTAATTGCACAGTTGCTCGCGGACAAAAAATTTGAGCGCGTACTAGGACATATTCAAATTGCCTCTAGCCCAAAGTTCTCAAGCGCTGACGACTGGTACGGTATCAAAGAGGACACACTCGCACAGTTTTTCAGTCAGCTAAAAGACGATCATTTAGGCTTACTAAAACGTTTTTTGGCCATTCAAAATATGGGGGTGGAAAACGCTCGCTCAAACACTAAAGAGATGCTTAATAATTTGTCAGAGTATCGCGCTCCATGCGTAAGCACACTAGAGAAAAGTCTACTCCTACTTCAAAAAACCGATTTAAGAGGGTGCTTAGCTAGCTCGTCAAAACCCTGTTTAAGGCTATACGGAAAGTTAGACGCCTTAGTGCCGGTAAAAGCGGTTCCTGCAATCGATGACTTATGCAAACATGCCAATTCGGCTATCTTTTCGAAAGCCTCCCATGCACCTTTTATCAGTCACCCAAACGAGGTGATTTCAGAAATTATGGCTTTTTTAGAAGACGACATTTATTCCTGAGTCAAGAAAGGCTAAAGTTTATATGCGCCTAGCTATTCACCCTTTTTTAAGTATTAAGTTATTGTGCAACACTTACTGACGCAAGTTATCTAAATACTCTTTTAACTATTCTGTAAACCCGCTCTGATAAAGATAGTAAGTAGCTTTCGTATTACCTATACTACAAATAGATGTGATTCAAGAACAGTATACTAGGTGTCTAGTTTTAAAGTGACACAACTATTCATTTGCCCCTAACAATCTAATTATCGTGTAAATATGTTGTTTTATTATGTGAAGTTAACAGGAATGTAAATGAATATTGAGCAGTTTGACAATTATGAGGACTTAATCAATGTCTTGGAAGTCTTGCCTGCAGCGGTGGCGCTTGCTGAAATCGAATCACGCTTAATCTCCTATGTTAACCCTGCATTTAGTGATTTATCGGGCTACTCTAGTAATGAAATTGTTGGTCGCTCACAACTTGAACTTCATCCAAATGATGAGCTTGAAGGCGATACTTTTTTAGAACATATTAATAAGTTAGAGCTGGAACAATATCCTGAAACATTGCCACAAGTACTTCTGTGTAAAAACCAAAGCAAACTGGCCGTACAGATAACGGCAAATTGGCTCGAGATTAACGGCAAGAGATACCTGCTTGGCTTTTTTAATTCGATACAAGAAAAGGCTGAATTATTAGAGCAACTCATTTTTAAAGAGAATGAGCTAAACGCCATTTTTCAAAATTCGACAGTGGGCATTATGATGCTCACGGGTTATCGTAAATTACACCGATGTAATCAACGTCTTGCTAATATTTTTGGGTATGAATCACCCGACGAAATGCAGGGCATATCAATGCGCGACTTACATGTTTCAGAAGAAAACTTCAATGAGTTTGGGAAACGGTATTACGATACCTTAAAGCAGCATGATAATTTACAAATTGAATACCCATTAAAAAAGCAAAACGACGAGGTGGTATGGGTTGTTATCAGTGGTAAGGCAATTGACGACAATAACCCAGCAGACTTAAGTAAAGGTGTCATCTGGGTTCTAGACGATATAAGTGCAAAGAAAAAGCTTGATGACCTAATTGCTTCTGAATCAGAGCGCTATAAAAGCTTGCTGGCGCTTTCGGCCGACGCAGTGTTTATTTTATCAGACTCAGATGGGCGACTTATAGAATGCAGTAATGAAGCATATGAGTTGTTGGGCTACAGCCAGCAAGAGATGCAAAATTTAACTGTCATTGATTGGGATAAAGAGCTTACTCTAGATGGCTATAAAAATTTAGTGTCTGGTTTAGAGAAAGTCCCTAAACTTTTTGAGAGAACGCATACTCGCAAAGATGGTAGTCATTACATTGCGTCAATTTCTGTACGTTTAATTAACTTAGGCGCAAGTAATTTAGTTCATGCAACCGTTCGAGATATCACTGAACAGAAAAATCTTGA
>CBFHTO010000087.1:0-11410 GCA_965658765.1 Glaciecola sp. | reverse complement strand
CAGCGATAAAATTTAGTAGCGACTTTTTAAAACGAGTGAAGTTGAGAATACGCTTCGCATTCAGATGCACCACTAAAACAAACAATAGGCCGATTAACGAACCCAAATAATCCGACATTTCTTCTTCCAAGTGACTGCGGTTATACCGGTGAAATATAACATTGCATATCAGACACTTTCCAGAGCCGTTGGTTACAATCACGAAAAACCAATATAAGAAATATCCGGAAGAAATTTGGAATGCCGCTTCGTCTTTAAATTCTGGATTTATCTTTGATTACTCATAATGTTTTTCCTAAGCTAAAATAATAGCTTAAAGATGCCCATAAAAAGAGTAGCATTCCACTTAGCTGAGCTACATCAGTTCCAACTAGGTTCATGCGACCTTTAAGATAAATATTGGTCTGTCAATACGAACTAAATTGTCATTTCACAGCTGTTGTACTTTCAATCAAAAATGAAAACAAATCTAGAACTAGAGAACAAAAAAATCCCAAGCTATTCACTTAGGATTTTTGAGATGAGATATCATGCTTTTGTCAAAAGTACTTTATGAAAAAGCCTTTTGTAAGGGTGGAACAACTTGTTTTTTGCGGCTCAATACGCCATCTAACCAAACTTTCGAATTTTCAGCCGATGCGTCGTATGCGCCTGCTATGAGCGCTTCGTCATCTGACGAAATCAGCATTTCAGAGCCTTCTTTCATGATATCAGTCAAAAGCAACATAACCGAGTGACGACCACCCTCTTCTTTTAACTTTGCGATGTCACTCGCTAATTCATCCTTAATTTCGTCGAATACCGAAAGATCAATGACTTCAAGCTGACCTATGCCAACCAAATGACCATTCATGTTAAAGTCTTTAAAGTCTCTCATTACCAAATCACGAACAGGCGTGCCTTCAACTGCTGATTTCACCTTAAACATGTCCATACCTAGCTCTTTTGCATCCTCGACACCAGCGATCTCTGCAAGAGCCTCAACACACTTTATGTCAGCCGTAGTACAAGTTGGTGATTTAAAGATAACCGTATCGCTTAAGATTGCACACATCATTATCCCTGCAATATCTTTTGGAATTTCGACTTGATAAAAGTCATACATCATTTTGATAATCGTATTACTGCAACCAACGGGACGGATCCAACACTCTAAGGGAGTTGACGTTGTAAGATCGCCTAATTTATGGTGATCGACCACACCAACAACTGTCGCGTCATCTATATCATCTGGTGCTTGAGTTTTTTCTGTATGGTCAACAATGTATACATTTTCACCCGCATAGCTCATTTTCAACTCTGGGGCTTCAAAACCAAATTTGTCTAAAATGAATTGTGTCTCTGGCGAAACATCGCCTAATCGAGTGGGTGTAGCTTCCTCACCGATCTGATTTTTTAAATAAGCCAGTGCAATTGCACCACAAATAGAATCTGAATCTGGGATTTTATGCCCCACTACGTACATTGACATACTTTATGCTCCTTAAAATTTGTCCGTATTCTATCAAACAAATTAAGATACGAAATAGTGTTCATGTGATGTTTAAGACAGAAGTGGTAAGTTTTACTCTCGATAACTGCATTTAAGCTTTTCAAGCAGCACTTTTTCTAAATTATCATCCCTCTGCACAAAACATGCTTGACCATCAGTAACCAGACTAAAAACTAGATAAGACGAACTCATTTTGCGTCCAGACGCTAATCGGCCATTGAGATTTCGAGAATCCCTACGTTCAATGATCAGTTTACTTTGCTCAGTAAATATTTTTGGCGTAAGTGCTACGGAATAGCCAAACACCAAACTCTTGAGCGCTTTTTGGACAGACTTGTAAACACTTTCTTTAAGTTTGTCTTGCTCAATATGTTCACTATGGAAACGTGCTGCACTGACAGTGCTTTGCTGATTGGATAGAGATACGTCTTTCTGTAGAGGTTTTGCACCAAAGTTTGTTGATTGCACAGCTTGGCTCTCAAAGAGCCAAGCTAACACGACAAAGCATAGTAAGCCTTGTTTACTTGTCATTGAGTCGACTCTGTTTCCTTAATCGGCGTATTGATCTTATTTTCAAGAAGTAATGATCTATATCGAGGGTCAAACACAGTCAAAGGCTCATCTTGAGCAGAAGTTAAAGCGCGTTTACCAGATGCGCCCAATTGCTCTGTTTGCCCGCCTTGTGAAGGACAAGTGCCCGTTTGAATGCGACTTAATGCAGTCGACAGCATTCCCTCGCTTTCATCACCAAGAAGACTTGAAAAGTCATCATTCACTGTACAGCCAGGTAATTCATCTGGGAACTGAGGGCTTGAGCTAGGACTAAATCCATTAGCATATTCACCAAAACCTTTATCATTCACCCCTTTAAATTGGATCGTAAAATAAGTCGTACCACAATTATCTGTTGGGTAAAAACCAAAAGGTTTGCCGCAGGTAGTATTACCTATCTGCACAACTTCAACATCGACGCCTCGTAAGCCGTTAATTAGAGCTTCACTAGCAGAACAGCTATCTGCGGTCGTGATAACGTACACTCGATTTAGACTCAAGCTCGGTAGTGTCCGGTCGGTCAATACACCTGCTTCCCAATCAATTTCACGAGTGTAAAACGGCGTAGGAGAAATAGTATTTCCAGTTACTGGATCAGTGTTTGGATACTTGTCGTTAAACTGCAAAGTCTCAAATGTCCTTCCGTCGGTTTGGTCAGGACCTGCAATCATATAAGCAAGCTGCGAAGCCATTGCAAGCAAACCGCCGCCGTTGTATCTCAAATCAAGAACCAATTCGGTCACACCGTTATCTGAAAACAACTGGAAACTGTTAATGAGAGGTGTTTGTGCAGGACGTTGAAAGCCTTCAAAACGGACATAAGCAATCTTGTCCTCATCTGTGTTAATGATCTTTGTATTATTGACGAACGAAGTCGCAAAGTTGCCAGATATTAAGTTTACAGTGAACTCTTCTCCAGCGCTTCGTTCAAATACAAACTCAGTTGTGACGTCTGATTCACTTGGGAACAAAGCCGCATTTAGTGCATCCACTTGATTGCCATCAACTACGTCGATACCGTTTATTCTTAGTAGTTTATCACCTCGCTGCACCTGTTCGTCTGACGCAGATGAGTTCGGCTCAACCGTGCTCACTACAATGTCTCTTGGTGGAGACGAGCGTACGAATGCCCAATTGATCCCATAACCAGTGGAGGTACCTGTCTGCGAAAAAGATTGATATTCTTCGGTAGACTGAGAAAAGTGGAAGTTGTCTTTTGCTGCACCGGACGCGGTCGTCTCATTTGTTCTCAAGACGTTAAAATACGAAACTGCCGAATCAAAGTCAGCGGGATCTTGGTCAATAATCTCGTCGTACCATAAATATGTGTCGTTACTCCAAGAACGCAGCCACATTTGTTCATCAAACAGCGTACCAGCCTCGTCGGGAAAAGGGTTGCCATTGATGTCAACGCCACTTCTTGGAGCTTCACATAGATCTTTGAACTGAGAGTCTGGCGCAAAAACGCCTTGCTGCCATTGATTACCAGTTGGCTGACTAGGAGGCGCTGGTTGCCTTGGTTGAAAATTTTGAGAGGGAGCAGAAGAACCTCCACCACATGCACTCAAAACAAGTACGCTTAACATAAGCGCACTATTCCTTACTAAATTAGTCCTCACTAAATTAGTCCTCGTTAAATTAGCCGTTAAATTCCTTGTAAGTTGCATATTTTTCTATCCTTTAAGAGTCTTTCTGTTTTTATTATTTTTAACTACGGTCAGTCGACAATGTAAATTCGACCACAAGCACTGACTTCTGTCTACAATCGTATCTCGTAAACAATATAATCATATGAGTACGCAAACAATTCTTTGTTTCATATTGAGTATTTTTACTAAATGACGTGTTTCGCTAATGTGTAAAGTTACGCTCACACTTTTCTGTGAAATACGCTAAATATTTACCATATAGGCCAACATAGAACAAATTACCAAATTTTCGAGATTATATATATCTGATTTAAAAGAATTTATTATTTGGCATCCGAATTGCTCCACACAAGAATACATTTATAAAAAGAACCATCGATAATTGATGAAAAATCGTCAGTGTTGTTGTTGAAGGTAGAAATTACCTAATAATCTAACTTTTTATAAGCATTAGTCTGTTAGACCTATACATTCTAAATACAGCAACAAAAATAGGTGATGGGAAATACAGCATTACTACTCAATAAATAGTAAAACAGGAGTCTCTTCATGGAATTTATATTTGGAAGTATTTTTGCCCTTATCGGTGCGGTCATTTGGTTAATCCCACTAATCGCGATCATTGCTTCTCGCAGAACCGAAGGTGCCGAGAAGTTTGCGTGGATCCTTGCTGTCATTTTTATATCTTGGTTCGCATGGATTTTTTATATGCTGCTTGCGCCGCTCAAGCAGAAGAACTATCGCAACAGCAGACACTATTAGCTATAAGCTCTTTATTGAGTGAAAATGTCTCTGGTACATTTCGCACCATTCAAGAATTACCAATACCTGAATGGTGCGCCGAACACGTCACGATTGTCTGCAAAGTTTTATCGCTTAGTTCTAGCGACCAAGAATGTCCCTAGCGACGACCTCTTTCATAATCTCTGAACTTCCAGCATAAATAGTTTGTACCCGTGCATCCCTGTAGAAGCGTGATATAGGGTATTCGTCAGTGTAACCGTATCCACCAAATAACTGCAGACATTCATTCACAACTTTTAATTGCATTTCCGTAGCTGACAATTTCAACATTGCAGCGTCACAAGTTGTCATAGCGTCACGTTTGTACTTGACCATATGCTTTTCGAGCAGTGCTCGGCATAGTTCTAAATCTGTTTTACACTCAGCTAACTTAAATCGTGTATTTTGAAATTGTCCGATTTTTTGACCAAAAGCTTGTCGCTGACTAACGTAATCGCTAGTTAGTTCTATTGCACCTTGAGCATGCCCTATCGCTTGAGCTGCGCAGCCCAGTCGTTCTCGCGGCAATTCTTGCATTAGATAAACGAAGCCTTTGCCTTCCTCGCCAAGCAAAGCATCAGCAGGAATACGCATATTTTCAAAAAACAACTCGCCAGTGTCGCTGCTGTGCTGCCCGATTTTACGAATTGGCTTTCCAGTCGAAAACCCAGGTAAGTGCGTGTCAACCAAAAACAAAGATATGCCTTTTGCGCCTGCTTTGGGGTCAGTTTTTGCACAAACGATGATCATGTCAGCTTGATTACCATTAGTAATAAACGTTTTTGAACCATTTAAAACATATTCGTTACCGTCTTTTACGGCTTGAGTTCGCATACCTGCAACATCGCTGCCTGCACCGGGTTCAGTCATTGCTAAAGCGGTTAGCACCTCACCACTCACCATGGGTGGTAACCACCGCTCTTTTTGTTCTTTAGTCGCGATATTCATTAAGTAGGGAGCCACGATATTCGAATGAATATTGTAGCCAGTCGCTAACGCGTGTAGACCAAGCCGACACATCTCTTCTTGGATCATTTGGCAAACGTCAAAACTCGCCCCTGCACCACCATACTCTTCAGGCATATCAACTAGTAACATGCCTGCGTCTCCCATTGTTTTCCATGCATCTCTGGGCATGAGATGCTTATTTTCCCAATCTTCATAGTGAGGGATTATTTCTTGCTCAAGAAACCGTAACACCATGTCGCGAAACATCTGTATTTCTTCGCTATGTTCATTATTCATCGATTTTTACCATTACCTATATATTGTTATGTGATTTCTGTGCGGTGCAATAGCAGGGACAAACATTTAAAACCCGAAAACCTTGCTTTGTTAATTTAATGTTACTAAATGCAGTTGTAAAGGTTTGACATGATGATGATTAAATTAGATGTAAACATTTTCACATTTCAAAAAATAAGCTGTTTGAACAAAGTTGAAGTATATAGTTTGGTTTACAAAATTACCGAGTGCATCACTTGATACTTTTATTTGATGCAGGCAAAGGGGAAATAAAATGAAACATACAGTTGTTCTAAAGCGCTCTTATTTGAGTTGTGCACTAGCACTTGTTGTGTCAGCAAACACTAGTGCACAAATCCAAGTGCCTATCGTGCAACCCGGTGCACCTGGTCAAGCTTCGCAGAGTCTAAGCGAAAGCGATGCGATTAAAATTGCTGATACTCGTTTCACAAAAGACGACGTAAATTTTATGCAGAATATGATTCCTCATCATGCTCAAGCGGTTGAAATGGGAATTTTAGTCGATGAGCGTACTAATAATGCAGATATTCTTGACATAGCAGGGCGTATAAAAAAATCGCAGGAAGATGAAATTTCTTTTATGCGTAATTGGTTGGAAACACGTGGCTTTGCAAGTGACATATCACACCACGAACATATGGATCATAGTTTAATGGGGATGGCTTCTCCTGAACAAATGAAAGAGCTTGCAGATGCAACTGGAGTGGCTTTTGACCGACTATTTTTATCACTAATGATTCCTCACCACCAAGGTGCAGTAAGAATGGTCGATGACCTACTTGAGCAGCCTGGTTCAGCATACGACCCTATTTTATATGATTTTGTGAACGACATCGTGAACGACCAAAATGCTGAAATTGATCGAATGAATGGTTTACTTGCCGGACTATCAAGTGATCCACGTTCTACTTTGAAAGCGGGATTTAAGGATGCTGAGCAGGCCGCATATAATACAAAACTATTAGTATCGCTGCCTAAACCAGCTGGATTCTTTGATCCTAAGAACCCTTCAAACCTGCCACCACCAAAACTGCTCGAAGCGATGGACGAGGATACTCAAAACGAAAGTATGCGTTCTGATCTTAGCAAAACAAAGAAAAGCGCTAGGGATGAACACTCTGAGCACAATCACAAGGAAAAGCATGCTGACACAAATGCGTCCGTTCCTAAAATAATCGATGACTCAGAAACCACAAATAATGCCTTACAAGGCGGTGACATAAAAACAGAATACTCTGAACGTTGGCCACTTTTGAGTTTTTGGAATACGGACATGGCGTTTTCGAAAGATATTCTAGTCGCCGGGAACTATCATGGATTTAATATCTACCGTCTAGACGCATCCGGCACACCAAACCTAATCAGTTCTATCGTTTGCCCTGGTGGACAAGGTGATGTCTCAATTGAAGGTAACTTGCTAATTATGTCTGTTGAGCAAACTCGTGGACGGTTAGACTGTGGACTTGGTGGGATAAGCGAAGATATAAGTGATGAACGTTTTAGAGGCCTCCGCATCTTTGATATATCAGACCTAACAAGACCTAAACAAGTAGCGGCCGTTCAAACATGCAGAGGTTCACACACGCACTCCATCGTTTCTGCAGACGATGAGCGAATCGTTGTGTACAACTCAGGAACATCTAGTGTTAGAGACAATAAGGAGTTAGACGGTTGTATTGGTGAAGTCCCAGGAGATGAACGTACTGCGCTTTTTCGCATAGACATAATTGAGATACCTGTAAAAGAACCAAGTAAAGCGAGAATCACGTCAAGCCCTGCCGTGTTTGCAGACGATGAAGGACGCGTCGCCGGTTTGTGGCAAGGAGGCGATCATGGTGATGGCACACAATCTACTCGCAGAACTGACGAATGCCATGATATTACTGTATTCCCAAGCGCAAAGATTGCCGCGGGAGCGTGTTCAGGAAACGGTATCTTATTGGACATATCTGATCCTTGGAATCCTGAACGAATAGATGCTGTAAGCGATCCTGGGTTTGCTTATTGGCACTCAGCTACCTTTAATAACGACGGCAGCAAAGTAATTTTCACGGACGAATGGGGTGGAGGAACACAGCCCAGATGCAGGCCCTCTGATCCTAAAAACTGGGGTGCAAACGCTATTTACAGTATTGAAAACAAAAAAATGACCTTTGAAAGCTACTACAAAATAGAAGCACCTCAGCCGAAAAGTGAGAATTGCGTTGCTCATAACGGCTCGGTAGTGCCGGTCCCTGGCCGGGATATTTTTGCTCAAGCATGGTATCAGGGAGGGCTTTCAATTATGGATTTCACTGATGCATCGAACCCAGTCGAAATTGCTTATTTCGACCGAGGCGCAATTAGTGATGAGCCAAGAGTAATCGGGGGATATTGGTCTACCTATTGGTATAAAGGAAGGATATATGGCACTGAAATGATCAGAGGACTTGATGTGATTGAATTGCTTCCAAGTGATTACCTCAGCAAAAATGAGCTAGCAGCAGCTAGAACAGCCAATATGGGGGATACATTTAATCCACAGCAACAAATGCAGGTTACTTGGCCCGACAGTATTGTCGTCGCGAAAGCCTATATCGATCAGTTGAATCGAGACGATTCGTTGGCTAAAAACTTGAGCCAAGAAATGGTTGAAGTTATACAAGCTATTCAGCCCTACTTGGACAGTAGTAAACAAAATAATTCGCTATCAAAGCGTTTGAAAACATTTTCGACTCAGCTTAAATCGATTGAGTTCTCTTCGAACAATGGCGCACGTTCAGCAACTGAATTGGCAGCATTACTCGAACGTTTGGCACTGAAGCTTTGATAATGTTGATGGTATATAACTCTGAAAGATAGGAAGTCACATATATATCGGCGTTAATCTTAAACCGTCAGTGACATACACTTTTTGTAGGCAATACAAAAAAGATGAGCGTAAAAAAAGAGCTTTCTTGAACCATGAAACAAGAAAGCTCTCGATCAGCAATTACGCTGATTAAACAGGCAATGCCCTCTGATGAACAAGCCTTAGACCGTAATATCAGCGATAATCTAATAACCAATGCTCAAACTAGCAAAGTAGGTTTCAAACTCTGCTCTACTATCGTTTCTAATAGGAAGACCATAAATCACATTAAACATCCAACTGCCTGTCGGCTCGATATTAAACTCGGCCATCCCGTTTTTGTCTGTCCTTAATTGTTGCTCTTCACGTTCAAAGTTTACTAAAGACGCGAGCTCAATTTGCGCATTTGCGAGTGGTCGTCCTTGCAGAAGCACCTGCACTTTTATTGTGCCGTTTTCCGTGAGCGCATATGGGTGATTCACAGGGACTATTTCTAGAGTGTGCCCAATGGCTTGAGTAGCATTTGATGTAAGCTTGTCGCCCACCTGAATTATTGTCTTTGCTTTTCGCGAGTATATTTCTCTGCCAGGTGAGTCAGATTCACCTCGACGTTCTCGTGTCGCTAAAATTAAATCTAAGCCTTCTGTCTTTGCGTAATCGTTAAACTTCTCAGCTTCTAACACACTCGTACTATGGTAACTTTCAAAACCGATGATATGACTACCCTTATCACTAAGGCTCGCTTTGACCATTCCCTCGGTTAAATTGTTTTGTGGAATCAAACTAGCAGAAAGATCCGTAACGCCCATTGAATGATAGTTTCTTATGGCTACTACGCGTTTCCAAGCGAGTCCCCATGCATTCTCTTCTTGTTTATGCCCAACCCTGAACTTTATTGGAACAGCTGTAGGCTCAGCGATCTGAAACTGACTAGGAAGCAACCAAAAATCATGGGCTGAAGCTTGAAACGAATATAAGGAGGCAACAACTAAGCAAGCCTTTGTACTAAAGCTTGCTTTTGCAAAGATTTTTTTGAAGTTTAACGCCCAAGCTTGAGAGCGTTTGCTTTTGTTTAACTGTAGTAAAAACATAAGTACCTTGATTTGTCATGAGCTGTTAAACGATTTTCATGTTGTAAATTTAAACAGCCGATAGTGTTGGTGAATTTTAAGCCGCTACTAGTTATCTTTTTATTGAGGTAGCGTGAAAGTTATAACGGTTGATACTTCATAATAGATGCACGCATTTGCAAATAAAACCTTAGCGGATGTAACAAGGAACAAGGTTGATGCAAAAGCAATATCCATTTAAACAATTGTCGATTGCTTATTTGATTAATTGTATTTTCAAGTGCAGTACCCTTATTATGAGTGCTACACAATGCTATGAGTTTATGGCTATGAGTTTATGGCTATGGGTTTATGCATTTGGAGTTAACAAATATACGCTTTCGTTTACTTCATTTTGGCCCCTAAAACCTCCTTTGACTTTTTCACAATAAAGTACTTCGATGCTATAGTCGTTTGCGTAATGATTAGAAACTTCATTACGGTCAACGCTAAATGGAGGACCTTTGAAAAGGTTTTGCTCATAATCAAAACAAATTAAAAATTGAGGTGCCTTATCGCTGATATATTTTAGGTGCTTAGAATATTTTTCACGCAATTGTAATGGTAATGCAACCAGAGCAGCGCGGTCATAAACACCATCAACTCTGCCAATATGTAATTTTGTGAGTCTAAAAAAATCACCGACATACACGTTTAAACCGGGAGCGGAATATCGATACAGTAAATCCAATTCATTCGACGAATCTGTCTCTGATAAGGGCAATGCATCTATTTCTGGTTCACAGCCTAACTCTTCAAAAAGTTGCTCGACAGCACTTTTATTAAGTTCTATTGCAACAATCTCTATTCCCTGATCTAGCAAATAAGCAATGTCCCTCGTTTTACCGCACAAAGGCAAAAACAGCGTGGCAGACTTAGGCAACTGCCATTGCTTAAAATACATTCTTAAAAGAGGGTTCCCCTCTTCTTCATGAAATCCAATTTCATTTTTTTGCCACCGCCTATGCCAAAAGTCTGGTTCCATATTTGTCCTAATTAAAAAAGTCTAGTTGATGCTTATTTGCAATGGGAAACAATAATCATATGCACACGTAATGTCTATCGTGATAGCGGGAAATCATCCCACGGCAAATCATACCTTTTTTTCCACATAATACGATCTTAAATCTAGTATGAAATCACTCACGTCATAGGTCGAAGCAATGTGCTTGAAATTCCGACACACTATTCGACTTAGATTAAAAATCACTGGGCAAATAGATTCGCTCACGTACACTTAGGGTTAAACCTCGAATGAGTTTTCTTAGTTTCACTGACAAGGACAACTATGTTTTATCTGGTGCCCTCGAATCGTCAAGAAAATCTAGCGCAAGTGCTTCTTGCGCTGCTAGATCAAGAAAAAGCCAATACGCAACAGGTGTTTGGCTCTCAGACAATTGTGGTAGAAAGCCAAGGCATTCAGCACTACCTAAATTTACAAATAGCCAAGAGTAAAGGTCTTGCGTTCAATATCAAATACCCACTCCTTGCAAGAAGCATCTATGATTTTTGTCGTGCAATATTAGGCAGTGACTACGTTCCACAAGAATCTCTGTTTAAAAGAGAAATTTTAAAATGGAGAATTTTAAAAATTTTCGAGACTTCAGATTTTCAAACAAACGAACAAAACGCGCCAGCCTGTGAGTATTGGCGCGTTTCAAATCTGCCTGAAAAGGCGATGTATCAGCTCGCCGTAAATTGTGCCGACACATTTGAACAATACATGCAA
>CBFHTO010000086.1:0-11526 GCA_965658765.1 Glaciecola sp. | reverse complement strand
TTTGCAGTGACTTTCACTATGTCGATTTGAAGCAAGACCATGTTTTCACGCAGATTTAATATCTCTTCGTCTTGCTGCGCGATCCTCGCATACGCAATGCTTAACTGTTCGACTTTGTTTGTATCTTGCGTACCTGCCAACACGAAATACGCCAACACTACGCTGACGATTGTGTTTGATGCGTGAGCAAAAAACTGACTGACTCTTTTCTTTTGTTCTTCGCTCATGCTACTTACTCTTTAACTTTGAATCGTTGCTCTTTGAAATACCACCGCAGACCAAAACTGGCGGCGATAATCCCAAACATGCCAAACTGATAGAAATACGGAAGTTCTGAGACGAAATCTACCCACTTCATTGCTTTGTCGGGGTCAAACCATGCGACGATTAAAGGCGCAAACCATATGATCGTGATTAGCTCGTCTTTCCACGAATAACGCGCCGCCTTTTGCGCTTCTAAATCCCAATCTTGTTCACCTTTAGCAAGGCTTAGATGGTACGCAGCTTCTGCTTCCTGCTTGGCTTTTTTCGTCTGCACCCATCCGTTGAAGATAGACACAATGCTTGATGCAATCACCGACCACATCAGGCTAGCTCAAAGTGAGGATAGTCTTTGAAGCTTTTCCAATGGCCGCCCCATTTGATTTTAATACCCTGTACTTGGGCTGCTGCAAACATCGCAGTGGCAACTTCGGCTAAATCGCCTTTATCCCAACTGGCCTCGCCATCCACATAGGCAAACACGTCTACCGCTACCCCGTCTTGGTGATTAGACCGCTTGCCATAACCATCAAGCGTTGATTTGCCTGCGTTGTACAAGGCAAGTTGTTGCTCTGCGGTTCTCACGCCGCCCGTATTGGGGACGCCGAAGTCTACGTTGGTGAGCGTTAACGCTGTCTCTACGACTTTTATCAACCTTTCGTCTACACCTTGCAAATGTTTTTGGCTGCGTTGTGATAAAGCAAACATTATCGTCTTCTCCCGCGGGGCGAATAGTGAATAATCATTGAATTGATAATAAATGGCGCTTCGTTTAATGCCTGTCCTGAGAATGTTACCGAGATATTTCTTGATATTCCGTCGATATAGATATCCGATGTAAACGTAGACGCGGCAGACCATCGGGTTTCATCCCATGCGCCCTCGTCCCAGTAACCCCCTGCCCCTTGCGCATTAATCACCATCGGCGGGTGTGCAGGTAAGCTTGGATCGGAATAATCGAAATCGGGTATGCAGTACATCTCAACGTCTGATATTGCATCTATCTCTATCACCGCTTTGCGCCAGCGTTTTTTATAATCCACTGCTTGCAATGCCGTAAAAGACGGTCTAAGCACGTGCGATACCGCTAGCCCGTCAAACGTAAATCCGCGCTCTGCTTGATAGACATAGCCATCGTCTGAGCCAAAATAAATCACTTCACCGCCTGCCTCATCCTCTCCTGAGAACGTGCAGCGTACCGTCTTGCCGTAGTCAAACGTCGAGAAACCTGCGACCTCTGAGCCAAAAAACGTACATATCAGCCCTGTGCCATCATCAAAACAGGCGCGGTATTGGTTTTTCTCTTTGACCACAAAGCTTGAGACGATGCGCTTGGCGTATCGTGCAAGTAATGGTTCGACTTTCTGGCTGATGGTCGCCATGTCAAAATTACCAAACTGCTGCACACGATTAAGGCGCGTCATGCCTCTATCGTCAATGTAAATAGAGTCGCCAATAGTCTGTACTGAGCCTTGAATAGCCCCTGTGGTCTTACTTAGGTCTTGTAGTTGAAAATCTGCTTTAGACGTGCCATACAATACGTAAGTGCGATTACGGCAAAACACCGCCAAGGCATTGTTTGCCTGCAAATCCAAAGCAGTAATATCATCGCCACAGCCAATCTCACCGCCGTTAAGAAAATCAGTCGGATCGCCCACTGCTGAAAAGACAAACGTGCCGCCTTCATAGGAGTTCACCATCACTTGAGACGACAATACTTCTAGATGTGTCGGGTATTTATGCTTAATCGGCCCTTCGATTTGCTCAAAGCGCTCACCGTCGAAACTAAACAGCGGGTTTTTACCGTCTACGCCGTAGAGTTTTATCGTCTCGCTAGACGCGCCGAAGTTCGCTAATACAAACTCATAGCGCCCTTGCGGATATAGAAAAGGGGTTGTGACCTTTTGCCATCCGTTAGAACTCGACTTGTACATGCAACACTGCTTGCCGTCTGCTGAGTCCCTGAACGCATAGACATGTGACTGGTATTGCGCAATGCCGCGAATGCGACCGCTACCGTCTATAGACTTAATCGCTTGTCGTCTACGCGCTTGCTCGTCTAACACCGCTGCGTCTTGCTCGGTGTCCGTCTCAAACGGGTGTCCGCTTAAGTCTTGTGGTCTGACACTTGAAGGGGAGGGTTGGCCATCAAAGCGCTCAAACCCCATCACGCGCTGATAACGGCCTAGCGTGTTGACTTCATAGTTAAATAGCTGCGTAGCTTCCCCGTCTTTTAACTCTAGCACTGTGCTAGCAAGGTTAAGACCGCCGTTAAAAACGACAGGGGCTACGCGGATCATTCAAACCCCATCTTCGGTGCTTGTGTGCCGGCCAGATGATTTAACCACTGCTTATAATCGAGTGATTTTTTCTGATACAGATAATTATCTTCCTGGTGATCGGCAAAGAACATCAATGCTCTTGCGACAATAGCTTCGTGATATTCGCCTGGGATAACCGATACATCTGTGTTGGTCTGTAGCTCTACCGGCCTGCTGTAATACTCGATGTGGATGCTATGAGGGCTTGCCGGGATAGGGAAGAACACTACCGTATCGTTCGGCTTTACAAACATATGGGTTGGTGTGCCTTTTTGCGTGTGCAAGCTTTTTGATGCAATGTGGTAGACGTAATCTTGATACTCGCCTACTGTCAATGCAGTAGCGCCCATTGTCACCACGCTTATGTCGTGCGCAGTGGGAATGTTCAGGTCTGTTTTGGTGTATGTGCCAACATCTTTAATAAGTGTCTTGTTGGCCTCACCCCACAAAAACCGCCAGTCTTTACGATGCAGTTGTATCTCTTTGTCGGCTTGGCGTACCCAATGCACAATCAAACTAAGTATTCCTGATTGATTTAACACTGAGGCAGGCGCAGAGGTGGATATCCCGCCATCTGCGGCCACACGTTGACACAACTCAAGGTAATTCATTTAAGCATCTTTCATTGAGAATGGATATGTTTGAATATCCATATATTCGCCTGTTTCATCATCGCGTATGCGCGTGACGCAGTTCTCAATAGTCGGGATTAATATTTTCGGGCATTTCACCCATTTGCCGCGAGGGAATCGATATGACTTGCCGTTCAAACCAAAGAATACCGGCAGTTTATCTTCGGTATCTTTTGAGAAGTTAATCATAACGTGACCATCATCAAGCTTTTCAAGTGTTTCTTCCTCACCTAATGCAACATTGATTAGCTTGATAATTTCAGGCTTTGTTGCGCTTTCAGGCACATCTAGCTCAATTGCGGCGGCTTGCTCTAACAATTGCTCTTTATTCATTGCGCTTAAGTTCATATTGTCTCTCAAAGTAAAAAGGACTCCGAAGAGTCCTTATGTGGGTTTACAAGTCAGTGACGCCAACTTCTAAACGCTTCATCCAGGCTTGGTTAAGGATGACCGCATCAAAGTAGGTTTTATAGCCGACTGTGCCTTTTTGTCCGAGCGGATCGGATTTAGAAGCTTGGTCAGGTCGTGTAACCATTGGCGTAAATGCTTTAGAGCCAGCAAGCGAGATATGCCCGTAAGCGTCTTTAGCCACATACAGCACAGAGTAGATATCAACCTGTGTACCGCTGGACTTCATACCGCTAAGCGTTGTGCTACCCGCGTCTAAAAACGGTTCAAGCGCAGCAGAGGCGATATAACGCACATCTTCGACTTTACCGATTTCATACGGAAGCGCTTTCATCGAGCCATATTTTTCGCAAGGCACAAAGCCAACCATATCACGGATATCAGCTTCAACGTCAGAGTGACAAAACGCTAAGTATGCCGCATCAATCGCTTCTGTGCCGTAGTTGGTCGTAGAGGCAATCTTAGACGTGACTTTCTTACCGCGCTCAGCTTTCAGATGACGCACAATCTTACGCTGCAATGCAGTGGTAATTTTAGTGTTTACGTCAGTACGTTCAGTGCCGTTTGCGTAATCCACGTTTGAGCCACCTTGCAGGACACCCCAAAGTTTCGCTTCTTTAGTTTCTGCCATCTGTTCGCCTAGAATTTCAAGCGAATCTTTTAGTACTGGATCTTCAGCGAGGTCTTGCACTACATCTGTGATTTGGATCACGTCACCAAATTGCTTTAATTTGGCAGGACGATCTTCATACGTGAGTGCTTTAGCCGCAGGCGGTACACCTTCTGTTAAATCCTCAGCAATTGCCAGAGGTACAGGACGACGAAACTTAACGTCTTGTGCTTTGTTTTTAGGGATGGGCTTTCCCATGCCGTATTGTGCTAATACTTCAATCGGACGTGCATGATCGAGCGCTTCGGGTACTGCCCACGCAGTTGTTCGCTGGCTTAAGCCAGTATAAGTTGTTTGTGCCATGATTGGACTCCAATAAATTAATTAAATGAATAAATGCATCGTTCACCAACCAATTTGAGGATCGCCTTTACCCCAGCGGCTTTCGCGGCTAGAGTCATGGTCTGTCGTCAATTGTTAGGGTTTTAGATGTTAAAAGGGGCGTTGAGTGAGCGTTAAATGTCTAGCGGCTTGCGCGGCTGTCTTTTTTATTCGCGTAATACTCAAACGCGGCTTCGTAATCGTCATCAGGTACAACGTCTCGTTGATTGACCGATGAGCGATTAGAAACGGTCTTGCTTTGTTGCAATTGCTTTTCGCGCTTTTGCGACAATGGCGACTCAGATTGAGAGCCGGTCATCGCTTTATACGCGTCAAGCAGGTAAATATTGTGGTCGGCCCGTGTACTACCGATATAACTTTGAACCTCTTCAGGCTGTTGATTCAGCCATGCCGTAAAGTCCTCTGACTGACATATATCTTGCCAATCTGGGTGTGATTGCGTGAGCTTTTGCCGCTCAAAGTCAATCATCTGCTGTGTTTGTGCTTGTTGCAGCGGCGCGATTTGTTGTTGCAGTTGCTGTAGCTGCTGCATGTACAAAGATTCTTGCTGCTTGGTCTTGCTTTCAATCGCCTGAGCAATGTCGGGATAATCATTAACCAAGCTTTCCCATTCTTCATCTGATACACCTGAGTTTTTAGGGTTATCCGTTGTCTTGACTTCGCTTAACTGTTTTTGCAGGTCTTGGATTTGCCGTTGATACGCGTTTACCCGGCCAATGTCAGAGTTGTATTTGTGTTTCCATTGGTCAATCTCTTGTCGAGCAAGCGATAGCGGATCATCTTCTTCGGTCGCTTCTTCTACCGACGCCTCTTCTTCGGTTTCTTCTTCGGCTTTAGCTTCGGTTTCGGCTTTAGGCTCAGGCGTTATCCCATCTTTTTTGTTGGCAAACTCTTCAAACGCAGCTTCATACTCTGCTTCGTCGTTTTCAATGTCATTATCAACGTCTTGCTTATTGTCTAACATATGTATCCTTAGCGGCTGTTGCGGCTAGTATGTGTCTTGGGGTTGATTAATATCAGTGTCTGGCACTGACAGTTTTTGAATTTGCTGTATTAGCGCAATGCGACCGCGTTGCTTCTCGTCGTCAATGCCTGCAATGAGGTTTTTCACGGCTTTGTCATACTCTTTGTCGAGTACACTCTTCACGTCTGCCCATGTCTCACTATGAACGTCTATCAAAACGTGTCATACCCTGCTGCGAGGTTTTGCGCTTGCATGTTCGCCTGTTCGCGTTTATGCGCGATGTCCGCTGCGGCCTTGTCTCGTTGCGTCTTGTCTTTCATTAGATCCGCATCTAACTTCACTTTCATCTGCGCCATTGTGAGATTTTCTTTGAGTGCTAATTCAGCAACTTTTAACTCATAGTTTTGTTGATAGGACTGCGCTTTTAGCTCTAATTCTTGTGCTTTAAGCTGCATATCGGCTTGACCGCCATCATCCTGCGATTGCTGTGCTTGCTGCGCAGCTTGCTGTTGACGTTGCTGGATATCTTCTTCGGTTAGCGTGATATTCTCGTACGGCACTTCTAGCGCTTTTGCCATCTCTCTGTCTAATCCTTCCCAGTCACGCATCGCGAATAATTCAGGGTTCTGCGCTGAGACATTGGCAAATATCATTAGATTTTCTTGCTGTTTTTCTCTTACTAATAGTGCAGACGACCCACGCGCACGAATACAGTAGTCGCCTTTGATAGACTTATTGTTATTAAACTGCATGTTCCAGTCGTAAAAACGCGTAATGACGGGCGTAGTAACATCATCATCCCAATTTTTCACGGCACGTCTTAGCACAATATTTGCAGAGTTCATCAACATCGCCATGCCTGAGCTTGTTTTTGTGACGTGGCTAGACTGTTCGCCCTGAGCTATGAGCGGCATGTTTGTTTCTTCATCTGCAAATTGACGCGCCATCTGAATAATATTCGCGTATTCGGCTTGATGATTGCGTGTTTCAAACACGCCAAATGCTTCTTGCACTGATCGAGTGACATCTGTTAGACGCCACATTTTCTTAGCGCCTAGCGTCCATTTGCCGTCTACTGGCTCTACAATTTCGCTATTAACAACTACTTGGTCTGTGACTGCTTGACCAGAGTTATCAATCATCATGCGCCATGCGCTATTAATGATTGCTTGTGCAGTACGCATTAGATACGGAATACCGAATCCGAATACAGAACCATCGTCTTTTTCCCACGCTAACGCAGAATAGGGCCGTTCTTGTGTGTCCATTGGATTAAGCGCGACTTTTAGCACTGTGCCGCGAGAACTGAGAAACACTGTGGCTTCTATCTCATCGTTCAGTGCGTCGAGTTCGTCTGCTTCAAACATTGGATCGTCTTGCAACATCAGCGCAACTGCTAGCTCTTCTTTGCTGATAGCCCCATGATACTCCCAAATTTCGTAACGTGTATCGTTTGCATGAGTTTGTACACCAGTGATAGAGCGAATGTCGTTTTCTCTATCTGTCGCGCTAAACTCCCCTTTTTGGGTTGATGCCACGTTTTGAACTTGTTCGATAAACACATTTGGCAACTTAGCGAACTGTCGAAGCTGTTTTTTATTCCATTTATGTCTTTCAAAGAAAAAATCACAGTCATCTAGTTTTAATGCCGTCATGTCGGGATAAAAATCCCAAATAGATACGTATTCAGCGCTTGGCGTGACATCTTCAACGATGTTTAAAACCGTGTTGCCGTATTCATCTTCTACCCACTGCTTTTTCGTTTTCCCAACGATACATGGCGCTTTGATAATGCCTGTGCCAAGTACCACCGCGTCGTGCATCATGTCTCGCGCTTTTGCTTGATAGTTGGCTTCGACTAGCTGATCGTCTATCTCAGCTTGCATTAATTCAGCTTGTTTCTTGGCTTGACGCATAATAACTGCGTATTTTTCGGGTTCGACGTCTTTGAGTTCTGACAATTCAGGGACGGGTGTTGGTGTGATCGCCCAGTTCCTATCGTCTGTAGGGAACAACATATCTTGTATTCGCGCTTCTGCTGCATTGCTTTTGTTGCGCGTGATGTTCACAAACACTTCTGATGTATCGGAGTTCTTTAAACGCTCTTTTGTGTCCAGGTCATATTCGCCGTGATATTGACGTAAATCTTTTAACCATCGCTGTTCAATCGTTGCACGTTTTCGCACTTGTTCTTGTGCTAACTGCAATAAACGAGAACCGAACACTTGCAACTGCTCTGCAATTTTCTCTTGCATATCTTCTTGTTGCTGTTCGTCTATCACTTAATAACCTGCTATTTTGTCTGCGACTACGTGCGTTTGAATAGGTTTTGATACTTTTTTGATTTTGATAGGCTCTGCGAATGTGAGTGCTAGAGAATCGCCGCGATCTGGGCTTTTACCGATTCGTTTCTTAGTGTCTTTCTTTTTCTCTAACACGAGCCGTCCGTTTGAGTCATACGAGTACAACGGGCTTTCTAAATCTGTCTGTAACTCGTCGTTATCCGGCAACTTAGCAGGCATTGTTTCATCTTCAACCCACTTTCCCATCTCGCCCCACATCTCTGAGCGTTTGTTAAAATACTTTACTGGATCGTTCGCAGTCGCGCCAAAATTCACCGCTACAACGACATCCTCATAACCAAGTTCAATGAGTCTATCGTACACACCCGCGCCCAGACCGCCTATGTCTATCGCAATTTGTGCTGGGTTTTCGTGTTTAATGATGCGAACAATGATACCTGCCAGGGTCATGAGATTGATTTTTCTGTGTGTTTCGAGTTTATACGCTGTGTTATTGCGTCTGCGTATGATAGATGTCTCGTCATCACCGAATCGCGCTGGATCGACACCAATTTTCAGATGCCCCGTGACTAACTGCTTGCGATTTCTTGCATTTTCTATCGCTTTCGTGTCAATCAGTTGATTAACGTCAGACTTCGGAAACTCACCGCGAACACGGATACGATAGAAATCAGAATCTACTCCGTGGTCTTTTTCCCATTCTGCCAGTTTTTCTTTGTTTGTCATCGCGCATGTTCGAGAGTCTATCTTGCGATTAGACCAACGATGTCTATAGCGTCTAAAACACTCACGAAATCGACCTGAATTACGCGTTGGATTGCCGAACACAAACCACATTGCGCGGGGCGTTGTCATAGCCCCCTCTGCGACTTCCCATATAATGTCCGCTACAGCAGATGCTTCGTCCATAATCATTAAGACGTGTTCACCGTGTAGCCCTGCGAATGCTTCTGAGTTATGCTCTGACCACGGGATAGCGTCTAGCCCCCAGGTTTCCGCGTGATCGACATGTTGAAATCGTGTTGCTGACCACTCGAACCAATTTGAGTTTATTGCGCGTTTATGCCAGATTGACAGCTCACGCCATGTTTTCGATTTAAGCTGTGTTTGCGTGTTAGCTGTTACCCAGCCTGCCAAATGTGGGCGCGTAGACATAGCCCATAGGACTAGCCATGCTGTTTGTGCGCTTTTGCCGATGCCGTGGCCTGACGCGATGGCCTCTTGAATGTTGGAGTCGGGGTTTTCGCGTATTGTCTTGCCGATGCTATCAAGTTGTGCGCACTGCCATTTGTCTGGCGCCGTGAACGCCTCTAGCGCCGTGCCTGGTTCGCCCCAGGGAAATGCATATAACACATAGCCGAGCGGGTCGTCATAGAACTGCGCGATATCATCGACCAACTCTTTTTTTGCGTTCACTTTTTCTTGCGTGACTCTAAACGTTTACGTGCAGCAACCAGAGGCGATATCATATCTACCTCGCCTTCGAGCTTTAACTGTTCTTTAAACGCTTGAATGTCAACGTGTTTGCCGAGCGTCTCCAATGCTTTGTTTGCAGCCGCACCATTAAACTCTTTGACTTTGACCTGCTGTACTTGGCCATCGACAATCTGCGCTTTGTCTATTTCATCCAGACCTGCGCATTTTCTAAATAGTATATGTGCTTGTTGCTTGATGTACTCAGCATCTATTAGGTCTTTTTCAGCAACCTTTTCGCGCTTAGCTTGGATAGCTTCTTGTACCTTGCCATTCATTAGTAGTCTACAGCCATGAGTGGCGGCTATTTGATCTGTGCTGGCTGCATAGCCTGCCGCTTTATATGCGCGAGTCGCGTTATAGTCCTTCATGTACTCATCAACAAACTTTATCTGTTTGTCTGTTAACGGTTTTTTAGACGACATATATAGCTATTCTCGTTTAATACTCATAAAAAAGCCCTCATTACGAGGGCAAGTGCTTGGGAGACACACATAAAAAAAGCCGCTTATGATTGCGACTTTATTTATTTTAACCCATTTCCTTGATGAGTAAATGCACTTTATTTAGTATTTTCGGCGGCAACTTACGCGAACAACGTTTCTACAGAGTCCTCTATAAAGTCCTTATGCCTGCTTTTCTTGCTTCTTTTAGCAAGAATTGAAGAACAACGTCACTTCCAAATGCTTCCATGGCTTTTTCGTTAGCCACCTCACACATGCCTGTGTCAAACCCACCATCGTCTAAGATGGCTTTCTTGAACCCTTCTCCGTCTTGTCTTTCCTCAAGACAAATATTTAACGTGCCATAGTTAGTATCGACAATGAAAAACCCTTCGTCTTGCATAATCTCTGTTGCTGTGGCTTTAATTGATTTCATAATTTGCTTCCTTTTGTTTAGTTTATGTATTCATTATAGCAAACTATTTGATACATGCAAGTCTTTTTATAAAATAGCTGTGCTATCTAAAATACTTTGCAGTATTTTTTTGTGCTTCAATACAGAAGCACCAAGTAATACAACATTAAACAACTCTGGCTTGTCATTAAACCAATTGTGCAGCGTTTGCGGCGACTGGCCAGAAATCTCACATAATTCAGCAAGGCTTTTAAGCCCTGCTGCTTTGCATTTGGTTGATGGTGTCATATTAGTCTATAAGCTCGTCACGCAGTTCAACAATCAAATCCATCGAGCCAAATAAGTTGATATTTTCTTCTAGCGCTTCTGCGTCCATTTTGTCGCTGATTTTTTCGAGTTCTTCGTCTGTGGTCTCTGCTGTTATCCCGTACTCCTTACAGATTCCTTCTGTACCTAAGCTATCTAACAGCCACTCACCAGCATTCCAGTTGTCGCGAGCGGCAGACGGTTTTTGATACTCGCCAATGACTCCTTCTTCTTCGTCTGTAGTCTCAATTTCTGATGTAAAACCCATACTTTTTAGCTCTGCTAAAGCATCATCTAACGTTTCAAACTCACCCAACGCATGTGATGACCAATCGTTAGTTGTGCCTAGCCAGCCATTAATGAGAATATCACCTGACATATTAGTTGTTGGGGGTGTTTTTGTTATTTTTACCGTTTCACTGTCACCGATGATATCCCCTCTAGAATCTGTAGTGTTTGGGCCTACGTATTCGCTCGATACCAAATAAAACATTTTTGCGTTCTCTGTAATGGTGTTCATAATTTTCTACCTTAGTTGCTTTCGGTTACATCTAAACTCATGTAGATCTCGTCCGATTCTGACGATTTCCCGTTATATCGAACAAGCGCATAAACAGCTTCGGCGACTTTTTTGGAGTCAAACTTCCCTTGTAAACTATTTAGAAGCTCAAAATCTATATTTTGAAGCGTATCAATTGCTCTTTGCTCTAAGTCCGAAATTGATTCATCTTCATAACCGTCCTGATCTGCGCCCCCGGCACACCATGAACCTTCATAACCTGTGATATCTGAGAATATTTGTTGATTTACTGTAGTCATTTTCTTTCCTTTGTTTAGTTTATGTATCCATTATAGCAAACTATTTGATACTGTCAAACTATTTTATCAATTAATTACAACATCACCTGCAATTTACTCTCTGCATCAAACACATGACGGTCTGTGTAGTTGATAATATCTTGTTTTGACTCACATCTTATCAGTCTAT
>CBFHTO010000085.1:0-11979 GCA_965658765.1 Glaciecola sp. | reverse complement strand
CGTCGCACCATCTTTTCCATACTCTTGGATTGCATATTCAATAACAGTTTTATTCGCTGGCACTGGGTTAACTGGTGTTTCGTCGATTCTGAAAAAATCACAATCAACCCGACATGTAAAAAGATCGTCAGATGACGGGCGACCTAAATATGTACATACGCCGCTCCAAGATATTCCATCAAAATATGCAAAAGACCAATCTGAAGATTCATAAATTTTAACCCTATACCACCCTGTTTCCCTGCCTATCACCTCACGCTCCCCAGTCACAGCATTAACGACCGCACTGACATTCTCAGGTATTTTTGTTTTTGATTGCTTGCTCATTCTTTTCTACCTCCAGTCTCCTTGAGATACCGCTGGAACGATCTTTTGTTGAAATAGTATTCAAAAATTGCACGCTTGATATTGAATACCGAAAGCATCTTTTCCCATACGAAAGCCCACGCCCAGAGAAAAACAAAAAACAGACCTAGTGAGCTGAATACCATGCCAACCAACAAAAGAAACCCCATTGCGTAATCTTCATGATTCATTCTGACACCTCTCAGTCCATTGTGCTCCACTTTGTTTTGACTTCTGAAGCGATGTTTTAAGTGCCTCGTTTGCTTCGTTCCGAGTATTAAATAGTGTTGCTCTGCCACGGTCTAATAGTTGATCGTGATGCGGTTCATCGCCTTTGCCGTAAGACATTGGGCAACCGTCAAAGCTAAATTTTTTATACATCATTATTAAGTATTTCATCACTCACCACCCTCAACCACGCGGGTTTCTGTTTTGAACTGCACAACCCACGCATCATCAGGAAAGAGTGAGCCGCTTTTAAATTCCATTGCTTCGTCGTATGAGTCAAGGTGATCGCAAGTCGTGTGAATCGTCGCACCATCTTTTCCATACTCTTGGATTGCATATTCAATAACAGTTTTATTCGCTGGCACTGGGTTAACTGGTGCTTGCTCTGGCACTTCATAAGCGATTTTAAAATCTCGCTCACTCATATAATTGCCATGGTCTTCCCATTCTCCGTCGAAGAATTCGCGGAACGTCCAACGTAAATCAGTCCGACACCAGACCCTATACCACCCTGTTTCCCTGCTCATTTATCCATGCCTCCTTTTTTCCACACATCAAATGAAAATGTGCTCATGATGTCGTCAAATTTTCGCTGGAATTTATAAAATTTTTCATCTTGAGACGGTATTAATAAGAGCGTGTCGGACACCTTATTTGACACAAGCACAGGAATACCAAGCATCTCATCAAATTTTTGCTCATTACTAAAAATCGGGACAACCCACATCCAATTTCTCTGATCATCAAATGATGGTGATTGACCATCCCCAGTCTGTTTATACGTCTCTCGAAATATCGCCGCCAAATAATCATTATACTCATTTTCCCTGCTCATGATTTCACCTCCAGCGCATCAACCAAATCATCAAACCTACCAGCGCCGTTTATATTTGCCAGATACAGCCCTTGAAATTGCTGCACATTAAGTTTGCGCAGCTTTTCGTAACGTTCGTGTGATACTTTCAACCGCTCAACCTCAGCTTCAAGCCGGTGAATTTCATGTGCACACTGTCCGTGCAAGTCGTCTTCTGGTTCTTCGTCAAACACCTGTTAGCCCTCACCATTTATTATTCGATCAATCTTTACACCTAGCCCACAATCGCCGTCATAGCCCCATACCATTGAATCAACCGCTTTCTCTATTGCGCGCAGCTTTTCTGCCAATATTTTAATGTCATCAAGAGCTGCAGAATGCTGATGCTGAAGAAAAATAACCCTCCCCTCGTTTGAATTATTCAGTTCTTCAACACGGTCTATTGCAGACTGTTCAAACGCCCATTCACTTTCGTAATGTTCTTGACCATGAACAACTGCATAAACGTAGTAATCTTTAGTGTCTTTTCTGTATATAAATTTATCCATCACTTAACCCCTTTAACCAAAAATTTACCGCTAAACTGACACCCTTGGCACACAGTTTCGTGCGGCGGGTTCACCATTTTTCGTATGTCCCTGCATTTGCATTTAGGGCACTCTAATATCATTATTTTATTGCTCATCCCAAGCCCTATTAATGTTGATTACATCATTCCCGAATGTATTTCTAAGTATCTTCGTTGCTTCTGATTTCGTATCAGCATGGCATGTACGTCTTAGCTTGCCTTTCTTGCCTTCAAAGTAATCGTAATTAGGCTGTTCACCTTGCCACAGCGGTTTAGGCGTACCTGTGAATTTACTTTTCATTTATTAATTGCCGCCATTCATTAATATGTTTAACTCTCAGCATTCCACCAGAACACCCTATGGTTGTTGGAATCTCGTTCACTATTTCATGCAGTATAAATATTGCTGATACAGGAACTTGTAAGATGCTAGCCATTGTCTCTATCTTCTCCAAGGACAATGGTTTTTTCCCTGCCTCAATTTCTGACATGTAAGACTTACAAACCCCTAATCTATCGGCCATTTGCGTTTGACTTAGTGCCAAGTACTTTCGTATAAGTGTTATTGTGTTGTTCATATCCCCTCGTTGTGTTCGCTGCATGTGTAAATAATATAAACTATCTGCGAACTTAACAAGCATGGATATACACCAAGCCGACGAACGGTATATATTAGCTATACAGCTTTAAATAATATTTATGAGGGTTTCTTTCTTTCTTGCCATCACGCCAGCTCTTTGGAGGTATTGGCCTTGGGTCTTGCCATAGCCCTAGACCGTGCTTGATAGCGTATACAGCGTCCTTGTAGTACATCTTATCAAGTGGGTGGGCTGCGCCTATTCTCACCATGTGGCGGTTTAGATTGGTAGTGTTAGCCCATAATGTCTCTATTGTTCTGCCATAATGCCCTATACCGTGATTCTGACCCCACAGCCACTTACTCTTACAATGTTTCTCTAATTGCTTTTTAGCCCAATCACCGTATGGTTGATCAGACTCAGGTGCATCTATACCGTGCAATCTAACCGTTTCTAGTTTGATGACCTTGCCATTTTCATACGTAACAATTTCTTTCTTAACAGTATCACCATCGCTAACGTGAACATAAAAGCACCTCTCTTGCGTTTCAGAAGCGTAAGCGGCCATATAAAAAACCGCAAACAGTATTACAACGAGTTTTATGACGATCAATATCCCCGACCTTTTCTAATCTCGTCTAGTGTCGCTTGGCGTATCTCATGCAGCTCCACCTCTCGATTAATGCCATCAAGTCTTACAGTCGGCTTCTCATACATCGCCCCTACAATGATTTGATGGAAGTGCCCTATGGGGTTATCTGCGTAGGGAGTCCAGATCACATAGACCCATTTTTGCGCTTCTAATATCTTCATAGCGCCACCCATGTCATCGCTGCTAAGAATGCCATTGCTCCGAAAGCTAGTGTGTACTTAGCGATGTTTTTTAAGTGCCATAAAAATTCATCCATTATTTACGCCCCTTTTTAATTTCTTTGTTAAGTACTTTGCGTGCATATTCCCAATTCTCACCACAGCCGTATTTTTTACGTAGACTTCCTTGGCTAATTGGCGTTCTTGCCGACCCCGTAAAACCACCATTCAGATATTCTTCTTTTAGTATTTTTAGCGCGTCTTTTACTTCGACTTTATCCGCGAATTTACGGGGTTCGGTTTCTACTTTTTTACGGCCGGTTTCTCCTCTGTTTTACTGGTAGATTCTTCCTCTTTTACGGTTTCTTCTTTATTCATAAGTGATTGAAAAGCACTGACAATTTGCCGTAAATACATTTGGCCTAACAGCCAAGATAGTATCGACATTCCAAATTCTACGCACAGTGACAGAATGAGTAAAAATATGGTTTTACCTATGCCGAAATCAGCTTTAATTACGGTCGTATTTTCCATTATTGCAGCAGCTTCATCTGCCATTTTTACGGCTGAATCAACGTCATTAGATACGGCGCTCAGTTTATTTTGTGCAGCTACTCGTGTGCCAGAATGTTGTGATTTACCGGCATAGCTTAAGCCCTCAGATATACCCGTAAGCGCATTTAATTTTGCACTTGCACCAGCTTGCCGCGCGTTGGCTCTCAGCTCCTGTGCGCCTGTCTTAGCTTCTTGCTTACTGATTGAAGAGAACCGCCCAGCAGTGCCGCCAAAGATGCTTACAAAGGCTAGAGCGACGACAAACCCATAAATAGAAAGTCTTATTTTCTTTTCATCAAATACTTGAGCGATGAGACTGAAAACACATTGGAGTAGGGTTAAGGCTAAGAAGGTAAGCGCCCATAGATTTACCTCGTCATCATTGGAAGTGAAAGCCTCACCGCCTAGTACGTTGTAATAGAATGATATGTAAGCGAGTAGAGTGATTAACCCTGCCATCGCTGCAGTTATAATACCTTTGGTTAAAATCATCTTTAGCCATTTAGAGGCGGCAGATAACTTTCCTGATTTTTTCGAGTCTGTTGATTTGCTGTTGTTGCTCATAGATATCCCTTATCCCGTCTTTGTGTCTTGCATCCCATACAATATCTGGATGCGCAACAGCTCCACACCCAAGTATTGAAATTAAAATTACTGCTCCAATCGCCGTTTGATATCCTCGCGCTTTTTCTTCTTTAACTCTTCGTTCACTAATCTCCCTGCTTCTTTTTGAGTTATACATAATTTATCTGCCAGTTCTTTATTCGTCATCGTATGTGCGTAAGTTCTGCAGTATTTCCGCTTCATGTCGCTCACAATCTTTTCTCCTTGTTTTTCTTCGTTCTGTAATATCGCCTCTTTCTTGTAGCGTTCTCACTCTAGAATCTACAGAGTGAAGAGGGCGGCCTAAATATTCGGCCATTGTTTTATTACGCAGATCGCGATAGTTATCTAAAATGAATTGATCTTCACTTTCAGACCATTCGCCAGACTTCAGTGCTTTAATCTGAGAAAACATCATTTATCTAAATACCACTTAGTGCCGTCTGCTAATTCAAAGTCCCATTTCTTTTCTGCAGTCTTTTCTGCATTCTTTTCTGCAGTGTTAGGCATGAAAGTTAAAGAAATAGCGCCTTGATTGTTCAAAAACCAAATTAAACCGACAAATAGCGCTATCATTACGAAAAACCCTGTTTTAAATGCTTTTATAGCCATGTTTCCCATTCCTTGTCAGGTGGCGGTGCTGGATTCAAACCAGATGGTCGGGAACTCCCAACCCACACCGCCGTTAAACTATTAATATGGCTTTTCAACTTTCCCTTGGTCTTGCAGGCTTTTTACGCGGAATAGACCGTTTAGCATTTCATCCATATGTTGTGCTATTTGATTTCGAAAGCCGTCCTTTAAAGCACCTGTTATATTTCTTGCTGACTGAGATATTAAATTGCTAAAATCTTCCGCGCATATTTTTGTCATTAAATATTCGGCTCGAGTAATACGGTCATAATTTGAATTTGTTGGCTTCCCATGCCTATCAACATTACAATTCCAATACCCGCTAACAAGTTTTTCCAGCTCTGCTCTAATTGAGGTTTTTTCACCTTTCGGCTTGCCAAAAGCATCAACTTTTTGATATTCAATTTCGAAACCTTGAGTAACAACCAAATCAATTGTTTTTGATATTTTTCTGTCAATTTCCTTTGAAATTGATGCTTCTAGCTTTTCATCTAAAACCTTATCCACTCTATGAGTGATGATTTCAGCAATGTCGCTGTAAATTCTATCTTCTGCTATTAGCTTTTCAGCAACTATATTTGAAATTTCATTTTTATCTAAATTCATTTTCCCATCCCTTTATTTATTTAAAAAAGCGCCCCATGCAGGCAGCGCAACACTACTTCAGGAGTTTATTTAATTGCCAACCTTGCTTTACCTGCTACAAGTTCAGCCCCATCAATCGGATTCTCTTTTAAGTCCTTCTTCAATGCTGCTTTGTCTATATTCACAACCGTCTCAGTCGTCTTGTATTGGTCTGGTATATCAGCCTCATTTTTAACAACTAATACCGCCGATGCTTTGCCAATTTTGATCGTTAGCAAAGGCCGCTCAATCGCTTTTTTATCAGTCGCTAGCATGTTTGTGCGCAAGTAATCTTCATACCATTCAATGCGGTTATTTAGCGTTTTTATTTTTGCGTCAATGTTGCGCTTATGCTCTTTCAATTCTGCAATGTCGCTTTTCATGTTCTGAATGTAGAAACCGACATTAATGGCCTTTTCCTCAAAGTCGAAAGCAGCCGCGCTTAATGTGTCCTGCAGGGTTTCTTCGTTAATGTCGCCTGCATCACGCATTAATTCCAACGATTGGAACGTGTCTAAATATTCTTCTTTAATTTCGTATAGTGATGTCATTTTATTTGCCTCTAAAAAGGAATGTCGTCGTCAAAGTCATCAACCATAGCTGGCTGCGGTGCTGGCTGTGGTTGTCGTGATTGGTTTTGTGCTGGCACAGGTGTAGCGGCTGGTTGTGCTTGTTGCTGCTGTTGTGAATCGCCGCGACTGTCTAGCATCTGCATTTCCGTCGCGATAATCTCGGTGGTGTAGCGGTCATTACCTGACTTGTCTTGCCACTTACGTGTACGCAATGAGCCTTCTAAATAAACTTTAGAGCCTTTACGCAAATATTCACCGGCAATTTCAGCTAAACGGTTGTAAAAAACCACGTTATGCCACTCTGTGCGTTCTTGCTGCTGACCAGATGATTTATCTTTCCATGACTCACTTGTCGCGACAGTGATATTAGTGACGGCGCCGCCACTTGGCATATACCGTGTTTCTGGATCTTTACCAAGATTACCAACAATGATTACTTTATTTATTCCGCGTGCCATGATTAAGATACCTTCTGTTTTTGGTTGAATTGTTCCACAGCTTTTGTGATCACATCACGCTGCGAGTCAGTTAAACTAGGGTTGTTCCAAGCATCACCCCTTGCAGCTTTGCCTAGGCTATTCCATACGGTGGCAACCACATCTGCTTTGCCTGATTCGATCGCTTGCAGCAGAGCAGGGTTAACTGGTGTTTGATTTGCTGCAACTTCGTATGTTGTTAAATCCGCATCATTATCGCCTTGTGTTGGGATACAAAAGGCTTGTAGGCATGCGTATTTATGAGCAGCAGCCATTGCTTTGTTCGTTGATTTGTCGGCCATGTCCATCGCTTCGCCTGAAACCTTGATCGTGTGTTTACTACCATCTGCAACACAAACAAAATCATACTCAACTTCAACAACGGTATAAAAAAGCGGTTTTCCGTTGTTGGTTTGTCGCTCTGTTACTTCACGCGATAAAACCCGTGGTAGCGTCATAAGCCCGTGGTTTGCCATGATTGGCGCAAGCGCGTTATAAACGTCATCTATTCCCCTGAAGTTGTAACGCTGCTGTTGATTTTGATTCGCCTTTGCAATGCCAGTTTTGGATATATCCATCATTACTAGGTTGATTGCTTCGTAAACTTTTGGTGTTTCCATTGTTAAATTCCTCGTAGTGCTGTTGTTCGTTTTCTTCTTGCTGTCTGTAATCCGCGCTCATTGCTTTTCAATCCGCTTCTTTGCATCTTGATAAGGCTTTTGTAAGTGCTCATCAAGCCGTTTCACATAGTCTTTAGCGCGTTGCTGGTTACGTTTTTTCTCTTCAATTCGTCGGTCTAATTCTTTTGTAGTCATTTCGTCGTTCATGGCTTTACTCCTTGCTTTTAACATCGGGAGATATTTTGATTATCTGTTCTAGTGCTGGCTTCCATCGCTCCCACCATTCAAGCGCACCACAATCCATTCCTTTTATCGCCTCATCATCAAACTCAAACCACTCTTTTATTGAATACCGCTTGCATCCGATCTGCATCACTTCGCTCGTGTATGTGATTTGATATGTGTCGGCAATGATTGTTTTTAATTCATCCCCATTACCAATAGCATCCCTCAAGTTCGCATAACTCAAGTTCGCACCCCTCAAGTTCGCATCACTCAAGTTCGCATAACTCAAGTTCGCATCACTCAAGTTCGCACAACTCAAGTTCGCACAACTCAAGTTCGCATCACTCAAGTTCGCAGCCCTCAAGTTCGCATCACTCAAGTTCGCACCCCTCAAGTTCGCATCCCTCAAGTTCGCAGCCCTCAAGTTCGCACCCCTCAAGTTCGCATCACTCAAGTTCGCACCCCTCAAGTTCGCATCACTCAAGTTCGCATAACTCAAGTTCGCATCACTCAAGTTCGCACGTTCACCACCATCCTCATCGTCAAACCAAAGCGCGTGTTTTTCTAGAATTTCTTTGAGTTCTAATTTATCCATTATTCGATTCCTGCTTTTTTAAGTTGCTTCAGCGCCTTGTTAATGCCTTCGCCCAATTGGTAAAGCTGATGACCTTGCGCTGGCGTTATCTTTTTGCCTTGCGATTGATCGGTTGATTTTGTCCCACTCGTTTGATTCGTCTTGCTCATTGTCCCTACCTCGAATATATTCCTTGAGCATCCACCACGCTTGAAGCCAGTGGTGGGCAGCATACTCGTGCTTAAATGTGGATAGATAGCCGCTCATGACTGCGCAGCTATGTCTCGTGCGCGTGATGCAAGATCAACCGCGATGTGATCTGCGTTCATATCCTCAGCTTTAGAGTCATTGCATTGCCATATGTAGTCGTGCGCCTCATTTCTAGCAGCATCAGCAACAGCGCCACCAATTTCAGCTAAGTCACCAGTTCCGGCAAAATACTTCATGATTGCTTTGCGTATATCGTTTGTATCAAAATCTATCGTCCCATCATCTATTGATAGATTGACAGCAGCCACTAATGCATCAGTACTAGGATTCTTTGAGAAATCCTCAATTGTTTTTGCTGTGCTTTCTTCGTATTCGTCTTCGATAATTAATGTGTAAGTGCTTAGCTTGGTCATTTTAGGTCTCCCATCCCGTTGTTGATGTCTTAACTCTAGTAGATAGCTAATCTTGTGTCAAGTAGTTTTGCAATCTAATTTAATATTTGACAGCTGATAGAGTATTAGTCTAGTATTTACGGTAGTTAATAAACGAGGTGAACATGAAGAAACTGGCAAACGTAGGCTTTAAAATGGCGGTAAATAAGATAGGGGTAGAAAAGACTGCTGAAGTATTAGGCATAACAACAGATGCGGTCTATCGCATAAAGAGAGGCGAGAACACCTTGAAGTTAGAATACGCTGCAAAGATGCATGATGTTACGCAAGTTGGTTGGGCAAGATTCAAGGAGTGGGAATAATGTTTAAGCAGTGGAGAATAAACAGGCTATACATTCAGCTTAAAGTAGAAAACGCTAAGCTACGCGAATACCGTGAAGTTTGCCAACAGAATAGCAAAGTACCGCAGTTTTATATTGATAAAGTGGTAGAGACTTCGGCTAACGTGGCAGGCATTGAAGAAAAATTGAATATATTGGCGGGTGATAAATGATTAAGCGAATAAACAAAGAGTGGGTAGAGATAGACGGCAATATATACCGAATCTCTGAAATAAACGGTTTTTTAAAACCGTATACGATTATTAATAATTTTGTATCTATAGCATTACCAGAAAGATTCTACTTAAATTTCTACTTGCAACATAGATCAATAAGCGTGGGATTTGATGGCTTAGACGAAGCAGTATCAGCCAGGAACGAGCTAATTAAAATAGTAACTGGTGAAACTACTGTAGAAGAAGATATTGCATAAGCAAATCAAAAAAGATTCTGCAATGAGCCGGCAAGGTATCCCAGACTATTTAGTTACCATGCGTAAACCCGGCGTGAATCCTGAGCCTGTTACCCACACTAATGAGACATTTCCTGTTGACCGTTGGCAGCGTTATGCCTCGCCTGTTTGGATGGATATTAACCCATCAAGAACACTGAATAAAAACCCGGCGCGTGAGTCTGACGACGAAAGACACATCTGCCCGCTGCAATTAGATGTGATTGAGCGTGCAATAGATTTGTGGACTAACCCCAATGATTTGGTTTTATCGCCGTTCATGGGGATTGGAAGCGAAGGTCATTGCGCTATTCAGCAGGGGCGTAGATTTGTCGGTACTGAATTAAAAGAATCATACTTTAATGTTGCTGTTCGTAATTTAGAAGATGCAAACATTATGCATGGGGATTTATTCGCATGAAATGGAATCTAAATACAATCAAAGATAAAAAGCCAATTAGTAAATCGAACCGCAAAAAATGGCAACATCATGAAAAGGATTATATTAAACAACATATACACACGATGAGTAATGCGCAGTTAGCGGATAAACTAGGCTGTGAAAAGTTTCAAGTTGAACATATGGCTGGGAAGTTAATGCGAGAGATATATAATTGATGTAAAATAGAAAAACCCCGCATCATAGTGTTGTAGCACTAGCGGGGCTTAAATCACTGCGATACATGTTGTACCCAATAAAGGGAATTATATCGCTCCAAGATGCAATGTCAAAGGAGCTAGCATGAAAAATAATGACAAGATCAATCTAACACTAGATTATTTAAGACAAAAAGCTGCATATGAAGGCAGTAAATCATTAACGGTTAAATCAGAATTAGCCGCACCTATTGTCGGGGTATCACCTCGAACTATTAGAAATCATCTGCACAGACTATCAGTAGAAGATCGAATAGATTTATATGTTGTTGCTGGTCGTCCATTCCAAGTTGAGGTGCTTTCATGAGTAATATTGTAGTTAGCCGGAGTTATCATTTTACGATTGTAAATAATGAACTGCTTAAAGATGCAACATTATCTATGCAAGCAAAAGGCCTATACGCCTACGTTATGAGCAATGCAGAAAACTTTAAGATATATAAACGCGAACTAGAGAAGCATTTTTCAAACGGTAGGGATTCTATTGACCGAGCTTGGAAAGAGTTAGTTGATGCTGGATGGTTGAAGAGTGAGAAGGTTACAAATGAGAACTCCCAGTTTATTGGATGGAATCATACATTCTACGATAGCCGACAAACGGAAAACCCGATGTCGGGTAATCCGACTTTAGGAAAACCTGACACTAATAATAATCAACATAAAAAGATCAACAATAATAAAACTACTACTACAGTGGGAAAAGCTGATTTCGGCGATATTGATATTGAAGCAGTCAAATCACGATTAATGATGGTCGGCTTGCCATTGGATGACGCACAACTAAAACGAGAGTGGGCTTATTACCAGATAGCTATTGAATCATCACAAAGCGAATGCGAAGAAACGATAGAGAAGTGGACAAAGCGATTTATACACGCACTATGCAAACAACGTGAAAAGAAAAAAGTATTCAATCGTGTGAATCCATTCCTGCCAGACGAATCAGGCAAGTTAGTACCGTATGACGAAATAGTGAAGATGTACCATGAGATATTGCCGAACAATCCAAAATGCCAGGGATTAGATAGCAGCAGGCAGGGCGATATAGCTAGTCTGGTTGAATCTGGAGAAATACCAACAACTAAGCAATGGCGAAATTATTTGAAGTATTGCGCGAAAAGCCCGTTTATCTTAAATGGTATAAATGGCTGGGTTGCCGATTTTTCATGGTTAATTAGGATGAAAAACTATCTGACAATCAAGGAGGGTTTGCGTGATGGGTAAATGGGATAACAGCGAAGAAGAACAAGCACCAGTTAGCCGTAATTGTGCAGCACATGGTTGTCCATTGGGTAATCCGATTGATATAAACGGCTTTAAAACATGCCGGTATCATGCGAACAAAAACCCAGATCAATGGCAATCAATCACAAAGAACATCAGACGAAACCTAGATGCGATTCAATACCTGACAGCAATACATAAGATACCTTTAGCCGTGATTGTGCATGATGCCAATGTGCGCGGTGTTAATGGCTGTAGGCGCAATGATGGTGAGACATTGATCGAATACGAGCATAGATTATCTGAATATGTATCATTGAAAATATTTAGCAATATAGCCTCTGTTTCTCATGTGAAAAATGAAGGCTTATCTCAATTTGACGCAATGCTGCAAACTGTGAAACGAGCAACAATGGTTAATCACAGCAACAAAGTAGAAT
>CBFHTO010000084.1:0-12098 GCA_965658765.1 Glaciecola sp. | reverse complement strand
TTGCTTTTAAAACGGCCAGTGCCTGTTTTTCTAAAACGCTTGGCAGCACCGCTGTTTGATTTCATTTTAGGCATTGCTAAAACTCCGCATTGTTATTAACTCTATAACATTCTTATCGTTGTAGAGGGTTAAAATATGCAGCAAGGTGATAATAGTTGTGCAGACTAATATACTTTAAACCGTTACTACTTCTTAATAGGTGCGAGAACCATGATCATTTGACGCCCTTCCACTCTGTTGGGAAAAGCTTCAACGCTGGCAATTTCTTGTAAATCGGTTTTAACGCGAGTTAACAAGTCGATGCCAATATCTTGGTGAGCCATTTCGCGCCCGCGGAAACGGATCGTTACTTTGGCTTTATCTCCACCTTCTAGAAAGCGACGCAGGTTGCGCAGTTTTACCTGGTAATCGCCTTCATCAGTGCCAGGGCGAAATTTAATCTCCTTGACCTGAATTTGCTTTTGTTTTTTCTTCTGCTCTTTTTGGGCTTTGCTCTTCTCAAATAAGAATTTGCCGTAGTCCATTATTTTGCAGACCGGAGGATTAGCGTTAGGGCTAACTTCGACTAAATCCAAACTGGCTTCAACTGCAAGCTCCAAAGCCTCACTAAAAGGGACTACGCCTGCTTGTTCACCGTCTGCTTTAACCAAACGTACTTCATTAACCGTTATTTCTTCATTAATTCGGGCTTTATCGCCCTGAGATTTATTGCTAACGCCTTTAATTTGCTATTCCTCCAAAAACTAAAAAAATGGCGACAAAGAAAGTATCCGAGATTGCCTTACTTTTTCGCAGATGGGTATTATACCTATTCTTTTTATGGATGCTATTGAATTTTTTTAGAACTTATTTCGTTTAATAAAAATTCAGCACATTGTTCAATAGACATGACCCCAAGGTCTTTACCCTTGCGGGTTCGTAGTGCAACTTGTTCGCTTTCTTTCTCTTTCTCGCCGACTACGATCATGTAAGGTACTTTTTTCAGTGTATGTTCGCGAATTTTAAAACCAACCTTTTCGTTTCGCACATCGGCTTTTACACGAATACCTTTAGATTTAAGCGCTTCCAGAACTTTATCCACATATTCCGATTGTGAATCAGTGATGTTTGCAATGACTACCTGTACAGGTGCCAACCATAATGGAAAGGCCCCAGTGAATTCTTCCGTCAATATTCCTATGAAACGCTCTAGAGAACCCAATATAGCTCTATGGATCATAACTGGTGTCTTGCGCTCACCGTCTTCATCAACATAAGTAGAACCTAATCGCCCTGGCATTGAAAAGTCTAATTGAACCGTCCCACATTGCCATGCTCTATCAAGGCAATCATATAATGTAAATTCAATCTTAGGACCGTAAAATGCTCCTTCGCCTGGCTGATAGTCAAATTCGATGTCACTTGAACGCAATGCTTCAGCCAACGCGGCTTCAGACTTGTCCCAAATCTCATCACTGCCCACACGTTTTTCGGGTCGTGTAGATAATTTAACTGCAATTTTATCAAAACCGAAGGTTGCATAAGTGTCATAGACCATGTTTATACAATCCCTCACTTCTTCTAAAATTTGGTTTTCAGTACAGAATATATGCGCGTCGTCTTGCGTAAACCCTCTAACTCTCATAAGTCCATGTAAAGCACCAGAAGGCTCATTTCTATGGCAACATCCGAACTCTGCCATCTTTAGAGGTAAATCACGATATGACTTCAAGCCTTGATTGAATATTTGAACGTGTCCTGGACAATTCATCGGCTTGATCGCGTACTCTCGTTTTTCCGACTCAGTCGTAAACATGTTTTCGGCATACTTATCCCAATGTCCAGATTTTTCCCACAGGGATCTGTCCATCATCAAAGGGCCTTTTACTTCGTCGTAATTATATTCACGAAGTTTCTCTCTGATGAAACGCTCTAGTTCAGTATAAATTGTCCAACCATCATTATGCCAAAACACCATACCCGGTGCTTCTTCTTGCCAATGAAATAAGTCTAATGCTTTACCAATTTTACGATGATCTCGTTTTTCAGCTTCCTCTAAACGATTCAAGTAAGACTTCAGTTGTTTTTTATCTGGCCAAGCAGTGCCATAAATTCTTTGCAACATTTTATTGTTACTGTCGCCACGCCAATAAGCACCAGCAACCTTCATTAATTTGAAGTGTTGACAAAAACGCATGTTTGGCACGTGAGGACCCCGACACATATCAAGGTATTCTTCGTGATGATAAAGTCCGGGCTTGTCATCTTTTTGAATGTTCTCATCAAGAATTTCAATTTTGTATGACTCGCCTCTTGCTACAAACGCTTGACGAGCCTCTTCCCATGAGACAACTTTCTTGATGACATCATAGTTTGTTTTGGCAAGCTCTAGCATACGCTTTTCAAGCGTTTTTAGAATCTCTTCATTTAAGGGCTCATCAAGATCTACGTCATAATAAAAACCATTGTCTATGGTTGGTCCAATTGCCATTTTTACATTTGGGTAGAGTTGCTTGATAGCATGTCCTAATAAATGAGCACATGAATGACGGATGATTTCTAGACCATCCTCGTCTCTTGAAGTAATGATTTGCAAATTTGAATCTTGTTCAATGAGGTCGACTGCGTCAACCAATTTGCCATCGACTCGTCCGGCTATCGTTGCCTTGGCTAAACCAGGGCCAATATCCATAGCAACGTCAAGAACCGAAACAGAGTTATCAAACTCTCGTTTACTACCATCGGGAAGTGTAATAACAGGCATAATATTCCTTGTTCAGTGGTGACGCCTACCAAGCGCCACATGATTTGTTTGAGCTAAATACTAAAAATTGTTCGTATAGTTTTAAGGGCACGATGTTAGTTTTTTTATAAAGCGTAAAAATTATTATTAGGTTAGTGGTGCTCGTAGCCCATGTATTTTGCATCGTCACTAATATCTAAGTTGTTTTCTTTTAGCTAAACCTAGGATTATACCGATATGAGACTCCGACATGCAACGATACTTCAACATTTATCAAGGCACGCTGATAAGATTTCGGACCTTATTTCATCTTCGTTTGGTAAGCGGCATATTCTTCTTTTATTGGTACTGCTAACAAGTGCCTGCAGCGACCACAAGCAGATTGAAAGCGATTTACAAAATTATAGAGAGCGCTTGCAGAGTTACACGGGCCTAAAGGCACAAAATATACAAGTCGCTACGCAATTAGATGCACCTAGTAAAACATCATTAAAAGTTGACGTAGAGCAGATCTTTATCAATTTAAGAGAGTTTTACGCTTTTGATGATTGTTTTTTAAAACAAATGATCGCAGAAAGAAACACCGCTCTCGGAAAAATGCAATTACCATCAAGTCGTTTTATATATGAGCGAGAACTTTTATCCGAAATGAAGAGTTGTCTTGGGATATTAAAGCAAACAGAACAGTATGAACTCGCGGAAAAGCTACAAACTTGGATGCAACAGAAGTACTCCCAAATGCCTGATGTTTATTCTAACTTTGTTACTCAATCTGACGAAATTTACTTACATTTGAGTGCCAGTAAGGACTTTATTGCAGGTCAATCATCGGATGGATTCGTGGTAAGTAAGCAGGCTTGGCAAGCTGTGGTAAGAGCAGGAAGAGAGGCGAAAACTCAACAACAGTCAATAGAGCAGCAACTACAAGAACTCGAATCAACTAGGCTTCTTGCTAGGATGTGGAAGACTCAACGACTTATAAATCAACATTTATCGGCCCTAAGTCCCCTTCTTTCAGAATATATTGTAAAGACAGATTGCAAAACTCAACAAATGGAAGAAAAAAACAAAATAATGCAGAATATATTTCGAATGTTTTTTGCAGATAAAATTCAACCATTAGCATCTGAACTCAATCGTTACCATTATCAACTTAGTCCAATTCTCAAACAGTTGATAAGCCAACACGAGCTTCCGAATGCATTCGAGCACTATATTGATGCAAACATTACCCAGTCATTTGAGGATTATCAAAGTAGCATGAAAACCCATATCGGTTTATGGCAAGATGTTTTCGCTCAATGTTCTTAGGCACGCGATACAATAATGCATATATTAAAAATATAGCTATTAAAAATATAGTGTGTTGAGCTATCGCACAGTGGCAAATTTTTCATATAATGATTCAAACTTTTGGACGATTGGTTTTAAAACAAATACCAGTCATCCAAGATTCTTTTATACCTCACTTAACCTCGCAAAATAGGCAACCGATTCCATATGTATTCAATTCCCACTCTCGATTTAAAAAATAAGGTCTCAGACGCCGAGTGGAGAACTCGCGTTGAACTTGCCGCCTGCTATCGCTTATTGGTAATGCATGGATGGGATGACCTTATACATACCCATGTATCTGCGCGAATTCCAGGTACCGATGACTTGTTGATAAATGCTTTTGGTTTGTGTTTCGAAGAAGTAAACGCTTCAAATCTGGTGAAGATTGATATCGAAGGAAATATCCTCGATAAATCATGCCCCTTCGAAATAAACCCAGCGGGATTCACCATTCACAGCGCAGTTCATTTGGCTAGACATAAAGACCAATGTGCCTTACACCTTCATCACTGTGACGCAATCGCGGTTGCCAGTTCCAAAGGCGGTTTATTGCCTTATAGCCAATATTCAGCTTTTGCCTTAGCTAGTATGAGCTATCATGATTATGAGGGCTTAGCGGTTAATGAAGATGAAATTTTGCGCTTGCAAAAAGACTTAGGGGATGCAAACTTCATGCTGTTAAGAAATCACGGTGCTCTGACTATGGGGCTCACAATAGGTGATGCCTTTATGCATATGTATGACTTGATACGAGCCTGCGAAATCCAAGTAAAGCTACAGCATGCTAATGTGAATGTGCATAAGGTTGAACAGAGCGTAATTGACGGTATAAAGAAACAAGCTTCCGTTGTCCATACCGGTCAAACTGGAGGACAAAAAACGTGGCCTGCGATGATGCGTCGAGTAAAACGAACCTATCCAGATTTCGACGAATAAGACACAGAGTAAGGCACAGCTTAACCTTTTTTCACATATTGATTTCAGAGAACCGAATTTATGAAGATAACGCACGTTGAGATTTTTGATATTCACTGCCCCGAAAGGCCTCCTTGGAATCCCATTTTTGTAAGGGTTCATACCGACGAGGGTATTCATGGCGTTGGTGAAGCAGGTTTAGCTTACGATTGGGGACATAGCGCTGCCGCTGCGATGATTAAAGAAATCAGTGAAGCCGTTCTCATTGGGTTTGACCCATTTAAGACAGAATTGCTTTGGTCTCGTATGCTACGAGAAAGTTTTTGGGGACTTGGTGGAGGGCCCGTGTTGTATGCCGCTATGAGTGCTATTGATACTGCATTGTGGGATATCAAGGGGAAAGCGCTTAACGTGCCGGTTTATCAACTTTTGGGCGGTAAAACAAACGATAACTTGCGAACTTATGCGAGCCAATTGCAATTTGATTGGAGTCAGGATTGCATCAAAATGCTAAGTCCTGATGATTATGCCAGATCTGCAGCGAAAGCGATCGCAGAGGGTTATGATGCCGTTAAGGTCGACCCTATTGTATATGACGAAAATGGCGATTCGAGCTTTGATAGAACGCGCTTGTTTACGCCCAAACAAATGAAGTTGTTTGGTGACCGACTGAGAGCGATCAGACAAGAAGTCGGAGACGAAGTGGACATTATATTTGAAGCTCATTCACTAATGGGTTGCGCTTCAGCTATTCAAATGGGTGAAGTAATTGAAGAAGTAGGCTGTATGATGTTTGAAGAGCCTGTGAATTACCTTAACTCAGCCGTACACAAAAAAGTCGCGGATAATCTGAGGGTTCCTATCGCAGGAGGAGAAAGGCTATATCATCGCTGGGATGTTAGGCCCTATTTTGAAGATCAATCAATTGATGTATTACAACCTGATGTTGGTTTGTGCGGTGGTTTCACTGAAGCCAAAAAGGTCTGTGACTATGCCGATGTATACGACATAAGAATACAAGCTCATGTTTGTGGAGGACCAGTTGCAACAGCCGCATCGCTGCAGCTTGAGGCTGCAATACCTAACTTTCTTATTCATGAGCATCATACTTATGCCATCAAAGCATGGAATCGAGAGCTATGTATACAAGATTACCAACCAGAAAATGGCAAATTTAAAGTACCGGATTTACCTGGCCTTGGCATTGAATTAAACGATGAAATTGTGAATCGTTCCCCAAAGGTCGTCGTAAAATAGACGGCACCTCCCTTAGAAGCCATAAAGCTGCTTTGCGTTTTCGTAAAGTAGCTTTTTTGTAAATTCGTTTTTTGCCTGCGGATAGATACTATCGAGTAAACAGCAGACCTTCTTCCAATACTCATGATATGAGTAACGAAACAAGAGCAGCGGAAAATTACTCGCCATCATGATTCTCTCGGGACTAAGCTCCATGAGATGAATAATGTGCGGGCGTAGTTGTTCTAAATTGTAATTGCGGTCAGTCATTTCACTACCAGACACTTTAATGAAAGCATTTGGTAGGGTCATCAGCCTTGTTGTGCTTACTTTCCAATCAGCAAAATCAGACGAATCAGTGCTCAGGCTTGGGAACCCACCATGATTTAGTACGAACCTAAGATCTGGTAATTTTGCAAAAACATCAAGCACAGCATTACATGACTCTCTATTTAATCTTCCCACCTGTAATTCAAAAATCATATTGTGCATAGCTAGGCACCTTAGATTGTCGATAACTGAAGGGTGCTGGCTTAAGATGCTTAGGTCATTGTCAATAATATGTCTGATCCCTTTGCATGTAGAATAAATATTTATCAACGATAAGTTCTCTTTAAACAAATCGGTAGGCTGACAAATATTTAAACTTGCGATTGTATGAATCGGGCAAGCTCCTATTGAGATTTTGTTAGAGTCTGAAGAAAACCCAACAGTGTCTTTTGAAAATTCGTTCACTGCATTTAAATCATCTGCATCACTGAGCCTTTGGTCTACCGGCAAAGATTCAGCAAAAAATGCATCAGAAGACAGCCACTGCAACTCTCTCTCTGGATGGTCATTATCGAAACCAGCTTCAATGTGCACTAAGCCTTGAATATCAAGCTCTGTATGTGATTCATTCAAAAGGTCTTTCGGTAAATAATTTCTTCTTAGCTTCGATTTGTCCGCCCATAAAGGCGGTTGGTCAGCCTTAAGCCATTGATATTTTCCAATGGCTAAGTCGAAAAAGTGCAAATGTGGGTCAATTATTTTCAATATTACACGCTCTAAGAATCTTGCTATTTTGTTGTGTATCCGCCGTCGATTGATAGCTCGGCACCTGTAACAAACTGAGCATCGTCACTTGCGAGGTAATATACCATTGCAGCCACTTCTTCTGGTTTGCCGATTCGATTTAGAGGCTGAAGAGAGGACTCCTCTGCATGCACATCCTCAAACTTAGAACCACTTTTTTCACAGTAGGTGTTTATTGCTTTTTGATACAAAGGAGTGTCAATTGTGCCTGGGCATACTAAGTTTGCGCGAATGTTATACTTGGCATAATCAAGTGCGGTTGTCTTAGCAAGCGAAGCAATAGCATGTTTACTCATGTTATAGGCACAAGAATTAGGCTTGCCAATTTTTGATTGGTCTGAACCAATATAAATTATACTACCGCCCTTTTGCTTCATATGTGGCACAGCTGCCTGCGTAAGTGAGAATGCACTCTTGACGTTTATATTAAACAGCTTAATAAAATCAGATTCGCTTGTTTGTTCAATATCACCGGAATAATGAATACCAGCGTTAGATACAAGTACATCTAAATTATTATGTCTCGCGATTTCACGAACACAAGCATGTACTGCATCGTGATCTGACACATCACATTGAAAGTGTCTACCGTCTTCAGATTTATTGATATCAAGGTTAAATACATTATAACCATTAACAGAAAAATGCCCTGCAATAGCGGCACCAATACCAGATGAACCACCAGTGATAATTACATTTTTTTTCGACAATGCTTTTCCTTTTTTCGCACAAACTTAATGCGAATAGTTTAAACGACTATACTGTGTTCTCAAGTATCGCAAGACGCACAGAGATAAGTAAACAAACTTATAAAAAACTTATTGAGCGCGATAAAGAAAGAAATGAAGTTTTAGAGAGGCAATTTTTATAAATCAAATAATGTTTTGTTAAAAATAACAAAAGGAATGCGCCTAAGATGTAAACGGATTCATCAAAGACGCACTGGCAGTGAACAATGGTAAAGGACTATTTCTCGACACTGAGATAGGAAACCCTTACCTAAGTACGTATGTATAGTCGCAAATCTAACTTACGACAAAAACTATACTTTAGTATCAATTTTAAATGTTAATTACGCTTCTTTAATATTAATCATTCATTAAATAGCAAGCAGAAAGTATTTCGTTTCGAACTAGGGGCTGTATATCGTCTCCTCTGATATTGCAAAAATAAATAATCGAATTTGACAATCATAGGTGTGCGTCAGTACATCCGGCTTCTATTAGAAACAGCTTTGTGTTTCGAGCCTCGATGAACTGCGCTCTTATCATCCTTATCGTCCTTATCGTTGAAATAGAATGTTATTCAAATAAAAGATCGTGATGAAAAATGTAATAAAAGAGGTTAATCCTATTTTCCCCAAAAAATTAGGTTTTAGTGAAATCCTCACTAAAAATTAATTACCTTGAACCGTATTGATAATAATTCGCATTTACATTTGCAAAATCATTGTGTAATATCTCGTCATCGTTTTTAAGACCATCCGATATTACTAATTCAGTTAGTAGAAGAGTCGTTATTTTTAATATAAAAGAGAGAATCGATTTGAAATATTCTGCTTTAAGCTTATCAGTCGCCGTTTCATTGGTAAGTGTCGTTTCCCATTCTCGTGCAGAGACGCTTGCTTTAGATGATGTAGAAGTCATTAGTATTCAGGGGCAATATTTATCGAGTGATCGAGCAAACTCAATTAAGACCCCTACCCCAGTTATCGATGTACCACAGAGCCTATCAATTATTAGTGCCGAACAGATCACCGAGCGAGGCATTTCAAGCGTTGGTCAAATTATCGATTACACACCAGGTGTAAATACATCGCAAGGCGAAGGCCACCGAGATTCTGTTGTGTTCAGGGGTGTGCGTTCTACCGCTGATTTCTTCTTAGATGGAAACAGAGACGATGTTCAATATTACAGAGCCTTATACAATGTTGAGCAGGTAGAAATATTGAGAGGTCCAAATGCCTTGCTCTTTGGACGTGGCGGAACTGGTGGAATATTAAATAGAGTGTCTAAGAAAGCAAAGTTAGACCAAAGCTTTGCGAACTATCAGGCGTCTATCAATACATTTGGCGGCTTTAGCACCCAAGTTGATGGCAACTTCATGTCAAGTCAGGATAGTGCTGTGAGAATAAACGCCATGTATGAAAGCCTTGAGAACCACAGAGATTTTTACGATGGAGAAAGAATTGGAGTAAACCCAACTGCGTTTATCGAACTCAGCGACTCAACAAACCTTAATCTGTCCTATGAATATATTGATCACGAGCGATTCATTGACCGAGGGATCCCCACGGGGGAAGACGGAATGCCTGTTGAATCCCTGCAAGACATTGTGTTTGGAGATCCTGAGAACAACTATCACAAACTTGACGCGCACGTGTTCAGAGCAAGTGTCGAACATCAATTTAATGATGCTTTGAAGGGAAACTTAAATGCGTTTTATGGTGATTATGACAAGGTTTATGCGAACTTCTATGCAACTGATTACATCGCTGCATCTAATGTGGTTGAGTTAGATGGGTATATTGACAATACCGAGCGAAGCAATCTTATCGTGTCAGCCAATTTAGTGGGTGAATTTGAAGCTGCTGGATTTAAACATACTCTTATTACTGGCACTGAGATTATTCAAACCGACTCCAATCAAAATCGATTCAACCCTGTTTTTGATTCAAACAATCGCGACCGCGAGTCATTTATTGCCAGCAGACCAATTCAATTTAATGGATTCGTAGGGCTTAACGCAAATGGAGATTCTATAAGTACCGCTTTTAGTGATCTCAATGACGACACTCGTGTGAACCTTGACGTATTTTCATTTTACATTCAGGATGAAATCGCTCTATCGGAGTATTTGGATATTCTTATTGGCGCTAGATTAGACCGTTTCGACATAGAAGTATTTAATGCTGATCCTTCAATACTTGAAACTCGCAACAGGACTGACAAAGAAATATCTCCCCGTGGTGGAATTGTGTTTAAACCGCAAGAAAATATCTCTATTTATGCGAGTTACAGTGAGTCTTTCTTACCCCGTAGCGGTGAACAATACACTGACATCAATGGCAGCAGTGAACAGTTGGCTCCAAATACTTATACGAACCAAGAGGTCGGTGTTAAATGGGACGTTGCAGATAGTATTAGTTTCACAGCGGCAATATTTGAAAATGAACAGAGTTCCCCTCAAGTCGCTGATGGCGATCCTTCGACTTTAGATGTTATCGACTCGGATATTTCTGGCTATGAACTTCAATTTAGTGGCAAGCTGTCTGAAAAATGGCTTATTTCTGTCAATTATAGTCATTTAGAGGGTGAGATCGTTGATAGAAACGGACCAACTGGTCTTACGCCACGAGAGTTACCAGAAACTACTTTTTCAATATGGTCAACTTATGAAGTGAGCGACACCTTTGGACTAGGGTTTGGCGCGATTTACCAAGATGAGAGCTTTATTAACAATAGTAATAGTGCTGTTTTACCAAGTTACACAAGAATTGACGCAGCGGCGTATTATGAACTGTCAGAAGATTTGAAAGTACAGATAAACATAGAAAATCTAAGCGATGAACTTTACTTTCCTAACGCGCACTCAACACACCAAGCTACTGTTGCTAAGCCGCTTAATGCGATGGTAACGTTCGTCGGGAATTTTTAAGGGCTAGTAAGCAATAAATAACTGCCACTATTGAAAACATATTAATAGTGAATCATATCTATTAATTTTAGGGACGTGCGCGGTGAAACTCGCACGCCCTTATCGCACATTCCAGTAGACTCTCCCTATCAGGCTTTATCCACCTTAAATACTCATAAGCCAACGCTTTATTTTATTTGCTTTCTTTACTCGATTGCGTTTTTAATCTTCATTTAAGAATAGACCCTAGTTGCTGAGTAAGGTCGGAAGCGAATAGCTAAGGATAAAAATAACAAAGAACCAGATGCATAACACAAGCACTGATAGAAAATTAACTCCGTTAACCTGTTCAATTGCAGAGATATTGTTTCCGGTTTGATGTTTACTTTGACGCACAACATGATGAGAAACGAACGCAGTCGCCAAGGCAGTAATAAATCCGATCACGTTCCACCAAAACCAAAACAATTCGCTACCAGAAAACCAAAGAAAAAGATTCACACCGACACCCGCAATTAAGCCTATACTTGCGGGTAGGCTTTCAATGCGTTTACTGTAAATACCAATTATAAAAATAGCCAAGATTGGGCCATAGAACACCGAACCTATTTTATTAATCGCTTCGATGATGGTAGGCGCAATATCACCTGCAACGCTCGATAACAGAATAGTAATTATACCCCAAATAATACCGACAATTTTTGCGTGCTTTACGTATTCACTGTCCGACAGTGTTTTTTTAGTAAGTCTTGTGAAATCTTCTAAAGTCACCGCTGCAAGGCTATTGATTGCAGAACTTAATGAAGACATTGCAGCCGCCATCATTGCCACTACTAGAAGTCCCATTAAGCCTACTGGCACGTAATTCACTATAAAAACAGGTACCATCCAATCGCTTTTGTCTTTTGGGATCTGAGCAGCAAAATCTGGCTGTGTGAGCACCAACGCCCCTATCGCTAAACCACTAAAACAATAAATCAATGTTATTGGAAATCGCGCTAATCCGACGGTGATCAAAATTTTACGAAGGTCTTTTACTGAACGACTCGAGAGGCTTCTTTGCGCCTCGGATTGGTCGCATCCGTAATATGATGCATATAAAACAATACCACCAAAAAGCATTGGCAATAAACCAAAATCACTACTATTGATTCCTACACCTTCAAGGTTTATCGCTTTA
>CBFHTO010000083.1:0-12465 GCA_965658765.1 Glaciecola sp. | reverse complement strand
TTGAGCCTTTGGAACTCGTCGAAAGGGCTTAAGTGTGCATTGCTATAATTTAAGTCGACTATTAGGCCAACAAGTACTTGATTATTTTCAGCGTGGTATAGATAGCTACCACCCGTTGCATCACTCAAAGGCCAGCCGGCTGTATGCACAACTAGTCCTTCTTTGTGTTGCTCAGCAGGTATATCCCAAATCTCTTTAAACCCGATAGCATAATGTTGTGGACTCACGTCCTTATCAAGACTAAATTTTTCGATTAGGGTTTTCCCTAAATGTCCTCTACAACCTTCTGCAAAGACAGTATATTTCGCCTTTAGAAACATACCAGGCATGTAGGTATCTTTTTGTTCGCCACTTTCTGATACACCCATATCGCCGGTGACCACTCCAATTACACTGCCGTTTTCGTCATATTCGATGTCGGCTGCTGCAAAGCCAGGATAAATCTCCACACCAAGTTCTTCAGCTTGTTCTGCAAGCCAGCGACACAGGTTAGCCATACTAACAATGTAATTGCCTTCATTATGCATAGTATTTGGAGTAAGCATGTTAGGCAGTTTTACGCTCTTCGCTTCGTCTTTCAAAAGGTAAATGTGATCTTCTGATACCTTTGTGGTTACTGGGGCACCTTTAGCTTCCCAATCGGGTAATAGCTCGCTCAGGGCTCGTGTCTCAAAAACAGCGCCTGACAAGATATGCGCACCAACTTCCGATCCTTTTTCGAGTAAGCAAATATTTAATTCTTCGTTATTTTCTTGAGCGAGCTGTTTGAGTTTTATCGCGGTTGACAGGCCTGAAGGGCCTGCGCCAACGACGACTACATCAAATTCCATTACTTCTCTTTCCATGGGATCTCCAGCGACGAGGGTAAAATTATAGTTTTGTATTCGTTTTTTAAATATTACAAGGTGTAAAAACATTGTAATATCAATGTACGTAAAAGGTAATCTAGGTTGACGTAAACGTCAACTCCATATAGATTGCGCGTAAAACTGACATGAGTAAACTTTTATTGATAAATGTTTATATATAACTCACTTTAAGTACGGTCAAAGTAAAAATTGAGCACCTACTTAGTGGTTTAATTGTCGTTAGACATGGTCTTAAAACAAGCTCAAAACGCAATTACTCGCGTCTCAATAATAAGTATTAGGGGAAAATATGAAAATCTTAGTACCAATAAAACGTGCTATTGATTACAACGTTAAGGTCAGAGTAAAAGCTGACCATTCGGATGTAGACTTAAATAACGTAAAAATGGCCATTAATCCGTTTTGTGAAATTGCCGTTGAAGAAGCCATTCGCTTGAAAGAGAAAGGTCTTGCTAGTGAGGTAATTGTTGTATCGATAGGTGAGAAAAACGTACAAGAACAAATACGTACAGGCTTAGCATTAGGAGCGGATAGAGGTATACATATTGAGTGTGCAGAAAAACTCGATTCACTCCAGATTGCTAAACTTTTAAAAACGGTTGTGGATGAGGAATCTCCTGATTTAGTGATTCTTGGAAAGCAGTCGATTGACTCAGATAATAATCAAACCGGACAGATGCTTGCTGCGTTGACCGGTATGCCTCAGGGTACATTCGCGAGCAAAGTTGATCTTGCGGAAGGTAAGGTCGCCGTGACGCGAGAAATTGACGGTGGTTTACAAACGGTTTCATTAACTCTGCCAGCAGTTGTAACAACGGATTTACGACTTAATGAACCTCGGTATGCTTCTTTACCTAACATAATGAAGGCTAAGCGAAAGCCAATTGACGTTAAAAATGCTGCTGACCTTGGCATATCATTGGAATCGAAAGTCAAGCTGCTGAAGGTAACACCACCGGAACAAAGGCAAGGCGGTATCAAGGTAGAAAGTGTAGAGCAATTGGTCGAAAAATTAAAAAATGAAGCGAAGGTGATTTCATGAGCGTTTTAGTATATGCAGAACACGATAACGAGCACTTAAAGCCGGAAACTAACAAGCTAGTCCACGCGGCATTAGCAATTGAAGATGATGTTACCGTTTTAGTTGCTGGGAGCGCTTGTCAAACAGTGGTGGAAGCTGCATCAAAAATCAGTGGTGTGTCAAAAGTGCTGGTCGCAGACAATGAAGTGTACATGCACCAACTGCCGGAAAACATTGCTGACTTGATCGTAGATATAGCCTCTGGCTATAGTCACGTGTTAGCGGCCGCGACAACAACAGGTAAAAACTTTATGCCAAGGGTCGCGGCGTTATTAGATGTTTCTCAAATTTCTGACATTATCGAAGTTGAGAGTGCAGATACATTTGTTCGCCCTATCTATGCCGGAAATGCGATTGCGACTGTACAATCTGAAGAGAACATAAAGGTCATTACAGTGCGAGCTGCGGCATTTGATGCAGCAACAAATGAGGGTAGTGCGACAGTTGAAAGTATAGATACTGTTAAGGCTTCAGAAAAATCATCATTTGTGTCGGCAGAACTCACTGAATCAGAGCGCCCTGAATTGACGGCTGCAGAAGTCATTATTTCTGGTGGACGTGGCATGCAGAATGGTGAAAACTTTGCGTTATTAAACGGTATTGCAGATAAACTTGGTGCCGCCATTGGCGCATCTCGCGCAGCAGTTGATGCGGGATTTGTTCCAAACGATATGCAAGTTGGACAAACAGGTAAAATTGTCGCTCCCCAGCTTTACATAGCTGTGGGTATATCTGGCGCCATTCAGCATCTTGCTGGGATGAAAGACAGTAAGGTCATAGTTGCCATTAATAAAGATGAAGAAGCACCTATTTTCCAAGTGGCCGATTACGGATTAGTCGGTGATTTGTTTGAAGAACTACCTAAACTAGAATCGTCTTTGTAAACAGTCGGTAATTTTGATTTAAATGAGTCGCTCGCAATGATAACGTTAGCGGCTCAAATGTTCACAATAATAAATTAACGGTAAATGGAGGTAGTCATGTTCAAGGGTATTTTGATAGAGAAGAACGAAGATTCTTATTCGGCGACATTGCAAGATATTGATGAAAGCGTTTTACCTGAGGGAGACGTCTCTATTGACGTTGATTATAGTACCTTAAATTACAAAGACGGATTAGCAATAACGGGAAGTAGTCCTGTAGTACGCAAGTTTCCTATGATCCCCGGTATCGACCTTGTTGGCAAAGTGACAAGCAGTGATTGCGATAAGTTTAGCGCTGGCGATACAGTACTTTTGAACGGATTTGGTGTTGGAGAGGTTCATTGTGGTGGTCTAGCGCAAAAAGCGCGTCTTAAAAGCGATTGGCTTATTAAACTACCTGAGGGTATTAGCGGTAGCCAAGCAATGGCAATAGGTACTGCGGGTTACACTGCAATGCTGTGTGTCTTAGCTTTGGAAAAAGACGGAGTAACACCTGATAAAGGCGAAATTTTAGTTACAGGCGCTAATGGCGGCGTTGGTAGTTTTGCGATTAGTTTGCTGGCGAAGCTGGGATATACAGTTGTGGCTAGCACTGGACGTGTTAACGAGAGTGCCTATCTTAAAAGCTTAGGTGCAAGCGAGATTATAGATAGAAAAACAATGTCAGAAAAAGGCCGTCCATTAGCCAAGGAACGTTGGGCCGGTGCTGTGGACTCTGTTGGTAGCCATACACTTTCGAATGTGCTGGCAAGCACAAAATATGGCGGCACAGTTGCGGCATGTGGTTTAGCGCAAGGTATGGATTTACCTGCAAGTGTGGCGCCTTTTATCCTTCGTGGTGTAACACTGCGTGGTATAGACAGTGTTATGCGTCCTTTGGCAGATAGAGAGGAAGCCTGGGCACGCTTAGCTGAGTTGTTGGACGATTCAGATTTTAGTGAAATTTCTCGACCAATCGGCTTAAGTGAAGCAATTGATACCGCAAAAGACTTGTTAGACGGCAAAGTTAGAGGCCGAGTAGTTGTTGATGTAAACTCAAATTAATCTACTGAGCTAATTCACTTTTGCTAACACAAACCTAGCGCACAAATCTAGCGCACAAAACTAGCCCACAAAAAAGCCCAACTGCTAAATGCATTTGGGCTTTTAACTTTCTGGGTCTACTCAATTTGAGCCATAAATTATCTATTAAACGCATTTATCAAGTCTGCTAGGGCCTGCGCATCGTCTACTGAGTTATATATATGCAATGATAAACGCAATGTACTGCCTCTCATATCAGAGCGAACGGCGTTTTCCTTAAGCATCTTCGCTAACAAATTATGGTCGCCAACTATAGGTAAACAAAGTGTTCCACCTCTTTTATTAATTAATGAAATGGATTTATCTCGCCACTTACTCTCGGCCAGTACGTCAAAAAACGCCTTACGAAGAAACTCACAATGAGCAGCAATCGTGTCAATACCGATCTTTGATATGGTTCTGAGGCTGCCAGATGCTATAGCATATGGTGCTACTGACGGTGTACCACCCCAAAACCTTTTTGCGTCAGGGGAATACCTGAAATCACTAATATCAAATTCAAAAGGGTTTTCGTGAGAAAACCACCCAACTGCATCTGTTTCTAGTTTATGTATGTGGCTTTCTTTCACATACATAAAACCAGCTCCAGGTCCTGAACAAAGCCATTTAACACAAGAGCCAAAGGCTGCGTCTGTCCCAAACTCATGCAGATCCACTGGGACGATACCAACCGACTGGGCGATATCAATCATAGAAAACGCATCGTATTCTCGAGCTAATCGACAAAGGTTTTTTACATCGCTTTTATATGATGTATTAGAGTGTACATGCGTAAACAAGCAAGCCAATACATTGTCTTTCTCTAACTCAGCTTGCCAAGCGTCAAGGTTGTTTTCTTCAGCATCTATTAACTTTAGTTGAAGTCCATAACGCTTCTTCATACCTTGGACTACAAACCCCATGGATGCAAAGGCATCTTTGTGCATCAAAATTACTTTTTTTGATGGTGTTTGAACTTTAGAGTTTACTAGAGCACTCAATAGCCCGAAAAAGCCTGAAGCCAAATTCTCTTTTGGGCACAATTCGCTTGGCTGACAATTAAGCAGTGTTGAGAGTTGCTCTGAAAAGTCCTGAATGACGCTTAACCATGCAGGCCAAGCATCGCCCCCTTCGTGTTCCCACGTACTCAGATAGTGGGATTGTAATGAGTGTTTACCCTGCTGAGTAATAGGCCCGACAGAGTGTGCAAGCGCATATATGCCTTCTGGTACAATAAACTCGGAAGAGAACGAATCACGACTCATGTTCAAACTTCGCGTTTTTTATAGACGGCCTAACTTGACCATATTCACCGCCCCACTTGTCTGTCATCTGGCTTCTCACATCCCATAGTTTTGGGAAGAAGCGTTTATTTGCCCCGTTTTTTAAAATATCTACAGGTCGTCCTTTCAAAGATTTGCTACTCATGCCAATGCTACGGTGTATAAGGAAAAGGTGTCTCCATCGAAAAAGCTGTAAGAGTTCGTCAAACTCAATTAGAGCTTCTGCAACAGCATAACGATGGTCATGACAGTAGTTATCATCGTATATGCTCTCAATTGATATTGTGCCTCCATCTAGATAATTGGCTTCAAAACATGACCATAAATCTTCTGGAAACATAAGTAATGTTCGAAAACCAGGAGATTCTTGCCCACTGCCATTACCCAGTTGAAGGCGGATACTCTGATATTCCTTAGGGGACATGGTTTCAAGTATTTCTAATTGATCAACCATCGCTCGCTGTAATTTATGTACACGTGAAAAGAGTGTAATTACTCTGTGATGTTGACTTTTACTCATATATTCAATGATGTCTACCAAAGTGAAATTGATGAGCTTCATCCATAGTTCTTCAACTTGATGTACGATTTGAAACTGCAATTCGTCCGCTGTCGCAAGTTCATTTATAGGTTTCTGGCAGGAAAGTAAATCATCGCATTTTAGATAGACACCATAGTCGAGCATTTCTGGTGTTTCAATCTGTTTGATATAGTCAATTCTTGTTTTCATAGAGTTCTAAGGCCATATGCTGTCGGCTAATAATAAGCATATATCGTAGAAGTATTCGTACAGTATATTGTTTTTATTCGAATAGCTTTTAGTTCCTTGATTGGAATTTTGTTCTTTTATATCAAAAACTTTAAGAACATTTTGCTTATCTATTATTTTAATTTAGGTTAAGCTTCTTTTTTGATGCGCTTAGATCTAATTTATCGATATAACTGCAAAGCTGTTTATCCATGAGTTGTCTTTTATATATTTGAACAAAGGCATAAAAAGGTACTGTATGAAAAAAGTTGATTTAATGATCCTACAAGGTATTGAACACAATGCTCGGATTTCATTTTCTGAGTTAGCTGAACAAGTAGGTTTAAGTAAAACACCTTGTTGGAATAGAGTAAAAGAACTAGAAAAAACAGGCTTGATAAAAGGATTTCACACGGTGTTTGATACAGAAAAACTCGGTTTACATATTCAAGCGTTAATTAACGTCGTGGTGAGTTTCAATGAGGCCGAAGCGTTTGAAAATTGTGTTATGCAGCATGCAAATATTGTGAATTGCGTTGCGGTTACTGGCGATTTTGATTATTCACTGAGCGTAATTTTAACTGATATAAATTCACTCGACCATTTCTTGAGAAAAGAATTAGCAAGTTTTGCAGGCGTTGAAAGGTTTAGCACTGCGATATCGACGAGGGTGATTAAACAAAAAACTGCTTTGTCTGAACTCGTAACTCTAGGCTAATTGTGACGAATTTAATACATCCTGTCTGAATGTAGAATTTGAGCTCGTTTATTAACTCTTATAATCGTGAACTATAAGCTCGAAACATTTAGACACAGTTTCTTGCATTGATTTGACAATTCTTTGTATTTCTTCACTATCGCTTGCAATGCACAAAAGCCTATAATACACGTAGTTTATATATAGCAATTTTCATCGCTAGAATACTTATTTCACGGACCAAAAATGAACAGTAATGTAAGAAAAGTCGGCTTGCCATTTATCATTATAATTGTGGCAATCATCGCAACGGTTATCTTAGTCATGTTAAAACCAAAGCCCGAAAAAGAGCCAGTTGAAACAAAAGACTTTCTCGTCGATGCCGTTGATATCTTTTCACAAGATGTCGAGTTTCTCGTATATGCACAAGGGCCTGTGCAGGCAAAAAATCAAACCATGTTAAGTACACAAGTTAGTGGTTTAGTTGTAAATGTTTCAGATAATTTCAACGAAGGTAAGTTCTTCAAGAAAGGAGAGGTGTTACTTGAGTTAGAAAGTAGCGATTATGAAACTGACCTTTTGCTCGCTCAAGCCGAATTAGCAAGGGCGCAAGCGTCACTTGATGAAGAGATTGCACGTGGTCGTGTTGCAGAGCAAGAATGGAGCTCAGTTAACTCGGGTAAAGCGCCTGAACTAGGTTTACGAAAGCCACAGCTAGCAAGGGAACAAGCGAACCTTAAAGCGGCTAAGGCAAATCTAGAAAGAGCAAAAAGAAATTTAGCACGAACGAAAATAAGAGCGCCTTACGATGGGCTCGTCAAGTCAAGAAATGTCGATTTAGGTCAATTTATTCCTATGGGAAGTCAATTAGGAGAAGTTTTCTCGACCGACGTGGCTGAAGTACGTTTACCTTTAACTGACAGTGATGTGTCATTTTTGGGCGATCTGGATAACACTCAACCCTTGGTTACATTAAGTGCAGAAGTAGCGGGGAAAATGCAATTTTGGCAAGGTACCTTAGTTCGAGATGAAGCGGTATTAGATGAGGCTAGGCGAGTCATTTATGGTGTGGTAGAAATCAAAGATCCGTACAATTTACGCTCACAGGAACATGCCACAGAGTTGAAATTTGGCCGTTTTGTGAGTGCAGCTATTAGCGGTATTACTGCCGAAAACATTATTAAATTACCTCGATATGTCATTCGTTTAGATGGCACAGTGTTATCAGTAGATAAAAACAATAAGTTAAAAGTTAATAATGTAGATGTGGTGAGAGCGGACGAGGACTATGTCTACATAGGCGGTGGTTTATCGACTCAAGAGAAAGTTGTGATGAGTGCAGTATCAACACCATACAATGGAATGCCAGTGCGCTTCGCCGAGCAAGAAGCGGTAAAGCCACCCGCGTCCGAGAGTGAAAATGATACTAGCATAGGAAACTCAAGCTCAGGATCTTTAAAAAGTGAGGAGGGTGTATGAACAGTGAAAATATAGACACCCACAATGGTATCATTGCTTGGTTCGCTAGAAACAGCGTAGCGGCTAACTTGCTAATGATAGCTATTATTTGCGGCGGTATCTTTGGCATTATAAAAGTACAGAAACAGGTGTTCCCTCAATTCACAATTAACGTGATTAGTATCCAAGTTCCGTATCTTGGCGCCGCCCCTCAAGAAGTTGAAGAAGGCGTTGTGCTTCGTATCGAAGAAGCTGTGAAAGATCTTGAAGGGATAAAGAAACTTACTTCGGTTGCTCGTGAAGGCTTTGCGTCCGTTAGCGTGGAGGTTGAAGACGGATATGATGTTCAAAATGTACTAGACGAAATTAAGGTCCAAGTGGACGCTATTTCGACTTTTCCAGCAAATACTGAGAAGCCTGTTGTTTACCGAATTAAGGCCCCACAAGATGTAATGTGGGTGTCTGTTTATGGTGATGTAACTGAACGCGAATTGAAAGAAACCGCAAAGCAAATGCGTGATGACATTGCCAATCTTCCTGGCGTATCTGATGTGACAGTAGCCGGCGCTCGAGACTATGAAGTGTCAGTTGAAATATCTGAAGTTCAACTTCAAGCCTATGACCTGACTTTTGAGGATGTCGTTACCGCTATAAGACGTAGTTCAGTTGATATTCCTGGTGGGTCAATTCGCTCCGATAATGGCGATATCTTACTTAGAGCAAAAGGCCAAGCTTATTCGGCATGGGACTTCGCGAGCATCCCTCTCATAAACAGGCAGGACGGCACTCGGCTTTTATTAGGTGACATTGCCGCCATAAACGATGGGTTTGTTGAAGATAACAATTTCGCACTCTTTGATGGCAAACAAGCGACAAGCATAAGGGTGAGAGCCGTTGGCGATCAAAATGCGCTAGAGATATCTAAAAGTGTTAATCAATATTTAAAAGAGAAAAAGAAAGAGTTTCCTGCGAATATAAACGCAGACTCATGGGGCGATAGTTCATTTTACTTAGCTGATCGTTTGAACATGATGTTAGAGAATATGTTGCTTGGCGCCATCCTTGTTTTTCTCGTGCTATCTATGTTCCTTAAAATTAAGCTTGCCTTTTGGGTGATGGTGGGTCTACCGGTGTGCTTTTTGGGCACCTTAATGTTTATGCCAATTACAGGCATCGATGTATCAATCAATCTGCTGAGTTTATTCGGCTTTATACTTGTGTTGGGGATTGTTGTCGACGACGCAATCATAATGGGTGAATCTGCTTATACCGAAATGGATAAACATGGGCACAGCATAGACAACGTCATACGGGGCGTAAAAAAAGTCGCCATGCCTGCTACATTTGGAGTGTTGACCACAATTGCTGCATTTTCACCAATGCTTATGGTGAGTGGTACCTTTGGCGTGATTTGGAAAACCATTGGCATGGTAGTGATATTATGTCTAATTTTTTCCCTGATTGAATCTAAACTCATTTTGCCGGCCCACTTAGCGCATATGAAGGTCAAACCGCATGATCCAGAAAATGCAAACTACTTTCAACGTTTAAGAGAACGAATCAATGTTCGGATTCATTCCTTTATTCACGAAAGCTACGCACCGTTTCTTAAAAAGGCAGTTAAAAACCGTTACACGACCTTAGCGACTTTTTTGGCAATGTTTATCCTTACTATTGGACTGTTCGCTGGCGGTCTAGTGCGCTTTGTTTTTTTCCCAAATATACCATCGGATTTTATGATCGCGAGCATCGAAATGGAGGCAGGTTCCTCTATTAAACAACGCGACTTGGCTATTAAAGAGCTTATGAATTCCGCTCGCCAGATGAACCAACAAATCATTAAAGATACGGGTGCGCCTGTCATCAAACATTATCTGGCATTTGATAACGGTCCTTTGTCGGGACAAATATTTATTGAGTTAACTAAAGGTGAAACAAGAGAGTTGACTGATAAGCAAATTCAAGAAGTTTGGCGTGAGTTTGTCAGAGAAATCCCCGGTGTCAGATCCTTGGATATTGGCGCACCTGGAGGGCCAGGTGGAGGTTCAGATCTTGATTTCGAGTTTAGTTCTAGCAATGTGGATGAACTCAAACAAATTACAGCTGAGCTGAAAAGTTATTTAGAAGCTTATCGCGGTGTAACTGAAGTGAACGATAGCTTCAGTGGCGGCAGTGATGAAATACAGCTCGAGGTGAAACCTCAAGCTGAAGCCTTGGGAATAAGTCTGCAACAATTAGCTCAGCAAGTGCGTTACGGGTTTTATGGCGCTGAGGCTCAGCGCATCCAACGGGAAGATGAAGAAGTTAAAGTGATGGTTCGCTATCCTAAGGAAGAAAGAAGCTCTATTGGTAACCTTGAGAACATGCGAGTAAGAGCGCCAAATGGCGATGATGTTCCGTTTAATCAAGTTGCTGACATAGAGCTTGCTGAAGGTTATGCAAGCATTACTAGGGTAGACGGTGCGCGCTCAATTACGGTAATCGGTAAAGTAAATAAAGATATTGTCGACCCAGGTGAAGTGGCCAGAGATGTTATCAGTAGTGCCATTCCAGAAATGTTGAAAAAATACCCAGATGTCGACTTTAAATTACAAGGCACGTCACGAGAGCAGGGCGAAGCGATGGTTTCCCTTGCACAAGGCTTTATTTTTGCTCTGTTGGCAATATATGCGTTGATGGCAATTCCTCTTAAATCATATAGCCAACCTATTATAATTATGTCGGTCATTCCGTTTGGCTTGGTCGGGGCTATAGTGGGGCACATGCTATTGGGTAAGGCGGTAAGCGTATTATCAATATGTGGCATAATTGCGCTTGCAGGCGTTGTGGTGAATGATTCTTTGATTATGGTTGATTTCGTGAACCGAGCTCGTAAGGAAGGTATGAGTTTAATGGAGTCGGTATTGAGCGCAGGCACTCAGCGATTTAGAGCAATTATACTGACCTCACTTACAACATTTATGGGGCTACTACCGATTATATTTGAGCGCAGTCTACAAGCTCAGATAGTCATTCCTATGGCTATTTCTTTAGCTTTTGGTATTTTATTTGCCACTGTAATTACCCTTTTATTGGTGCCGTCTCTGTACTTAATACTTGATGATATAAAGAATGTCATAAGAGGGAAGAAAAGACGAGATAGTAAAGAGGCTCAAGACGGATTAAAGCCGGCTAACGAATATTAGCGATGAATTCTCAGTGGTCGGTTTAGCTTGCCCATTGCAATGGCATTACCAAGTAAAACGACCACTACGCCGATCATTGCGATGATGGTCCATTGATAGTTTTCAAAAAGTGTTGAGATTAGTAGCGCAACTACTGGGTAAACTAAGACTACATATGCCGATTTATCAGCGCCAATTTGGCTTAGCAGTTTCATATATGCGCCAAAAGCAATGACTGAGCCGAACACCGCTAAGTACATCAATGAAATATAATAAGACGTTGCTGTAGGGAAATTGATATCTGCACCGCTTAAAAAGGCAAACGAAGTGGTCACGATAACACCATATGTCATAGCCCAGAAATTCATCTGTAAAACCCGAACTTTTCCTGCGAGAATTTTTTCTGATATGACATTACCCATGGCCGCAGAGAAAAACGACGCAGCGGCTAGCAGTAGGCCCCATGTGATGTTTTGCTGTAGGCTAAAGGCGGCAAATTCCGGCAAAAATATCATAAGTATGCCTAACAAACCCACTGTGGCTCCAATGATAACCTCAAGGCGCATTTCTTTGCCCATTATTAAACGCCTTAATATTACGTTAAAGTAAATGACGCTGCTGCTTAGTACTGCCAATAATGCACTGATCATATACTGTTGGGCTGCATACAAAAATGAGTAATCAAGCGTGTAAATAAAGACGCCAGCGAGTGCAATCCATTTATGTTCTTTTAAGGGGAGAACCAATGATACTTTCTTTATCCAACACCAAATACCAATTATGGCTGCTGCTATTGCAAATCTGAGTGCAACGGATAGCATGACAGGCATATCTCCAACCTGAAAGGTAATAGCGATCCAGGTAGAGCCCCAAACTAGGGTGCAAATACTAAAAAGCACCGTATTTGATGACAACAATGACATAATTTATATTGACCAATATTAAAAGCCAGTCAACTGACTGGCTTTTGTAGTGTTTTAGTTTGTCTTATAACAGTAATTTACATATATAAATAAATGTAGATTTAGTAGAAAGACATCTTCGCTTCAATACCTATGATGCGTGGTTCATTGACTATCCCGGTAAGGTTATTGAAGTCTATTGCGCCTTTTACGTTATCTTCATTTGTGATGTTACGACCAAATAAAGCTACCGTATAGCCTTTCGCAAAGTTTTCGTA
>CBFHTO010000082.1:0-12705 GCA_965658765.1 Glaciecola sp. | reverse complement strand
GTTGAACTAATAACTCCTTATCTTGTTAAAAAATAAAAACATTGTTCTATTATGAGTGCTTCCCAATTTAAACATCTTTTTCCAATATATGCGCAACATGATTGCGGTAATGCTAATGCCAATACCGATGCCAATGCCAATGCTGTGCCCACGTTTTCTAAATCAGAAGGGGCCAAATCATTTACTGGCGGTAAAGAGGGCGATAATAATCTATCAGCCATCACACAAAAGCCGTTTGTATATTTTGATAATGCAGCAACATCGCAAAGGCTTGATTCTTCGCTAGCCAGCATGAGCGATTACTATACGCAATTTAATGCAAATGTTCATCGAGGGAATTATGCCAGTGCAAAAACAGCTAGTGAGGCTTACGAGAAGGCGCGCTTGATAATGGCTAACTTTCTTGGAGTCAGTGAAAAGGCGGAATCAGTCATTTTTACCAGTGGTACCACATCGTCTATTAACATAATTGCAAATGGTTTAACCGCCAGTATGCTCAAAGGCAGTAAAATTTTAGTTTGTGAAAGCGAACATCACGCAAATTTCTTGCCTTGGCAATCCCTTGCACAAAGATTCAATTTAGAAATGATCCCCGTAAGCTTAGGCGAGCGCGGAGAATTTAAGCAGAATCATTTGTCAGAATTATTAAATACGATGAACGATGAAATAGCCTTGATAGCGATTGCGCATGTATCGAATGCTCTTGGCACGGTTTATCCGATAGAGACAATATCAAAAAAAGCAAAGCAACACGGAATTATTACGGTTATTGATGGCACTCAAGCGGCTGCTCATTTAAATATTGATGTGGACTTAATAGGTTGCGACTTTTATGCCATCAGTGGGCATAAAATGTTTGGTCCTACCGGAATTGGTTGTTTTTACGGACGTTTTGACTTATTGACGGCAATGCAGGCAAGCAAGTTAGGTGGAGAAATGATAAAAGACGTGTCTTGGGACAGTTACTCGACACAGCCCCCACCTCTAAAATTTGAAGCGGGGACGCCAAATATCGCTGGAGTTATTGGTATGGCGAGCGCTGCAGATTTTATTAAAAATAACATAAATACGATCCAAGCGTATGAGCAAGAACTATTTACTTCGCTATTAAGTGCGATAAAAGAAATAAAAGCCATAGACGTGTATGGCAATCACAACATCACTTCTTCCATTTCTAAGCAAGTAACTTATTGTAATGACGATGATCTAGTCGCAAATTTCGAGGATGAGAGTGGCTTGCAAAGTGATGCACAAGGATTGATTGATCAGACGATTCCACTGTTGTCATTTAATGTTAAAGGCATACATCCGCAAGATATTGCAAGCTATCTTTCCAAAGAGGGTGTTGCGGTGCGTTCTGGCCATCATTGTGCCATGCCATTGATGAAAAAAATGGGTGTTTCAGGTACCGTGAGGGTGTCTTTATCCTGTTACAATGATATTCAAGAAATACACTATTTTCTTAGTGCTCTTAAAGCCTGCATAAAACTTCATTTTGGGTCGGAAAGTTCGGCAAAAAATACTGAGGCGAAATATAATGGTGGCCCACACATATCCACAGGAAACAAAGTATTTGCCAATGACATAGACGTGCTCCCATATGCCAAACAAGTAAAAAAACTGCGCTCTTGGAACGAAAAACATAGGTTCTTACTACTAAACAGTAAAACGCTTAGTGCTATGCCCGATACGCAAATATGCAGTAGGAATGAAGTTTTCGGTTGCGAAGCTCAAGTTTGGCTATATAGAAACGCAGATGAGCACTTGTTTGCTCATTCTAATAGCAAAGTAGTCAGAGGTTTGTTGGTGCTATTGACAGAAAAAGTTAACTCAATGCCCGACAAGCTTAAACAAGACTTTAAACTCCTCGAATATTATTCAGAACTTGGTTTAAGCCAATTTTTTAGTCAGGGACGTCGGGACGGTATGCTCGCGATCGAGAAAAAACTAAACGAATTATATTAGTTCACAATATTGAGGCGTTTATCATTAACAAATGCCTCTATGTTTGACATCACAATATTCATTAGAGAATTCATTGAGGCTTGACTTGCCCAAGCGCTATGAGGCGTGATTATGCAGTTATCTAACTTATTTAGAAGCATGATATCAGCAGACATCTCAGGTGGCTCCTTTGGCGCTACGTCAATTGCAGCGCCGGCAATCAAGTTTTTATTTAGCGCCTCGAAGAGATCTCGTAAATTTACAATTGAGCCTCTTGCAGTATTGGTAAATAAAGCCCTTGTTTTCATTTTTTTGAAGGAACTTAGGTTAATAAACCCCTCTGTCGTATCATTAAGGGGGCAATGCACACTTACAATATCTGAGCTTGTCAAAAGGGTATCGAAATCAACAAGTGTTTCACCTTCTATAGCTAGTCGCCCGCTGGGACTGTAAAACTGCGTATTCATGTTAAACGCTTTTGCGATGTGAGCGACTTGTAAAGCGATGGCTCCAGTGCCGATCAAACCAATCGTACTGCCATGTAAATCAAAAATTGGAGAACGATGAAAGCAAAACTGCCCACAATCCTGCCATTTGCCTTCGTCTATATCCTTTCTATAGCCTTCGAGATCACGCCTCAGAGATAGTATTTGCGCAAACACATGTTCAGCGACAGAATGGGTTGCGTACGCTGGGGCATTACTCACACTTATTCCCAACTGGCTTGCGGCTTTTAAATCAACGGCATCGGTGCCTGTCGCACAAATCGCAATGTGTTTGAGTTTGGGGAGTTTTTCTAAATGCTCTCGCCTAATTTCAACCTTGTTGGTGATGATAATTGAAGCATCTTTTACTCGATTGAATAATGCCTCCGACGAAGTTTTAACGAACTCTTGCCATTCATGTGGGAAGTTACACGGAGGGATATCAATATTTTCACTGATGGTTCCTCGGTCTAAAAAAACAACACGGTGCATGTTTAATTCCTGTCGTTTGATATTATTATTTTTGTTTTTTTACTGCGTTTTTCGCTGTAATCCACTGACTCATGTATTTGCTGCTTTGAAATTGATGTTGCCAAAGCAAGCTCTGCTGAAAATTAAGCGATCTCGATTCACGCAGGCTATTAAAGCTCAAAGATAGCCGCTCGCATAATGTGTTTTCTAATAAACTTACGTCATGATGTTTTATAATATCACGGCTATAATCTGAAGATGTCTTCCACAGGTCAGCCTGCGTATATAAATCTACACTACGCTTGATAAACGAGTCAGAGTTTTCGCAGATGTAGCCTGGCCAATTCTCAAACTGAATGCCCTCAGCTCCCATTTCGGTTGTAACAATCGGTGTGTCAGTTTTCATAGAGTCTAGCATTTTACCTTTAATGCCTGCACCATAAACAATTGGAGCTAACATGACTCTAGCTTGACGGATCACTTCATGTTGATCATTTGCAAAGCCATGTACAATGAACCTGTCTTTTTTGTTTTCTAGTTGTTTCACTTTTGGGGAAAGGTATGAACCAAAAACGTGACATGTAATATTTGGCTCATGAGCTTTCAGCTTTTGCCTAATTTGTGGCCAACACCAATGCTTTAGAATGCGCACCGAATCTACGTTTGGAGCGTGGCGAAAACTACCGATAAAAACAAAGTCTTTCCTATCATCAAATGAATTAGGCCTTGTTTCAATATGTGAATCTGCTGGTGCATGTCCAAAAAAGGGCAAATGCAATAGATTTGTAGTTTTTACTCCAAAAATATCTACTAATAATTTGTATTCAAAACTTGAAAGTGTAATGGTTAAATCAGCTTGCTGAATACAAGCGATTTCACGAAGAGCAATATCGTTAAATAACTCATTAGGCTTATCATAAATTGAAGCTGAGGACATAAAATCAAAACACATTTGATGATAGTCTATTTGGTTTTTAAAGAGTTTTTTTCGTGCATGCCTTAGGCAATGTAAGTCTTCAGCGTCAAGCACTAAACACGCATCGGGGCAGTGTTCTTTTACGCGCCAAGCAAATTGTTCAAAACTAAAGAAACGGTCAAATATGACGATGTCGGGCGAAATCTCGCTAATCTCTTGATTAAATAGGTCATCATTGAGATAGGTTTGAAAAGTTTTAATACCATACTTGCCTAAATCAGCACTTCTTTCGCCCATTTGGGAAGCACTACAAAAATACACCGACCAAGACCTTGTAAGGCAAGCGCGCATATAACTAATAATATTCTGCGATGCTGCAGAAGAATCGGGTTCTGGCCAAACATAGCCGATAAACAAAACGCGCAAAAGCGACTTCCTAATACAAAAATACTTTACTAGTATATTCTAGTGAGGTGCATTAAGACAAAGCCAAATAAGTTGAATTCAGGTGATGATAAAGCTGATGATTCTAATTCTTTCTATAAATATCGGCCAAACTGCTTTAAAACGATATAGCAAAGACCAAAACGCACAAGTGAAATGATTGTTATTTTAACAGAACACAACACAGTGACAGTAAAATCATCCAAAAGATGGAAAACTATTGATTTATTTATAGATTGTTGAGACTTTGGTGTTATTAAATGAAAGATTCTAGTAAGTTTACTCAAGTATAATTATTTACGGTAGCGAGACGCTATTCATACTGTAAATATACAACGAAGTATTTTTATGAAAACAAATGAGCATAATATAGAAAACCAGTCAGAAAAACAGGCACATAAAAACGCTCAGCACATTGTTTTTGGTGCAGGGATGATAGGGTGCTACCTTGCCGCGAGCATGCTGTTAGTTAAACAAAATGTCAGTATCATTTGTCGGGAAAAAACAAAAAACGCTTTGCAACACAACTTTTCACTGTCGGATTACAAAGGCAATGAATTTAAAGTAGATGCATTGCCTGAGATTTTTCTTGATTCAGAAATTGACCAGCTAAAAGAAAAAGCAGACTTTTTATGGCTGACTGTAAAGTGCAGCAGCCTTCCCGATATAGTCGATGACATCAAAAAGTGTATTACAAATAAGAGTATTATCATTTGCTGCCAAAATGGCGTTGCTACACACTCCGTCATTAAACAAGCATTCCCACATCACAATGTGATCCGAGCTATGGTGCCATTCAGTGTAGTAAGCGAGCGAGGTGGTCATTTTCATCGAGGCTCAGAAGGGCACATGACCATCGAACAAAATGAACAGGTCGAAGAAACAGTTCGCTGGTTGGCACGGCAACTTAACTCCCGTTTATTACCTGTAGCGACTAGCTTTAATATGACTCATCTTCAATGGGCTAAACTACAATTAAACCTCGGAAATGCACTAACGGCACTTGCTGATATCCCAACAAAAGCCATGCTAGAAGATCGCGAATATCGTCTTTGTCTAGCTGAAATGATGAGAGAACTGTTAAAAGTTACAAATAAGAAAAAAATAAAACTACCGAAAATTGCAAACTTGCCGAATAAATGGATACCAAACGTTTTAGCTTTGCCTGATTTTTTGTTTGGACTTGTTGCTCAAAAGATGCTTGAAATTGACCCGAAGGTAAAAACGAGCATGTGGTGGGATTTGCATTTTAATCGAAAAACCGAAATAGATTATTTAAATGCAAAAGTGTGTGTCGTGGGTGCTCAAGTGGGTGTAGAAACACCATTCAATCAGTTTGTGGTTGATTTAATCAAAGAGGCAGAGCAGGGCAACAGGATAGATGCGAAGGCTTTTCGACAGCAAGTCGTTGAGTTAAATAAATACGAATAAAAATATAAAAAGGAGTACGCAATCCTTATGAATGCAATTGCATACGCACAAAAAGCATGCGAATTATATTCGGTGCCAGGTACACCAAACCAAATTCGGACGCTAATGCAACGCGAGGATTCAACGATGCAAGATATTGCAGACGTTGTTATGGGAGATCCTGGATTGGTAGCTCACTTACTCAAGTATGCAAATAGCCCCATATTTAGGTTCGAACGAAAGATAGAGTCCTTGGATAAGGCGATTCAAGTAATTGGAGTGAAAGCCGTATATGAATTCTCACTAGTGTTCAGCATGGCAAATATGCTCAGTGAAGAACACAAGCGTTATATAAATGTTGAGAAGTTTTGGCAACAAAGCATTCTTTGTGGTTTATACGCAGTTCATTTTGCGAAGAAGTGCAGAGAAAAAGACGTTACCCGATTATTCACTTGTGGCTTATTGCATAATGTTGGCGAGTTAGCTGTGTTGAGAGTTAGCCCTACATTGTTGAAAGATTGCGCTCGATTTTCGAGTGAGTTTATGCCTCGTGAAATACAAGAAGAAGTACTTGGCTTTTCTTACGCTGAAATATCGGCTTCATTATTACAGCGTTGGTTGATCCCTGACTCCTTGGTTTCAACTGTTGCAATGCAGCACCATGATGAATCACCGGCAATCACCATAGAACTGCAAATCATGCAGTTGTCTTACGGCTTGTCTTTGGTGACTACCTATCCAGAAATATATAATGTTGATTTGCACTTGCCTAAGTTCTTATTTAATAGTTTGAATTTAGATATTGGTGACATTGATATTGCTCAACGAGAATGTGGGCCAGAGTATTCTAAATTAGCAAGTCTATTCAATTCCGTAGGTTCGCAGGCAGCCTAGTAGAATTTGCAGCGAGCGTTGACACAACGCTCGTTCAACAGAGTCTAATCAAATACTGCAACAGTTTGTCTACTCAAGGCAATGACTTCATTGTGAGAATCCCAGATCGTTGCTTCAGTATGTCCGTAACCGCCAGCCGCTTGCCGCGTTTCTGCTTTATATGCAAACCAATCGTCATTCTTAAGTTCTCTATGTGGATGAATAAATTCTATGTTCCAGCTTACAGTGCTAGCAGGAGCAGGCCATTTCAACATCTGTAGTAAAGTAGGTGGCCAAGTATCAATTAAGCTAATGATGTGGGCATCTGTGATCCTTTGTGGTGGATTTTTAAATCTCATCCAACCGTGGTATGAACTACACTTTTTTCCTAAAAACGGCACGCCACCTTTCACAATGGATAAATCAAAATGCTTCAGGAACTTAGGCGTCACTTTGGGGATCTGAGGAATAAAATTAGCTTTAGAGGGTGGGGGCAGTTCATGCTGGTCTTTGTTTTCAACCATTATTTTAGACCTACGATCAAGGCCGAAGCAAAACTGACTTACGACACAATTTTTACCGTTTTGAATCGCCCTTGCTTGCATTTGTGTAACATTTTTACCGCTTCTTATTTCCTCTACATGTAGCTGAAAAGGTTCGCCAAACACCAAAGGCCCGACAAAATTTGTGCTCATGGACCGCAACATGCGCTCTGAATCTACATATTCTTTAGTTGCCGCATATAGAATGGCAGCTGACACACCACCAAAAACGGTTCGTCCTTGTCCCCAGTCCTTCGACACAAGAAACTCTATGTCATCCTGTTTACAGTGCAACTTCGCCTGATCTAAATAATCATCAATCAACATTCACTATACCCATAGTCATATTGTTTTCGTTGCTTAAGTGTCGTTTAGGTGCCAACTAGAATCAAGCGATTGCAGGCTAATATACTTATTATAAATATCAATGGTATTTAATAATTCACTCGTATTGATACCATTCTTCAAAACTTATGTGTGTACTCATATTCACATAGAGTTACCTCAATAAACGTTTGCACTTTGCGTAACAGTTAAATACTAAATTGCCGAACGCGTCCACAATATCTTTTCTTTTTGCGTCACGTCGTTCTTGTTGCTCAGCTAATATTTCAAGTTCTCTTTGATTAGCATGATTTTGATCCCAATGTTCAAGTTTCTTAGACATCAACGCGAACCAAAGTGGAGGGACAAGAGCAATACCAATGGTCGAAATATATCCGCTGATCATGGTTGGTGCTTCTGGCATTGCTTGAAGTTTTTCAAAGCTTAAATTTGCTTTTGCATGGTGATGAGAATGTCTAGGTAAGTTGAACATTGTCCAACAACTAACCTTGCGATTAGAGTTCCATGAGTGTCTCGGTTGAACAATCTGTTTTGGGTCACGCACCAGTCCGTAGTGCTCCATGTAATTGACTATCTCCAGAATTACTTTGGATAAGCAAGCAATTAAAAAAACAAATAATGCAGACTGTGCAGAGAAAACAGCACTGATACAAAACAATAAGCTCAATGACATGGCATACCCACGAAGGCAGCGATTGTGAAAACTAAAGAGACTTTGTTTGTTGCGCGCTAAGCGTTTCTTTTCAATCAACCACGCTGCACGATTAGTTTTAAAGATGGCAATAAAAACGTGTGTATAGACGTCTCTTCCACGAGGCGCGCTCGCAGGGTCGTCAAGGGTTGCAACCTTTGCATGATGATTGAATACATGCTCTATTGAAAAGTTTGCGTCTAAACTAAGGCTCATTAACCAACGGCCTATGATTAAATCTTTTTTACGGTTTAATCGGTGTACTAACTCATGTCCTACGACAGTGGCAAGAGCACTGAGAAGAAAAGCAGAAAACACTGCAGCGCACAGCTTCTGCCATATATTTGTATTTTCCTTAGCAGCAACAAAGTCATAATGTAGAACCTGACTTATAGAGTGCTCAAAGGCGAAAGTGTGAGGGTTCAATAACCAAGCATTTACGCATAAGAGCAGTATTCCCAGCGGAAGCGCTGAATACAGCATGGAATTAAGTAAGTGAACTTTTTTTAATTCAGGTTGGCTTAAATCGTCACCGAGCAGCGCATCGCCGCCAACATAAGCAGCGACAAATAAAACAAAGCCTAAAATAATAAAATTACCTGCCAATAATAAGCAAACCAAACCAAGCATAATCGTGAAGTAATAATGAAAAAATTTTAAATAATGCAACATTATCCGTTGTCCTTAGGTTCTAAAAAATAGGATAAGAAAAGCAAAGTTGATATCAAAATAGGGCACAAACTATCCAAGATAGCTCAACACATACCTTTGTAAGACGGTGTTAGAATAGTGTTAAATACTTAGTGATGGTGAGAGGTATAAAGGACAATAGGGAGTCATTTATTGCCAAATGGCAATTTATGACGTATAAGATTGGTCACAATTGATGAATTCTTAATATTGATGAATTCTTAATAAAGTAAGCTAATTACTTCAAAGGCATAAATAATGAAAGAGTATCTACCACCATATTACCTTGGGCATATCTTACATGCTTTAAGTGAATTAGGTTTTGATACACCCGCCTTACTAAAGGAATTCAATCTAAATACTTCCAATCAATCTGTGCTTGATTTAAAGGTATCCACAAATCAATTTGACGCCATGTTAACTAGAGTACTGAGTGATTCATCACATCAGCATCTAGGGATGCTGGTTGGTAAACGGCTAAATATTGCGCATCATGGCACCTTTGGACTTGGGATATTAAACTGTTCTACGGTAAAACAGGTGATTGAATTTGTTCAAAAGTATATTCAAATTAGGATCCCTTTTATTCATATAAGCTTTATCATTAAAGACGAGAAGGTTGTTGTGTTAGCAAAAGATACCCATTGGCATGGCGCACTCCACAGGATGGTAATTGAGGCCGTCACATGTGCGGTATTTAATCTATTTGAAGAATTAAAGAAGAAATGCCCAGAAATTAGAATTGACGGTTTATTTTTTGACTTTCCTGAACCAAGTGAAAGTCATGTTTACGAGGTCCTCCCGGCTAGAGCGATTAATTTTAATCATGCATATTGTGGAATTAGCTTTGATAAGCGCTTATTGCAAGCCACTATTGAGCATGTTGATAACTTGAGTTATTTGCAGGCAGAGCAAGCATGCGAACAAGAGTTAAGAAAGCACCTGCAATATGAGAGCCTGAGTGGCAAAGTGAGGGAGCAATTGATGAAGGAGCAAACCCGTCGTTTTGATCTTAACTCTATGGCTGAAATCTTAGGCATGAGTAGTAGAAGCTTACACCGACATCTAAAAAATGAAGGAAGTAGCTTTAAGATACTTTTAGATGAACACTATGCAGCACTGTCAAAAGAATATTTATTGGTCTATGGTTATGGAGTATCACAAACAGCCGCGAGTTTAGGGTTTATGGATGTTGCAAACTTTAGGCGGGCCTTTAAACGTTGGCACAAAATGACGCCTTCTGAGTTAATACGTAGTGCGCAAAAATAAATTATACAAAAAGCGAGTATCCTTGTTTGAATAGCAAAAACTCTGAGATAAAAGTACATTTCGCTCATGCTAATGGTTTTCCAGCTGGTAGTTATAAACGTATGTTTAATTTACTAGACAGTGATATTGATCTCATTGCACTAGATAAATTTGCTCATAACCCTAAATATCCTTTAAATGATAATTGGCAAAATCAAGTTGATGAATTATGTGATTATGTCGAGAGTCATAAAGAGGGAAGTGAAAAATACGTTGCCGTGGGGCACTCTTTTGGCGCAGTGATATCGTTTATGGCTTGTTGTCAGAGGCCTGAGCTCTTTAAAGGCTTGATCATGCTCGATCCTCCCTTAGTCAGTGGCTTACCTCGCTACTTATTTAGGTTTGCAAAGAAAACCAAGCTTATAGACCGACTTACTCCCGCAGGGATTACGAAACAAAGAAAACGTGCTTTTGCACACGACCAAGATTTAATTGCCTATTTTTCGAAGAAAAGCCTTTTTAAAAACTTTGAACTTGAGTGCGTTCAAGATTATGTAAATGCTGTGATTGAACAACAAGATAACACGCTACGTTTACATTTTGATGTAGAAACGGAAGTAAATATATTTAGAACAATACCCCATAATTTGCCTAGTTATAATGGCAAACTCAAGCTTCCGGCGTATTTGATCACGGGGAGTCTTACAGAGGTATGTGTCCCCGTGTTAAGAAACCCGTTTTTAAAACAACATCCAAGTATTGAACACATTGAATTAGATGGAGGAGGGCATATGTTTCCACTCGAAAAATGCAGTCAAACAGCTAATCTTATAAATCGCTTATTGAGAGAAATCGTGGCAAATGACTGAATTAAAAACACAGAGAAATAGCGCGTCGGTCGAAACATTTATCGAATCCTTAGAGCATGAAACTCGGAAAATGGACGCACAAACCTTGTTGTCTATCTATCGCGAGATCTTCGCTGAACTAGATGATCATGAAAAAGAAGATGATTCTATAGAGGTTCCTTCTTCGGCTTTGATCGACGGTACAATGTGGGGCACTAGCATTATTGGCTTTGGTGAATATGAATATTCAGATTCTCGAAACAATCGGCACCGTTGGATGCGCGGCGGTTTTTCGCCTCGCAAGAACTATATTAGCGTTTATTTGATGGCGGGCGTTTTACAAAATCCTGATCTGATGTCAAAACTAGGGAAATATAAACATGGTAAATCTTGTTTAAACATTAACAAACTTGGCGACGTGGATTTAACGGTATTACGAAAACTCATACGAGAAGACTTAAAACAAATGAATTCTCTCTATCCCAATACTTAAGTTGCGATATACACAGGCGTTTGCAAAGATGAGAGATACGCTTAAAGCATATCTCTTGTTACCAATACAACACCGTTTTCGGATACCCTGAACCCGCGAGCGCGATCATCATCATGGTTAACACCAATTTGTATTCCGTCAGGTACAATGCAACCTCTGTCAATAATTGCTTTTTTGATATGGCAGTTTTGACCAATTTCAGCGTCAGGCAGAATGACAGAGCGTTCAACCACAGTATGTGATAAGACTTTAACGTTTGAAAAACAGACGCTGCCCTTAACTGAGGCGCCCGAGATTATACAACCACCGGATACGAGCGAATCAAGAGCTTCACCTCTTCGGTCGTCTTGCTCCCATACAAATTTCGCGGGTGGTAATTGTTCCTGATATGTCCAAATTGGCCACTGTTTATCATATAGGTTGAGTTCAGGGATAGGCGCAACCAACTCCATATTTGCTTCCCAAAAGCTGTCTAAAGTACCAACATCTCGCCAGTATGAATCGTTTTTAGCGCTTTTTTTGAAATCAAAAGCGTAAACTTTATAATTATCAATGATCGAAGGAATGATATCTTTTCCAAAATCATGATCAGAATTTGGATTCTGTGAGTCTCTTTCTAACTGTTCAAATAAAAAGTCGGTATCGAAAACATAATTACCCATTGATGCTAGACAACTATTAGGATCATCATAAAGAGGTGTCGGGTCGGAAGGTTTTTCAATAAACCCAGTGACTTTGTTTTGTGCGTCTACACCGATAACGCCAAAGGCATTTCGGGCTTGTTCAATTGGTACTGACATACAGCTAACCGTCATTTTTGCACCTGATTCGACGTGTTGAGCTAACATCGGGCCGTAATCCATTCTATAGATATGATCACCAGAGAGTACCATCACATACTTAGGCAATTCGTCCCTAATAATATCAATATTTTGATACACGGCATCGGCAGTACCTTGGTACCAATCTTCAGAAAACCTTTGTGATGCAGGTAAAACCTCTACAGATTCGCCTAGTTCTTTCTTAAAATGTCCCCAGCCGCGAACAAGGTGCCGAATAAGTGAATGAGATTTATATTGAGTAAGAACACCAATGTTTCGAATACCAGAGTTAATACAATTAGAAAGCGGGAAATCAATTATCCTGAATTTACCACCAAAATATAATGCAGGCTTAGCACGCCAATTGGTGAGTTCATGGAGCCGAGAACCTCGTCCACCAGCCAAGACTAACGCATATGTATCTCTCGTAAGATTACTTATATAACGATTATTGGTATTTTTATTCATGTTGTTATTCTTCTGA
>CBFHTO010000081.1:0-12935 GCA_965658765.1 Glaciecola sp. | reverse complement strand
AAAGCGAACGTTATCGCGGTTTAGTATCGATGAGAAAAATTCGAGGTATTATCAGAAAGCGCCTAGAACTTCTTTATAATCGAAAAAACACTGTATATGAAGAGAATTATCTTAACAGTATTCTTGATGATATTGATGCAACAATCAAACAGTACACCTTCGTATGCGAAGTTGCTGGACTTGATTTTTCTTATGAGTGTTGCATCGATCTCGGGTTTGGTACATTAAGATTGTTCGACAAAGAACTCATTAAGGATGTAAAACCTCATAGACTCCAAGATATTTGGGAGGACAACTTCGTTCGCCCCATCACTGGCAAACTAGTGTTCTTAGGTTGTGCTTATGGCGAGCATGATGTTGCGCTTAGTAAGTATTATGACAATGCAAATTTAAGTCTTTCATGTCTGAGGCTTTTAGCTTGCGCGAATTTCAAAAGAGCCTTCAGGGAGGCTCACGTTAGTATAAAAGGTAGAGGTGGTTTTTCTTACCAGCCAAGCTCTACTTTTGGCTGGAACAAGGATAATGGACGCTTAATTTCAACTAGCTCAGCCAGTGCTAGACGAGAAGTATATTTTGACACAGAAATAACCAAAGGCTTTTTAGCAGAGATCTCACTTACTCACCTGCCGGAAATTCTCAAAAAAGAAGACAGAACGGAGCTTGAAGAAACAATTGTAAAATCTCTTTACTGGTTCGGCGAAGCAAACTCAGATAGTTCGTTGCCCTCCGCATTTTTAAAATTATGGTCTTGCTTGGAGTGCTTTTTCACGTTGCGCAATGAGGAAATTACGAAAAGAAATGCAATTGGAATTGCCTCTTTATTTCTTTACGGTGATATCGATATGAAGCAAGAGGACATAGCAGAGTTGAAAGACTATCGAAGTATTAAGAAAACCGTATCTAGATATTACGCGTTAAGGTCTAAAATAGCCCATCGAGGTGTGCGCATAGGTATTAATGATTATCAAGTGACTATATTAGCTTTCTTGACCTGTATCATCATTCTCGCTGCTACTTCCCTCGCTCGAAGAGGTTATCACGACTTGGCATCTTTGGAGCGCGAGGCTACAAGGCTAGATAATATTCATGTTGGTTAACTGTCGCTTATATCGCCTCAGAAGGGTTAATAATGGAAAATTGTTTATCGTGGAGTAAAGATGAATTACGTGTGCGTATTTATGATCATGCGCCCTTTTTAGACGTTGAAGCGCGAGTACCCTACGGCTACGTAAAAATGATGCTTAAGTACACTCCCAGTTACGTCTTCATTGAGGACATCCAAGGCAATGGCTTTGATTCTAAGCTCCAGGGTAAAGGAACTGGTAGCTTGTTAGTCAACACTGCGGTGCAATACCTACGTGCTAAGCTCTCCGCCGACATAGAGGTGAGTGGTGAAATGTCTGATGCAAATGACCCAAGAGAGCCGGACTTGTTAAAACACTGTCAAACAAACAGGATAAAATTTTGGGCCTCGTTCGGATTTACGATAATACCTAGTGCTGTAGGGCGGGATAGGCTAATAGCGAAGCTAAGCGACTTAAAAGTAAAAAAGGACGGTACTGTTTTGGGGAGCCACCCGAAGTATATTCCTCTTTCTTCTTTTACTGAAGACGCATTGCCCCATAGAAGACTCTGACTTATCGGTGTCATTAACGCCATTCACAGAATTTGACATATGGGCACAAGAAAAATGGACAGGGCCACAACAATACGTCCTGTAGCCATCGAAATTCAGATTGTGTTACCCACTAAAGACATGGCCGGCAAGTCTTCTAGTCTCTTCTTTTCACGGGTGGAAAACGGAGATTTATTGATTCAACTGTCATATCGATAAAGTTGATGCTCAAACCGATTAGCCTTTGCGTGAATCAGATGTTTTAATTTCATTCACAATGCGGCCTCAATAAACAGCCAAGATAAATTAGCAATTTTTCAAACACGATAACCCATCGTCATCATCTTATTTTTAAGTGTCGCTAAACTCCATAGTAAACACGGTCTTACTTTCATCGGATTCAACGTACATATCGGCTCCGTTGATCTTCATAACAGACTTAGCAATGGTTAATCCAAGGCCAGTGCCTTGACCATCTCTCTGTCGAGAGGGGTCAACTCGATAGAAGCGATTGAACAATTTAGGAATATGCTGAGGCTCAATTTTCTCCCCGCTATTTAACACCATTATTTTCTGCTTTTTTCCTTTGGACTCCGTTTTGATCTCTACCGTACTATTATCAGGAGCGTGTCTTATCGCATTTGATATCAGATTTCCTATTGCCTGTCGGAACATGGTTTTGTCGCAGTGAATAGTAAGGTTAGAGCCGGTAAGTTGGATATTTATGTGCTTTTCGTCAGCAAGTAAATTAAAGTAATCGAGCAGGCTTGATACTTCCTTTTGCACATCTAAAGATTCAATTGCGGGTTTGATAAGCCCGTGCTCGGTTTTAGCCAATATGAGCATATCACTCACCATTTTCGTCATGCGCTCATATTCTTCTAAATTAGAATAAAGTATGTCGACATATTCCTCGGTTGACCGCACTTGTCCTAACATCACTTGGGTTTGGGTCGTTAAATTAGTAATTGGGGTTCGTAATTCATGCGCGATATCTGCTGAGAAGTGGGATAGTTTTTCAAAGCCATCCTCAAGACGTTCAATCATGGTGTTGAAAGAATTTACCAGTGTGATTAATTCTTCCGGTACCTCATCTGGGTTAAGTCGTAGATCAAGATTATCGGCGGTGATAGTTTCAATTTTTCGCGTAAGCTTTCTTAATGGTGATAGGCTTCTGTAAATCGCAAAACGCGCAGCTAATACTGTAATAATGCCCGAACAAATAATGATGCCCATTATCGATTTTAAAAGGCTGTTCATAAACGTCATGTGGAATTCCATGTTTGACGCTACGATGATGATATAGCTAGTATCATGCGTATTAAAACTTAATTTAATGGCTCTATGCATATGGTTTTCATCGCTAAACAACAACATGTCTTTCGGATTAATTGATGTGTATGTTGTGGCTGTTTTAGGAAAGAATGAAAAGTCAGCTCCTTCACTTGTAAATATCGTATCTCCTTTGTCATCCTCAACATGATAGTAGACACCATGATGTCCTGAAACTGCTTGGAATAAAAGCTTGGAAGGTTGTACCGATTGATCATGTGATTTTTCGAGCTTTAACTTAATGGCATGAAACACCTCATTAAGCTCATCGGCATCTTGTTCTTGAAAATGGTCTTCAATAGAGGTGACTACTAGTGTGCCCATAATGCCTAGACACACGAAAATAGCTATTCCCACAAATACCATTGTTCGAAAGGAAATTGAGTACGGCTTTTGTCTTTTAATTTTGCTCTTCATCAGTTGTTAATTTGTATCCCATACCACGAACCGTTTGAATCAATTTTGGGGAAAATTCATCATCAATTTTAGCTCTCAAGCGGCGTATTGCTACATCGATGACGTTTGTATCGCTGTCAAAATTAATATCCCATACTTGAGACGCAATCAACGAGCGTGGAAGCACCTCTCCTTGCCTTCTGACCATGAGTTCTAAAAGCGAAAACTCTTTTGTTGTCAAATTAATGGATTGGCCAGCGCGTTTTACAACACGAGACGGGATGTCCATTTGCAAATCTGCGACTTGTAGCAGGTTGGTTGCTACTGTATTTCCTCTTCGAAAAAGGGTTCTGACTCTAGCCAACAATTCTGCAAAAGCAAAAGGCTTCACTAAATAATCGTCAGCGCCCAGCTCTAGACCCTTTACTCTATCATTGACACTATCTCTTGCGGTTAAAAATAATACAGGAGTTTGATTGCCAGATTGACGCAATGATTCTAGAATCCGCCATCCATTAATATCTGGTAGCATGACATCTAATATTATTAAATTAAACTCGCCCGTCATCGCTTTATGGTGACCATCTAAACCATTGCGAACGAGCTCAATGACAAATCCAGACTCTGTCAATCCTTGCTTTATATAGTCACCGATTTTCTTTTCATCCTCGACTACCAGAATTTTCATAGTTCACTCACGTATGCGTAATGTAATTTCAGCACTTAGATTTGGTAAGTGCTTAAAAAGGCGGTGTTCAATATCGGATTTTGCAATTCAGGCCAATAGACCATATTTTTATCACAAACAATATATTGCAGTGTAAACAAATAGCCAACGATTGCTCTGACTAGATTACAACATTGTAATGAGCAGGTAATCGCAGTGCCATGTTGCTTAACTATACTCTTCAACTGGAAATATATTTAGAATACCTTATCAAAGTTATTTCAAGAATAGTAAAGTCGTATTAGATTATTCATTAAGGGTTGGTGTGGTCAGTAAATGCATTAAAACTGTTTTGCTTATAATATTTTTAAGCACTCAAGTTGCAGATTCGTTTGCGATGTCCAGCCCTGGCTGCGACATGCAAAACGACATGCATGAGCAACACCTTATGGATAACGACCACAATTCATCACAAAATAGTCATGAGACGAGTCAGATGGGCGCGGATTGTTGTGGCGACGGTTGTGCTTGCCCACTAGGCATTGTGTCCATCGCGATGCTCGTGAATTTTGACATTTTAACTCCAATAGACTTCAAATCCCTTAAGCCCAACACATTTATCACGGATGCAGACGACGCTGTCCTTGGTCGCTTGCAACGCCCCCCAAAACGCTCTATAGCCTAACTCCAAAAATTTGGCGAAGCTCGTCAAAATTCCAATATCGAACGCCGCCGAATAAAGGCTGTAGTCGACATTTAAATTGTTAGAAAGAGAAATCAAATGAAGCCAATAAAATTGCTTTTTACTAAATTAGTGCTGCTTTTTTCTGTGACTATTGTCGTTGCATGCACAAATGAATCAGTTACCACTGAACTAAATAAGACAAATTCTCAAGATGCTGAGTCAACTTTAAAGTTGGACGTTTTTAAACGCGAGTCGTGTGGATGTTGTCAGGGATGGATTGATCATGCTGAATCTCAAGGCATCCAAACCGATGTAGATGATCTTGTTTTTCTCACTACTAAAAAACAAGATCTCGGAATCAAGCCAATGTACCGTTCCTGCCATACATCGGTGTCAACAGAAGGGTATGTTTTCGAAGGTCATATACCCGTCAAATTTATCGTTCAATACTTAGATAATGTTCCGCAAGGCTCTATCGGCCTCTCAGTGCCGGGTATGCCTGTTGGCAGTCCAGGAATGGAGAACGGCGATCAATTCAGACCATATCAAGTGTTATTGCTCAAAGATGACGGTACAGCAGAGGTTTTTGCAGAGGTGAATTCGTATGAGGAGCAATTCTGATGAGTGCTTTTAAAGGCTTTGCATGCTTAATTTTGCTTGTTACAACAAGTGGTCAAATATCAGCAGAACAAAAGACCCCCCTTACTTTGCAGCAGGCTGTTGCCCAAGCTATTCAAAAGGACCCGTGGTTGGAAGGTAGCCAATATCGGGAAAACGCGACTATTTCTTCAAGTATCGCCGCAGATACTTTGCCTGATCCAGTTGTGTCTTTAGGGTTGGCAAACGTCCCTACTGATGGTTTTGCATTCGACCAAGAGCCTATGACTCAAATTAAAGTCGGCATTTCACAGATGTTTCCTCGCGGAGAAAGTTTAAGCATCAGACGCAAGCAACTTGAAGAATTGGCAACACAGCATCCTTTTATGCGATTGGATAGAATAGCCAAAACGCAAGTTGCGGTTTCTATGAAGTGGTTAGATGTTTTTCTAGCGCAGCAAAGCATTGCGCTAATTGAGCTAGACAGATCTTTGTTTGAACAGCTCAGTGAAATTGCTGAAGCGAATTACTCCTCTGCAATTGGAAAAGTTAGGCAGCAAGATATTATCCGAGCGCAGTTAGAACTCGCGCGACTTGAAGACAGGCTGACAAAGCTATCGTCTAAAAAGGAAACTGCTTCGGCCGATCTTTTAGAATGGTTGACGGGGGGAGATGCGGGCGTTTTTAGCCACTCTTTTAATGCAGTCGCTCTTGAATTGCCGGACGGTTTGCCCGAAATTGAAGAGATAGATAATGCCTACTATGAAATGCTAAAAGTCAATAACCAACAAATGTTGGCGAACAGACTTCTCTCGCATCCTCTACTCAGAGCGGTTGAAAGTAGGATTAAGTCTAGTCAAACGGGTATCGAATTAGCAAAACAGCAATACAAGCCCCAATGGGGCGTAAACGCCAGCTATGCATATCGAGCAGATGACCAAATGGACAGAAGCCGAGCAGATTTTCTTTCAATCGGCGTTAGCTTTGACCTCCCCTTGTTTACAGAAAATAAACAAGACAAAGAAGTAAGCGCCGCCGTTAACGAATCAGAAGCAATTAAAACTGAAAAACGTTTAGTGCTTAGAGGCATGCTTGCTCAAATGCAATCCATATTTGCAGCAAGACAAAGACTGCTGGAAAGACAAACTTTATATCGCACCAATATTCTACAGCAATCAAGCGAACAAGCAGAAGCCGCGTTAACAGCTTATACCAATGACGACGGTGATTTCGCTGAGGTTGTGAGAGCACGGATCGCTGATCTAAATGCTCGTATTGACGCATTAGAAATCGAAGTCGAACTACTTAAAACAAACATTCAACTAAATTACTTTTTTTCTGAGCAGAGTCTTAAAGCTGTGTCCGAATTTGGAGCAAACCAATGAAAACTGTTAACGCAATCGCTATAGGCGTGATAGCAGGCGCTGTAATTACAGCTCTTACCTACTCAATATTACCAAGCTCAAATGGCTCACAAGATAGTAAGGCGGATACTGGAGAAAAGCAGCCTTTGTATTGGGTTGCGCCAATGGATCCAAACTACAGAAGAGATGAGCCTGGGAAGTCCCCTATGGGCATGGATTTAGTACCTGTTTACGAAGATGAACAAGGCGCTGGCGATAGCCCTGGTACGGTGAAAATTTCGCCAACTGTAGTGAATAATTTAGGTGTGCGTACTGCCAAAGTGGAGCAGCGGTCTTTGCACGTACCCATAAAAACAGTGGGTTATATTCAATATAATGAGGACACACTCGTTCATATTCACCCAAGGGTAGAAGGTTGGATAGATGAGCTATACGTAAAAGCAGCGGGCGAATACGTCAAAAAGGGCGAGCCACTGTACGCGCTTTATTCTCCCGAACTCGTAAATGCTCAAGAAGAATATCTTATTGCTTTAAAGCGCTCAAATAAGGAGCTGATAGAGGCTTCAAAAACAAGGTTAAAAGCGCTGCAAATGCCAGAATCTGCAATTCAATCGCTTATCTCAACTGGTAAAGTTCAGCAAACAATTACCTTCTATGCACCCCAGACTGGCTTTGTTGATAACTTGAATGTGCGCCAGGGGTTTTACGTAAAGCCAGGACTCACAATTTTATCAATTGGTGCGCTGGATGAAGTTTGGGTAGATGCTGAGGTGTTTGAGCGACAGTCTGCTCAAATTCAAGAGGGTTTGCCTGTGACTATGACTTTAGAATATCTCCCGGGTAAAGAGTGGACAGGAGATGTTGATTATATCTATCCAACCCTAGATGAAACGACTAGGACGCTTAAAGTCAGGCTGAGATTTACCAATGATGATTATGCACTAAAACCTAACATGTTCGCTCAGGTAACGATTCATTCTGATTTAACAGATGAGAATTTGCTCGTGCCCTCTGAGGCGGTAATCAGAACGGGTAGCCAAGATAGAGTGGTTTTAGCACTTGGAGACGGTAAGTTTAAGTCTGTGTCAGTAGAAGTAGGACAGGTAGTTGATGAATATACGGAGATCTTATCAGGCTTGAGACTCAACGACAAAATCGTTACGTCAGCACAATTTTTACTCGATTCAGAAAGCAGCATTAGTTCTGATTTCAAAAGGATGGAGGAGCCTGAAGCGACTTCACAGTCGGTATATACAGAGGCGACCGTAAATAGCGTGATGACTGATCATAGAATGATAAATGTGGATCACGGCGCTATTGAAGAGTGGGAATGGCCGAGCATGACAATGGATTTTACCGTTGCCGAAAGCGTCGACATTAATGAGTTAAAAGCCGGCATGTCACTTCATATGGAAATCACTAAAACTGACTCGGGAAGTTTCGAAGTTACCACCATTCATATCATGGATTCGATGAATGATATGGATAGCTCTGCGGACAGCACTGATTCAGGTCATGACGCAATGCAGAGTATGGAAGAGCCTATTATGTCGGTTTGGACAGAGGCAACCATAAATAACGTGATGATGGAGAGCAGAAAAATCAACGTTGATCACGGGCCTATTGATGAGTGGGAATGGCCGAGTATGACAATGGATTTCGATGTTGCCGATAGCGTTGCTATTGAAGAATTGAAAGCCGGTATGTCACTGCACATGGAAATTGTCAAAACCGACTCTGGAAGTTTTGAAGTGGCAACTGTCCACATCATGGGCTCGATGACTGATATGGACGATACCCAAGATATGGACGATACCCAAGACATGGATCATGCTAATCATTCAGACCATCAAGGAGCTCATCAATGATAGCTGCCATAATTAGATGGTCGGTCAATAACCGATTTTTTGTGCTACTGGCGACGCTCATTCTAGTGGGTGGTGGTTTGTTTGCCATTAAAAATACGCCGGTTGATGCATTGCCTGATTTGTCGGACGTGCAGGTAATTATTAAGACTAGTTATCCAGGGCAAGCGCCTCAAGTGGTAGAAGATCAAGTTACCTATCCTTTGACTACCGCAATGCTGTCAGTGCCTGGAGCACAAACTGTGAGAGGATATTCGTTCTTTGGCGATTCTTATGTCTACATCATCTTTGATGATGACACTGACTTATACTGGGCGCGTAGTCGAGTGCTTGAATACTTGTCGCAAGTTGCGCCAAATCTACCCGAAAACGCAAGACCACAATTGGGGCCAGATGCTACCGGCGTGGGTTGGGTTTATCTGTATGCTCTTGTCGACAAAACGGGGCAAAACGATATCAGCCAACTGCGAAGCTTGCAGGATTGGTTCCTTAAATATGAGCTTCAAACGGTGCCAGGCGTCTCTGAAGTTTCAGCTATTGGTGGCATGGTAAAGCAATACCAAGTGCAGGTAGATCCTGAGAAGTTGCGAGCATATGGCATTCCGCTCTCTCACATTCAAATGGCCATCAAGCGCGGTAATCAGGAGGTGGGCGCATCCGTCATTGAAATGGCTGAAGCTGAATATATGGTTCGCGCGACAGGCTACATAGAAAGTAAAAGGGATATCGAACTGATTCCTTTAGGTGTGAACAATAATGGAACGCCGCTTTTAATAAAAGATATTGCTGATGTCCGTCTTGGTCCGCAGATGCGCAGAGGTGTAGCCGAGTTGAATGGTGAAGGAGAAACCGTTGGCGGTGTCGTTGTTATGCGCTTTGGTGAAAATGCGCAAAAAACCATTGATGGCGTTAAAGCGAAAATAGAAGACCTTAAAAAGGGCTTACCTGATGGCGTCGAAATTGTCACGGTGTACGATCGCTCTGCATTAATAGAAAGAGCGGTAGATAACCTTGCATCGAAATTAGTGGAAGAGTTTATCGTCGTTGCACTGGTGTGTATCGCGTTCTTGTTCCATGTGCGTTCGTCACTTGTTGCCATCATTAGTATTCCAGTAGGCATTATCACGGCAATTATTGTGATGTATATGCAAGGTATCAATGCCAACATTATGTCATTGGGCGGAATTGCTATTGCAATCGGTGCGATGAGCGATGGGGCCATAGTGATGATTGAGAATATGCATAAACACATGGAGCGCACCCCTTTAACTAAAGAGAACAGATGGCAAATAGTTGTGGACTCAGCATCTGAAGTGGGACCTGCATTGTTTTTCAGCCTTCTAATTATAACGGTGAGTTTTGTGCCTGTGTTTACGCTTGAGGCACAAGAAGGGAGAATGTTTTCACCACTTGCTTTCACCAAAACCTATGCCATGGCGGCCTCAGCAGCACTTGCAATTACGCTCGTGCCAGTTCTTATGGGATATTTTGTGCGCGGTAAAATACTTGCTGAAAGCAAAAATCCAGTGAATCGCTTCTTGACGTTTTTATACATGCCTTCGCTTAGAACTGTGCTGCGTTTTCCTAAATTAACGATGTTAGCTGCGGTTTTAGTTCTAGCGATAGGTTTGTGGCCCGTGAACAAAATCGGTAGCGAGTTTATCCCGCCTTTAGATGAGGGGGATTTGATGTACATGCCAACAACCTATGCCGGTATATCGATTGGCAAAGCGAGAGAGCTGTTACAACAAACCAACAAATTGATCAAAACCGTCCCAGAAGTTGACACCGTGTTTGGAAAAGTAGGTCGCGCTGATACCGCAACCGATCCGGCTCCTTTAACGATGATAGAAACCTTTATTCAATTAAAACCTAAAGAACAGTGGCGAGAAGGTTTAACAACTGATGATTTGATAAAGGAGTTTGATTCAGTGGTCAAATTGCCGGGCTTAACAAATGCTTGGGTAATGCCTATTAAGACGCGAATTGACATGTTGGCAACAGGCATAAAGACGCCCGTTGGTATAAAAATTGGTGGCCCTGATCTTATGGAAATTCAGAAGATTGGACAGCAAATTGAAACCATACTTTCTGATGTTGACGGGACTGCCTCTGTTTATTCAGAGCGTGTGGCGGGAGGACGTTATGTCAAAGTAGATATTCAGCGCGAAAAGGCTGCTCGCTATGGTCTAAACATCGCTGACGTGCAACAAGTTGTCTCAAGTGCAATTGGCGGAATGAACGTGACTCAAAGCGTTGAAGGTTTAGAGCGTTACCCTGTAAATGTTCGTTACCCGCAGTCTTATCGGTCATCGCCTGAGTCCTTATCTTTATTACCTATCGTTACACCACAGGGTAAACGCATTGCTTTGGCCGATGTGGCGGATGTGTATATTGAAGATGGTCCTCCAGGTATTAAAAGTGAAAATGCACGACTTAATGGCTGGGTGTATGTGGATATCGATGGTGTCGATATTGGTTCCTATGTGGTTTTAGCCCAAAAAGCAGTGAGCGAACAACTAGTCTTGCCGGCAGGTTATTCGGTGAACTGGTCTGGACAATATGAATATATGTTGCGAGCTAAAGAGAAATTAACCTACGTGGTTCCTCTGACGCTAGCTATCATCGTTATTCTACTGTATCTCAACTTTCGAAACTTCATCGAAGTAGCGATCATTATGGGGACTTTACCACTGTCTATGGTGGGAAGTATCTGGCTGATGTACATAGAGGGCTTCAACTTTTCAGTTGCCGTCGGCGTCGGTTTTATTGCACTTGCAGGTGTTGCCGTAGAAATTGGCGTGATCATGTTGGTTTACTTAAATCATGAGTATCAAGCACTGGTCGACAAATGTAAATCTGAGGGTGTTAAACCTACCATCAACATGTTAAGTGAGGCGGTGATGCATGGTGCTGGATTACGAGTTCGACCGGTTATGATGACCACAGCGACCATAATATTTGGGTTACTACCCGTACTTTATGGCACAGGCACTGGCTCTGAAATCATGAGTCGTATTGCTGCCCCAATGGTTGGCGGCATGGTTAGCGCGTTACTTCTGACCTTGTTGGTTTTACCCGCTATATACTTTCTGTGGAAGAAAAGGCAAATTAAAAACTTGCCGGATACTTTCTGATGCTCGCTTCAAGCAAGGAAAGAAATTTTATAAGAGTATTGTCGACAAGTGGTAGCGTGGCGAACTCTTTCGCCCGCCACTATGCGTCTGCGAGAATCCGTCCGCCACCAACGACAGGCTTTTTACGATATCAAACAATAACAACAAAATATTTAAACAAACTACCTACTAAGGAAATAATATGAAATCAATAATCATCGTACTTTTCGCTTTAAGTCTGAGCTTAAGTACACAAGTTTATGCTCATACATCGTTAGCGTCATCAATGCCGAAAGACAATGCTATGTTGATGGAAAGTCCAGACAAGCTCGTTCTAAATTTTGCAGATGATGTGCGTCTTGTGGATTTAAAAGTCAACAGTAAAAAAGGTGACACCGTGGATGTTGGCTTTGAACCTTCGATGGAGGCGAACAAAAACTACAGTTACAGCTTACCTCTGCTCGCTGTGGATACTTACGTGGTTTCATGGACCATCATGGGAGATGACGGTCATAAAATGAAAGGACAGCTTTCATTTATGGTGCATGTGAGTAAAAAGATGAAAGGAATGAAGCACAAAGACATGAAGGATACTTCGATGGATCATTCAGGTATGAGTCATTAGTTATTAAGCATTAAAAAGGTAAATTGATATGTTGCCAGAATGGTGGACGATATTACTAGCGTTTGTCAAATTCCTAGTTTATTTAGGAATGATGGGCATCATGGGCTCTTGCGCTACTTTATTGCTTTTAAAAGGCAGCAAGCAGGGCGTTGCAGTGAATGCTCATCAAAGCTGGCAACTGATTACCTTAAGCTACTCTTTTCGTCTTTCAATCGTTGGTTTTTTTGCTAGTGTCGCTGGTTTTTTCATTCAGACTGGCTATATGGCAGAGCAGGGACTTACAGGCATGTTTTCTCCTTTCATGATGGAGATGATGTGGCGCTCACAGGTAGGAACTATTGCCACTATTCACGCCGTTATCTTTGTTTTGTTCGGCTTGCTTGCTTGGTTTCTGTTACAAAAACTCAAACGCGGTCATGGTTTAGTATCTTTCAAGATTTTGCTAGGCAGCAGTGTAATATTTTTGCTGCCGCTAGCGTTTACGTTCTCCCTGACCGGACATGCCAGTCAGTTTGTCACGTTCGGCGAAATTCAGATTGCTATTCATTCATTGATTGGTTTGACGTGGGTAGGCTCTTTATACCCACTGATTACTGCATGTTACTTACTCAATCATTCCGATTTAGCTCTCATCATGAAACGTTACGGTAACATTGCCATCGTGTTGGTGTTT
>CBFHTO010000080.1:0-13334 GCA_965658765.1 Glaciecola sp. | reverse complement strand
GTTGCAGCTGCACTTGCTACTGTTATGACTATGGGCGTTGCCGAATCGGTTGAAGCTGCTGGCAAAAAGAAAGAGAAATGCTACGGGGTATCATTAGCAGGGCAAAATGATTGTGGTAACTTAGCCGGAACACATAGCTGTGCTGGGCAATCGACAGTAGATAATGATATTGGTGAATGGCGTTTAGTGCCAGCAGGTACTTGTAAAGATCTTGGTGGTTACAATCGTAAAGAAGCCAAGAAACTTTTCAAAGAAATGCAAGCCAAGAAATCTAATAGCTAAGTTCATAGATTGTCATTTTCTCCGTCTCCTGCTAAGCCCGAGTCTTTTATAGGACTTGGGCTACGTCATCCTCACTACAACGATGCGCTCAAGCACTTAGCTTCCAACAGCCAAATTGATTTTCTTGAAATACACGCAGAGAATTTTTTTGCCGAAGGCGGAGCACTCATTGATTTACTGAAAGACATTTCTGAAAAGTACACGATGAGTGTGCATGGCACATCGCTAGGCCTCGGTTCTCAAGTAGAGGTGCCCGAAGAAACTTTAAAGCAGTTTGCCCAAGTGGTGAAATTAAGTAATGCTCAATTTGTGTCAGAGCACCTGTGTTTTAACCGAGCGATAGTACATAATACGCTTGTGCATTCTGGCGATTTGTTGCCTTTAGCATATAACCACCATAGCCTTGAGCTCTTATCCAACAACATAGATAAAGTGCAAAACGCACTTGGTCGCTCAATTTTGATCGAAAATCTATCGGCTTATATCGAACCTTCTTCGCTAGAGCCCGAGCTTGGGGATGAGTTGGATGAGTTTGTGTTTTTAGTCGAACTTTGTGAGCGCGCCGGCTGCGGTTTACTGCTCGATTTAAACAACTTGATTGTTAATGCAAAGAATAAAAAAGTGTCAGTAAGCGAGATATTTGCAAAAGTACAAACTTTACCAAAGCATATTGTACAAGAAATCCATCTTGCAGGCTTCACAGAACAGCGTGTGCGTGGCTTTGTAGTGGACGACCACGGTGCTCAAGTTTCCCAAGAGTGTTGGGACTTATATCAGCAGACCACTCAATATTTTGGTCATATCCCGACTTTGATTGAATGGGACAATAATTTGCCAAGTTGGGAGCGTTTGTGTCAAGAAGCAAATAAGGCCAGACTGTTCGCAAACGCAAACGCAAACGCAAACGCAAACGCAAACGCAAACGCAAACAAGAGCGCATACAATGAGCCTAAACCCATAGGCGAAAACTCGAAACGCAGTACGACTGACGCGACAAAGAATGCGGGTAAACAGTGAGTTATCAAGCAGAACTTATTTCGCAAATGCTAAAGATATCGAACGCTGCTATCGCGTCTGAAAACGCCAGTTCAAACGAAATCTTGTTTGCAGAAAATATCAAAGACAAGCATCCCGCCATAGGCGTTTACGCTAACAATTATGTTGAAACAGGCATAAGAGCGCTTTCAATCTCGTACCCTACTTTAAAAGGTTTATTAGATGAGCATTCCTTCCGCACATTGGCTGCAGGATATTTATCTGCATACCCAAAAAACACCTTTGATTGGGCAGAATATGGCTCAGGCTTCAGTGACTTCCTGTTGCAGCAAAATCAGGTTTCGGATGCTGTGTATCTGCCGGAGATCGCTCTATTAGATTGGCATATTGCGTCTATAGAACGTCTCAAAAATAAGGCATTTGTACCTGAATCCTTTGCGAAATTACAAAGTGAAGATTTATCGACTTTGCGCTTCGAGTTAGGCGTTGGTTTTCAAATGATTGAGGTGTTCTTTCCAGTATATGAATTATATCAATTAGTACACGAGCCAAGCTTACAGTCGGGTCCTCAAAGAGAGGCTTATCTTAGTTCGATAAATAAACTCATCAACGATGCAATATCTTCGCGTAAAACCAGGTCTATTATTTTGTGGAGAGAGCGTTACAAGGGAATATTTGAATACTGCCAAGCCGACACAATAAACGCCTACAAAATGATGAGTGATGGGCGTTCAATTGAAGATGTTTTCGCTTGTTTTGAAGATGAAGTACGCTTGTCGACTTTTTTACAAGAGTGCATTCAAACCAAAAAAATAGTTTCGGTTACTAGGTCAATAGAGCCTAATAGTTTTTAACTTTTCTTACACATTAAGCAAGCCTATTTTATTCGCTGTTGCTATTGCGGTTGCTGTAACTGTAGTTATGCAAAATACCTAGTAGTTGGCCTAAAAAGATAACAACAGCATTACCTATATTTAAAAGTGGAAACTGAACATGAAAGTCATAATTTCTATCTATAATGCCGTATTCGGCAAAGCCAACTACCTTGCTATCCCAGCTTTACTAGCTGCGCGTTTATATGTTGCATGGGTATTTTTCAAATCTGGTTTAACCAAACTAAACGATTGGGAAAGTACGCTACTATTGTTTGAATACGAGTATGCAGTCCCTGTGTTATCACCTACATTCGCTGCATATTTGGCAACATTTGGCGAATTGGTTTTGCCAGTCCTTCTTGCGCTTGGCTTATTTAGTCGCAAAGCCGCGGCAGGACTTTTTGTGGTTAATTATGTGGCAGTGATCAGCCTTGAGGACATTCCACAAGCTGCATACAACCTACATGTAATATGGGGATTAATGTTACTTGCAGTGATAATTTGGGGTGCCGAGAAACTTTCCTTGGATCAGATTTTTAGGATCAAATAGGGCGTAAATGTAAGCTTCCTAGGCATTTCGATATAAGGTCTTGATGAGATGGTAGCCAAATTTTGTTTTTATTGGCCCATGTACTTTTAGAATTTCTTTCTTAAATACCACATCATCAAAGGCCTTTACCATTTTTCCCTTACTGAATTCACCTAATTCACCGCCTTTTTTAGCTGAGGGGCAAATGGAATGCTTTTTCGCCAGTTGAGCAAAGTTTTTACCTTTTTTTAAGCTAAGTTGCTTCACGAGGGAGAGTGCTTCTTGTTCTGTTTTGACTAAAATATGCACAGCGGCAGCGGTCGGCATAGCCAAGCCTCCTATAGTAGTTTAGCTCATTATTTTACTATGTTTTGAATTCGCTTAATCATAGCTTAATTGAAATATTACTGCTGCGGTATCGCCTTGCTTATTAGGCCCTTGCCCCACGACATAAAAGTTTCCTAGATCGTCTCTCGTAACGCTTCCATAGAGTAATTGCTTAGAAGTTATATCTGGTAAAGGATAGCTAACAGTCGTTTGTGTCGATATTTGATGGATGAACCAATGGTAATGTGCCTGACCCGGCTGCTTACCGAAGATCACTAAAAAGTCATCACCATCGATAGTGAACAAGCTTGGCGCATAGGTACCAGCAAGCTCGCTATCCCCAATAAACTCAACAAGACGTAGTGAATAGGCTCTATTATTTGGCGCATTATTCGAAACAGAATTCGACGCACTATTTGACGAATAACTCGCAGAAGCTAGAGAAGAATCTTGCGCAGATGGCTTAAGACCATATGACCGCTTACGAGAGAGTTCATAGAGAGCACCTGTACCCGTGACAAAATATATGTCGTCATTTGCCATATTAGTGAAACTAATGATGCCATGCTGACTATTTTTATTTGCGTAAACGTAATCAGGCATCGGATAAGAGTTAACTAGCTCAAGCTTTGAGTTATAGTGTTCTAGGGAGCTCTCGTATGCTTGTGCCTCATTTTTATGAACTTGCGGAACAAATACATCACCTTGTGCATTAACAAAAAAGTTTCTCGACACATGCCCTAAGGATGCACCCACTGTCAGTGTGCGCATTTTTTGATTTCTTGTATCAAACTGATACAAGACGTGGTCCCAATACCCGAGTCCGTATACATAATGACCCGCAGTTTGAATTGCAATCAATGGATGTTTTGTCTTTGCCAAGTGCTCCCAGTTTGAGGACTCTGGCTGTTTTCGCCATAAATGTCCTCCATGTGTCGGTAGAGCTCCAGTTTTAGTGCTTTCACCTCTTTCGTCAAAGCTAGCAAAGTAAATCATACCGTCATCAGCTTGGACTATTTTGCTGTGAATCTTATTTTGAGAGTTGCCTTGGTAACTTAAACCCTGTTGTTCAAGTTGCTCTATCACATTCCCCTGATAGATAAATTGGTCATACTTGGGCTGATACATATACAGATAAGCTGTATTGTCGTTTTTATGCGAGCTAGACAAACCAAAATACACATTACCCTTATCGTCTCTGCCTGTTGCACCCCACAGCACACTGCCTTTTAATTGATGAAAATCGGTAATTCGAGTAAACGTGGGCGGCTTAAAATGCTTACTTTCAGCTTCGGTAAAACGCGTACCAAATCTGAGATCAGTGGCTCTTGCTTGCTTTTCAATTTGTTGTTCAATTGGCGCTAGATTTTGTTCAGTGCAAGCAATCAACATCCATATTAGGCTCACTACCGTTACAAGCTTTTTGTGAGAGCGTCCGGCTTCTTTTTGTGCGTACATATTTTAAGCTATAATCTAGACTTTGTTATTATGATACACTTTGCGCGAGTTGATAAAGTAAGTCAAAACCTTCAACCAAAAGTTGTATGCTTGATTGAAATATAAGACGTTTTGTTTAGATTCGATTTATTCGATAAAAGGTGTGTTTGATGGCATCTGTTCGTCAATCCGCATTGAACTTGCTCAAGCTTGAAGTATATATGTGACATAACCAGCAGGGACGTTTGCTAAAAATGAGAAGTATTCAGGCGATAATTTGTTTGCTTATTGTTTATGGATCACTGTATCCATTCAATCTTGACCTTTCTTCGCCTTCCACAGCCCAAATAAGCGCATTATTTAACTTTTCAGTGCTCGGTACCGGCAAATCTGATTTACTTTCTAACATTCTTTTATTTGTACCCCTAGGCTTAGCTGCTGCATTTACCTCGCGTGATTCGCGGTCAAATAGCCCAAGCGCTGAGAAGCCGTCTCTGCTCTTGTATTCGATAATAAGTTTTGTGTTCGCATTTTTAGTGCAAGTCGCTCAACTCTTCGTCGACGGTAGAATCCCATATGGCGCAGATGCGATTTTTAACCTCATTGGTTTTGTGATTGGGTTTGTCGGTCTTGGGCTATTTCAGCATCGACTAAACCCACTCATCGCACACCTCTCTAACGAGAAACTACTCAGCCTAGGTTTGTTACTGCTACTTTTTATCGCCTTGTATAAACCTTTTGTGCCAACTTTGGATATCGGGCTAGTCGTTATCAATATTAAAAACATGCTCAGCACAGACTCGGTAGGAATGGGTCTGGTACTTGAGTACTTTGGATTGTATTTACTGAGTTTATTGTTTATTCGACATTTAGGGTTTTCGGGCGTGCTTATCTTCTTGTTCAGCGCCCTGAGCATAATCCTTCAACTTTTTATTGTCGACAGTAATTTTATTTTAAGCAAAGCCTTAGGACTTGCTATTGCCTTAATTGTATTTACCCTAATTCCCTTTACATATCTTAAGCCTCAATTGCCAGGTAGGTTTGATCGCTCGCCAGTGCATAAAGATGCCTCAGCGGTGCCTTCTAATGTTCTGATTTTACTCATTGGTTTATCTTACATGATAGCTAATCTAACGCCTTTTCAGCTTAGCGCGTACACGCAGAGTATGCATTTATTGCCTTTTAAAGCTTCACTTGACGGCAGCATGTTAGTCAACTTGTCTGCAATGTTACACAAGTTGGTGTTCTTTGCGTCTTTACTTTGGTTTTGTTGGTTAGCGGGTAAATCGCTCGTTAAGTCTGCGCTTGTTTTGTCTGCACTGGTATTTAGCGTTGAGCTTTCGCAGATGTTTTTGGTGTCTCGCACGTCTGACATCACAGATGTGATTTTGGTCATATTAAGTGCGTATCTCTTAAAGACGGTACACGAACAACTTTTTTCCAAGCTCCCAATCTCAGCATCAAACGACGACGCCTTATCTGCGAAAGCTGCAGATGAGTCAAACTCAAATGCATCAAACTTAGGCGCATCAGATTTAAGTGCATCAGACTCAAGTACATCACACTCAATTGCGTTAGATTCAATGAAGAAAAGCACAGAAAACGCTTTTGCAGAAGCGCAAAATGAAGGGGTTGCACAAGAGCCGAACTCACTGCGCCATTTGATGGTTCAAAACACCGGGATCATAGCCACCTTCTTTGCCTTGGTCTTAGGGCAAATGGCGGTAATGAACTTGCCCAATTTGCCTTATAATGTTGCGCAGTTATACGGCGGAAGTAATAACTTTTTTAATTATGCTTTTCTTGCTACGGGCATGCTTATTTTTAGCTTGGGCGGGGTTTGGGTTGCCCAAAAAGTTGCGAGTGATCACATCACTCACTACAAGGCACCTCTTTATTTAGCCTTAGTGAGCATGCTCACACTGCTGTGTTTGAAGCTGTCTGTAACGCCCGAAAGTATTGCCGATATCAATGGGTCTTCAAACATTGTTTATCAGCTTACAGGCGAGCTCATCTTAGGCGAGCCGGGCCGAGACTTTGTCTATTTAGTTGGCGTTGAAAATGCCGCTGCATTTAGCCGAGTAGTAGAGCCATTTGTGCGTTTTAGTGCCCTAACAGGACCTGTGTTATATCTCATAATGTGGTGCACATTATGTTTAAATCAAATCTTCCCCAAGACTGGCAAGTCATATTCGCACGCGTCTTCTACATCATATTCTAAGAATCTTAGCGCTCAAATTAATAGCGGGAGTACTAATGGCAATAAACGCGATGTGAGGCGAGGCATAAAGCAATGCGCCACAAGCTTCATTGTGCTTCTACCTTGGTTTTTCCTTTGTAAACTCATCACCTTTGACTATTCGTCGACCGACAATCTCAACGAGCTTATCGCAAGAGACGGTGAGTATGGACTCGGTGGTGGAGGGTACTTGTATCTGCTGGTATTTTGCCTAATTGCAGTCTCGTCTTTCCTAGCTTGGTCAGCAAGCACTCGTAGGCCTGTCGTGTTTATTTTAGCGCTCATAGTCACTGCAGGCTCGGTACCTGTTAATTGGTTTTTGCTTTCGAATGGCCTCGAACAAAATGTTTCAAAATACGGTTATACTTTTTCGGGAGTAGACTTTTTACTTGGGCCAGACCGCAGTGAATTATTGCCTGAAAGTGAGCTTCAGCTCCGCTGGGCCATTGTTAATATTGGGCTGTGCTTGTCCTTAAGTGCAGGACTAATGATCGGCTATGGGCGGTTCTTTGCATCGTCAAACAGACGTATTAAAAACTCGAGACTACACGCGAGTAAAAGTCGCTTATACAGTGAATATCAAAGTAGTACCAATTCTTCAAATGGTGCTAAAGCTAGCAACACTACTATTATCAAAAACGATCTGGAAGCCAAAAATAATATGGCTCAAGTTGCTGATGTGAGTAATTATATTTCTGAACGCACAATCGATGAGAAAAAAGGTGAGGCTACAGAGCAAGAGACTGACCTCGCAAAACGAAAGGAAATTCATATAAATACTAATGCTAAAGGAAGCTATTTTATGTTTAAAAAACCGGTTTTATTGGTTTCCTCAATTGTAATGGTAGCGATCATTGGTTTTGTCGTTGTAGGAGGTGGTAATACAAAAATCCGAGATTACACAAACCCTTTTTGGGCTAATTCTCCGGCAAGTGTAATTATGGATACTCACGTTCATACGAACTTTTCAGACGGGGCATTGAGCCCAAGTGAATTGGCAAGTTTGGCCGTCGTCAATGGCTGCAATGCATTGGCTATCACCGACCATGCGGATTCGAGTAAAACCTTTCAAAATGAGCGTGTTCAAGCGATACAAAAAGCACGTATGGAGTATCCTGAACTGACTATCTTCAACGGCATTGAATTAAATCCACCGCCGTATAAGGGTAGGGAGCATGTAAATATTATTACGCTCCCCAAAAACGAAGCTAGTATGTTTAAAGAGACCGGCCTACTGAAACTTAGAAGGCAGTCAAAAGGGGCGCAGCCGGAATTCTACTTCTCTTCAATTATGGGCGAAAATCAACTCTCAGAAGAATACTTTGCCATTTACAATCACCCTAGTCGCAAAGATTCTGATGAAAAAGAAAACCTACAAGATATTCTTAAATGGCGTAACAATAACCAAGTCTTAATGGCAATGTCGGGCGCACCAGGGCACCAAAGAAACACACCAGTGGGTAGCTATCGGACATTATTCAGCACTATAGACCGATGGGATCCAGCAGTCGCAGCAGTGGGTTCGACATGGGATCAGCTTTTAGATTCGGGTGTACAGTTTTGGGGAGCGCTTGCGGTATCCGATTATCACAATGCAAGCATGGATTATGCACCTTGTGCCTTTGCCAGAGTTCGATTGAGTGTGCCCGAAGATACACATCAAGGCATTCTAAAAGCCTTGAGAGCAGGGACGTTTTTCTCAGATCATGGAAGGATTCTTCAGCAACTTAAGCTTTCTGCACAAATCAGTCAATCGCAAGCGCCGATCGCTGTAGGGCAGGTAAGTGAAGAAATAGAGAAAGGACTCACCGCAAAAATAAATATTTCAATTGAACGCGATGTCGAATCCTTAGCGCTTCCGTTTAAGGTGAGTTTGATCAGTAATTGTGTGAGCGGTCGGGTTGAAGAATATGAAATCAATACAATTGAGCCCCTAGCTAACTCGACATCTTCCATCATTCCATTGAATAAAGCAGGCAGCGATGGGGAAAGTTGTTTCCTAAGAGCACGATTAAGCACCGAAATAAATACTAGTTTGCGTTCGATAATGAACGGCGAAATTGAAGATAAAGTCGAACCTTTATTTGCATACACCAATCACATTCGCTTTATATTAAGCGACTAACTAATTACGGCCTAATATTGCAATTCTAGCTCCGATGGTTGTTAAGTCTGGTTTGTTTTCAAGATTTTCGAGATCAGTCAGGCAGAGATAAGGCTGAAATGAAGTCAAGCTTCTAAGCTCAAGTAACTTAGCTCAAGTAGCTAAGCTCAAGCCACTTAGCTCAAGTAGCTAAGCTCAAGCTGCTAAGGTCAAGCTGCTAGGGTCAACAAACTAAAGCCAACGAGCAAAGGTTTTGGCCATAAGGTAGACACCATGAGCGTGAGTATTTTATTCGATGGAGTTTAAGGAAGAGTATACTTCTAATGATAGGATCCGCGCATTAATTGCCTCGACAAAGGCTTTATATTCCTTAGACTGGGTGTTTTGAAAGTCTTTAGCAAAATTCACTTCGCTATAGCCCTCGGGCAGTTTATCTATACTAGGTATCAGGTCATCTTCTGACCTCATTTGCATAAATAGGTTTTGCGCTCGTATGGCAGAGCCTGTGTCGTAGGTCAGTACTTTTGCAAAGGCCACGCCAGTATTATCAGCTAATAGATCTGCAAAACTGAAACCACTGCCGCCTTTTGCGGTATCCATAATTTCTTTTAGCTCGCCAATATTTAAACTAAATCGGCTATTACTTAAATCGGCAATTATGGCTGAAAATAAAAAGTGTAAGCTTAAATCTCGGCGATTTCTAAGACGAGTTTGGTAGTTTCTTTGGAATTTAGTTACCCCAAGTATTTTCGCAAACTGAGAGCTACCTAAGCTTGAAGCAAGTGCCCATAACGCAGCTCTGTTTTCTTCTATCGGATCACCATCCACGGAGCGAATAGCCGCGAGTTGCATTAGTCGACGAACATACACATGTAATTCCCGTGACTGTGGTGAGTTTGGTAGGCTGTCTAAGTAGAGTTGAATGAGTTCCGTGTCTGGCGCTCGTGACTTGAACATTGAATAGGCAAAGCTGTCTGCCTTTTCGGTTTTGATAAGGTTCTTCTCGAAAAACTGTAAGTTCTTATCAAGAAACAGAACCAAAGCCTGGTCTTCGACATAGACATCTTGAATACTTTGGTCAATTGCCTCGGCAAATTTTAAGTCGACCAACAGTGCATTTAAGCCATATAAAATTCCTGAAACCGCCCAGCCTGGTATTTCAACGCGACCGATACGACAAAAGTCAATTTTGCTGATAGGTTTTGGCTTATTATTATCACTTGCTCTAAACCCAGTATTTGTCATTGAGCTTGTGCTTAAATCACTCAATGCAATTTCGCAATACACATTAATGTAGCGAGTTTGCTCAAGTAAATGTATTTCTCTAGATAAGGCCAATTGAGCGCTTACTGGTGTGTAACCTACTCCGAATACGGTTTTATCAAGTAAGTGGCCTAGGGTACTATTGAGTGCGTTTATTTGCTCTCTCTTGACGACTAATCGGTAGCGCTCTGTCTTATTAAGGTTTTCCCCATCTTCCACAACTCTGAGATTTTTGCTCAGTTCATCCATTTGCTGCTTCATAAGCATTGCTTGTTGTGGCTGAAGCGCCTTGGCACGTTCTTTTAATACAGGTGTTTTCTCAATCGCAAGATACACCAGCGAAAAGCTCGCGGCGGATAATGCAATCGGTATAAATAATTTACTGGCTAGAGACACTTGGCTCAGTTACCGGATAAAAAGTCATGTCTCGATAGGCGTGATTGCTAAAGATTCGAGTTGAAAATGGATGCAACGATGCGCTGATGATCTTATTTTTTATATCGGTCTCAAAATGCATAAACGCTGGCCCTGCGGCGTTAGTGTTGTCCCAATCTACTTTGAAGCTACTCGCTTGGAAAGGACTAACACTACCGACTAAGGTTTTCATTCTGGAGGAGTATATGCGCATCTTATCGCCATCCATTTTGAGGATAAGCGAGCCAAACCAGCGATCTTTATATTCACCTTCAATGTCATCCAAACTCAATAGCATAGGTAAGCTGGCTTCAGGTGTTTCTTGTCTGGCTAAATACGCCTGCTCACGTTCATCCATGTAATTGATATAAGTATTTATCCAGTCGACGCTTTCTTGATCAGTATAGCCATAATCGTTGAGATAGCGCTTAATGATGCTCTGCATTACCGAGCCACGTGCTGCAGAATAAGAACCATTGTTCAGCAAGCTTACGCCTAGTTCTAATTCTGGAATGAGCACGACATACGCCTGATATCCAGATAATGTACCTGTGTGTGATATCACTTTTAGCGCGCCAATATTGTCTAGTCGCCAACCTAAGCCATAGCTTTTAAAGAAGGTGTTGTCCCATTCACGCTCAATGCGAGATACACCTAAAATAGTCTGAGGGCTGAACATAGCTTCAAGCTGAGTATTTGAAAACGGTAATCCTTTTTTGCTCAACAAAGCTTGCATCCATTTAATCATTCCATTTGCGCTGCATACCATGCCCCCAGCTGCTGCCGACATAAGCTTTTTACCGTTAATGCCGTTTCTTGGAATTTCGTAAATGCCTCTCTCATTACTATGACCATAAGCCTTAGCGCTATTGGCAAGCGCGATTGGAGGCATATCACCAGAATAACAGTTCATATTAAGCGGTTTAAAAACCCGTTTTTCGATAAAGTCATCGAAGCTCATACCAGACAGTTTTGCTACTACCTCTCCTGCGGTGATGTACATGACATTGCTGTATGCATATCGAGCTCTAAAACTGTATTCTGGGGTTAAATAACGAAGATTGTGGATGACTTCTTCACGGCTAAAACCAGATGGCTCAGGCCAAATCATACTATCTCCTGCTCCGCTTACTAAGCCGCTGCGATGTGTTAACAAATCAAGAATCGTAAATTCTGCGGTTACGTAGGGGTCGTAGAGCTGGAAGTCAGGCAAGTGTTCAACCACTTTATCGTTCCAAGAGAGCAGTCCTTCATCGACCAGTATCGCCAGCGCTGAAGCCGTAAATGCTTTACTAGTAGAAGCGAGCCTAAAATAGGTATCCGCATCTGCTTTTTGTTGGTTTTCTATATCAGCGTAGCCAAAGCCTTGGGCCATTACAACCTTGCCTTTATGCACTACCCCAACGCTCATTGCAGGTGTGTAAAACTCTTTTAAAGCGCGCTTGACTGTTTCGGAAATTTCACTTTTTTTGGGACCAGCCTTTGCAAAGGCACTAGGAATAAAAGTGTGAGAACATACAAAAGCTAGTATAAAAAGCGCAAGTACACTGCGCGGAAAAAGTTTGGTGAAGGTCATTGAGTGCTCTGTTTTCATCTTTGAATAACAATAGACACTAGTCTGCTGAAAAGCGCGCCTTTATTCAATCATTGTTTTGTTGCGTTAAATTTTAGCGCTTATCCTGCAATACTAACGAATATTTTTAATTGTCTTTTGCCCTGAGTAAAAACGCTTGCTTCCATGAAGTACTAGCTCATTTTGGCAAGTGCACTGAGCGGTGCGATGCGCATTAGCGCTTGCATAACAGACCAAGGCCAACTTGGAACGTAGCTATTCGCGCCTTCTTTCTCAATGGCTTTTACGATGGCTTTACAGCCTGTTTCGGTATCGACCATAAATGGGACTTTCTCTACTTTTTCGTTTATTTCGCTGCGGATAAACCCTGGGTGAATTGTGCTTACCTTGATTGGCGTACGAGCCAAATCTATTCGTAAACCTTCGCTTAAAGAGGTGATAGCAGCTTTTGTTGCGGCGTAAACGTTCAAGGCGCGTCTAAAGCCTCGAACAGCGCTTATTGAAGAAATTGTTACCAAGTGCCCATGATTTTGTTCTCTGAAAATGGCCACTGCCGCCTCACATTGGGCAAGCGCAGAAACAAAGTTGGTTATGGCAGTTTGTTTGTTGGCGTGAAAATAACCGGTGCCTATCGAGGCACCTTTTCCCATACCTGCATTCACAATTACACGGTCGAGCTCGCCCATTTCTTGTTTAAAAGTATTAAAGGTCTCAAATACCGCGTCATGATCGTTTACATCTAAGGCTTTTATAAACACTTTCACATCTGGACACTGCTTGGCAATTTCTGTTTTTAACTCTTCAAGCCTTTCAATGCGCCTAGCGCAAAGCGCTAAATTGCGACCTTTGCGAGCAAATTGGATGGCCATTTCCCGACCTAAACCAGAGCTTGCCCCTGTAATGAGGATGTTTTTTCTCATAGCATGCCTTTTTATTATTATTTCATTTGCTTTTGCAATTATTACACTAACGATGCCGCTTAATTATTTTGTTACAACGATACAGTAAATAATGCACGAAGACCCAAAGGTTTTTATAAGCTTTGTTTTTTGTTTGTTTATGGTGATAACGATAATAGATTTGCTGCACAATCGCGGCTAAGCGGAACAAGCCATAAACCTCATAAAAAGCGAACTCGTTTGGTTCGAGGCCCTGTTTATGGCAGTAATAATCAATCACTTCTTGGCGCGTCATCATGCCTTGGATATGAGTCGGTTGACGCTGCGTACTGCGCGCAAAGAAGTCGTCATCCGCTTGAACCCAATACGCAAGACTATTACCTAAGTCCATTAAGG
>CBFHTO010000079.1:0-13397 GCA_965658765.1 Glaciecola sp. | reverse complement strand
CCGTGCCGAAATCATCAAGAGACAGTTTAAATCCAATCTCCTTTAATTTAACCACGGTCTCTATCATCTTTGCTCGTAATGCCGCTGATTCGGTAATTTCAATTTTTACCAATTGAGGATCAATACCTGAGGATTGTATTGCATCTCGTGCTGTAATGAGAAGAATATCGGGATTAATAAATTGAGTCGCAGAAACATTGATGCTTACACCGATTGAAGTACCATCACTATTCTTTGGAAAGCCAGCAGCGTCCTGACATGCTTTTTTAAAGACCCAACTACCTATCACATCTAAGACCTGTATCGATTCAGCCATTGGTATAAAATCTGCCGGCGATACGAAGCCTCGCGTAGGATGATGCCAGCGTATTAGTGCTTCAAACGCAATAACTTTGTTTGTGCTTGTATCAACGATTGGCTGATATACCAAGCGAAATTCGTTATTGCTTATTCCTCGATGTAGTTCAGCATGATTATTAATTAATGAAACACGCAGGTCATTTTCAAGTTTATGAGATGCACGCGCTTCGATTTTGTAGGTTTCATTATAGAAACATGCGTTAACTTGGTCTTTTTTAGCTCGATGTAGCGCTATTTCAGCCTTGTTATGCAATATTATTGGAGATTCGCTACCGCTTTCAGCAATTGCGCTACCGATCCTAACACTCAGCACTATGATTTCGCCTCGCATTGCAAGCGGACGTTCAGTGAAATCATTTACAAGCCTTATCTGTTCGGCAAGATCGAAGTCGTCTAGGAAAAGTAAACAAAAGTGATCCCCATGAGTCCGAGCTATTAGCTCTGCGTGTGTGAATATTTTTTGAAGGCGTTTAGCAGTCATTGATATGACCTTATCGCCCAATTCAGCACCTACGCTATCAGTAACCGCTGAGAAACGAGATATGGCAAGAAGTAGTACACCTATTTTTCGGTTTTCCGAGATCCCTTCAAGTTCGCCAAGCCTCTTTTCTAATCCAATACGATTAGCCAGTCCTGTTAGTGTGTCGATGTGCTCTTTCGCATCATTCATATTATTTTTCCCATCAATTGAAATCCAATTGTTTAGGTTTTAATCAGGCCAATCACCTAGATCACTTTTCTTATAGATTTAAGGTATTTATTTGGCTTCGTGTGAATTATCTTAATTGCGTATTATCCAACTATGGGCACTGTAAATGGAATGAGTGTTAGGTATTAGTTTTCATGATAAGGAACAAACCTATATAACTATGAAGCACGCTACCATAATACTGTGATCAAACATCAATATTAAAGTAGCGATATATGCATACAAAGAATCCCTTCAAAAAAATCGTCTAGCAAATATTTTATTTAAACTAACGATTGAGTGCCTCAACGGCGTCACAATACTTTAAATTAAGCTTCGTGCCTAAAGCATCAACAACGGCCTTGTATGTAATCAAACCTTTGTGAACGTTTAATCCATTTAATAAATGTGGATCGTCTAACATCGCTTGTTTAGCGCCTTTATTTGCTAGAGCCAATCCAAATGGCAATGTTGCATTATTTAGCGCCATTGTTGACGTGCGGGCAACACCACCTGGCATATTTGCGACGCAATAATGTACTACATCATCAACAATAAAGACCGGATCTTGGTGTGTAGTCGCTTTAGATGTTTCAAAGCAACCTCCTTGGTCAATCGCTACGTCTACTATGACTGAGCCAGGCTTCATTGCCTTAATTTGCTTGCGATTCATTAATTTTGGCGCAGCGGCACCTGGAATAAGGACTGCACCGACGACTAAGTCTGCACGAGACGAATAGTGCTCAATAGCGTCTTCAGTTGAATAAACAGTTTTTACCTGCGAATTAAATATATCGTCAAGTTCCCTCAGTCGATTCAATGAACGATCTAAGATGGTTACATCTGCTCCTAATCCTACCGCCATTTTGGCAGCATTTGTGCCTACAACACCACCACCAATCACTAACACCTTACCAGACGCGACGCCAGGCACACCGCCTAATAAAGTGCCTGATCCACCATGAGCTTTTTCGAGATAGTGCGCGCCTGCTTGCACAGACATGCGTCCTGCCACTTCACTCATTGGTGCTAGTAGCGGTAGTGTACCGCGCGAATCAGTTACTGTTTCATACGCAATACAAGTGGCACCTGAGGAAACAAGAAGTTCTGTTTGTGTAGGGTCTGGTGCTAGATGTAAATAGGTATATAGAATCTGACCTTCTCTTAGCATCTCGCACTCATTCACTTGAGGCTCTTTTACCTTTATGATCATTTCAGACTTTTCAAAAACGGATTCAGCTCTATCTAAGATATCAGCACCAGCTTGAATATATAGGTCATCAGTAAACCCAATGGCTGAACCTGCGTTCGTTTCGACTACAACCGAATGTCCATGCGACACAAACTCCTTTACCGCTGCAGGAGTAAGTCCTACACGATACTCGTGATTTTTAATTTCTTTAGGAACGCCAATGATCATAAATAAAATCTCTTTGTTAAAAATAAAGCGAAATTGTAAATGATTTAATAAAAATAAAAATTTCGAAATTTAAAATAATGTGATATAAAATTTGGTATAAATAAATCTATACCGAATAAAATATGCTCGTAAAAACGCCCAAACATATCGACAGGATAGACAGACGGATCTTATTTGAGCTACAAAAAAATGGGAAGATTTCTAATGTAGAGCTAGCAAAAAAGGTTGGTCTTAGCCCCAGCCCCTGCCTAGAAAGAGTAAGGAGGTTAGAGTCACAAGGCTACATAACCGGATATCATGCTCTAGTCGATCCAATGAAGGTTGGGGCGGCTATGTTAGTCTTTGTAGAAATCACCCTGACAAAGACCTCAGTCGATATATTTGAAGAATTTTCTGCTGCAGTGCAAGAGCAAGAGGATATTCAAGAGTGCCATTTAGTATCTGGAAACTTTGACTTTCTATTAAAGACACGCGTTGCGGATATGTCGAGTTATCGTAAGCTTTTAGGAGATACCTTGCTAAGACTGCCTGGTGTGAGTGAATCTCGCACTTACGTCGTTATGGAAGAGGTCAAGCATACATCTAATATTAAAATAAATTTGAAGTAATTTATGGCTGTCTCAAAAATTCGATTGTGCTAACCTTTACGGTATCCGCTTTGACGAACAAACAGAGTTTGAAAATTGTTCAATTAACCTTTTTGTTCATCTAAATCCAGCAATAATAAAGAGAATTTACAATTAAAAATGGCTAGATTATCGGGCGTACAACGCATTATGGAAGTAGGTATGATCGCATGCTGCGCTTTCGCTTTCTTTTTGTTGGTTGCCTTAGCTTCTTTTCATCCTAGCGATCCTGGTTGGAGTCAAGCTGGTCTGCAGACTCAGGTGCAAAACTTGGTGGGACCGGTTGGTGCTTACTTTGCGGATGTATTACTTTTTGTTTTTGGTGTCACTGCCTATATTGTGCCTTTTGCGGTTGCGTTTATTGGTTGGTTTGTCTTTCTACATATTAAAAGCCTAAAGGACTTAGATTACCTTACGATTTCGCTACGTATGATAGGTGTGCTTCTACTAGTGTTTGGCTTTACTGGCCTTGCCAGTATGAATTTTGACGATTTTTATTCTGTGTCAGCAGGCGGCGCAATGGGCGATATTATAAGCGCAGCCTTGATCCCTAATTTTAATTTTGTTGGTTCTATCCTTTTATTGCTCTGCTTTTTTTGTACGGGCTTTACTCTAATGACGGGTGTTTCTTGGTTTGCAATAATTGATGGAACGGGTGCAATGGTGATCTTTGGCGTGAAGAAAACAATTGAACTACCGCAAAAGCTACCTCAGTTACATTTACCAAAGCCAAAAGAGCATTCAAAAAACAATAAAACAGTAAATAACAAGGTAGAAGTAACGAGTTTACGCCCAGAGCCGCCAAAACAAGAAGACCTTGAAGAGAGTTTTTCGATACCTGAAGATGTATTCGAGAAAGTTTTAAGCGATGCTGAGGATGGGGATTCTAACAATTCTCCGCATGATAACCTAAGCGATGAATTCTCGAGCGATATAGAAGTTGCTCATTCTGAAGAGCGAGCACAGAAAAATACATCAACTTCAAAAGTACGCTTAGAGCCAAGTTTCTCTGAAAGTCCTACCGATTCGAAAGCGGACAAAGATGTGAGCGATGAGCTCACCGATTCTAAACAGGGATTAGATATGGGGGATGGTGCAGAGAAAACTCCCTTACCTTCATTTGAACTTTTACAACGAGCGGATAAGAAAGAAAATCCTATTAGTGAGGAAGAACTAAATCAAGTCGCCCGTTTACTAGAAGCTAAGTTAGCAGATTTTAATATAGAGGCGAAGGTGGTTGATGTGCTGCCTGGTCCGGTCATAACTCGTTTTGAATTGGATCTTGCTCCAGGTGTTAAGGTTAGCAAAATCACTGGTCTTGCGAAGGATTTAGCGCGCGCCATGTCGGCAATGTCGGTTCGCGTTGTAGAGGTTATTCCAGGAAAGTCGGTAATAGGTCTGGAGTTACCAAATAAACATCGCGAGATGGTGCGCTTGAGTGAAGTTATCTCCTGCGATAAATTTCAAAACAGTGCTTCACCCTTGACAATGGTCTTAGGCGCAGACATCAGCGGTAACCCAGTAGTTGCCGACCTAGCCAAGATGCCGCACCTCTTAGTTGCTGGAACGACTGGCTCGGGTAAGTCTGTCGGGGTTAACGTCATGATCCTGAGCTTGCTTTATAAGTCTACGCCTGAAGACGTCCGTTTAATTATGATCGACCCCAAAATGTTAGAGTTGTCGGTTTATGAAGGAATCCCACATCTATTGAGTGAAGTGGTTACGGATATGAAGGAAGCCGCTAATGCTTTGCGTTGGTGCGTAGGTGAAATGGAACGACGCTATCGTTTAATGTCAGCACTGGGCGTTAGAAACCTAAAGGGATATAACAACAAGGTTCAACAAGCAATTGACGCTGGTCAACCCATTTATGACCCCTTGTTTAATCCAGACACAAGTATGGAAACCTCTCCTCAGCAATTGGAAAAATTACCTGCGATAGTCGTGGTAATTGATGAATTTGCTGACATGATGATGATAGTAGGTAAAAAGGTAGAGGAACTCATCGCTCGGATTGCACAAAAGGCAAGGGCGGCAGGTATTCATCTTATACTCGCAACACAGCGCCCATCAGTGGATGTCATAACGGGTTTGATAAAAGCAAATATTCCGACTCGAATAGCGTTTCAGGTATCTAGTAAAATTGACTCTAGAACGATTTTAGACCAACAGGGCGCAGAGTCTTTGTTGGGGATGGGCGATATGCTGTACAACCCACCTGGAACTAGCATCACTACTAGAGTACACGGAGCGTTTGTCGATGACCATGAGGTTCATGCGGTGGTGGCTGATTGGAAAGCGCGTGGAGAACCCGACTATATTGAGGAAATACTAAACGGTGAAACAAGCGGTGACACTCTTTTGCCTTCTGAACAAGCTGATAGTGGTTCCGAGGAATATGACGCTGTATACGATGAAGCACTTGCTTTTGTAACAGAAACTCGAAAAGTATCTATTTCTAGTATTCAGCGTAAATTCCGCATTGGTTATAATCGTGCGGCCAGAGTTGTTGAACAATTAGAGCAGAACGGAGTCGTAAGTACGGCTGGTCATAATGGTAATCGTGAGGTTTTAGCCCCACCTCCAATAAAGGATTAATATGCATATCTTTAGAATATTGCTATGTGTCTTCATACTCGGTTCACTCGCCGCTTCACTGGCCATGGTATCGTTTAAAACAAAGGCCTTAGTTGAACCACGCTCGCCTCTTGCCAACAATACACAAGATATTGAAGAAGATTTCAGCGCAAAAGCTGATTTGCGTAAAACCTTGCAAGGCATGGAAACAATGAAGGCAAGCTTTACTCAGTCGGTCATGGATGTGAAAGGAAGTATCTTGCAACAATCAAAGGGCCGAATCGCTCTAAAAAAGCCTCAGATGCTTCGATGGGAGGTGTCTGAGCCTGAAGAGTCATTGATGATTGCAGACGGAAACACTGTCTTCAATATTGACCCATTCGTAGAACAAGTGACCATGATTTCACAAAAAAGCCTCACCAACAATAACCCATTGATGTTGCTTATAAGCAACGAGGACAGTCATTGGAAGTCAATTGAGGTCAGTAAACAGGGCGATCAATACACTATAAAAAGTTTAGCCACAGACTCTCCAATCACATTGGTTTTGTTGGAGTTTGACAAGCAATCTCACTTACGTTCTTTGATATCGATTGACCGCCAACAACAGAAGAATGAACTAATTTTTGCTGACTCTGAGATTAACCAAGGGCTGCAAGCAGATTTGTTTCAATATAATATTCCTGAGAATTGGGCCGTTGATGACCAACGACAACAATAAAGCTAGTGCTAGTTTTGCATGAAATCAGAAAATTCTATTCCTCTTGCGCATGCGCTTCGGCCTGTTGACCTAAATAGCTACGTTGGACAAACACATCTTCTTTCAAAAGGGGCTCCTCTTCGTCAGATTTGCGAAACCAAACACCTTTGCTCTATGGTGCTATATGGTCCTCCTGGCTGTGGCAAAACTTCGTTAATCAATCTCCTTGAACACTATTGGCAGACGAATATTGTGAGAATGTCTGCTGTCAATTGTTCGGTCAAAGACATTAAAGACCTAGTCTCACGTAAAAATAAAAAAAAGCAGGATCATCAAAAAACTGAAACGCCTCAATACCAAGCTAATTCCTTGTTTGACGATGAGGTACAGCTGCCTAACCAGGACATGCAAAGTAATGTTTTGACCTCTGAGGAAATGGTTGACGACAAAAATAATACGTCTATGTCAGGCGGTGCCGCTTATATGCCTGACCCGCAGTTTGATAGTCGTTTAGTGGTGTTTATGGACGAAATTCATAGATTCAATAAAAGCCAACAGGACGCGTTCTTACCATATGTAGAAAGTGGTGAAATAGTATTATTAGGAGCTACTACCGAAAACCCAGCATTTTCCATTAATAAAGCATTGCTGTCGCGGGTTCGAATCTTTAAGTTGCAGTGCTTAAAAGAAGCTGACTTACAAGAAGTGTTGTTAAAAGCACTTAAGTATTTATCTTTTCACAAAGGTTTTGCGGTTGCGATTTCCAAAGAGGCGGAGCAAGCTTTGATAAACGCAGCATGCGGAGATGCAAGAAAACTACTTACTCAATTAGAACTAGCCAGTGTGATGTTAAACGATACTAATACTAAAGTTAGTACTGAACTATTAGCGTCGGGGGGCGGCGAAGAGATATCGTCGTTTGACAAATCGGGAGACGATTATTACGTTCTATTGTCGGCCTTTCATAAATCTGTCCGTGGATCTGACACAAATGCCGCTCTCTTTTGGTTTGCGCGTTTGCTGCAATCTTCGGTTGATATTGTCCCCATCGCGCGACGCTTACTAGCGATTGCAACAGAAGATATTGGGAATGCGGATCCACGGGCCATGCAAGTCTGTTTAAATGCTTGGGATATTTATCATCGGGTAGGCTCGGCCGAAGGTGAGAGGGCAATTGCGCAAGCCATTATTTACTGTGCGCTAGCGCCAAAAAGTAATGCGGTTTATTGTGCATTTAAAGAAGCTAAAAAATTAGCTAAACTATACGCCAATGCACCTGTACCAACTCACCTCAAGAATTCAGTACAGGCGAAAGAAGTATTAAAGCGAGAAGGCCTGTCAGGATATCAATATTCTCATGATTTTGAGTTTGGAATTTCTCCAGGGCAGGTTTATCTTCCCGAAGAAGTTCCAAACACGCCGATGTATCGCCCAGTAAATAGGGGTTTAGAGCGACAATTGTCTGAAAAAGCAGAATTCATTGATAAAGTGAATACTAGTAAAAATAATTAAGCTTAATGGAGTAAACTGTTGATTTATCTATATGTGGCATTAGGCGGTGCTATTGGTGCCTCATTACGGTATTTTATCACGACAGAGAGCATAAAATGCTTAGGTCCCGAATTTCCGTACGGTACATTGCTTGTTAATGTTATCGGCTCGTTTGCAATGGGGATTTTATATGCAGTCATACAAGCTCAGACTGAAATATCGGAACCAGTGCGAGTGTTTATTGGTGTGGGGTTGTTAGGTGCTCTTACAACTTTCTCTACATTCTCATTAGATACATATACATTGCTACAGCAAGGTGAAGCTGTTAAAGCTATCGCAAATGTAGCACTCAATCTTTGTTTATGCATAGCCAGCGTTTGGCTTGCTTTATTTTTAGTAAAAGGATGATGTGATCCATGTTAGATCCAAGGTTATTACGCAATGATATTGAAGAAACCGCGCGGCGCTTAGCGACTCGAGGGTTTACGCTTGATGTCGCAGCTTATAACGAACTCGAAGAAAAAAGAAAACGATTACAAATAGAGACTCAAGATTTACAGAATGAACGTAACGTGCGTTCTAAGTCGATTGGTAAAGCAAAGGCAGCCGGTGAGGATATTCAACCTTTGCTCGAAGAGGTCAATCAACTTGGCAGTAAGTTAGAGGAAGCGAAGACTGCGCTTGAACATGTCGTCAGCGCCCTAAATATTTTTTACCAAGAAACGCCAAATTTGCCCGATGCTGAGGTTCCAATGGGCAAAGACGAAGACGATAACGTCGAAGTTTCTAAGTGGGGTGAGCCACGTGAATTCGACTTTGAGCCTAAGGATCATGTTGATATTGCGGCTAAGCTAAACAATGGTTTAGATTTTGAAACGGCCGCTAAGTTATCCGGCAGCCGCTTTGTTGTAATGAACGGGGAAATTGCGCGCTTGCACAGAGCTATTTCTCAATTCATGTTAGACACTCACACTAGGGATCATGGTTACCATGAGGTCTATGTTCCATACTTGGTAAATTCTGATAGCCTTTATGGCACGGGGCAGCTTCCTAAGTTTGGAGAGGATTTATTTCACACAAAACCAGCGACTGAGGAAGGGCAGGGAATGTCTCTTATCCCAACCGCAGAAGTGCCTTTAACAAACATTGCACGTGATCGCATATTCAATGATAAAGAGCTACCACTAAAGATGACCGCACATACCCCATGTTTTCGTAGTGAGGCCGGCTCCTATGGTCGAGACACAAGAGGGCTTATTCGCCAGCACCAATTTGACAAAGTAGAGATGGTTCAACTGGTGTTGCCCAGTGACAGTATGCAAGCATTAGAAGAACTTACAGGTCATGCAGAGATTATCCTTCAAAAGCTTGGTCTCCCTTATAGAAAGGTAATTCTATGCACTGGAGATATGGGTTTTGGTTCAGCTAAGACTTACGACCTTGAGGTGTGGTTGCCTGCTCAGAACACTTACAGAGAGATTTCAAGCTGTTCAAATATGGGCGATTTTCAAGCTAGACGTATGCAGGCCCGCTACAAAAGCAATGACATGAAAAAACCTGATTTGCTTCATACCCTTAATGGTTCGGGGCTTGCAGTAGGAAGAACCTTAGTTGCAATACTTGAAAATTATCAACAAGGCAACGGCAATGTCAAAATCCCTGATGTATTAATCCCGTATATGGGGGGGATCTCAGAAATTACAGCTACAAACATTTAGCCGGCTTAGGCAAGCCCGCTATTTTAGTTGCAATTTTTGCAGGCCCTTTAGGGAACAATCGGTAAAGATATCGGCTGTTCCCTTTATCTTTTCCAAATGTTTTTTCCATTGACTTAACTAGCGCCCTAATGGCAGGACTGGTGTCATATTCTAAATAAAAGTCCCTAACAAAATACACCACTTGCCATCGCTCTTCCGTCATTTCAATACCTTCAGCGTTAGCAATATGATTAGCAATTTCTTCGGTCCACACGCTATGGTCTATTAAATATCCTTGCTTATCGACCTCAAAAGCTTGTGCATTCACTTCAATAAATGGCATGGTTAATTCTCACTCATTTATACTTAATACTGGTGGATGCTGGGCACAAAGCTTTACCCATTCATCGATACTAATTAGTGTGATGCCAGATGATGGCTTTTGACCTGAAGCACAAAAATCGTCCTCTATTGCATAAACAATGAAGTTAGAATAATCCTCAATGATTGTTTTAGCGGCATAAACACCGTCTTGCAATAAAACCAAGGGCGTTTTTTCCACTTCATAGCGCGCAATAATTGCAGGTGTGTTTGAAAATAACTGAATAAGCATATTCTAAAAGCTCAATATGTTTGTCGCATTACGACAAAGCAGTTGCAAGTCCATACGGGGTATAGGTTTAAAACCAAGTTTATTCTTCATATTGTCTGTATTAATCGACTTTAAAACCTCATTGTCTTCTGCGTAAATTTGCTCAATATCGTAAAGGGGTAGTAGGCCTAGCTGCTTCTTTAAGTCTTTTCGACTGATTGCTTTTGCGTTTTGTTCATCTGACAGTTGGTAAACACCGTCGCCAACAAAGACTAAAGCGATATCAAGACCTAAATTACTTGCGGCCAGCACAGCTTCTAAAGTGTCTACAGAAGCACTTGTAGAATGGGGTAAGTGCGATTGAATAAATAATATGTAATCTGATTTGGGAAGCATGGTTAAAATTGCACATTAATTGTGTCTGATGCAAGTGCTTCAAAATAAGCACTTAAGCCGACGTGTTCAAAAGGCGGATGAAGGTTTCCGTTTAGTGTGGATAGGTGTAAAGACTGTTCGTTCGTCTTATCATCTTCTATATAGCAAACTCCTCGACGCAATCCTGCGCTGATACATACGTTTAAAGGAACTCCGTATTTTTCATTGATTGAAAGCCATATTTTATGAAGATTTGGTTCATCACTAGGCGGGTTTAACAAGCTAGAAGCGTTATGTACTCCGCTTTGATAAAAGAACACCTGTTCGACTGAATACCCTTGTTCTAAAGCACTCAGACAAAACTTAGCGGCGTTTTCAGCATGCCGAAAATCAAAGGGGCTTTTTGTAACTATTAAGGTAAAAGATTTAGACATCGTATATACAACTAATTTTCTGCCCTTATTTAGCGAGTGTCTTTAGACTTAAATTAATAATTGAAACACTGGTTTCTTACTAATCCTGTTAGTTAAGATTTTTATACCATATCTCAAAACCAATTTATCAAAGTATCAAGGTATCAAAGTATATTGTAAGGCAGTTAAGTAATTTGAAGTAGACCTTATCGCATTTTTGTTTCTTTTTTAATGATTTTGGAATTTTAAGGCATTGCAATGCACACAATCGAGCGATTAAATCAGCTAAAAAGACCCAGAACATAGGTCTGAATTTGGTATTTCGATAGAGTGGCTTTTTATTAACTGAAAAAAAACGAGACCAACTTGGCCTCGTTTTCTATTATACCATTAAGGTAAAGCCGATTGAGCGATTAGTCTTCGGTGATATTCAATATCGAAAGAATTGACATAAATATGTTGTATATACTCAGGTACAAACTAACAGTCGCTCGGATGTAGTTTGTCTCTCCACCGTGGATAACACGAGATGTATCAAACAAAATAAAACCAGACATAATAAATATTATTACTGCATTAATCGCTAAAGACAGTGCTGGCATTTGGAAGAAGATATTGGCGATGATCGCGAGCAATGCGACAACCAACCCTACCATTAAAAAACCACCCATAAAACTGAAGTCTTTTTTAGAAACCAATGCATATGCACTCAAACTAAAAAATACAACCGCGGTAGCACCAAGTGCTTGAGCAACCAAATGACCGGAGCCAGCTGCTAAATACGCACTAATGATTGGACCTATCGAACCACCTATAAGTCCAGTAAACACGAATACCCAAATTAATCCGGAAGCACTATCTGCTTTCTTTTGTACTACAAACAAGCTAATGAAAGCGCCAATTATCATGGCAAAGTAACCGACCATGCCTATATTCATCATAGAAGTTATAGTTGCAGTTACTGCACTAAAGCCTATGGTTAAGGCTAGCAGCATATATGTGTTGCGAAGCACCTTATTTATTTCTACCGCAGGCCTTTCGCTAGCACTAGAATACAAAGTACGTCTATCCATTTCTTTCTCCAAATTAAAAATTAAAACTTGAGCAAACTACTAAACTATTGCTAAGAGTAGTTGTATGGTGTTTAGTTCAATAATTCAAGATTTTTCGACTTAAATGTGCCGAAAAGTGTAAAGCCTGCTCAAAAAAACTGCGGTTGCTTCATATTATCGTCTTTTTTTACGATTAGGGCTTTACAATAGACCAATAGACTTTTAATATTCGCCACACTTGGAGAGCTGGCAGAGTCCGGTTGAATGCACTTGACTTGAAATCAAGCGAAGGGTCAAACCTTCCGGGGGTTCGAATCCCTCGCTCTCCGCCACTTTCGATACAGGCCTCGCAACTCGCGGGGCCTTGTTGTTTCTGGGGTAGAGGAAAGGAGCCCACTTTGTTGACTGGTACAGCGAGGTGGTACAAAATGGCAATTATGACTAGTCCTTTCAAACATCCACAAACAGGCGTTTACTACTTTCGTCGTCAAGATAGGCAATTGAACTGGTCTTTGGTACTGAAATCCGCAATGAGATATGTGAAAGCCCTGACCTCAACATTTTGCATGTTCAAGTTAATGTTTAAATTCAACGCACTGCCAAAACGCTGAATGTAAGTTACCGCTCCTGTGTTCTTTCATGCTAATAATCAATGTGATACTGTACTTTTAGCTTTACACAAATTGGCGGTTGCTCGTTTTATTTAAAAGCATCGCTATATTTTAAACATGCATACTTTAAATAAAGAGTATCTAATGGACTACAATAAAGAAGCAGTTGCGAGCGCTGATTTTAGAGTAACCGCCAATCAAGTTGCCTCCCGATCTAAATCTGAGGAAAATGCATACAGTGTCGGTAATGCAATAAAATTAGATATCAGACGAAAGCATTTGTATCACAAAAATGGAATGACAATGGAAAAAGGTGTCGCCAAACTTTTTGCCGAAGCTGCTCGAAAAAGTAACAATTCTGCGACGTTAGCTCACAATGTCACTGCATTCACGGACAAAGACAAAAACTTGGGCCATCACGCTCATCATATAGTCGCCCAAAGGGCTAAATCTGCTGCCGACTCTAGGGCAATAATTTTTGGTGTAGGGATTGGCATTAACGATTATCGCAACGGAGTGTTTTTGCCCCCCGAAAAACACAAAGGTCTACACACGCTTAAATATTATGTTCAAGTTAACTTTTTACTTGAATTATCAAGAGCAGATGGTCAGGTTGGCGTTGGAGAAACATTAGTTGAAATCGGTAAAAGCATTTACGATGAGACGTTTATATGAATGTATATGAGTTTGCTGCTTTAGATCCGCAATATGCAAGTTATGCTGCTAGCCAATCTGACGCGTTAAAACGCTTGTTTTCGATGGATGGATTATCAAAATTTATCGATTGGCCTGATG
>CBFHTO010000078.1:0-13651 GCA_965658765.1 Glaciecola sp. | reverse complement strand
TAGTCAACACTATATTCATTACTCTGGGCATTGCGAGCAGGGTTATTAACTAAATCTTTATCAATGCTAGTATATGCTAGGCGCAAAAAGTTTTTTTTATTCACAAAAAATGAAACGGCAGGCGATACCTGAGTCAGGATCATAAAATCAATGCCGCCAAGCTTCGCATCTGCTTTTCTATAATCAAGATTAAAGCTTAGCTTGTCATATTTGAATTTATACCCTAGCGTAGACAGTGTAGTTTGTAAGTCGAAATTAGTTGCTTCGGAGTAGCTTTTATCACTATACGATATGGCCGCTGAGAGACTGTGATTAGTATCAAATGTGTATTCAAGATCAAACTTAGTTTTGAACGTGAAAAAGGAATCGTTGTTTGACGCGGTTAAGTCAATCTCCTCTACTACAACGTTGTTATCACCGCCTACGAGCATCTCTAATTGCCCATCAACAGAGAAACCCTGCTTTTCTTCACTAGCAACAAGCTTCGTAGCATCTATCAAAAATAATACAATACCGAGTATCGAGATTAAACAAGACATAGAGACATTGCGGGCCATACTATTTACTCCTTCGCGGGATATATGACGCTTCGGTTTCACTTAAGTAATACATCAAACAACTCTTGCGGCAGCGAGACAAGTTGTTTGAGTAACTTACCACATGGATTCTTCAATAAGTACATAAGAATGAGGTTTGGTATGTGCGATATCGCTTTTTAACCCTGAATACAAGACAAAGCCCAGTCGCTTTACAAGTGGCAACTGGGCTTGTTTTCGCTACGTATTAATCGTCAGAGAATTCGATTTTTTCAGCGACGAAAATATCGTTTTCGTTGAAAAAACCTTCTACCTCGACTTCAACGCCAGTGACAATATCTTCAACATTACCATCTTCGAATATTGTAAACCTATCGTGTTGAACTGTAATGTTGCCAAGGGTAAATTGATTGTCATTTAATATTTGACCAATCGAGCCCTCTAAGTCTTCGCTTTCAGTTTCCCCAATCTCTATTTCATCAGCTATTAGTTTTTGCTCGTCGTTGAAGCGTCCTTCTACCTCAACATAAAGCCCAACTGTAAGACGGTCGCTATTCCCATTTTCGAAAACGGTATTATCGCTTATTACTATTGTCACGCCCGCAACAACCAACTCACCATTATCTAATAACTCAGTAATAACACCTTCAATATCAACGTCATTTTGTTCGTCGTTATCGTCAAATTCGATTTCAGTAGCAAAAAGCTGTCCATTTGCATCTATTGTTGCTTGAACTTCTAAAAGAGTACCTTGAAGTAGATTCGTAGCAGAACCATTTGAAAATAGGGTGCTTTCGTCAAACATAATTTCTTGTTCGTTGATAACAATCATACCGTTTACAGCATCGGCGTCTAAGATGCCTTTAATTTCGATATCATAGTCATCACTATCATCCATATCTTCAATTTTTATTCGAGTCGCTAAAATATCACCGTTTTCTGCTTCTCTTCCATAGATTTCAACTCGAACGCCATTTGCCAACATTGACTCAGCCATTTCTCTGAAAATTGTTCTTTCATTGGTAGTAACCAAGCGTCCATTTACACTGAAGGATTCGATAGACGTAAAGTCAGTGATAATGCCTTCAAACTCAACGTTTCCAGACTCATCATCGCCATTGTCACCATTTGAGCTACTTGTTTCTATATCAGTTGCAAGAACGCTTCCATCGGCTTGTGTAATACCTTCGACTTCAATCCAGTCACCAACCACAAGTTGTGCGAAGAATGCCTCAGAGGATACATCTGAATCTCCTAGTTCAAACTCAGTAAACTGGCCAGTTGTAACGGTTGCTCCTTGTAACTGCAAGGTATTACCATCGAAAGCGACAACGCTCCCTTTGAGTTTTACTTCTCCTCTTTCATTGTCGCTTTCGCCGGCAGCTTTTTCTCGCTCTAGTTTTTTGACTACGAGCATATCTTCGCTTGGAAAAGCTTCAACTTCTAGTAAGTCTCCAATGTTGAGTTGATCTAATCGAAAACGTCTGATGTCTAAATCAGAATCGTCTTTTAGCTGACTATATTCATCAACAACAAACTCGGTGTCTAAAATCGTTATGGTACTGGTTTCAAGGTTGACAGCTTGCAACAACCCTTCAATTTCAATTTCACCTTGTCTATCAAAACGTATGCGGTCGGCTGTAATACTGTTGTCTGTTCTAACACCTCTTACCTTTACTCTAGCGCCAACAACGAGCTCAGCGTTTGTGCCTGCTACAAAGTTCGTACTTTGATTCCAATTGACAAGTCGACCGCCTAAACTGAAGCCGTTCTCGAATACTTCAGCAATAACCCCATCAAGTTCGATTAGCTTGGAGTCGCCATCATCGTTGCTATCGTCCATTTCTACTTTATCCGCGAGAAGGACACCATCAACAGTTACTTGGTTTGATTCTATTTTCACGAAAAGGCCATTAGAGAGTGCAGATTCAACTTCTGCTTGAGAGTAGTCAACTACAACACTTCCTATAGCGAAAGTTTGTTCGGTTTGATCGAGGCTTGAAAGTTCACCTTTTAATTTGAAGGAGTCTTGAGTATTTTCCAATTCAACATAGGTTGCAAGCCATGAATCATCGCCATTTTGAATCGCATTAATTTCGACAACATCACCAACTTGCAAACTAACTAGACTAGTGTTCTCAAATCTAGTTTGGGAATTAAGCAGATATACCTGACCAAATACGGTAAGTTGATTGTCGGCAAGTGAAATAGCATCTAAAGGGCCTTCCACTTTCGAATAGTGAATGATATTACTTGCGCTACTGATAGAGCGGTCGTAGGTTTGGCGACCTTTCACAGAAATCAGCATGCCTACCTTAAGATCATCTTCGCTTGCATCATTCGAATCATCCGTTTCTACCGCAACATCATCAGTAGAATAACGAACTCCGTTTACATAAACACTACCAAAGTTTGAAATGACACCCTGGCTTCGAACATCGGTCATATAGACAAGCTCTTGAACAGCTGTATTGTTGGAACTCACATTTAATGTGAATGTTGCAGGAATTACATCGAACTCTAGATCGTCAATTAACACTGGGTTTGCGGTAACGGTATAAGATCCGGGCATTAAATCCGATAAGAGGGTTGCACCGTCAATACTACTAGAAAAACCATTTGGCCCTGATATATCAATTGGTGACGCAGTGCCATCTGGCAATCCAACGATGGTCAGAGAGAGCTCACCGTTCTCCCCAAAAGGCTCCGAATCTGGTATTTCTTCAGTCGAACCACCACCACCCCCGCATGCATATAACATTGAAGAAGCAAACAGTGCACCGATCATGTATTTATTTTGAATTTTCATCTCGTAATCCTTATATAACCTTTTCATTTGAAAACAATAAGAATGCTCTTTACTACGTTGTGCAATTCTATTGAACAAGCATCATGTCTAAATTAGTCATAGTTGAGCACTTTTATAAGCGTCTACAGCACCAACGTTCCATAATCTTATTTATTCCATTTTTTTATTCTTTTTTTTGGGGCGAATTATTGCACTATCAAAATCGGTATATTGTCCCCAAAATTCGAGAAATGTTTCGTATCCTGTAAAAAAGGAGAATGGTCAGTATGAGTGGATTTTAATTACACACGGGAATATTTATCAATGTCGATGAGCCAGACCAAATCTTCTAGAAAGATTTTGAACAACCTAAAGTTGACCCGCAGGGTGGAGGGCAAGATTCATCTGTCAGCTAACTACTTCGGGTTGGCTGAGTCGTTGCAGGAAAACTCAACATCTTCAGAGTAATAGATGGTAGTTGTATGTATCTTAAGGATGAGCTTATTAGCTTTTAGCGGGGCTTGAATCCGTCGCTTTAAACCATTGAAATCGTTTTTGCACGAATAGCTAGTTTGCTTTAAGTTATCTTAACATTTGCATTAGGCTTTAATGGACAAGGCGCTATCGGTTTGCTCTGTTAAGGTGCATCGAAATCAAAAAAAATGTGCTTTAGCAGATGATTGCATATTAATGAAACTATTGGTCACACCGTGCTCACTAGTCAAAAAAACGCAACCAAACATGTCACAAAGGCTACCGGTCAAAATCGAACAAAAAATGGCCACCCCTAGTGGACTTGAACCACTATCAAAGACTTAGGAGGTCCTCGTTTTATCCAGTTAAACTAAGGGGTGGAGATGACTTTCAGTATTTTGTGACAAAACGGATTTGAAAACAACCGTGAATTGAAACCTTCGTGACTAAAAGTACCAATGACTGGAACCTTAGGAGTGTCTCGCCGAGGGCAAATAGTAAAGACCATCGACAATGCGGTGTTTTAACGATGTTTAACAAAGATGCATTTACCTTACATTAGCCCATTAGGACCCGCTTTGGATATCATTTAATCAACACTTATTATCGAAGTTGAGTTAATTAGAGTTTTGACGCGCAATACACCGCTACTCGATTACTGCGTTTGATGAGCCTCTTGGATAATTGGCAGATTTGGCATGTAACGCATGCGCTTTTTCTTGGTTAGCTTTTGTACGTCCATTACCACTAAACCGTCAATACAGTCGTTAAAGTCAGGATCAATATTAAAACAGTCAATACTCACGCCACCTGGCTCGCATACCTCGGCATATTGCTTTAGCAAGGTTGGAATACTTACATTCATATTTTCTAGCTGACTCTTTAACTCTTTTAGTTCCTTTTTGTAATCCTCTCCGCTGAAGGTGGCTAACACGGTTTGTGATAAATGCAGCGGAAGTTTACCTTTTGCTAGTATTTTTTGTTGCGGAAAATAAGTGTGGTAAAACGCGGCAATGAGCTCGATTGCAGGCTTAGGAAATGCGCCTGATATAGATACTGGGCCAAATAAATAGCGGTATTGCGGATATTTAGATACAAACGCACCTATACCAAACCACAAGTAATCCAAACTACGCTTACCCCAATACTTGGGCTGCACAAAACTTCGTCCTAGCTCCAAGCCCTGATTGAATATTGCTTGCATATTGGGCTGGTAATCAAATAGGGTAGCAGAGTATAGACCTGTGCTATGGCTTGCCTGACTCAAAGCTTTAGCATCGCCGAATCGATATGCCCCAGCAATTTCTAACTCGTCAGGATCCCACAAAATCAGATGCCAATAATGGCTGTCAAATGCATCAATATCACGTCGTTTATTGCTGCCTTCGCCTACCGCTCGAAAAGCAATTTCACGCAGGCGACCAATTTCGCGCATAATAGGCGAGCTTCCTGTATGTTGATATAAATAAATGCGTTTGCCGTCACCGGTTTCGCCCAATTTTTCACAGTCACGCTTTATCACTTTACTCAGTTCTCTGCGGTCCTCAGCATGAGCAATTGCCGACTGAGTAATAAACAGTCCCGCTTTACTCTTTCCAACCCTATATAGGTGGCGTTTAAATAGTTTAACCTGGTCTTTAACGCTTACCCCTAAGTTGCAAAACGAGTCAAAGGGAATGAGTTCGCCCACACGCAGGTTTATATGCTTGCGTTTGTGCTTAAACATTTCTTGAATTAATAAAGTGGTAGCCAAGGGCTTAAACAGCATCGACACACCATAAAACGTGGCTGAGTTTTTGGCATCGATAAATACCGGGAGGATTGGCGCATGCGCCGCTTTTGCAATGCGCAAAAAGCCTGAATGCCATTTGGTATCGCGCACACCTTGGGGGCGCAAACGCGATACTTCACCGGCGGGGAAAATAAGCACTGCACCTTGGTTTTTAACATGATGATGTATGCGTTGGAGATTTTGCTTGGGCGTATTGCCTTGCATATTGTTTACAGGAAGCAATAAACTATTCAACGGGGTAAGCGCCATTAGCATCTCATTGGCTACAACTTGAAGGTCGCTGCGCACTTCGTGCACGAGCTTAATAAGACTCAAGGCATCTAAAGACCCAATTGGATGATTTGCTATAATTACCAACGGACCACTTGCGGGTATGCGTTCTTTTTCTACGTCTCTGACTGAAAATGAGATATCGAAATAATCTAACACCTGCTCGACAAAATCGATGCCGGATAAATGCCCATACTGTCGCTCAAACGCAATTACATCGTCTTCATGTAGCAATTTTTTTAGCACCACATTCAGAGGTTTTTGTAAATACGGTTTACCGGCTACTTGTGGATAGTGCTTTTGTAATACTTGATTAACCGTGAACATTAGCTATGCAACCTCTGTAGATGCTGTACTTGCGTTTGAAGTCATTGAATTTTGAGCAGTATTACGCTCAAAGCTTGTGTTAGTGGTTATGCTCATCTTGGTCCGAGTCAAGATGTTACAATCACTTTCTAAGACAGTCAGCTTACGCAGGTATAGTGACAGCAAGGTGACGATTATTTGATAGAAATATGACAATCCACACAGCTTATGTCTGCTCCAGATAAATCAGTGCGGACGATTCCCTCCAAAATTCTGCCCCCAAAAGTAGGGGGGGGATCATAGGACGATAGCTTAGCGAAGGAGAATGGCGGTATAGCCGATATAGCCGATTTAGATAGTAAGCTACGACATTAGATTACAGACTTTGTGTTACCAACCATTAATAGAAGAAATTTCAGCGACGACTTTGTCTCCCGAAACAAGAAAGTAGTTCTGATATTGGGACGCGGTGGCGCAGGCATGATTGGGTAAAATCCTTATCAAATCGCCAATTGTAAATTGGCCCAGTGTTTCCATCGCCTTTGAATGATTATTTGGCTTAGCTTTTACTGCAATGATTCCATGCTCTTGGTTGGCGCTTTGCAGCACTAAGTCATGTTGTATTTTGCCCTGTTCGTTGCATATTATCCCGTAGCCATAGTTTTGTTCATGCTTTTCGCTTCCTCTATCTCTGGACATAGCCATCCATCCAGCGTCACTTAAAAGCAAATGCTTTTGTTTTTGGCAGCCGATAATGCTACCTAATACACTGATGGCGATGTCGTCGAGAGCACAAACATCCAAACCTGCCATAACTAAGTCAAATAATACGTATACTCCAGCTCTTACCTCACTTATACCTGTGAGGTCGTCAATTGCAAAAGCGGTTGGTGTTGACCCTATTGAGACTATTGGACAATCAATATTTGCTTCTCGGATGCGGCTTGCAGCGAGAAGTGATAGATCACGTTCTTGTTCCGCTAGGTCGCGTTGCTCAGCAAACGAAAAGCACTCATAGGAGGCCCCTGCATGAGTCATTACACCTAGTAAATTTGTATTTTTAGAGTGTGCGAGTGTTGTCGCAATATCGAGTAAATCATCGCAAGTTGGCTCAACGCCAGCTCGATGGCCATCGACATCCAGTTCAATCAATACTTTAAAGCAACACGCGTTTTTTTGCGCATACGACACAAGCTCCCTAGCGACTTCTACACTATCCAAAATAACTTTGATGTCACAGTTTTGTTGGATTAATTCGTGCACTTCGTTAAATTTGCTAGGAATAATTCCTACAGCGTACAAAATATCTTTATAACCGTGCGCAAAAAAATGCTTTGCTTCTTTTAGTGTAGAAACCGTTATCCCACGGACGTTTCCTTTCGCTTCGATTTGTTTAGTAATTTCTACCGATTTATGTGTTTTTACATGAGGTCTTATATGACAGCCCAAATCGCCAATACGCTTTGACAAGCGTTCAATATTAGTAAGCATTTTATCTTGGTCTATCAATAAACACGGAGTAGGTAAGTCACTAATAATCATTCTGGCTCTCAATGCAAATTTGCTTTTTAATTTCATTAACGATTTAAAAAAACGCTTTTTCTTCCTTTGGGCTCCACGCTCTTTGTTACATGCTCTTGATGCAGAATAACTGCACCTGCGACCATGTGTCGCGATCGTGAAGCCCATAGAATGAACAAAGTTCATACAGTGAAGATCAGCAGACCCTAACCATTTCAAATACTTAACGCCATTTAATTGATATTACGATATAGACCCTAAGCACTTTAATCAAGGCACTAAACTGTTTATTCAGCGTATGTTTTCATTACATTGAGTATCGAACGCTAAATTTTAAGAGTTTTACAGTTTGTAAATCTTTGTTACAGATTAACTACCTATATCGTCACAACATAGGCTAGTATAAAACAGTAGGAATCTGAAAGAGTTAGAAGACGGACAAAAAATAGTGCTACGCATACTTGATTGCCCCGATGTTTTAGATTCTGACTTTCATAAAATAATTAGAACGGTTATAGCCTTCGCCCATAGTTCGACTGAGTTTATATATACATTCCGGCGTTAGCTAAAAAAACCAATAAAAACCTTAACGAGGGAAAAAAATGGAAAGACGCGACTTTATAAAATTGGGTGGCGCAGCAGGTTTAGGAGCAATGCTTCTACCCGTGTCTGGCATGGCTGTGAGTGTAGATCAAATATTAGATAAACCGATGGATGTTGCCTATAAAAAGAAATTGGCAGACATTGCGTTGAACGCGGCTAAAGCAAAAGGTGCCAGCTATGCCGATGCGAGAATTGGTCGCTATTTAAATCAATTTGTAACAACGGCTGAAGCCGTAGTTGATAACATCGTAAATACTGAAAGCGCTGGTATTGGCGTGCGAGTAATTGCGAATGGAACTTGGGGCTTTGCATCAACTTCCATCATGACACCTGATAGCATCGCTAGAACAGCTGAAAAAGCTGTTGCGGTAGCAAAAGCAAACTCTAAATTCCAAACTGAACCGGTCAAATTAGCGCCCGTCAAAGGCGTTGGTGAAGTGAGTTGGAATACACCGATAAAGAAAAACGCCTTAGAAGTGCCGATAAAAGATAAAGTCGACCTTTTGTTATCAGTCAATGACGCAGCGATGAAAAACGGCGCAAACTACATCACCTCTATTTTATTTTTAGTTAATGAGCAGAAATATTTTGCGTCGACCGATGGCTCTTATATTGATCAAGATGTGCATCGACTTTGGGCACCTTTCTTTGCTACCGCGATTGGTAAAGCAGGATTTAAACAGCGCACTGGCTTAGGCAATCCAGTAGGAATGGGCTTTGAGTATCTGGATGGCAAAGAGGAAGACAAAATTAGAATAAGCGGCGCAAACGTCGGTTATAAAAATAGCTACGATATTATTGAAGATGCGACGGCTGCCGGTAAGCAACTTCAAGCAAAATTGAAAGCAAAATCTGTTGAGCCTGGCAAGTACGACATTGTTCTTGATCCTGCCCACTTGATGCTTACTATTCATGAGTCAGTAGGACACCCCTTAGAGCTAGACCGAGTTTTAGGTTATGAAGCAAACTTTGCGGGGACCAGCTTTGCTACCCTCGACAAATACAAAAGCGGTAAATTTCAGTATGGCTCAGACATCGTGAATTTGTTTGCTGATAAAACGCAAGACCACTCATTAGGTAATGTCGCTTACGATGATGAAGGCGTAAAAACAAAAGAGTGGGACCTCGTTAAAGACGGCATATTAGTCAACTATCAAGCAACACGCGATCAAGTGCATATGATTGACCAAGATGCCTCTCATGGTTGTTGTTATGCGCAAAGTTGGAGAGACGTTCAGTTTCAACGCATGCCTAATGTTTCTTTGCGTCCAAATAAAGAAGATATATCCGCAGATGATGTAATTAGTGGAGTAGAAGACGGGATTTATATCGCGGGCCGAGGCTCTTTCTCTATCGACCAGCAACGTTACAACTTCCAGTTTGGCGGACAATTATTTTATGAGATTAAAGACGGTAAAATTACTGAACAGATTGAAGATGTAGCGTATCAGTCTAATACCCAAGAGTTCTGGAACAATTGCGTACAAATGGCGGGCAAATCTGACTACCGCTTGGGCGGCTCATTTTTTGATGGAAAAGGCCAACCCTCGCAAGTGAGCGCTGTATCGCACGGCTGTCCAACTACTCGTTTTAACAACGTGAATGTTATCAATACAGCTCGAAAAGTTTAGTCAAAGGGAAGGAAATTATTATGACAATTATGAATGAAAAAGACGCCAAAGCCTTATTGACTAAAGTAATCAAGCTATCAAAAGCTGACGAAATTGAAGTAAACTTAAATGGGATTGAAGGCGGGAATATTCGTTATGCTCGAAATTCTGTGTCTACCGCTGGCGAAGAAAGTGATCTCATCTTATCTGTACAATCTACCTTTGGGAAACGCACCGGCGTAGCAACCATTAATGAGTTTGATAATGCATCGTTAACAAAGGTTGTGCGCCGTTCAGAGGAGCTTGCAAAATTAGCGCCTGAATCAAAGGAATACACCCCAGTATTTGGTAAGCAAAAATACCTGACAAGCAAAACATACTTTGATTCGACGGCCAGTGTCACGCCAGAAGACAGGGCGCAAGCTGCAGAAGATAGCATTAAGCCATCTAAGAAAAATAAACTTGTGTCTTCTGGTTTCTTAGAAGAAACCGTCAGCTTTGTTGCTATCATGAATAACAAAGGCTTATTTGCATATAATGCAGGTACTAATGTCGACTTCTCTGTAACCATTCGCACCGAAGATGGCACTGGCTCTGGTTGGGTTACACGTGACTACAGCGATTTCAAAAAGTTGAACACAGCAAAAGCTTCAAGTATTGCGATTTCAAAAGCTAAAAACTCTGTTAACGCAAAAGCAATGGAGCCAGGAAAATACACTGTTATTTTAGAGCCTGCTGCCAGCATCGGGCTGCTGAATAATATGGTTAATAATATGGGCCAAAGACCTGCTGATGAGGGACGAAGCTTCTTAAGTTACAAGCCGAAGGAAGGTGAAGACGCAGAAAAGGTGCCTAAAAATCGCATCGGTGAGAAAATGTTCGACGAAAGAGTGAATATTTACAGTGATCCACAGCACCCCGAAGTTCCTGCTGCGCCTTTTGGTGGCGATGGTTACCCTAGAATGAAAACGCAATGGGTAAAAAATGGTCAAGTTGTAAACATGCCAAACACACCTTATTGGGCGAAAAAGACTGGAGTGGACTACATTCCTGGTGGCGGGAATATCATTATGACAGGTGGCAGTGAGTCATTAGAAGACATGATCGCTAGTACTCGACGAGGCGTGTTAGTGACGAGATTGTGGTATATCCGTCAATTAGATCCACAAACCTTGTTATATACGGGTTTAACGCGCGACGGTACTTTCTACATTGAAGATGGGAAAATAAAATTCCCGATCAAAAACTTCCGCTTTAATGAAAGTCCTATCGTTATGCTCAATAACATAGAGGCCCTGGGTAAACCGCAGCGAATCAATGGCAATATGATCCCGCCGATGAAAATAAGAGACTTTACCTTTAGTAGTCTCTCAGACGCAGTATAAGCTCTTAGATGTAAGCACATGCATAAACGCATGTGCTGTTCTTTTGTAACAGGGTTAAGCATGACGTTTTGTTCACTATCAATAGGCAAGCATAATGAATAGACGTGAGTTCTTCCAATGCGCGCTTGCATTAAGTGTTGCAGGGGTAATACCGCGCTTCACTTCAGCCGAAGATTATGACTTCTATTTTACTCGTTTAAGTTATGAGTCAGGAAATTGGGACGTTGATGAACGCATGCCAGCCAATGTGCTAAATTCATTAATTGAATATACAAGCTTGAGGGTTGATTTAACCGAGCGTGTTATACCACTATCAGATCCCTCCATGCTAAGTTCGCCATTTTGTTACATGGCAGGGCACCGCTTGGTCCAATTTAGTCAACAAGAGCGGCGCAATTTTGAGCGATATGTAAGAAACGGTGGTTTTGTATTTGCTGACGATTGTAACCATGATATTGATGGCATGTTTGCTCGTACGTTTGAGAAACAAATGGCCGATATTTTTGGCCCAGATGCTTTAGTAAAAATCCCCAATGATCACCCCATTTACACAAGCTTTTTTGAATTTGATGGTCCACCACGCACATCAATGGAGTTAAACGGGTGGGGTGACGATCTTGTTCATGAGTACTTAAAAGCGATCATCATTGATGGTCGAATTGGCGTGTTGTATAGCAATAAGGATTTTGGTTGTGAGTGGGATTACGATTTTCGCAACAAACGTTGGCTTCGAGTAGACAATACAAAGTTCGCAGTAAATATCGTGATGTATGCCATGACTGCATAAGAGAAAATAATGACAACAAACTTAAGCGAAAAAGAAATAGAAACATTAATTGGTAAGATACAAGCAGTAAACGATGAAGTGGGTAAGGTCATTGTTGGGCAAACAAACGTGTTAAAGCTACTAACGGTGAGCTTACTTGCCGGTGGCCATTGTATGTTAGAAGGGGTACCCGGTTTAGCGAAAACCTTGATGATAAGTTCCTTGGCTAGTGCCATAGACTTAACATTTAAGCGAGTGCAATTTACGCCCGATTTAATGCCTAGCGATATTATTGGAACAGAAATACTTGAAACTGATCACCAATCTGGAGAACGTTTTTTCAAATTCCAAGAAGGCCCTGTTTTTACCCAAATATTACTAGCCGATGAAATAAACAGAACGCCTCCTAAAACTCAAGCCGCTTTGCTTGAAGCGATGCAAGAGCACCAAGTCAGTTATGCGGGTAAACACCACGCGTTACCTTCTCCATTTTTCGTATTAGCGACACAAAATCCAGTGGAACAAGCGGGTACTTATCCCTTACCTGAAGCGCAGTTAGATCGCTTTCTAATGTTTTTACATGTTGATTATCCAAGCGAACAAGAAGAACTCGATATTCTTACGCGTACCACCGGCAATGCTAAAGCAATGATATCATCAAAACTTTCAGCCCAAGATTTAGTGTCCTTGCAAAATATCGTTCGTGAAGTTGAAATTAGCAAACCATTACTTAGCTATGTTACACAACTCTCTAGACAAACTCGCCCAGTCACCACTTCAATCAATATGGTGAAAGAGTTTGTGAAATGGGGAGCCGGCCCTCGATGCGGTCAAGCCTTGGTGCTCTGTGCCAAAGCGCATGCCATTTTATCTGGTCGTTTTGCCGTTACGATTGACGATATTCAAGCTGTTGCAGATGCAGTGCTACGACATAGGTTGTTGTTAAACTTTAAAGCTGAAGCACAAAACATCTCGGTTGGCAGTGTTATCAAAGCTCTTTTAGCAGACGTTCCAAAACCAAGTAGTCCTCTTTAGGTCTTGGTTTAACGACATGTCATCGCTACTTGATAACGCCACAATTGCGCAAATAAAAGACTTGGAAGTACGTACGCGTATTCTTGCACAAGGGGCTATTGTGGGTCAGCATCCCAGCAATTTGCGTGGTGTAGGCATTGAGTTCAACCAGTATAGAGTGTACGAACCGGGAGATGATCCTAGTAAAATTGACTGGAAACTTTTTTCTCGTAACGATCGCTACTTTGTGCGTGAAGCGGAAAAAGAAAGCGCTCTCAATGTATGGGGTATGTTAGATTGCAGTGAATCAATGGAAGAACAATCTAGAGACGGCCATTGGAATAAACTCATGTTTGCAAAAAACATGCTAGCCGCACTCGCTTATTTATCTCACCAACAAGGTGATGCACTTGGCATGCTTGCCATTAACAGTGAGATGCAATATTTCTTACCGGTAAGACATGGTCAAAAGCACTACCATCAATATTTATTGCAACTGGAAAAACTAGTGGCTGCTAATAAGTTCCCGAATTGGGAGGCGTTTCCTCAGTATGTGCATAGCGCTAGACAAAATTCATTGGTTATT
>CBFHTO010000077.1:0-13745 GCA_965658765.1 Glaciecola sp. | reverse complement strand
GCTATACCATGCACCGGCTTTCTCGACGTATTTTAGCTTAACTCCTAAGTCAATCAGTTCGGCTTCTTTGCAGATCCCCGCACCATACATGATTTGGAACTCAGCCTGCTTAAACGGAGGCGCCACTTTATTTTTCACTACTTTTACACGAGTTTCATTACCGACAACTTCATCACCATCTTTTATTGCACCAATTCGACGTATGTCCAAGCGTACAGAAGAATAGAATTTCAGTGCATTACCGCCAGTGGTTGTTTCTGGGTTACCGAACATTACCCCTATCTTCATCCTTATTTGGTTGATGAAAATACATAAAGTGTTTGAACGTTTAATGTTTGCTGTCAGCTTACGCAAGGCCTGAGACATCAATCTTGCTTGTAAACCAACGTGACTATCACCCATATCACCTTCAATCTCTGCTTTCGGTGTTAATGCTGCTACAGAGTCTACAATGACCACATCTACCGCACCTGAACGCACTAGCATGTCACAGATTTCTAGTGCTTGCTCTCCAGTGTCTGGTTGAGAAACAAGTAAATCGTCAATGTTCACGCCTAGCTTTTCTGCATAAACTGGGTCAAGCGCGTGCTCCGCGTCAACGAAGGCGCAAGTTTTGCCCGCTTTTTGTGCTTCGGCAATTACCTGAAGCGTTAGCGTCGTTTTACCAGATGACTCTGGTCCGTAAATTTCTACCACTCGCCCACAAGGCAAGCCGCCTATACCCAATGCAATGTCGATACTCAATGATCCGGTAGATATCGCTTCAATGTCCAAGGCTTTATTATCGCCCAAACGCATGATTGCACCTTTACCAAACTGCTTTTCAATTTGACCTAAAGCCGCTGTTAATGCTTGATTTTTGTTATCTTTCACTGTTCTGACCTTTTGTTTGATAAGCGCCTAGTTTGCGTGAGGCGAATTTACATTTATATGATGTTAAAGCACGGTTTAAAACCACTGAGCAAAAACACAGTTCTAATCATTTATATCGCAAGTATACTGTATAGTCATACAGTTTCAAGTGCTTTGATGAAAATAATATGTATTTAATCGTAATAATGTAAATATGCTAACAGAGAGGATTTAGATTAGTTAGCTATGCTCTCGATCAGTTTTTCTAAGCAAACCGCAATAGCTTGCTCTCTGACCAACAAACGATCACCAGAAAAACCGCGTTTAAACGTCACTATGTCTTGCTTTGAAGCGATCGCAAACCAGACTAAGCCGACTGGTTTTTCTTTCGTTCCGCCGTCTGGACCTGCAACTCCGCTGATTGAGACACAATAATCAGCTCCCGCCTTTTTGAGACCACCTTGCGCCATTTCAATTACAACCTCTTCAGAAACCGCGCCATACTGCTCAAGTGTTGAAGCCTGAACACCGACCATTTGTTGTTTTGCGTCGTTTGAGTATGTTACCCACGCCTGATGAAACCATCCCGATGAACCAGGGACTTCTGTAATTGCCTGGGCTACTCCCCCGCCTGTACAAGACTCAACCGTTGTAACTGACGCGCTCATTTCGCCTAAAATACTTCCAAGTTGCTGAGCTAATTCGAGTTTTTTTGATGTACTGAAATTAATCAAGGTCTTTACTTTTTAAGTTCTGATTATTCTCATAGAATAGTGGCTATTATGATGAAAGCCAAACCCCTATTACAATTTTTTGAAAACGGCGTCATAGCAAGCGAAGGCTTGAAGTTAAATGTATCACGATAAAATAAGCGGTTTGAAACCTAGTCATTGTGCTTTGACGTTCGAATCTAAAAGACCAATCTAATAAGAGTCATTAACAAGCATGCCGAATAAAACTCAACATACGCCTATGATGGTTCAGTATTTAAAAATAAAAGCTGAACACCCCAATATCTTATTGTTTTATCGCATGGGCGATTTTTATGAGCTATTTTTTGATGATGCAAAACAAGCCGCAGAACTGCTGAATATCTCACTCACCGCAAGGGGTAAAACTCAAGGGGAGCCAATCCCAATGGCAGGTGTACCCTACCATGCTGCCGAAAATTATCTCGCTCGATTAGTCAAACTTGGTCAATCGGTAGCAATCTGCGAACAAATTGGCGACCCAGCTACGTCAAAAGGCCCAGTCGAACGAAAAGTGGTACGTATTATTACGCCAGGTACAATAACTGACGAAGCCTTATTAGAAGAGAAATCTGAATCAGTATTGGTAAGCGTTTACAAAGACCAAGAACGCTACGGAATCGCTTACATTGAACTTGCATCAGGTCGATTTAGAATACTTACAGCGGACAATGACGATGCCTTACTAGGGGCGCTTTCTCGCATCAAACCTAGCGAACTTCTTTACCCAGAAGCCTGTACATTTTCGCATCTGTGCACAAAATACAAAGGCGCTCGAAAGCGCCCAATCTGGGACTTCGATAAAGATACCGCGCAAGAAATACTAAAAAAACAATTTAAAACCGCCTCTTTGGACGGCTTTGGCATTGAGGTAGATTCACCTGCAATAAATGCGGCGGGTTGTGCCCTTCAGTATCTGCAAGAGACACAGAGAACCCAACTGTCACATATCACTCAAATCAAGGAAGAAAATAACCTTGAGTGTGTACAAATGGACGCAGCGACTCAACAAAACCTTGAGTTAACCAAAAATATCTCAGGTGGAAGCGAAAACACCTTACTAAAAGTGATTGATAATACATCCACCAATATGGGTTCGCGTCTGCTTCAACGTTATTTACATAAGCCAACAAGCGAGAGAGCCGAAATACATCATCGTCACCACGTTATTGACGCTTTGTTAGATCATGCATACGACCATATCCAAGATGTGTTAAAACAAATCGGAGATGTCGAACGAATCATTGCGCGAGTTGCCCTGCGAAGCGCTCGACCAAGAGACTTTGCGCGCTTAAAAGTTGCTCTGAACAGTCTGCCCGAACTACAAAGCCAACTGCTTGAATTAGCTGAGAACAGCGAACATAAGCATGATATTAAACATTATCAGTTGGGGATTTCTCAATTTGATTCGCTAAGCGAGCTACTAAATCGCGCCATCGTCGACAACCCGCCAGTTGTGATCCGTGATGGAGGTGTCATTGCTGAAGGCTTTAACCAAGAGCTTGATGATCTTAGACATCTAGCGCAGGGGGCAAATGACTTTTTAGTCGCGTTAGAACAGCGCGAGCGCGAGCGCACGGGCATTGCGACACTAAAAGTTAACTATAACAAGGTACATGGCTTTTATATTGAGGTGAGTAAAGCAAACGCAAATCAAGTACCCGACGACTATATCCGGCGTCAAACTTTAAAAAATAACGAGCGTTATATTATCCCTGAGCTTAAAGCGCACGAAGACGATGTGCTAACCAGTCAAAGCAGAGCCCTTGCACTCGAAAAAAGACTTTACGAAGCGCTCTTCGACGAATTTTCGCCTTATTTGAATCGCTTGATGGAAAGCGCCGCTCACATTGCCAAACTCGATGTATTATGCAATTTTGCAGATCGCGCAGAGCGATTAGATTTGCACAAGCCCGAACTCGTCGATGGCAAGATCATTAGCTACGATGATGGACGCCACCTAGTGGTCGAAAATGTCATGCAAACACCCTTCATTGCCAACCCACTTCATTTGGATGAACAGCGAAGGATGCTACTAGTCACTGGGCCAAACATGGGTGGTAAGTCAACCTATATGCGCCAAACGGCCTTAATTGTGATTTTAAGCTATATAGGTTGTTTCGTGCCCGCAAGCAGGGCCCAGATTGGCCCTGTTGATCAGATATTTACCCGTATCGGCGCCTCAGATGACCTTGCGTCTGGTCGTTCGACATTTATGGTTGAAATGACAGAAACAGCCAACATTATGCACAATGCGACAGAGCATTCATTGGTGTTGATGGACGAAATTGGCCGAGGAACCAGTACTTACGATGGACTCTCACTCGCTTGGGCATGCGCGCAGCAACTGGCAAAGCAAATCAAAAGCTACACTTTGTTTGCCACTCATTATTTCGAGTTAACTGAGCTAGCGGACGAAGCCGATAACGCTGCGAACGTTCACTTTACTGCGCTTGAACACAACGACGATATTCGTTTTATGCATCAAGTAAAAGCCGGTGCAGCAAGTGGAAGTTTTGGGCTACAAGTAGCAAAACTCGCCGGCGTGCCGCACGATGTAGTGCTTTTAGCAAAGCAAAAACTCACCAGCTTAGAGCTGCAAAGTGACAATAAAATTGAGCCTGTAATCCCTGCCCCAGAACTAGACTTAAAGCTAAGTGTATCAGATTGGCTTACTGACGAAATTAAATCGCTTGATTTAGACGCAATGTCGCCGCGCGATGCGCAAGAAATCCTGTATAAGCTTCAGCATCAAATTTTCGAAAAGAAGCAATAGTGATTTACTCATAGGCATAAAAATAGGTATACTATTTGTCCAACAAAGGTGGATTTCTTTCCACCTTATTTTATGCCGAAAATATCCTTATTGTTATTCTAATGCTGGTCATTAGTAATAGCGCTTTTCTGGCATTTGCACTCACATTATCTGAAAGCTAGGAACAAGATGACCAATTATATTTTTGTCACCGGTGGCGTTGTATCATCACTTGGAAAAGGTATTGCAGCCGCTTCGTTAGCCGCAATTCTCGAGGCTCGTGGTTTGAATGTCACTATGCTGAAACTCGACCCATACATCAACGTGGATCCGGGCACAATGAGCCCGATTCAGCACGGGGAAGTGTTTGTTACAGACGACGGTGCCGAAACCGACCTTGATTTAGGCCATTACGAGCGATTTATTCGCACCCGCATGAGTCAGCGCAATAACTTCACCACCGGCAGAGTTTATGAAGAAGTTCTTAGACGTGAGCGACGTGGCGACTACTTAGGCGCGACCATACAGGTCATTCCGCACATAACGAATGAAATTAAGCGCCGCGTAATCGCTGGTGCTGAAGGTTTCGACATTGCGATCGTAGAGATAGGTGGCACTGTTGGTGATATTGAGTCACAACCATTTATTGAAGCAATACGTCAACTCGGTACTGAAGCTGGGCGTGACCATACGATGTTCATGCATCTAACCTTAGTCCCGTTTTTAGCCGCATCGGGAGAAACAAAAACTAAACCAACCCAACACTCTGTTAAAGAACTTCGTTCTGTTGGTATTCAGCCAGATATTTTAGTGTGCCGTTCAGAAGTCCCCTTGCCACCAAACGAACGCAACAAGATTGCTCTATTCACGAATGTAAACGAAAAGGCTGTTATTTCGTTGCGTGACGCAGACAGCATTTATCGCATTCCCGCTGCCTTAAAAGCGCAAGGTATGGACGAATTAGTCGTTCAGCGTTTTGGTTATGACTGTCCAGAAGCGGATCTAACTGAATGGGAACAGGTATTGTATGCAGAGTCTAACCCTGTAGGCGAAGTCACCATTGGCATGGTGGGTAAATATGTTGAATTACCTGACGCGTACAAGTCAGTAAACGAAGCACTCAAACACGCCGGTTTAAAAAATCGACTCACAGTAAACATCCAATACATCGATTCCCAAGATATCGAAAGTAAAGGCAGTCTCATATTAGAGAATTTGGATGCCATATTAGTACCGGGTGGATTTGGTGAGCGAGGTATTGAAGGAAAAATTGCTGCTGCAAAATACGCGCGCGAAAACAATGTACCCTATTTGGGCATTTGTTTGGGAATGCAGGTTGCCTACATTGAATTTGCACGCAACGTAGCGGGAATGGAAGATGCTAACTCGACGGAGTTTGATCCTAAAACAGAATATCCTGTGGTCGGTCTAATAACTGAGTGGCTAGACGCCGATGGCAGTAAAGAGATCCGAGATGTTTCGACCGATTTAGGTGGTACTATGCGATTAGGTAGTCAGTTGTGCCATCTCATCGAAGGATCTGCTGTCGCGAATGCTTACGGGGCGACCGAGATTTATGAACGCCATCGTCACCGTTACGAAGTGAACAACAACCTTCGCGGCGAAATTGAAAAAGCGGGACTAAAGGTGAGCGGGCTATCTACCGACAAACGTCTGGTTGAGGTCATTGAACTGACCGATCATCCATTTTATGTCGCAGGGCAATTTCACCCTGAATTTAATTCGACGCCACGCGACGGGCATCCCTTATTTACTGGGTTTGTTGCCGCTGCAGGTAACTACCAAAAAGAAAATCATTAGAATCAATCAAGCAAGTTAAAAGGAAAACCAATGGCCAAAATTAGCCGAATTGTTGGACGTGAAATTTTAGATTCAAGAGGCAACCCGACTGTAGAAGCCGACGTGTATTTAGAATGCGGTGCGATGGGCAGAGCCGCTGCTCCGTCTGGCGCATCTACCGGCTCAAGAGAAGCACTTGAACTTCGTGATGGAGACAAAGGTCGCTATTTAGGCAAAGGGGTCTTAAAAGCTGTCGCTGCAATTAATGATGCAATTGCTCCAGCATTGTTGGGCAAAGAAGCAAATGAGCAGGCCGAAATAGACCAAGTCATGATCGACTTAGACGGCACAGAAAATAAAGAAACGCTTGGCGCAAACGCCATTTTAGCCGTGTCTTTAGCAGTTGCCAAAGCTCAAGCCATTAGCGCAGGCAAGCCGCTGTACGCACATATCGCAGACCTGAATGGCACGTCTGGCGAATATTCAATGCCAGTACCTATGATGAACATCATCAACGGTGGCGAGCATGCTGATAATAACGTTGATATTCAAGAGTTTATGATTCAGCCAGTTGGTGCTAAAAACTTTGCCGAAGCTTTACGCATGGGCGCTGAAATATTTCATGCACTTAAAAAAGTACTCAATGCCAAAGGCTTGAATACCGCTGTTGGTGACGAAGGTGGCTTTGCACCTAACTTAAGTTCTAATGCTGAAGCACTTGCCGTGATCGTGCAAGCTGTTGAGAACGCGGGATACAAAATGAACGAAGACGTTACCCTCGCGCTTGATTGTGCTGCATCAGAGTTTTATAAAGATGGGCAATACGTGCTTGGTGGCGAGAGCAAATCCTTTGATTCAAAAGGCTTTAGCGACTATTTAGCCGACTTAACCGCACAATATCCGATTGTGAGCATCGAAGATGGGCTAGATGAAAGTGATTGGGACGGTTGGGCTTACCTGACCGAAATCTTAGGCACAAAAGCGCAATTAGTCGGCGACGATTTGTTTGTAACTAACACAAAGATTTTAAGTCGTGGTATCGAGAATGGTGTAGGAAACAGCATCTTAATCAAATTCAATCAAATCGGTTCTTTGACTGAGACTTTGAACGCAATCCGCATGGCGAAAGAAGCTGGCTTTACTGCAGTCATCTCTCATAGAAGTGGTGAAACAGAAGACGCGACCATTGCCGATTTAGCGGTCGGTACTGCAGCAGGACAAATTAAAACGGGATCGCTTTGCCGCTCTGACCGTGTTGCCAAGTACAATCAATTACTTCGTATTGAAGGTGAACTAGGCGAAGCTGCGCCATATAAAGGACGTAGCGAAATAAAAGGGCAGTAAAACGCTTTTAAAGGTCTTGCAATTAATGGGCACGCATTGAAGTGGTTTATGCACTTTAATGCGTGCCTTTTTTGTGCCGTCCACAAACTTGTTAACGCGAAGCAAGCCATCAAGCCTTGCTTTTTGTTCTTTAAACAAAGCGTATTACGCAAATATTTTTTGCAAACATTTCGTGAACTATAGGTTTTCTTGTACTATCTACGGTTAAGCACTTTAATCAAAAAAATAAGCCCTCTAATATTTACATAATGAACGAAACAAAGCATCAAACAGACATTTTTCACTTGAGCAGCAAATACCCCAATTTTGCTGAATTAAGTAACGCTTTGTATGAAAGAGAGCTGCAGGTCTTAGCAAACAGCACAATAAGCGACCCCGTTTTATTAAAACGCAAATTAAAAGGCCTGACACACCATATTAAAAATGCCTGCTTGTATTTACTAGAAGGCAAAGCGCCTATTGATGTCGATGTGCATAACGGTTCATGGCAGTACAAGCAGTCGGCAAAATGCCCTTTGAGCTCACAAAGCCCAGACCGCACACTGACGTGGTACTCTCAAACGGCGAAACAAGGTGATGTTGTACCTGTTTATGTTGAAATTTTAGGTGAACAGCACATAGAGTTAGATTGCATCGATATTATGGCCAACGACCGTTTACATTTGAATAAATTTGGCTGGTTCTCAAAATCAGGTGAGTATTTTGATATCGTGCCTAAGCAGGCTAAATACCTTTTGCTCAAGCCAACCAAAAGTATACTCGCATCTGGCTGTGCAGGCCATCGCTGGACGGTCCGAGGCAAGGCTATACCCCGTGCGCTGTCGCTTAGGGAATTGTTGTTATCGACAGAAATCGAATGGCATCGCTTTGTAAAATCAAATGGCTCAAAAGCCTAATACGATACAAAAGCCCCAATTCTTCATTGAAAATATTAATATCAATAAAAGGCAATACTCATTAAAAGTAGAAAAATACTCAGCTGGTTGTTTGGTTTTTTACGCCCATATAAATCACAACTTATCATCGCATTAAGCGCGTTGATGATGAGCTCCATAGCTTGGTTGCTGCTTGGTCAAGGTGTTAAATATGTAATAGACCAAGGCTTTGTTAACAATAACACCGTCGCCTTGCAAAACGCGCTATTTGCCGTGCTTGGCGTTGTTATGTTCGGCAGCGTTGCCACCTTTTTTCGCTTTTATTGGATGGTTTGGTTAGGAGAACGCGTGTGTGCAGACATACGACGGAACTTGTTTGATCATCTAGTAGGATTGCCTCCTAAGTTTTTTCAAAGTACCCGTACAGGGGAAATAATCTCACGCTTTACCAGCGACACTACACTGCTGCAATCCGTTGTAGGTACAGGCGTTTCGATGGCTCTGCGTTCACTCGTGATGTTTGTGGGTGCTTTGTTTTTAATGGCTTTTACTAGCTGGTCTTTAACCCTAATGGTATTTATCGCGGTACCTTTGATCTTAGTGCCCATTAGAGTACTTGGTGCAAAAGTCAGAACACACAGTAAGTTAAGTCAAGACACGGTAGCGCAAGTAGGCGCGATGGTGGATGAAAGTCTCCACGAAATTCACACCGTACAATCGTATAATCATCAGACACGCAGCAGTGTGTTATTTTCAGAAAAAGTAGAATCGGTTATGGCACAAGCAAAGCGACGAATCTATTATCGCGCATTGCTCATTTCGGTCGTAATGGTTATTTCATTGAGTGCTATTTTTGCGGTGGCATATGTAGGCGCATTATCAGTCATAGACGGTACACTTAGCGCGGGGCAGCTAACTGCCTTTGTATTTTATGCTGTGTTAGCGGGTGGTGCCATAGCGACCATCAGCGAGGTAGTAGGCGAATTGCAAAAAGCCGCTGGCGCGTCAGAGCGCATTATTGAACTGCTCAATCAAACACCTGATCTTAAGGACACTGGCAAGCTAGGCTTTGAAGATTTAATACAAGGCAAAGGTCCTGCTGTTTGTAACAATAACTCTGGCGAATCTTCAGAGCCACTTGATCCCAAACGATCAAATGTTGAACCGCCAATTATACAAGCAAAAGAGATATGCTTTGCTTACCCACAAGACAAAGTATTAGGCAAAACATTAGATAAAGCACTAAAAGACGGCTTAAAACAAGATATTCCAGGCAGCCGAGTGTCTAACGAAGACTTAGGTACAAGCGCTTCATCTACTAAATATGTCATTGATAAGCTAAGTTTTAGCGTAAAAGCTGGCCAAAAAGTCGCTATTGTTGGGCACAGTGGTGCAGGCAAATCGACTTTGTTTGAGCTCTTGCAGCGCTTCTATGATATTGACCATGGAACAATCAACTTATTTGGCCACCCGATTGAATCTATACAACTAGATAGTGTCAGGCAACTCTTTGCGCTGGTTCCTCAAGATCCAGTAATATTTGCAGGGAGTGTGGCCGACAACATTGCATTTTCAAAGCCCAACGCAAGCATAGAAGAAATAAAAAAAGCAGCAAAGCTCGCATATGCAGACGAATTTATTGAACAACTACCAAATACTTATCACAGTGAATTAGGAGAAAGAGGGGTCAAATTAAGTGGTGGCCAGCGTCAACGCATCGCTATTGCAAGGGCGATTGTGTCTGAACGGCCCATTTTACTTCTCGACGAAGCCACAAGCGCGCTCGACGCACAATCAGAGCAACTGGTTAAAAAGGCGCTTGAAACACTGATGTCATCTAAAACAACTTTGATCATCGCACATAGGTTATCAACGGTAGTGCATGCTGACAATATTCTGGTCCTAGAACAAGGTAGTTTAGTGGCCACTGGCAGTCACAAATCACTTTACCAAACGAGCTCGGTGTACAAGGAGTTTGTCGATTTACAATTAGTCGATTAATTGATTGAAACATTTCGTCACACTCTTTTGCCGTTTTTGACCCAACAAATACGCCCTGTTCCTTCACTTATGCCTCGGGCTTGCTACTATGGTAGTAAGTGAAACGTACTCGTTTCATTTCAAATTACATAAATAAAAATAACGGATAACGATATGAAACCACATCTAAAAACCGCCTTGGCCAGTGCATTGTTTTTCGCACTGACACAAACTAGCTTCGCAGAAAGTCATGAAGAAGGTAAAGAAGACAAGGAAGAGGATAAAGAACCCACCTTGGCTGAAACACTCGAAGAACAAATGGCCTACGAAGGCTTTTTGGACATCTACCGTGACAAGGAAGATGGCAGCGGGTTGGTTGTGCTGGACGAAGCCGACTTGAACAAACCTTTTTTATATATTGCTTCTACTGTCGACGGTGTTGTCGCAGCAGGTACCTTTAGAGGGCAATACCGCGAATCGCGACTTATTGAATTTAAACGCTACTTTGACCGGATTGATGTGGTTGCAAAGTCATCGCGTTTCTACTTTGATCCTGAAAACGCCATCAGCCGAGCTGCAGATGCTAACACCAGTGAATCGATTCTTGTGTCAACCGAAATAAAGCACGAAGAAGACGGAAAGATTGCTTTCTCATTACAAGATTTAGTTAAAAACGAATCATTGCACCGCGTTGCTCCTGTGCCTCCGCGTGAGAATGCCGACAGAGCATTTAAACCTGGTAAGTTTTCGAAAGATAAATCACGTATTAGCGACATCAATAACTTTCCAGAAAACACTCACGTAGTCGTCGATTACGTATTTGAAAACGGGACGCCTCGCGTATCAGGTGGTGGTGAGATAGCCGACCAACGTTATACGACGTTGAGCATTCAACACGCATTTGTGGAAGTACCCGAAAGCGACTTTCAACCGCGCAGAGACGATTCTAGAGTCGGTTTTTTCACTCAGCAAAAAGACGACTTAACCAGTGCTGAAACAGCCAATTACCGAGATGTGATCAATCGCTGGCACCTAGTTAAAAAAGATCCAGATGCCGCTATCTCTGATCCCGTCGAACCCATCGTTTGGTGGATAGAAAACACTACACCTGTTGAATGGCGCGATACGATACGCAATGCGGCACTCGCATGGAACAGCTCATTTGAAAAAGCAGGCTTTAGCAATGCGATGGTCGTAAAAGTTCAACCTGACGACGCCGACTGGAGCGCAGACGACGTGCGCTATAATGTATTGCGTTGGACTTCATCACCTCGACCTCCTTTTGGTGGTTATGGACCAAGCGTTGCTCACCCTGAAACCGGACAAATACTCGCCTCAGACATTATGCTCGAGTATAGCTTTTTGCAGGGTCGTTGGTTAGCCAAAGAAATGTTTACCGATGGTGCTTCAGCCCTAGCAAGCGCTTTGCCTGTATCAGAAGAAAACTCTTCAGAAAATATGCAGTACTGTTCAATGGGCCATGAACTGCAAATGGGCACTCAGTTTGCACATTACGCGGGCTTGTCACAAGGCATGGGCGACATAGAAAAAGACCGCCTGCTGCGTCAATCCATGCATTATCTCATCTTGCATGAAATTGGTCACACACTTGGGTTAAACCACAATATGATGGCGACTCAAATGCATGGTCATCGAGAAGCTCACGACATTAATGTTACTCAGGGGATTTTAGCGGGTTCTGTTATGGACTATCCATCAGTGAATTATGCGCCAGTAGGTATGGAGCAAGGTGATTTTTACACTGAGAAACCTGGACCTTACGACGACTGGGTCATCCAATACGGTTATTCAGTGGCATTAGACGACCCCGAGGAAGAAGAAAAACGCTTACAAGCCATATTGAACCGTTCAACTGAGCCAGACCTGGCATTTGGTAACGATGCGGACGATATGCGTGCACCAGGTCGACATGTTGATCCACGCATCAATATCTTTGATATGTCGAGCGACGCGGTGTCTTATGCCCAAGACCGATTCGCGTTGATTAAGGACTCGGCTGGCAAGTTAAAAGAAAAATTACTAGTAGATGGTCGCTCTCACAACGACCTAGTCGTCGGCGTTAACATTCTATTTGGCGAATTTGCAAGACAAGCGTCAGTAGTCAGCCGTTACGTTGGTGGTGTTTACTTAAACAGAGCGCTTGTAGGCCAAGAAGGCTACACCCAGCCACTAACGCCTGTGCCAGAAGATTATCAACGTAAAGCAATGGGCACACTCATGTCGTACTTCTTTGCACCAGATGCTATAGAAGAGATGGAACCCTTATTTGCGTATCTACAGCGTCAACGCAGAGGCTTTAGCGGTTGGGGGCGTGACGAGTCACCTCGCATACATGCTATGCTACTTGCGGCGCAAAAGCGTGTGCTAGACCACTTAATGCATCCAAACGTGACTATGCGTATCAGCGATACTGCACTATTTGGCAACAACTATAACTTAGCCGAAGTAATGCAAGACCTAACCGATGGGATATTTAAATCTGATATAAAAAGCGACGTAAACACATATCGCCAGCAGTTACGAGTAGAGTATGTAGAGCGTTTAATTGCTGCATCAGGTCTAGAAAAAGACAGTAGCTACGACACCATTACACAAGCCACAGCCATCAATGAATTAAGACGCATTGAAGACTATGTCGATAACTCACGCGGTGATCAATCAAGCAAGATCCACAAGCGTTATTTAGAAGACAGGGTTGCCAGAGCATTTCATAAGAGTCGTTCTTGAGGCTTGATTTTGAAATCGTGCTTTGTAATAGCTGTTGACGATAGAGCCTTGGGTTCGCTCTGACTATAGCGCCTTGGGCTCGCTCTGACTTTAGCGTCTTAGTTTTTGATAAAAAAGGGCGTAGAATTCAAAACTCTACGCCCTTTTTTAAAGCGAATTGATATCAAGCAAATAAACGTTCGTTACGCATTTTTATAAAAGGATTTATACCACTTTACAAACTCGCCTATTCCCTCTCTTAATGTTGTAGATGGCTGGTAACCCACCGCATCGACAAGCGACTGCACGTCTGCGTATGTATCTGGAACATCACCCGGCTGCATCGGTAAAAGGTTTTTTTGTGCGGTTTTGCCCAATGCGTTTTCTATCGTTTCGATAAAGGTAAGCAAATGTACAGGCGTTTGTGCTCCGATATTGTACACCCGCCACGGTGCCTTACTGCTGCTAGGTGAAGGCGATTTTGCATCCCATGCATCATTAGACATCGCTGTGTGCATGGTAGTTTGAATGACACCTTCAACAATGTCGTCAATGTAAGTAAAGTCTCGGCGGTGTTCACCGTAATTATAAACGTCGATCGCCTCACCCGCGCTGATGGCTTTGGTAAACTTAAACGGCGCCATATCTGGCCTACCCCAAGGT
>CBFHTO010000076.1:0-15153 GCA_965658765.1 Glaciecola sp. | reverse complement strand
TTGATAATTAAGACATTGCTGCTAATAAAAATTGCTACTAAGAAAAATTGCTAGTCATAAAAATCAATTCCTTAAATTTCAAAATTCCATCCTGAATTTAAGCTTGAACCGACACTATACTCAGCAAAGCCTAAATCAGTATAAAGGTGAAGGAAAGAGAAGAGGGTACCATGTTAGCCTTGAGTAATATTGCAAAAGGAGTTTAGCTTGGTAAGGAATTAAAAAATTCATGACCCCAACCAACTAATCCGCTTTCGTCAAATACAAGCGGAGTGCATTCATCTTTAGTCGTCATGCCGTCTTCCGTCGTTCTTTGAGTCCGATAATACAAGACTTGATATTTGTCTGCTCCACTTAATACTATTTCATTAAAATCGGCTGTGCCCATACTTTCCGTAATTTCTGATAAGGGTGCACCTAATTGAAGTTTTTGAATAGCTTTTCTATTAATGAGTTCTCGACTTTCCCAATCTTGAGAGTCAATTAATTCACTATTACCAGTTATTTCGTTGTAGAGCCATTGAGTTCCCTTTACTCCGCCAATTAATGAAACAACAATAACTACAGCAGCAACATTTCTGTTCATAATATCCCTTTTTTATAAAAATCTTTCATACAACGAAATGATAAGCAAAAAGCGAGCGACGATCTAACTCTTTATTTATATCAAACCATAAATATTAAAAACGGAGATGTATCATGGTCATGAGTTTAAAAATGCGGATGAACTCATCAAAGAAATTAAAGAGTATATCTACTACTACAACCACAAAAGAATTAAGCTTAAATTAAAAGGCCTGAGTCCGGTAGACTACCGAAATCAGGCCTTGATTGCCGCTTAAATAAAGTGTCCAACTTAATGGGGTCACTTCATAACAAGACTGGTTTTATCAGATGTGTAGACTTATTTTAATTATACAACTAAAACTTTAGGACCAGCATCTACCAAGGCTTCCCCTTGTGTAGTGTCAGTAAATTTCTCAAAGTTATCGACGAATAAAGCAGCTAGATCTTCTGCTTTTTGCTGCCATTCGCTTTCTTCTTGATAACTTACTCTTGGGTCAAGGACGCTGCTTGGTACATTATCAAGTACCTTAGGCATTGCAAGATCAAATATAGGTAAGGCAACACTCTCTGCTTCATCAATGCTACCGTTTAGTATCGCATCAATGATCGCTCTGGTAGCTTTTATTGAGATACGCTTACCACTGCCATTCCAACCGGTATTAACTAGGTAAGCTTGTGCTCCAACCTGTTGCATTCTTTGTTCTAGCACTTTTGCATAGGTCGTTGGGTGCAGTGTCAAGAAAGCCGCACCAAAACAGCTGGAAAAAGTTGGCGTTGGTTCTGTCACACCGCGCTCTGTACCTGCAAGTTTGGCTGTAAAACCAGACAATAAATAATATTGGGCTTGCTCAGGTGTTAACTTAGACACAGCAGGTAATACACCAAACGCATCAGCCGTTAAGAATATTACTTTTTTAGCATGACCAGCTTTCGATACTGGTTTAACAATATTATCAATATGATAGATGGGGTAGGAAACACGCGTGTTTTCTGTCAAAGACGAGTCATCGTAATCGATTTCGCCTGATTCATTAACCGCGACATTTTCTAACAACGCATCTCTGCGAATTGCTTGATAAATGTCTGGTTCGTTTTCTTCACTAAGGTTGATAGTTTTAGCGTAACATCCACCTTCGAAATTAAATACGCCGTTATCATCCCACCCGTGTTCATCATCACCAATCAGTTGGCGTTTAGAATCGGTTGATAGCGTAGTTTTACCTGTTCCAGATAAACCAAAGAAGATTGCCACGTCGCCTTCTTCACCAACGTTCGCGCTACAGTGCATAGATGCAATATTTTGTAGTGGTAGGTAATAGTTCATAATTGAGAACATACCTTTTTTCATCTCACCGCCGTACCAAGTGCCGCCGATAAGTTGGATGCGCTCTGTTAAATTAAATGCTACGAAGTTTTCTGAATTAAGTCCTTGCTCTTTCCAATCTGGATTACTTGTCTTAGCACCATTCATCACAATAAAGTCAGGTTCAAAATCTTGAAGCTCGTCCTGAGCAGGGCGAATGAACATATTAGTTACGAAGTGTGCTTGCCATGCTACTTCAGTAACAAAACGAACAGAGAGACGAGTGTTTTCGTTAGCGCCGCAGTAGGCATCAACCACGAACAAGCGTTGACCGCTGAGCTGGGTTGTTACTAGATCTTTTAGGTGAACCCATACGTCTTGATTGATCGCCTTATTATCATTCTTACCTTGATCCGACCACCAGATCGTGTCACGAGTAACGTCGTCTTTTACAATGTATTTATCTTTTGGAGAACGACCAGTAAATTGCCCAGTTTTTACGGCAACTGCGCCTGATTCGGTTTGATATCCTTTTTCGAAGCCTTGAAGTTCAGGGTCCGTTGTTTCGTTAAACAATTCCTCATAGCTTGGGTTGTGAAGAATTTCTTTATTTGTCTCTATTCCGTAAGTTTTCAGTGAATTGATCAATTTCACGAGCTGCTCTCTTAGGTTGGTTTACCATTAAGTGATGATTTTATGTCTTAAAGTGTTAAATATGAATGAATTTACTACCAATATCGTAAAGAAAAACAATAAAAAGAAAAAACGATATTACTTTTCACACACATCAATGCGTTTCTATAGCTTAATTGTCATATTAAAAGAAAATGAACATAAAAACTTTCAAAACCAAGTAATTCTTAACATAAATCAAATTTATGGCTTTCTAAATAATAATATTTTACATAAATATTACTTTTACTTAAAAAACGGTAGGTAATTAGGCAATGGTTTATCTAATTCGATTGCTCTAGAAACCAGCAAACCGCACGTCCAATATCTGTAACGATGCATATTTTAAGTAAAGACTAAAAAGCCCCCATTTAATTTCTAAGAGTTAAATTCTAAATTGCTTAACCAAGCTTTGAAGCCCGTCACTCAATTTAGCTAATTCGCTGCTTGCCAATGATGTTTGTTCAGCACCAGCTGCTGTTTGTTCAGATATCTGATTGATACTAAATAGACTTTTACTGATATCTTCGCTAACTAAGGCTTGTTCGTTGGTACTTAACGAAATTTGTGAATTCATATTTAGAATTGTTTCCACAGCTTTGGAGATTGAATTTAAAGATTGACCTGCTTGTTGAGCATTTTTTACAGAGTCTTTTGAACGTTCTCGACATTTATCCATGACTGATACAGCATGGTCAGCTCCAGATTGTAAAACATCTATTTGATTTACTATTTGTTCTGTCGATTCTTGAGTTCTCATGGCTAAATTGCGAACTTCATCCGCAACGACGGCAAACCCGCGGCCTTGCTCTCCAGCTCTAGCTGCCTCAATAGCTGCATTTAGGGCCAGTAGATTGGTTTGGTCCGCAATACTTTTTATCACATCTAACACACCGCTGATATTTTCGGTGTCGTCTTTTAGTTTAGCTATAACCGTAGCAGACTCCTCTACATCAGAAGCCAAATCGTTAATAGAATCGACAGATCTATTAACGACTTGTTTGCTAATATTCGCTTCATTATTTGCTTCATTAGCTGCCTGTGATGCAGAATCTGCATGTGAATGCACATTTTTCACGCTTATACTCATTTGTGTCATGGCACCGGCAACTTGTTCAGTTTCCCTTCTTTGATTATTAACGCCCGTTGAAGTTTGCTCAGTAATTACAGACATCTCTTCTGCAGATGACGCTAGACTGAATACAGAAGTAGAAATCTCTCCGATTATTGTCTGCAGTTTTTCAGCGAATGCATTGAAGTTTTTTCCTAATTGACCAACTTCATCATTTGAATTTACGGCTATACGTTTTGTTAAATCACCTTCTCCATCAGCAATATCTTTCAGCATATTATTTGTCATTACGATTGGTGATAAAACAGCTTTGGCAACCGCATAGGCAATCCCAAAACCAAGAACAACAGCTAATAGAGAACCTAGTAAAGAGACCGTTGTTGTCATAGAGGCGGTCGCTTTTTGTTCATCGGTGCGAATTAGAATAAGAGCCTCTTCCTCAGTAATTATTTCATTGAGCTTTTGCCTAATTGAATCCATGATGATTTTGCCTTCACCTTGAGACATTAATTGAGCAATATCTTCAATTTTCATTGAAAATTGGTTCATGGCTCGACGCGCTTCTATTTCTGGCTCAGCTGCTTCGGATACCCAAGCATTTACTCGGTCAAGGACTTGCTGAATGTCAGACTCAGTAACCTCAGTGCCACGTGTTACAAGTTTTAACTCTTCAATATGCTGAACCAGTGAAGCCTCTCCGCTGATGAAAGGCTCTAAAGACTCTTCTTTACCCGTAAGTAAAAAACCACGCTGGCCGGTTTCCATGTTAACTAAGTCCAAGGTGGTCGCGGTGACCAAATATTGACCCTCTTCATTTCCTGCTAGCTTATTATTTATGTTAGAAAGCGATGCTCTGATACTATCAAAAATTTGTTTACCCACTGTGCGCGCAGATATTTCATTAAAATAAGCGATGGCTTGAGAGCCTTTTGTAACCTCGCGCCGTGCGGCAATTTCATTTAAAGCTACGTCATTCATCCAGCGCTCTTTTAATCGTTTTACTTCGTCCCACCGAGCACCTTGATTTGGGTTGTCACTTGTAAGTTGTTTGCCTTTTTTGATGTTTTCATCAAAGACTGATTGGCCTTCGAAAAATGGCTCTAAATATTCGTCTTCACCTGTTACCATGAAACCACGCTGACCTGTCTCCATGTCAATTATTGACGCGCCAGCCGTTTCGGCAGTGCGAATAACCTCATAGGTATGATTTACCCAATTTGATGAGGTAACCATCGAATTTATGCTGTAATAGATGATGCTCGATACGATTATCATTATCGTTAAGATAATTGAAAATCCGGAATATAATTTTGATTTGATACTCATGTTATCTAATGAGGGCATGAACAGTAGGCCTGATGTTGGTTTAGTCTTCTAATGATATATCGGCCTAAATTCGATTAAATCGAGTCGTATTAAAAAAATTTAGTGAAATGGATTGTTTATATTCGCTCCGCTTAAAAACCGTTTCAAACCGTCTCATAATCATAATTTGTGGAAAGTGGCTTTAATTACTTTTGGGTCTAAGACGTATATACCATGAATGATACATCATCAAATGCTATGACTGAGGTAGCACTAGGTCTTTCAATGGCTTTCTTTGCGCTGCTCATTTTAAGTTTAATCTCCTCTATGGCCTCGACTCATCAAGTGCACAATAATCAAAAAGTAGAGCAGGTAGAATTAGACGCATCTTTGGAAGAAAATAGCTCTCATGTTGTCAGTACAAAAGCTGCATCAGAAGACTCTGCAAATGAGTCCTCTCAAGCTAAGGTTTCCTCAAATTTATATGTATTTTATTGGAAGGGACGTTTTTACGATCAGGACTTAAATGATTTCCATGCTGCTACTATCCCCAAAAGAAATTTCTCTAATGTCTATTTAGTATTAGAGCCCGATGTAGCGCTTGCACAACTAATAGAGCTTAAATCGAGCCTACAAACACTGCTATCTTCAGGGGTAAATTCGCAAGCAGTAAGAAAAGTTGGAGATATGAACTATACAAAACCATCTGGTTTTCAAAAATATGATAGAGGGAACGAAACACAGGAATTGATTATTAAAGTTGCAGAAATGGACAATGCTTGGAGGCAGACTTTTTCAGAGCACGATAAGACGTCAGTTAATGAATCTTAAGGATAAGTAATATGAAATTGCCTATATCAACAAGACACCCTTTACCGAAGATTAAGATAGATTCAGATATTTGTAAGAAGTCGCTAATTGACGTTTATCTTTTTGAGGCAAAAAGTATCCTTCGTCCCAGTATATTGTCTCTGTGTTTATTATTTGTGTTTTTAGCGCTGTTTAGCACTTTGCTGATACACGATAATATTTTCGACGGATATAAGAGCGTTAACAAAAATAAAATTACTATGAAAACCAGCGATGTTGAAGATACAAAAATATCTAGCACTGATCCACAAATGGCGCTAGCAAACCTCAAAGAACGCTTGTTGAAGTTAAGAATGCATAACGTGCTGAGATTCCATAACTCGCAAACTTCTTATCAAAAAGAAGCTAATAATGAGCAAATAACAGACGATTTAAAATTAGAAAAAGCAGGTAAGGTAAGTACTTCACAAGCTTTAGCGTTTTCTAATGATAATCAGGAGCCCTTTTTTTATGCGCCTAACGAGCTACCTAACTCAAATCTACGAAAAAGAACTACTCAAAACTATACAATATTTTTCAATGACGAGCTAAATTAAAAACCATGGTTTCGAATTCATTTTATTAGCTCGCTCTATAGACTATGAGTTTGTAGTATTCTATCTTTAGAAAAAGTAAATAATAACAAGGAAATAATAATGGGACTTTTCGATGCTTTAATGGGTAATGCAAGCGCGGTCGATTTATCAGAAGTGAATGAAGAAATAGCGCCAATTTTGGCAGATAGCGAAACGCTGATTCAAGCCTACAAGATGGTACGTGACCTATATGTGTTTACAAATAAACGTCTAATTGCTATTGATAAACAAGGAATGACAGGGAAAAAAGTAGATTATCTAAGCATTCCATATAAGTCAGTGACGTCTTTTAATGTTGAAACAGCAGGTAGGTTTGACGCAGATTGCGAATTAGAAATTTATGTTTCTGGTAGGCCTGAGCCACTTAAAATAGATATCGCTGCTGACCTAGCGGTCGATGTTCAGAAAACCTTAGCAAATGCGATGTTTGCTTGAGTTTTTAGCACTTTATAAGTATGACTGATAGCATATCGGGTAACAACAGCAATTTTTTTCTCATTGCTGTTGTTGGTCGAATCAAAGACCGTTTTACACACTCTTAGTGTTTTTAGTGGACAGGCAATGAATGTGTTTGTTTAGCAGGACAAACAAGTACAAAAAAACAAACTAGCGATAATCTTCATTGGTCGCTGTCTTTTTCTTTCAGACCTTGTGGTTCTAAGTCTAATTGTGTTGGCTCGCTTTTCTTTATAAATTCTCTATAGTCTTGCTTATAGTCTTCAATCGTTACCGTTTCTCCCCTCAAGCAACGCTCTCTAGATGCCTCAATGTATTGCTCGCAACGTTGCATGCGCTTTTGTTGATCTGTGTAATATACATCTTTGCTCAAACAAGAAAATAACATCGTCGCCGACAGAATTAATATACACATTGAGAAAAGTTTGTTTAATAATTTAAACATGGAGATTCCGAAAAAAGATTGTTGTTAGCAGTGTAGGTAATTAAATCAGATAGCGCGAGCAGATGCTGAAAATTAGGAATACTATTGCATGTAAATATAAGAAAGTTATGCGTCTTTTTTGGATCCTTGGCACAAAACTCGCATTAAAATGTATAAAAAACACATAAGAGTAGTGAAAAATGCTCAAAGAAATTGCATATTGATAAATCAAAAGATTTTAAAAATGCTGGTTAAACTTGACGTAAATAAATTAGTCTTTACGACAATTATGTCGTCAAGCCTTGCAAGCATCTTTATAGATTATGAAGGAGAGAGTTATTAGCTTTCTTGCGGTTGGCGATAACATCGAAAATTTTGAAATAGTGAGTATGCTCGCAGATAAGTATGACTGCGAAGTTTATCTTGCCCGGCTAATAACAAAACAGCAGAATGTTGTGCTTAAGTTATCAAAGTATACGAGTGAGGGCAGTGATTATAAAAGCAATGAAAATATAGTTTCCGCGTTGCACTTTTTGCAACAAGCAAATACGCATAAAATATTGTCTGAACACAGTAATATTGTTGGTCTCCTAGCTCAAGGAAGTTTCCAAAATCACCCTTATATCGTTATGCCATTTGTCTGCATGAATTTAGCGGAATATTTGGCAAAAAATCATCAGTGTATAGATTTTGAGGAATCAGTACAGATCGTGATATCGGTCTTATCTGCTTTGTCTTTTATGCATCAACAAGGGTTTGTGCATCTCGATATCAAACCTCAAAATATTTTGATAGACGATAAATTACAAGTCTTTTTATGTGATTTTGATAGTGTGCAGCGAATAGAATTTGATAGAGACACAGGGACTGAAAATAGCCGACAAGCTAATGAATCCAAATATTCTCCTATCTCAAAGCAAGCAATAAATAAACGCCAGAAGCTAACACCGCAGTATGCCGCACCTGAACAATTTGATGAGGCCTTTGCGGCAAGCCCATCAGCAGATCTTTATTCCTTGGGCGCTTTATGGTTTCGTTTATTGTTTGCTAGTCCGTTTTCTGAATATGAGAATGCTCTTGAGCATTTAAATTTACATCGACAGATACCCAGTTGGGCAAAAAATCTCATTACCCAACTAGTAGGTAGGCATGCTAATTCACGTCCACAAAGCGCAAAACACTGTTTAAATTTGATATATCAGCACACCGATAATGCAAATAATAATCCTGTAAGCACCCCAGAAGATTATGAAACTATTGCCTTTGATTCGAATTACAAACAACAAAGCCTTAGTTCGGGCGCAAGTAATGACTTAAGCCCGCATAAGGCATTAGAAAATGACATAGATCGGATATTAGTTGATAAAGGAGAATTGGGTGATGATGATCTCAAGCGATTGCTTATCAGCTACTTTGATAGCGATGACGCGTCTGCCGATACTCCCAAAAACTCACATAATTCCCCTACGTCTTATGATGCGAAAAATATCAGGCAAAGCGAGAAAGTGCTGCGATTGCTCATTGAAAAACGTATTAAAACCTTAAGTTCAGATAAGTCATTGAGTGCATTATTTGCCTGGGTGAGATATCTCAACATGGTCAAAATAGAGCAGGGTGAAAATATAAGCAAAGCACTCTATAAGCAGCTATTAAATGCGGGAACTTCAGGCTCAACTGTTTCAGAGTCAAAGTTGAAAGAAATTCTAGACAATAAATTTTATGTCCCCAATGTGTTTTCCTTTAGGCAAGTAAAGTTACGATCGTTTATTCCTTTACTCTTGATAATCATAGTTTTTGCGTTTTGGGGCACAAAATATCACTTGGATGAAATAGGGGGAGTCCGGCAAACTTCTGAAGACACAGCTATACAAAATGAAAATATGCAGAGGAATGTATCCGGCGATACGATACTGGGTATGGTAAGACCGAAAGATAATGGTCCACAAAATACCATCAATGACAATGTAGAATATGCAGACACACTTGGTAAGAAACAATCTGAAGTATTAACAAAGCAGAAAGTTGATAGCCTTCCTGTAAATCAAATAATCTATGGGGATAACGCGCTGACATGGCAATATCGCGTGGCGGCAAGTCCTGAGGGTCAGGAAGGCGATATCGCTATTATTAAATTTATTCGAATTTCTGAAAACGATGATTTCGCCATGATGTCGACGGAGGTTAGCGAAAACTTGTACCGGATGTGTATTGAAGATGGTGCATGTTCTTCGGTAACCAGTTATTCCACTCGCAGAGCAATACTCTCGGATGAGGTTAATGCGACGCAAAGTGAAAATGGCGCAAGAGACAATCGCCTCCAAAATAGGCAACCGAAAGTTAATATTAGTTGGTATGATATCAATCAGCGCTTCATTCCATGGCTAAAAGAAAAACTTAAACGTGATTTTGCGTTGCCAAGCTTTGAACAATGGAAAAGGATTAATGCGGCTTACCCAGATTCTTTTGATATTAGTGACTACGCCATATGTAAAACATGTCTTGCTGGTCCAAGTGATTTAGATACTCCCGTAAACGTGGATTATGGTCCAAAAGATCCTTTAGGTTTCAGACATGTTTTTGGCAACACTCAAGAATGGCTAAGAGATTGCTGGTCGCCAGAATACATCAATGCACAGAGAAAACGTTGTGACCAAGCGATGGTAATCGGCGGCTCTTTTATTGACCGTGTAAAAAGCAACATACACAGTTCACCCAGTCGCTTACTTAAAAGTGCATCAACACCAACTACAGGCTTCAGGTTAGTCGAAGAATTACATGCTAAACGTTCATTACCTTAAATTATTGCGAATTATCTTTTTGTGCTCTGCGCTTGCTATGCAATGGCTCGTTGTGGGTAATGCATGGGCTAAAGATTGGCAAATTATGCTTTTACCTGAAAAAAAGGAAGAGAGTACACAACAAGAATTGGCTCAAATAGAACAAGGCATACGTGTGATTTTATCTAGAGGGATGGACAAAATTATCGATAGAACAAAAGTATTTGATAATTGTTCTTTGGACTATTGTGGAGCCCCGAGTCTTAACGCGGCATTAAATTTGATTCAGAAAAAAGCACCAGAGGTGCAGTTGGCACTCGTATATGAGTTAAATATTGAGAGGAGTGCGCTGATAAATTACCGATTGGTTGACCCGCTTTCCAAGCAAATTAGATTCGCCAACTCAATTCAATTTGCACCTAACGAACTTAATATGCTGGAAGCTGGCAGCAACTTAGCGAAGGCCGTACAGTTATCTCTGCGTCGCGCCCAGGCGACGCAAGCATACACATTAGCCTTAAATAAATTTGACCGAGATGAGTTAGATGGTTTGACGACTTTTCTGCTAACGAATAGCGTTGAATCAGAGATAAACCTTATTCGGTCAAGGCACTACTTTACATTACTAAACCGATTTTTCCCGCTGATTAGTAGTGAGTATAGATTGAGTACAGCCCTTAGCGCATCACAAGTTAAGCAAAGCGTAGAACGTTTTTTTGACGAACAAGGGACGCAAGTCATTATTGACTTTGATGTGCAAACTTCTTCAATGTCGATTAATCGTAAAGGGCACGCGCATTCTCCTTCGTTTGTATTCAGTTTACTTGTCATTCTGCTTATTTTGCTTTTCATTTTGATTTTGCTACACAGGCAGTATCTTCAATATAACTTGCAGGATTACGCTGATAAAAGGGATGCCGATACTTGGCTAAGATATTATAAGAAGTTGAGTATAGTGCATCTGGGCTTGAAAAAAGCATGGTTAAATCAAGCTTCTCATTGGGAGAGGCTAAAACGAGAGTCAAGTGATTTAGCAGATCAAGGCAAAGTATATTTTGATGCAGGAGACATCAATACAGCCAAGTTATTTATCAGTAAAGCCTTATATGCTAATTCATCTAATGCAAAAGCACTTGAATTACTAAATAAAGTAGAATTGTTAGCGCAAAATCAGCAAAACATCTCTGACGATGAGCAATGGATAAGAAATAAAATAGCCAAATCGATGAATAATTATCGACAGCAGTTTTATCTTAAGGCGCTTAAACAGGCTTATCAAGCGCATGCTCGAGCAATGTCTAACAAGGCGCTAAAAAGGCAAGCAAAAGCAATAAACACATTGATCAAAAAGATTAATAGAGCTTCTTATAGCAATATCAGTACGGTGCAAATTCATTGCACTAGTAATGCGACGAAAATATTGATTTGCCATAAACAAGTTGTTCAATTAGGGCGTGAACCAAATAAAGTCGACGAAGATTATGTAAGTCCACAAGACGCTCGGTTTTACATTAATCATAAAATGGTCTCAAGAGTTGGCAGACATTGCGCGATTTCTCACTCAGGAAAGGGCTTTACTGTTATTGACCATCAAAGTAAGAATGGCACGTTTATAAATAATATAGCGATACGCCATAATCAAGCGCAATATCTAAAAGACAGCGATATTATTCAACTAGGGTCTGCAGACCCTTTCATTGCAGCTAATTTGCATACTAATATCTCTCAAAATCATCAGTTGATGACTTTAAACTTTATTAAGATTAAGGGCCATGATCAAGGCAATGCGAATATTGATGAAATTTGGCCTGAACATGGTGTCGCAAATAATAGCAGTTTAGTTTGTACTCAATCTAAGTGCTGCATAGCATGGAATACCTTTGAGAGGGCTCTAGAGGTATATGACTTAGAGAGTTTTTTGCACAGGGATACAAGTGGTAAGTCGAATGTTAAAGGGATGTGTATTTTATCCTTGGGTGAAAAGGCGTCAATAGCACCTTTCATTTCCACTGCAAATATTCAATCTGAACAGGTACTTAAAGTTAACGATGAGAGTGTTATTGGTGAAGTTGCCTTAACTTTGCCCATTATTGTCAAATACGGAGAATTATCATTTACTGTAGATGAGCATTTATTAGGTCTGACTGGCTTTATAGATAAAACCCTTATTGCGCAAGCTGATCGAAGGTAGCCACATGCGAGAAACGCAAGAAAACGAGTTTAGTCATAAAGTACCACTGCCTTATCAACCCATCGGGGTGTCAGAAAAGTTAAAACAAGAATTTAACGCACTATACGATACCAGTAATATTGATGGGGGAAAAAAGTTTTACGATGCCAGCGTAAAGGAGTTGGCGAAGTCATTAGTGTGCCGTAATTATGCAAATATTTGTTACGAACTAGCGCATTTATGCTGGGCCTTAGTTCATACTAAACAAAAAGCCGCTATCTTGAATTATTTTTGGGTAGACCAAGTGGCTAGTTCTCAGAGTTTTGTGCATTATTTCCGCCATGTTGAGTTTGTCAGTCATAGCCATACAAAAATCGAAATACTTGAACAGCAGGTCTTACGCTTGCAAATCCATGCACATGTCTTTTCTATTAGCGCAAAACGAGCCAACTATTTAAGTTGTTTTATGGAATGGTTACTTTTGGTCGTGCCAAACTTGATTGACTCGACGCAGTCAGTTTTGTTTGGGAAAGGAAAAAATGCGATTGATGAATTCGCTAGCCTCTGCCAAAAGAAAATATACGCATATTTATCCGAGCATCTTATCCCCTCCAAACTTCAGCAAAAATTTCGCTTGCTATCAGCTGAATATACCAACGATAGTGTAAAGGAACCAAATGTATCTGATGAAACTATATTATCTGCTTGGTCATTTCTCAAAAATAATGAGGGCTTCTCTAAGTACACTACCTTTGTAAAGGATACGATTCATTTTGTAGCGTCTTGGCAAATAGAGCAGCATCATTCAGAGCTTATTAATGCCGAAACGCAGGACTTGAATCAGCCTAAGCTTGATTATTCTACTAAGGATACAGAGGGCTCTTTTGTTCAAGAAAATACAAAACAAAATGCAGAACAAAATGAATTGTATACAACACTTGATTCATACGCCGCGGAAAGTCTCGACCTAGATATCTTATCGAGCGAACTTAAAGTATTCAATAAAGCTCAACTTGAATATGTAAGTCTTCTATCACAAGACTTTCATGTCCTTCGGGGGCTGCCAATTAGTTATCTTAGGTATTTTAGCTTTGGGCAAGCCCAGTTCAAACTTATCCAAAAATCGCGTTCCCTAAAGGTACTGAATAAAGAAGACTACGCTGGCATCGAAGCGTCTATGATAGATTATCAACAATTAAAGAAAACCTTGGTAGAGATTTATGCTAGCAATCAACAGGCTTTGCTAGCAATTTCTTATATAGTGTATGTAAGTGCTCCCGCTGATGGACTTGAGCTGGCTATAAAAGCCATGCCTAGCGCGTCCTTAAGACCTGAACTAAAAGTGGCAGTAAAAGACTGCATCGATGAGTGGCGCAACCACCAAATAGATATTGATACTGGCAAAGAAAATCAAAACGTAAACGCTTATGATAAAGAGTTATCAGATGAGCATCATCATGCCAATAGAGTTCAAACCCAGAAGAAAGGCAAACTAGTTAGCAATGCTCCCCTAGTGCACAATGTTGCTTCTATAAGGCAAAACTCTGGAAGCATTATGGCAAAATTTGAAAATAACCTAAGTCAGGAAGCATGGTATCAGGACTTTTTGAAACAGATGCAAAAGGCTTACAAGTCAGTCAATAGAAAAGGCTTTACCGAACAAACACACTTACCGCTTGATCATTACTTTGCAGCTTCTGAGGCGCTCTTCTCACTAAACAGTTACTTAAAAAAACTTTTAGTCGAAATAAATATGCTCGAATACCCTCTAGAAGCCAAATATGACTCTGATAGTTCCATATTTAAAGATGAATTTTTTGAAATATACAAGATAGGGTCGTAGATAGCATGGTCACGCACAAAGAGCGCTTTATTGCGCGGAGTCAAGTAGATGAACTAAAGCAAAATAGCAAAGACGATAACACTTCAAACTTGCCGATCACGATGCAAAACATTGTTGACGCAGTTCTATTTCCATCTAAAGAACACTCCAAACAGACTCGTCGCTTAAGTAAGGAGGATATACGTATCGCTCGACTATATCGATATGCGATCAGTCAACTTAGTCTTTACTCAAGCGGTGCTCAGGCACTTGCAAGTTCGGATAATCAGATGTTTAGTCGGGTGAATGATGCATTTACTCTAAAGATAAAGCCGGATGCCGATGGAAGTAACCAAGCTTTTGTTAGCATAAAATTGTCGGATAACTTTTCTGAAATTCAAGGCGCATCAAAGTCCACTTCAAACGATGTTAAATCAAGAGTATTGTATCTGCACTGCGAGTTAGACGATACGTTTGAGGTGCTGCTATTTGAGCCAAATGCGAATGACCGTTTTCAACTTTTACTGGATAAAAGTAGTGAAGCGTTTAAAGTACTTGTGGACTCTCGCACGACATTGCATATTGGACTTGAAGATGACGCCGAACCTTAAAAAGGTTAAGGCTTTTGATGGTAGAGACTTTGAGTTACCCACCATGAGGATATTTATGTGCTAAGTGAAGGTATCTCAGTATACATTGCTAGTACCGAAGGACTTGTAGAAGTTCAAGGCATCCACGCTTTAACAGATCCAGATCTGTTCTCAGTGATTTCCATAAATAATACATCGCTATTAGCTGGTGTCAGCAAAGATTACCAATCATTTGTGAGCAAACCCCAAGGGATAATTGAAGAGAAATTTGGTTCTCAATCATTTAGAACAAATTTTTCCCAGCAGATTGACGGGGGAGAAAGCTGGCATTTAGGTACCTATATTGCGCACTTTGTGCATTACTACCGCAAAAAAATCTCTGATTCGGAACGTATTATTTTTATCGCAAGTGGCCGGATTGAAACCCAAAATTCAAATATTACTTACATCCATGGACTTGAAAGAAAGTGCATATTGGCGAATAAACAAATAGAAGATTGGAAGCAAGATGGTAACAAGGTTTTTTTTCTTATTCCCAGTGAAAATGCAA
>CBFHTO010000075.1:0-15246 GCA_965658765.1 Glaciecola sp. | reverse complement strand
TTAAATGCGGCAGGGCTGTGCGCTGGGTTTCTTGCACATATTGCAGTACGCAACCTGCTGCACCTATCGCAACGGCTTGGTTGTTAATGCCAAAACCATCAAGTTCTTTTGTGCCAAACTGGGTATTGAGCTTTAAGTTTGCTGTGTCGGTGTCGAATTCCCACTGTGGGCGTCGTCTCAGGCCTTTGCACTTTTCGATTAAGTGAAAAAATGCACATTGCTCTGGATACAGAATTTCGGCAGGCTGAATACGCTGAAGTTCGGCTTGAAACGCTTCATCACTTTGCGCATCAAATATCATAAACTGGCCGCTTGTAATATCGATGGAAGCAAGTCCGTAAACGTCTTTTACTTTGGTGATAGCCAATAAAACCGAGTCTTTTGACTCTTCCAATAAGGCTTCGTCTGTGACCGTCCCCGGCGTGACAATACGTTGAACTGCGCGTTCTACAGGGCCCTTGCTAGTGGCCGGGTCGCCAATCTGTTCACATATTGCAACTGACTCGCCCATTTTGACCAATTTCGCTAAATAGTTTTCAGCAGCATGATAAGGTACACCGGCCATTGGAATGGGTTCGCCACCTGATTTACCGCGCGCTGTGAGCGATATATTGAGTAGGTTTGATGCTTTTTTAGCATCGTCAAAAAACAGCTCGTAAAAGTCACCCATGCGATAAAAAAGCAAAATATCCGGATGCTCCGCCTTTATCTTTAGATACTGCGTCATCATAGGTGTATTGGCGGTCGCGCTTGCGTTAACTTTATCGGTTTTATTATTTGGCATGCTTTTTAAACAGGTTTCTGTTGTGACAACTTCAGCTTGTCTTTAATATGTGTCGCCATTGTAATGAAAACCACAGGGATATAAATAGACATTGCAAAACTTAACAACAAAAAGTGTGGGTGCGCTTGCTCGTACCCTTGGCGATAGCTTACTCGCTGCACACAAAAAAGTGTCGTCGGTAGAGTCATGTACCGGCGGCGGTGTTGCCTACGCTATCACTGAAGTGGCGGGATCTTCACAGTGGTTTGAGAAGTCGTGGGTTACCTATTCTAATCAGGCTAAACATGAGGAAGTGGGGGTTAGCTTAGCGACTCTAGCTAAGTTCGGCGCTGTTTCTTCAGAGGTGGTGCACGAGATGGCTGAGGGCGGACTGCGTAAAAGTGGCGCTAATTTGTGCGTTGCGATTAGTGGTATTGCTGGTCCTGGCGGCGGCACAGCGTCCAAGCCGGTGGGTTTGGTTTGGTTTTCTATTGCGAAAACGGTGGATGATCGCAGAGCGAATAACGGTAGCGCTGGTATTCTCAGAGCCAATGGTCTAAAAGCAGAGCAGAAAAACAAAATCGATAACCTTCACACAAAAGATTCGGCTAGTGGAGCGAACCATCAACTTCATACCCGCTGCTTTTCGCGGTGTTTTAGTGGTGACCGACAGCAAGTTCGAGAACAAGCTGTGAATCTTGCGCTTAAAGAACTGATCGTCAGCCTAGTTAACACGTAATCCTTTTTTAGATAACATTGACGTAACTACTGTACGAATGCGTGTTTTAGGTGGTCATCTAGGGCATTAATTATCTACGTTAATGAATGCAATAAACAAAAATACCAATAAATACATAAAGATAAGTTTTTTTTGAAATTCAGTATTGAAACTGTATGGTTATACAGTATACTTGCGATATAAATGATTAGGTGTGTTGGTTTACCCCCATAATAAAAATGGCCCAACGGCAAATGCAACTAATGATAAACGGTTTGGTAAGTGCGTTATTTGCTAAACAATAAAAGCACTGCTAGCGCTATTGACATAGCCTGCAAGCTTACCAAAACAACATCGATTACACCTAGGAGCTACGGCCATGTTAAAAAAATCAGCTGAAAAAACAAAAAAGACAGCACCAGAAAGAAGAACAGGTAAAGAGGACAAAGGCATGAGTGAAAATAAAAGTCGCGCGCTCGACGCAGCTCTAGGTCAAATAGAAAAGCAATTCGGTAAAGGCGCTATTATGCGTTTAGGTGACAACCAAGCTTTAGATATTGAAGCAATATCAACGGGTTCACTTTCAATCGATATAGCTTTAGGCATAGGCGGTTTACCTTGCGGTCGTGTTGTAGAAATATACGGCCCTGAATCTTCAGGTAAAACAACCTTAACGCTTCAAGTTATCGCTGAAGCGCAGAAGAAAGGTAAAACCTGTGCCTTCGTTGATGCCGAGCATGCTCTTGACCCTATCTATGCTGAAAAGATAGGCGTGAATATTAATGACTTACTTGTTTCTCAGCCTGATACCGGTGAGCAAGCGCTAGAAATTTGTGACATGCTGGTGCGTTCAAACGCCGTTGACGTTGTTGTTGTTGACTCCGTGGCCGCATTAACGCCACGCGCTGAAATTGAAGGCGATATGGGTGATTCACACGTTGGTTTGCAAGCCCGCTTGATGTCTCAAGCTTTACGTAAATTAACGGCTAACATCAAACGTTCAAACACATTGGTTATCTTCATTAACCAAATTCGTATGAAAATTGGTGTGATGTTCGGTAATCCAGAAACCACGACCGGCGGTAACGCACTTAAATTTTACGTACAAGAAATGATTGTGTTGTTTGTTTGCTTAAAAGCCTTTAAATATATGTCTTTAGAGGTTTTTAACAAAACAAACTGTTCGGATAAGAATTTTGCGTGTTAAACTTGAGTCGTTAAGAGTAAATAGAGAGCAGTTATGATTATCCCACTTAATGTAAAAAAAGGCGAATCTGGTACAAGGACAATAGACCTTGCGTCAGTAAATGAGCTCGTTCGCCCATTCTTCGAAACTGCTGTCAAAGTTTTGATAAGTATTGATGGGGATCAATCAAAAAGCATTAATTCGTATTTCTATGGCCTACGAGATTTTTTTCGTTGGCTGGAAGAAAGCGAATTACCTCTGTGGGAAAAGATGTGCAACGGTGAGTTTGCCACAGAAGGGGTCTGGAAGATGGCACTATATAAGTATCAAGAGTACTTGAAACGCAACTACAGACCCAAAACAATCAAAAGTAAATTATTAAACCTTAATTCAACGTTAAAAAAATTAGCACGAAGAGGCGTGGTAGCTAAATTTCGTGGCGCACCAGTCAAAATCGATAGAGACGTTGCAGGTAGGCAGGGCGATAAGAATGCAAAAGGTAATAAACAGCACAACATACAGAAGCATCTAAAAAGAGCGTTAATAAGTATGCCGGAAATAAAGAGTACAGAAGTTACACAGATACTCGGTCTTTTTGAAAGTAAAGAAGCTATTCATGCTGATAATGAGTTGAGTAGAACAAAAGTTATCAATTCAGTAGCCAAAGCAATTGATGCAGAACTGACTCAGTTAAAAGATACTGCTGAGAAGATATATAGTGAGTGTAAAGAAAAGCTCGACAACGGGAAGCTCATAGAAACCTCAAGATCACTATCTGATAAGTTGATTGAGCTTGCTACTGAGTTTAGCGTGCAAACTGAAAGAGACGGCAAAATAAGCTACACGGCATCAAGAACAATTGAGAAATCTTTTACGAGTGAGTTTGCTGAAAAAGATTACACAAGCGCATTAGTTAGTTATGTTAAATATCATGCAGACGGGCTTTGGCCGAGAACTGATAATCCGATTGGTGGGGCGATATCAGAGCGGATTTTCCCAATAGTAGGTGGAAAAAATGTGTATGGTTTGTTACATCCTACCCCAGAATTTATTGCAGCTAACGTTATTTTACTAACACTGCAAACGGCGTTAAATAGAGACTCTGTATTAATGCTAAAAGAAGATTGCATTGAGACAGATTCCAGAGGCAATGCGCGAGGTCTGTTTTACTATAAAAAAAGATCCGACAAAGATGATAGCGGCCAAGAGGCAGCCAAGCCGCTTCGCGGTACGCGAAGATCTTATAAATATTCTACTCATCAAATTATTTCAAACTATCAAGCGATTTCAAGCGCGTATCGACAATATGCAGAATATGACTATTTGTTTCTCAGCGTGCCGCGATTAAGTGACGGTGTTATTAATGAGCGAGCAAAACAGCCGCAGCTCTATTCACAGTCGGCAATCTCACGGTCAGCAAAAGCTATCTTTGAGCAAGCTGGCCTAGTATTAAGTGGAGTGGATGATATTCGCAAACGAGTGTTGTTACTGACAGCACTTGAAAGTGGAACTTTTGCGGCGATTGCAGAAGCGGATCATAAAAACATGGGTTCGATAAAGCACTACGTTGATAGCGATGTCATTACGTTTCAAGCCGAAGGTAAGTTAAAGGCATTTCAGTCAGCTTATGAATTAGCGATACAAAAAGATGCAGATGCTTTTTTGCGTGCGCTAGGTATTCCATCTGATAAGCGTGCGGAAGCGATTCAGAAGATGTCTGACTCTGGACTAGGAACGGTTTGCTTGGATAAGAAATATAACCCCGTAACTAAGCAAAAATCCAAGCAAGACTGCGATGCAATAGAAAATTGTATGGCGTGTAAGCAGTTCAAGCCACTTATCATTTTAGAGGTCAACAATATATGTCGACTGATTGCTTTTAATGAGCATTTAAAAGCAAGTGAAGATCAATGTCGTTTACATTCTGAAAAACTCTGGGAGTCAAAATGGCAACCGTGGCTTTATTTTACAACAGCTGCTCTGGTTCTCATCGACAGCCCGATCCATTTTAAGATTAAGAAGCAAGCCACCAAGTTATATCAATCGAATAAACCTGTCATGCCAGATTTGTGGTGAGGAGCATACAATTATGAATGGAAATATCATTAGAAAGTCTGAATTAAGTCGCTGGGAGTTTAGACAGGAACTCGCAAATAGCCCATCTCAAGAGCGTGTTGATGAATTATTGATCAAACACAGTGAGCATGTGTCGTGGCTACACAGTGCATTTACTGACGACATCTGGTTCGTTACATACGATGATGATCATTACAGTGAACAAGATAATATTCGTTTAGATTTTACAACAAAGCTCGGAAAGCATGGCTCATTAAATGATGCTCGACATAAAAAGACTGCCGTTGCTTTTAAGCTAATTTTAATACTGACCAGACTTGATATTGATGACTCTTTTTACATCAGAAAAACCGGTACAGCGCAAAGATTACTCAATCAAAAGTTACGTCAAATATTAGAAACGGTGCTCGATTTGGGGTGCTCTAGTTTGTCAGAAGCCACTCCTTTCCACTTAAAACAAGTGCTAGAACGAATTATTCTTGGGCAGCTAAGTAAAGGATTCATTGATGACTTGAGTACCTATGTTGATAGTTGTATCGCGCAAAATAGTGTGCCTAACTATCAAAAAAGTGGAAAAACGTTCTTAGACGTCAAAGCAGTCGCCGATGCTGTAAATGTAAGCTGGCAAGTATTAAAAAATAACGCCGTCGCTGTTTATCATACTGACATGCTGAGAAAGCACTTTAATTTAGATTTGAAGGATCGCACGGCGCTTAAAGATACGATTGATGATGTTACTCAACTAAGTCAGTCCGCAATAAGACAATATGCAAGTGCGCTTTCAGACTTATTTTATATCAAAAAAGTAGCACCAGAAGTGGATGGATTTTCGTATGATCCTATGGGTGATTATACTGTTGATGGTTTTGCTAATGAATTTGGAGAGGCAGGTCAGCGCACTAGAAATGTCCCCGTTTCTAGTGCGTTCAATTTGCTGTCAGATGCCTCTGATCAGCTATTTGAATTTGCTAAATTAGCTATTGAATACCAGAAGTTGCTTATCGATTCAAACGACTGGGGAGAAGCGGAATTACCCATGATTAACACGGGTGTTAAAGAATATGTAGACAAAGAGAGAAACAAACGTATTCGAACGGAAGCCGCTAAAATAGCCTCTCAGCTTGGGATTAAAAAGCATCATAATGCAAATCTTGATGCGCCTTCGATGCAAGATGTAAAAAATGTAGTTAAACACACTGTCAGCGCCATTGTGATCATTTTACTTGCGTTTACGGGCAGACGAGATACTGAAATAAAACGCCTAAAAATGGACTGTCTAAGTGAAGCCAAAGAGGGGCTGCTTTCATTCGGAGAAACAACTAAATCAGAAGATCTAATAAGCGTATATGTAGCAAAAACAGAAAAGAAGTACGACACATTTCCTACCAATAATTTGATTATTAAAGCGGTCGAGGTCATGCGATCAATTGCAGAAATGTCAAGTGAAAGCACAGGAAAAACTGTATTGTTTCAAATGTACCAAACGGGTCATGGTCATGGTGCATGCAATAATTTTGGGAGATTAATAAAAGCATTTGCTTCGTTGACGGAGAATGATGTAGATAGCTCAGGTAGACAGATAGATTATGCTTGTCACCAGTTCAGACGCTTTTTCGCGATACTATTTTATTGGCGCTACGGCGCAAAAGATATTTATTCGCTTTCCAGTTATTTGGGTCACTTTTCACCTGAAATGACAAAAGTGTACATCACTGAAATTTCGGGTGAGTCAATGTTCAATGAAGAGGAGAAAAAGTGGCTCGCTAAGCGCATGGCTAGTTCTTGGTTTAAAGGCGAGAAGGTTGGTGGTTCGGTTGGTAAATCAATTAATGCATCAGGCGAAAAAATAATCGCTAGTCTTAAAGCATCTATTAAATTTTTAAAGCCGGATAAAGTAGACGATTTCTATAAGCAAAAGCTTGAAGAAGCGGCGTTAGAAGAAGTTGACAAGCAGGGCTTAAAAGTACGATTCACAGCGTATGCAATTGTATGTTTCGGTGGTTCTGAGGGATTAAGGTCGAAAGCGTCTTGTGTTCCACCAGAGGAACGCTCGGAATATCAGCAGCCGCGCCCTGAAAACGCATCATTTTCTATGTGTGCAAGTTGCGCTGGCGGTGGGTGTTTTGATGATACAAAAGGCTTAGTTGAAGCAAAATTACTAAATGCCAAAGCTGTTGCTGTTCAAAGCCCGAACTCTGCGATCGGCAGACGTGCTAAAAAAGATATTCAATCAGCCGAAGTTCTACTGGGAGATATGAAAAATGTATAAAGACGAACTCGACGCTTTATTGAAACAATGTCAAGTGCATGAAGTCGATTCATCGCATCATAAGAAGACAAAGAATAAAATGAGAGAGAGAGTCAATAAAACTCTGTTCTTGCAAGAGTTATACGACACTATCGATCACGCAAACGTTTCGAAGGAGGATTATCCCAGATTCCCTGAGAGTTTGACACAGTTTTGTGATTTTGTTGACGATGAAAAAGCGCTTATTAAGTTTGGCAGAACTGAGTTTGTTAAGAGCACAATAGACAGAAGCAAGATTCTTGAAAGAGAACGCTTAGAATTAAAAAGTATTACTGAATCACTTATCAATTTACTGGTTGAATGCAGAGATCTGAAACGTCTATCTGCAACGCAGTTAGCAAAGAAATTAAAAAAAGAAAATCAGGTAATCGAAAGGCAATGCAAAACATTACTATCGCAGATGCTGGCGTTGCGTGAAGATGTTAAAGCATTAGAGGAGCGAGTTAATGCTAAAGATATTGAGATTGAGAGTCTGAAAGTCAAGCTAGACAACAGAAAAGCTTCTGTTCATAAATTGAGGTGAAAATGCCTACTACAAAACAAGTATCTCAAGATAATATCGAACTTCTACAAAAGTTTGTAGTGAGTGCACAAGAAAAAAAGCAGCATGTTCCGATGCGGCATGGCGACATTTACATTAAAGGTGTATGCGAGATTGCGCTTAACAAGAAGTTAGCTCGCGCTCCAACATGGGTGAACACAAACAGCGAAGCGGTTGCGTTGATGGATAAACTCAGGGTATTTGTGTCTAGTGAAGATTTTAACCCTAACAAAGACGCATCAGTGACTCTAGAGGATCGCTTAAGTCGCGAGATTGCTACATTAGAGAAGAAGTTAGCATTAAAAGAAATGACTATATCGAGTCTCAAAAAAGAACTTGAGCAAATGAAAACCTCACAAAATCATACTGACACAACAGGCAGACTAACAGAGAGGATGTTATTTTGCTTACCGAAGTAGTGTACGACACGATTAGCGATGTGAGAAGGATTCAAGACGCTTATCTGTGCGAATGCGTTCGCTTGGACTGCAAAATTATACTGCCATTTCGCCTACTTGATGTACATCCCATAAAGAACGAAGATTGGACGTTTTACGGTGTTTATCAGCAGAGCAGGTATGGAAAGCAATTCGTTTGTTCCTCAGCAGTACGAGATAGACGTTCGAGTGCGTACTTTAAAAAGTTTGCTGCAAATCATGATGAACTGAAAGGGATCGGAGAGAGGAAAGCACAGGGCTTGTGGGATGCTTTTGGTGATCTGCTATTTACAGTATTAGAGCAAAAAGACGTCGACAGACTTATTAAAGAAGCTCCTTTTTTGTCATTGTATCTTGCAAATAAACTCGTCGAATTATGGTGTGAAAAAGAAGTCGAATCAGCGTTAATTGAGCACTTAAGCAAGCTTAGTTTACCGTTGTACTTGTATAAGAAGCTCATTGGGATCTACGGTGAGCATTCATTAGAGTTATTAAAAGAAAACCCTTATATCCTCTGTTCGTTCATTAGCTTTAAAAAGGTCGATGCCATCGCAGAGAAGTCTGGTATTGATAAGTTTGACGAGAGAAGACTGAATGCTGCTGTTGAATCCGTATTTTATGCGAGTTGGGATGCTGGAAATACCGCTATAAGACGTCGATACATCGCTCCACATTTGTCGCGATTGTTGAGCATCAGTCAAGAAAGAGCCGAAGCGATTACAGATGATATCCTCGCATCACATTGGGCAATAATTAGTTTCGAATGCGGTGATGAATTGGTCTGTCAACTCAAACCTATATTCGATTTAGAACAGTTTGTTTTTGGCGCTTTCAAGAAAAACATTGAACAAAATGCGCAAGGGAACCTGTTTAACAGTAAAAGCCCCTCAAAGGCTATCAGGGAGTTCGAGGGTAGAAATAAGATAACTCTTGAGCCTGAGCAGAAAAAGGCCGTTATAGAGGCTTACAGGCTTAATTGGAGTATAATTTGTGGTGGTGCAGGTACAGGAAAGACGACAGTACTAAAAGCGATATATCATGTGATCGGGGATGGTGTAACAATAATACAACTCGCGCTCACTGGCAGAGCAGCTAGACGAATGTCTGAATCGACTAGTAAGGAAGCGATTACGATTGCGAAGTTCCTCAATTCACCGGAAGAGTACGCCACGTTTAAAAATGCACTCGTTGTCATTGATGAAGCGGGAATGTTAGATATATCTACGATGGCAAAGCTAATAAGAGCATTACCCAAAGGGGCAAGGCTTATTGTTGTGGGCGATGATGAACAACTTGCGCCGATCGGCCCCGGATTAATATTCCATGTGTTGCTGCACGCATTCCCTGATGTCGTTACTGAGCTTAAATCAGTCCGACGTAGTGAGGATGCAGACAAACTAACGTCAACAGTAAAAGCAGTGCGAGCGGGCAATAATATCGTTTTGCCTCAAATAAGGCAGTTTAGCGAATTAAATGACGATATAGCGCTTGTTTCATTTGAAGATAAGAAATTCCTTGAGAGCTTATACACACTGCACTCTGATGTTGTTAAAAAATTTGGCAGGAATGTTCAAATACTCTGCCCAGTGAAAGCCGGGCTTTACGGCAAAAACGAAATTAATCAGTACTTTCATAAAAGAGCAACAGAGAAGGCTTGCAAGCATCAAGATTACTTGCCGGGTGAGCCCGTTCTTTGGCTAATAAACGACTATGAAAAAGAGCTGTTCAATGGAACTCTCGGCACTATCAAGTCAGTAAACACTGAAGCCAAGCAACTTGTGATCGAGTTCGAGGGTAAAAATGTTGGTTTAGGTGCTGACGAATTAGAAAATTTTGAACATGGATATGCGGTTACTGTACACAAGTCACAAGGTAGCGAGTTCGACGTTGCGATAGTTCCGGTCAAGCCAAGTAAAATTTTAGATAAAAGTATGCTGTACACCGCTTTAACACGAGCTAAGTCGCTTGCCTTAGTGGTGGGCGATAATCAGACTGTCAATGATGCGATAGCGCGTGGTAATGCCTCTAAACTACGAACGTTAGGTGTCGCTTACTTTGGGGTGAAAAAAAATGACTAAGTTTTATGTTTTGTTTGCAGACGAACATTGTAAATTAGGCCGCAAATCGGCACCTAATCAGCCTGTTATTGTTGATAAAGATTACAATTTAAATTGGTTATTTACTGATTATCTTTCTTATCGTCGAAAATTTAAGAGTAGCGCACTTAATACGATTTCAAAGAATGCATATGAGTTAGTGCGAGTATTAAATTATTTGTACATTGAACCTCATTTTAAACTTGAGTCGCTCACAAACAGTGATTTAGAAGGTTATATTGACTCAACTGAGAAAAAACAACCATACCGAACAAAGGATGTTAATCGTCTTGTGAATGCATTGTGCTGGGCGCAAGAGAATGGTCTTTTCCATGAGATATGCGGGGCGAGTGATGCAGCAAATGGGATATTCTATCCAGTTTCAGTGAGAGTTAGCAGAACTGGATATAAGTCATCAGATTTCAGAAGAGTAGAGCGTACACAATATAATATCGACCTAGCGTCAGAGAGTGCGATTGAGCAAGTTTTAGACAGAATCACAGATAGATATGATGATACGCCGAAGGCTAAGCATAAAATCTGGTATGCAGATATCTGCGAACGAGATATCTTAATGCTAAGTCTACAGCTTGATGCTGGACTGCGCGGAATTGAAGTCTGTAATATCAAGATAGAACACATTCCAGACCGAAAAAGTAACACTATTGCCGTCGAAGCAGAAACGACACAAGAGATATTCATCGACAAATCTAAAATGAACAAATCGAGAAACGTTAGCGTATCAGCGATTCTTGTAATGCAATTGCATGACTTCATTGAAGAGGCGAGACCGACACTATTAAAGCATCGTAAAACCAACAAAAATAACGACTATAGAGATTCAGGTTTTATATTTCCAAGTATGCAGACTGGTAAAGCGATCTCGACACGACAGCTTTATAATATAGTATCTCAAGACGTTCCTAACGTGTCTCCGCAAGTGCTAAGGCGCAACGGGCTTACGAGCATTACTAAACGCGCTATTGAGATGTTGAGAGCAAGCCGAGGCGCGGATTATACAGATGAAGACGCTTTACTACATACAGCTAGCCAGTCGGGTCATGAAAAACCCACCACGACAGAGAGGCACTATGTCAAAATGCACAGAGTTTATGAGTCAGATACTGGTGGTGATACATCTACATCATATTCAGTGCTAGCTAAGTTAAGAAAAGTTGATAAAGAAAATGAAGAATTACGCGCAGAAAACGAAAAATTACGCGCAGGACGTGAAAATGAAAGTTAAGCCAAATAAACAAATTTTAATGTTTCAATTTAGTAAATTAAAAGAGGATAAATAGTATTATGAGTAAAAAAACAAACGAGAGTAAAAACCCAAACGAAAGTAAAAATCAAGCCTTAGACGCTGCGCTCGGTCAAATTGAAAAGCAATTCGGTAAAGGCGCTATCATGCGTCTAGGGGATAATAGAGCGCTAGATATTGATGCTATTTCGACAGGTTCTTTGGGAATTGATATCGCGCTAGGTATAGGCGGTTTACCTTGTGGAAGAGTAGTTGAAATATATGGGCCAGAGTCGTCAGGTAAAACAACGCTAACGCTCCAAGTGATTGCAGAAGCCCAGAAAGTAGGCAAAACCTGTGCATTCGTAGATGCCGAGCATGCACTTGATCCTATTTATGCTGAAAAATTGGGCGTGAACATCGATGATCTATTAGTGTCACAACCAGACACTGGCGAGCAGGCATTAGAAATATGTGACATGCTAACGCGCTCGGGTGCTGTCGATGTGATTATCGTGGATTCAGTAGCGGCATTAACCCCTAAAGCCGAAATTGAGGGCGATATGGGTGACAGTCACATGGGCTTGCAAGCTCGCTTGATGTCTCAAGCTTTGCGTAAATTAACTGCTAACATCAAACGTTCAAACACTTTAGTAATATTTATCAACCAAATTCGTATGAAAATTGGTGTCATGTTTGGCAACCCCGAGACCACAACAGGTGGCAATGCCCTCAAATTTTATGCGAGTTGCAGAATTGATATAAGGCGCATCGGAGCAGTAAAAGACGGAGATGAGGTGGTTGGAAACGAAACTCGCGTAAAAATAGTTAAAAACAAAGTAGCGCCTCCATTCAAACAAGCTGAATTTCAAATCACGTATGGCTTAGGTATAAATAAAATGGCTGAGTTGATTGATTTGGGGGTTAAACATAAGCTCGTTGAAAAAGCGGGTGCATGGTACAGCTATGATGGAAACAGAATAGGTCAAGGAAAGGCAAATGCTTGCACTTACTTAAAAGAAAATGGAGAGGCTGCTAGTAAGTTAGAGGCCTTACTGCGAGATATGCTACTACCTAAAAAGAAAGGGACGGAAGAAAAAGAGCCTGTTGCTGAAATTTAATATCCTTCGGTGTATTACTAAGAGCGAAAAGGCATTATTTTGCGCTGGATCCTTACGGCGCAAAATAGATCTACCCCCAACCCCCTCAAGGGGGCCTTGTCATACAGGGTGGGCGTGCTACGCCATTTTTGGATATCGCTTCGCTCTGCTGTTACCGCCGCTATCGATGCGCATTCGCGCATGACGGCTTTATGCCTGCGGCATATAAGGAGTGTTGATAGAAGTATTGGCGTGTAGTTAACTTACAAGTTTTACGCAGCGTCATGGCAGGCTAATGCTACTCCAAAAACTTCTTTTTTCTACCCAGTAGAAATAAACGCTATAATTCTTAAAAGCTAAACGAAGAGAGTGTATGGGAAAAGTTCAACCTAGGTGTAAGTGAATATCAATCTCTAAAGCCTAACCAATAGTGTTTTTGGTGGGTGATCTTGATCTCTTAACCCGAACCAGATGTGTTTTTGGTGGGTGATCTTGATCTCTTAGCCCGAACCATATGTGTTTTTGGTGGGTGATCTTGATCTCTTAGCCCGAACCAGATGTATTTTTGGTGAGTGGTCTTGAGCTCTTAACCCGAACCATATGTGTTTTTGGTGGGTGATCTTGATCTCTTAACCCGAACCAGATGTAAATCGACAAAAATGTATCATACTTTTGAAACACACTTTAAGCTGCGCAGCATACTTACTTAGTCATCTAAGCACCAAAAGAATCATACTATTGGGTTATTTACCTAGTTCGCACACTGAAATTGGCCAATTCTCAGACAGTAAAGTATCATACTTTGTTGGCGTTTCGACTGGCTGGATTGCCCAAGAAACCGAACGTAGTTAATTTTTCATATATCTACATTAAAAGCTATCGATGGGAATTTTGCCTACCTTTACCAAACGTCTGCTCTGTCTAATTTAATGGTAGACGTCGAAGTTTAATGGCGTCAATTCTATGTTGGTTTACTGATTATGTCTTTGTTGGGAATGCGATAAACAATATTCTAACTAATTTATAGTATTTACTCAGATTTAGGTACGTTCTTCGAGTTTTCTTTTAGCTTTTCTTCAACTTGCCTTTTAAATGAATTCAATTGTAAATGAAATTGAGAGTTGGATGCGATCAGACCTATTGCATTTGCAAATTCATTTTGATCATCAGCCACAGAATGATTTCGCTCTCTCACTACGGTAATGGGATAGACATCATCAGAACGTTTCAGTTGAAAGACCTCTTTTGATAAATCTAATTGTTCATGCACAATGTGGACCTCATTATATCCAGTTTTTTCTTTTGGTTTAAATGGGTTCGATATTCTCAATATGGGATCTAAATCTTCTTTTACATACCCACTGTATTCCTTGAGTTTGATTGGTATTTTTAAAAATTTATTCAAAGATGTTTCTAGATCTTTGAGAACTTCTTTTACTTCTTTTTTGTTTTGTAAAACATTATCCGCAGCACCTTTACCTTGTTGCAAAAGGTCGTCGAAGTTATAAGCCATATCTTTATTCCTTATGGTCGCGTAATTTCACAAATGACAGGCAAATGATCTGTTATTTTTTTGTTATTTTCAAAGTCATTGATAAAACCGATTTCATCTATGACTTTCGTATTTTGTTCATTTAGATGCCATGAACCATTACCTAGAAAACTCCCAGAGAACAATATTTGATCGAAAGAATGCCATACTGTTCCTTGAAATTGTTTATACTTATGAGTGCCAGATCTGAAAATATCCTTGTCAGACAAATAATTGTATTTTTTATCAGAAACAACAGTTCTCCAAAATGGATTATAAAAATACTCTTTCGGGTACTTTCTAACCGCATCATGACAGCGTGTAGCATTTAAATTATTTAAAACACTTTCATCGTACGGGTTATCGTTAAAATCACCCATCACAATTACATCTTCATTGTCTTGCATGAAATTATGGGCTAATGAATAAACCATAGTAGCAGCTGATTGCCTTCGCTTTTCTCCATCACCACGGAGTCTACTCGCCCAATGGCATAAGAATAATTGGATTTTTCTATTATCATTTAAATTTATTATTTCAACTATTTGGGCCGCTTTAATTGTACTTCCAGTAAGAGGTTTTGATAGGTAGTGCTTATGGTTCAGGTGAAGTTTTTCTTCATTGTAAATCACAGCAATGTCAAATCTTGTACGCCCGACGTTGCAAGTTAAATCTAACACTTTTAAATTAGTAAGATGCTTGCCTAAGTATGAAGTGATATAGGCTACATCGTCAGTAGAAACTTCACAAATAGCTATTAAATCACAGGATAGCCTTGTAATTATATTTTTGATGTGTTCGCATGTCGTTGCGTAGTGTTCTTTATTATCACCATTGGTAAGATTGCCCACTGCTGGTGATAAAGCCGTATTCCACCAAGCCATTTTTAAGTTATACAGCAACATTTTATAAAACACTCAAGATTTTTTCCTGATTCTATCAGAATTCACTAACAATTATATGCCCGTTATAGGCTCGGAAGAGCCGTTCGCAGTATATCAATTACCCAAAATAGTATGATACTTTTTTGTAAAATATGACACTTTATTGTCAATCTACACCAGATGTGTTTTTGGTGGGTGATCTTGATCTCTTAGCCCGAACCAGATGTGTTTTTGGTGGGTGATCTTGATCTCTTAACCCGAACCAGATGTGTTTTTGGTGGGTGTGCATATTCTGGGGCAACGTGAACCTCTATTCTGGCCGAACGTGAACACTCATACTGTTTTATCGTGAGCACTGATTCT
>CBFHTO010000074.1:0-15311 GCA_965658765.1 Glaciecola sp. | reverse complement strand
ATTCAGCCCATCATTTTGTTTGTTGCGGCGGCTTTAAATATTGGTTACGGAATTCTCAGTGGTATGCAGCTTCCGGTATTTCGTGCTCTTTTAGCTATTAGTGTTTATGTGCTATTTATAATAATTAATAAGCCGGTGCGCCCAGTCAGTTTACTGCTATTTGTATTGGCTATCGTTTGTATTTGCTTTCCGTATTCGCACTATTCACTCAGCTTTTGGCTTAGCTTTTCTGCCGTCCTTTTCATCTTATTCATAAGTTGGCGATTTCCTATAGGTGATCGAAATAAAAGCAAGCGAGACATCAGTTCTTACGAATGTAATGAGCAGTCAGGGATGCCTCTAATCACTGCGAAGCTTCGCAACTTAGCGATAAATATAAGTCATACCATAAGCAAATATGCGGTAGATTTGCTCAAATTGCAGTTGCTTTTAAGTCTTCTAATGTTGCCGCTACTGGTTTTTTCTTTTGGATTTTTATCTTATTCCTCTATTTTCGCTAATATGTTCAGTGTTCCTTTTGTGAGCTTTTTGATTTTGCCTGCTTGCCTTTTGCTAGTGTTACTAAATATTTTGGAGTTTCCGATCGGTGAGCTTCTTTATCTAGTTGATACGCTATTTAGAATTTTATTTATCTGTTTAGATGCTTTTGCAAATGCGCCCCTTTTAAGGGTAGAAAGACTGCGAGACTATTCTGAAATTTTGTTTATGGTTTTTCTTCTTATTTTTTTGAGTTTTATGCCAAGGTTCAAAAAAAAGAAAATCGCCAGTTTAGCCATTATTTCTTACGCACTATTCTCTTATGTAAATCAAATGCGCCCAGTAAATCAGGGTTGGGAACTGCGGATGTTTGATGCAGGACAGGGCAGTGCGGTCTTATTTTCTAGCAGGGAGAATGGTCCATCGTCAGATAAAAATAGCGCCTTGTTGTATGATGCAGGTGGGCAATCAATATTCAATCCGGGCATTGCCAAAGCAGTATTAGTCCCTTTTTTGACCAAGCATTATCCACAGGGCTTAGACTTTCTTGTTTTAAGTCATCTAGACAACGACCATGCGGGCGGTTACGACACGATAAAACAAAGTGTTACTATCAATCAGCTTTTGCAACCAAATAGTGGCTGTATCGCTCCTAGTTCATTTAATGTAGGCGCCGCTCAGGTTCGGATTTTATGGCCATCTAGGCAAGTCTCTGGACACGAAAACGCCCATAGCTGTGTGCTAAGAATTGATGTAGAGGAAACCAGTATTATATTAAGTGGTGATATTGAGTCTGATAGTGAAAAAGCCATACTTGCTCGTTATGCTAACACTGATGTATTGGATGCAGATATACTGATCGCGCCGCATCATGGCAGTAAAACTTCATCTACTGCAGATTTTGTTCTCGCAGTATCGCCGAATACGGTCTTAGTTAGTGCCGGAGCTTACAATAGGTGGAACTTCCCGTCTATGCAGGTAGTAAAACGCTACGAGCGCCAGGGAGCATTGGTCCTGAATACGGGACAAGACGGACAAATTGTAGTGCGCTCTAGCGAATTAAAAAATGAATCATTTATAATTTCCAGTTATCGTTCAAGGGAATATGCTCCGTGGTATCGTCATTTTCGTCATTGAGTTTGCTGAGAGCCTTGATTAAATTAGCTTATTGACTGAATTTAGGTAGAATATTCGCTTTAGTAATCAATTTCAGTTGAGTGAGCAACGTTGCAAGAGCTTCCGAAAGAGCGCATAGAAAAAAACAACAGTGACATAGTGCGCCGCTTTTTATCGTATATAAAGCCATTTAAATTTTTATTTTTTATCGCCATTTTGGGCATGATTGGCTATAGCTTAGTCGATACTTTCGTGTTCAGTCAGTTAAAGCCGCTTATCGACGATAGCCTCCAAGTGGGCAATTATAATTATCTTAAAATGGCAGCTTATTTAATTGTTCCCTTGTTTTTGCTTCGTGGTATTTTTAATTTTATGGGAACCTATACGCTTGAGTACATCGGTACGCAAGTTGTGATGAAAATGCGCCAAGAGCTGTTTGAAAAATTCATTCACTTGCCCGTTGAATTTCACGATCATAACTCCGCTGGTGAACTCATCTCTAAGGTTATATATGATACCGAACAGGTGAGGTGGGCAGCAGGTAAAGCATTGCTGACACTTGTGCGCGACGGCATGTTTGTACTTGGCCTACTCGGGGTCATGTTCTATTGGTCATGGAAGTTATCGCTCATATTTTTGCTTATTGGCCCTGTGGTTGCGGTCATTGTTGCGATAGTCAGTAAGCGATTCAGAAAAATCAGCAAAGCCATCCAAAAAGCGATGGGGAATCTAACTACTTCAGTAGAACAAGCAGTAAAGGGCCATAAAGTAGTGTTGATGTTTGATGGACAAAGCTTGGAGTCTGACAAATTCGCAGCGCGAAACAACAATAATAGACTGCAAACAATGAAGCTTGTTACCTCCCAGATCTTAAGCGTTTCGTTGATTCAAATAATCGCATCTATTGCGCTTGCTTTTGTACTGTTTGCAGCTAGCTTACCGTCGATGATAGAGGAGCTAACAGCCGGCATTTTCATTAACGTAGTCGTATGTATGGTGATGTTGCTAAAGCCATTAAAACAGCTGACAACAGTCAATACAGAGTTTCAGCGAGGGATGGCGGCTTGTGCGAGTATTTTTGAAGTACTCGATAAGCAAAACGAAATAGATAGTGGTAAATCTGAAATAGATAGGGCAAAAGGGGCTCTTTCTCTTGAAAATGTGACATTTACATACCCGACTAAAGCTGAGCCGGCGATAAAAGAAGTCAGTTTTAAAGTGGCGCCAGGGCAGACAGTAGCATTGGTTGGCCGATCTGGCAGTGGTAAGTCGACGCTGTCGAATTTGCTGACGCGTTTTTATTCACCCGATTCTGGAAGCATAAACTTAGACGGTCAAAACATACAAGATGTGAGCTTGAGGAGCTTAAGGCGTCAGTTTGCTTTAGTTTCTCAGCAGGTTGTATTATTCAATGATACGATCGCAAATAACATCGCTTATGGAAAAGAAACTGAAGTGACACGAGAGCAGATTTTAAAAGCAGCTGACATTGCTCACGTGACTGATTTTGTTAAGCAGCAAGAGCATGGATTTGACACATTAGTAGGTGAGAATGGTTTAATGTTATCTGGTGGTCAAAGGCAACGAATCGCAATTGCTCGGGCAATTTTAGCTGATGCGCCAATATTAATCTTGGATGAAGCAACATCAGCGCTAGATACAGAGTCAGAGAAATTTATTCAACAAGCGCTCGATACTTTGCAGCAAGATCGAACGTCGATTGTGGTTGCGCACAGGTTATCTACGATTGAAAATGCTGATTTAATTCTAGTCGTAGAGGATGGTCGGATCGTAGAGTCGGGTGATCACAAAAGTTTACTAGAAAAAGACGGCATGTATGCACAACTGCATAGCATGCAATTTTCTCAATAACTGATTTGAAATGACTATCCAAGACGCATGGTTTCAAAAGAAAAAATGGCTTTGGGTATTGTTGCCATTTACATTGCTATTTTATGGTTTGTCTGCACTTCGCCGAGCACTTTATAAGTACCAAATTTTATCGAGCTACCAGCCACAGATACCATTAGTAGTGGTAGGTAATATTGGCATTGGAGGAAATGGCAAAACGCCTGTTATTTTAGCACTTATTGATTACTTCCAATCTCAAAATAAACAGGTTGCCGTTTTATCTAGAGGATATGGCGGTGAATGTAAAAGCTTCCCTTATTCCGTTCGCACCGATTCACCTGCTCGTTTAGTCGGTGATGAGCCGGCACTCATAAAAAGGCGGTACGACTGTGATCTAGTTATTGATCCTGTTCGAGTCCGTGGTTGTCAGTTCATAGAAGAAAAATTTAAGCCAGATGTAATACTGTGTGATGATGGCTTGCAGCATTATGCGCTAGGCCGAGACATTGAGATTTGTGTGATCGATAACAGAGGTTTAGGCAATGCCAAGTTATTGCCGATGGGGCCATTACGAGAGGGCGCTTGGCGTTTATTAAACGTAGACTATAACCTTTTAAATCTTGGTTTTGGCACTGCAAAATCTGATTCTGTAAAAGCACTCATGCCTTATATGACAAACGCCTCAGAATTTACAATTAAGCCGAACGCTTGGGTAAATTTAATTACAAAACAAAGAATTGCGGTTGATGACTTCTCTGTACCAAAGGTTTTGAACGTGATCGCTTTGGCAGGGATTGGCGACCCAAAAAAGTTTTTTGTAACGTTAGACCGTTTGTCTTTGGCCTACGACAAGTGTTTGCCGTTTGATGATCATCATGTTTTCGTGAAAGAGGATATTCCTGATCAACACCATTGTGTGTTAATGACAGAAAAAGACGCGGTTAAAATAAGACCGTTTGCCCATAAACACTGTTGGTATTTAGAGATTAACGCTAAGCTTGAACCAGAGTTATTCAGTGACCTTTTAACACGACTTTTTGATAAGGAACCATAATAATGGCGCTTGATAAAAAACTACTCGACATCGTTGCCTGCCCGGTATGTAAAGGGCAATTGATACTTCAAAATCATGAGGGTGGCACTGAAGAATTAATCTGCAAATTTGACCGTTTGGCATATTCAGTTGAAGACAGTATTCCTGTCTTACTTGAAGACAAAGCCAGAAGTTTAGGTTTGGAAGAAGTCGAAAAAGTGAAGAGGTAAAGCATGTCATTTACGGTCGTTATACCTGCACGATATGGTTCTACTCGTTTCCCAGGCAAGCCATTAGCAAATATTAAAGGTAGGCCTATGATCCAGCATGTGTATGAACGTGCCATTGAGTCTGGAGCTGAGTCTGTAATTATTGCTACTGATGACCCGAGGATTGGTGAAACAGCTGAAAGCTTTAATGCAAAGGTTTGCTACACCGCAAGCACTCACAGTTCAGGCACTGAAAGAATTGCCGAAGTAATAGAAAAAGAAAGTATTGCTGCTGAGCGAATCGTTGTTAACGTACAGGGCGATGAACCTTTTATACCAGCACAAAATATTGCTCAAGTCGCAGAGAATTTGGCGCAACAACCAGATTTACAGATGAGTACCCTTTGTTTCCCGATAGACAATAAAAAAGAAATCGAGAACCCCAACGTAGTCAAAGTGGTTTTTGACCACGCTGGTAAAGCGATGTATTTTTCAAGAGCTCCTATACCTTATGACCGCTCCTGGGTTAATAATACTCAGAACATGCAGGCAGCCTATTATCGGCATATCGGTATATATGCGTATCGAGCAAAGTTTGTTGGCGAGTATCTTGGATTACCAGTATCGCAATACGAGCAGATAGAGTCGCTTGAACAATTAAGAGTATTGTACTCTGGCTATGGTATTCACGTTGATTTAGCCTGTGAAGCGCCTCCTCATGGCGTTGATACGCCGGAAGACTTAGCTAAGCTGAACGCGCTTTAGACGAAGCGCGTTCTCGTGTATTAGTCTTATTCGTCTTGTTGTTCTGATAAAACTGCCCACAAATCATGTTCATCAGCATGAATGATTTCGGCCCATACTTGCTGACCTGGTTCTAATTCATGAGCGCCATTTAAATGAATGAGACCGTCTATTTCAGGTGCTTCGCCAAAGCTTCGGGCAACAGCACCCTCAGAATTCACCTCGTCAATCGTTACTTTGTATTCGTTTCCGATCCTCTGTTGCAGGCGTTCAGCACTGATTGCCGATTGAACCTGCATAAAGCGCTGTAAACGAGACTCTTTTATTTCTTCAGAAACAGGATCTGGTAGTTCGTTGGCTTTTGCGCCTTTTACATCCGAATATTTAAAGCAACCAACGCGATCTAGCTGAGCATCTTTTAAAAAGTCTAATAATTCTTCGAACTCTTCCTCTGTTTCGCCCGGAAAGCCAACGATAAAGGTTGAACGGATCACTAAATCAGGACATATCTCTCGCCACTTTTGGATACGTTCTATCGTCTTATCTGCACTTCCTGGACGCTTCATTAAGCGCAGTATGCGCTTGTTAGCATGTTGAAAAGGAATGTCCAAGTATGGGAGTATTTTCCCTTCAGCCATGAGGGGGATCAAATCGTCGACATGTGGGTAAGGGTAAACATAGTGCAAACGAACCCATAAATCTAAATTAGCCAATTCTTCGCAAAGTTGTTGCATGTGTGTTTTTACTGGCTTACCGTCCCAAAAACCAGTGCGATGTTTGACATCAACTCCGTAAGCGCTGGTATCTTGTGAAATTACCAGTAATTCTTTTACACCAGCCGCTTTTAGGCGTTTTGCTTCGTTTAGTACATCACCAATTGGACGACTAACTAAATCCCCACGCATCGACGGAATAATACAAAAGGTGCAACGATGATTGCATCCCTCCGATATTTTTAAGTAGGCAAAATGTCGAGGGGTAAGCTTGATCCCATGGTCAGGTACAAGGTGAATAAAAGGGTTATGACTTGGTTTAGGCAAGTGTTCGTGTACCTGCTCAACTACTGCTTCATAGGCGTGGGGGCCCGTGACCGCCAAAACATTAGGGTGAATTTCCCTTATTTCATCTTCTTTGATCCCGAGGCAACCGGTCACTATAACTTTTCCATTTTCAGCAAGCGCTTCGCCAATAGTATCGAGTGATTCTTTTACTGCCGAGTCGATAAAACCACATGTATTAACGATCACTAATTCCGAATTTTGATAGCTTGGTACAACGTCATAGCCTTCCGTTCTAAGTTGAGTAAGAATTCGTTCAGAATCGACTAAATTTTTAGGACAGCCCAAGCTAACAAAGCCGATACGAGCAGCTTGCATTTTGTTGTTATCACTAGAAGAAGCGATTATGTTCAAATCATTAGCTTGCTGTTTGATAGCATTTTTAGGCGCATCCATTGTCGTAGTAAGTTTAGGATTAAATTTTTCGACAGTCATAATTTGCCTCGGTAGACAGGTGTTTAGCGCTAGGCCTTAATTCGGGCATGGAGTATACAGATTTTGAACTCAGTCTGCATTAAATGGCGCATTTTTAGATATGTAAAACTGCTTTAATTGAATCACTTTTGAAACTGCTCATAAGGCAGTTAGTGGCAATCAAGGTTCGCAATGATACAATCATGTTATCCGCCAATTATGTACTCGCATTAATAAGCTTTTATAAAGTAGCTTAAAAGCTTTGTCGTAAAATAGGGAAATTATGAAATTCATTCACACTTCAGATTGGCATATCGGTCGACAATTTCACAACACATCTTTGTTAGACGATCAGCGCCACGTCCTGCTTCAAATCATTGATTACATTGTAAAAGAACAAGTGGACGCTTTAGTTATTTCAGGGGATATTTACGATCGCTCTTTGCCCCCATCGACCGCCGTTGAGATGCTTGACGAGGTTTTTCAACGAATTGTTAGCGATTTAAAAGTACCTGTCATTCTTATTCCGGGTAATCATGATGGAGCTGAACGCCTTGGTTTCGGTGCACGGCTTATGCATCAATCTGGCTTACATATAATCTCAAAGTTAAACGATGTGACAAATCCCGTTATTTTAAATAAAGACGGCATTGAGTGTGCATTTTACGGCATACCTTATTGCGAACCTTTGATGGTAAAAAATGAATTTGATGTCGATGTAAAAACCTTTGACCAAGCCCATACATACTTGGTCAATAAAATCAGTGAGCAAAAATCTGAAAAACAAACTAATGTGTTGATTAGTCACTGTTTCATTGATGGGGCGCAAGAGTCTGAGTCAGAACGACCATTACAAGTAGGAGGCGCAGACAGAGTTAGTTATCAGCCTTGTATCGACTTTGATTATGTCGCTTTAGGCCATTTACACAGCCCCCAATATCGCGGTGCCGAGCACATTCGATATTCGGGCTCAATATTGAAATATAGTTTCTCTGAGCAACATCAAAAGAAAGGCGTCAGTCTTGTTGAAATTTCGGCTTCAGGTCTTGCCTCACAAAGAGATTTACCTCTTATACCTTTGAAAAATATGAGAGTGATAGAGGGTAAGTTAGACCAAATTTTAGAACAAGGTAAACTCGACCCGTACAACGAGGATTATATATTGGTTCGCTTAACAGATACTCGAGCTATCCTAGAACCGATGGCGAAACTGCGGGAAGTCTACCCAAATGTGTTACACCTTGAAAAGCTCCGTAATGCTTCGAACAATACCACCAAACTTAGCAGAGCAGAGCTGAAAAAAGGTGAACTAGAGATGTTTAATGATTTCTATTTATCTGTAATGGACGAAGCTATGAACAAGGAGCAGCAGTGTTTATTAAGTGACATTATTGAGGATCTTCATAAGCAGTGAACGCAAAAAGAGCTATGGTATTGAATGTGAAAACTAAAAATGAGCTAACCCAAAGCGCTTTAGCTAATCATTGTGGATGAGGACATAAATGAAAGTAATAAATTTAAGTATTCAAGCGTTTGGCCCATTTTCTGGTCAAGAGTTCTTAGACTTTACGCAATTAGGCACTAATCCGTTATTTTTAATAAATGGGCCTACCGGGGCAGGGAAAAGCTCTATTTTAGATGCAATCTGTTTTGCATTATATGGTCAAACCACTGGCGCAGAGCGTTCGGCTTCGCAAATGAGGTGTGACTTTGCGGATCCAAAATTGATCACTGAAGTAAGCCTTGAATTCTCACTTGGTGAAAAACGCTATCAAATAACGCGAGTACCTCAACAACTCAGAGCCAAAGCAAAAGGTGATGGTTTAACATCACAACAAGCCTCTGCGAGTTTTTGGCAGTTAGATGGTCTCGCAAAAACGCTTATTGTTTCTTCAAGTGTCAAAGAGGCCGACGCTGAAATAAACCGTTTAGTTGGTTTAAGCGTTGAGCAATTTCGCCAGGTTATGGTATTGCCACAAGGTAAATTTAGAGAACTTTTGCTTGCCGATTCTAAAGAGCGGGAGAAGATATTTAGCCAGCTTTTTCAAACCTCTATTTACAAAAGAATTGAAGAGAATTTAAAGAGTCAAGCAACTGAAATAAAAAAGTCGCTTGATCAGCATCGCAATCAGGTAAAAGGGATATTGCTTAGCGCCGATTTAGATAAGCTCGAAGACGTGGACAATGAACTTGAGAGGCTTGAACCTTTGCTTAACTCGGCAAAGGATAAAAAAGAGAAAGCGCAGGCTGACTTTCAACAAAACCAACAAGCATTAATAGAAGCTCAAAAGCTCGAACAGAAATTTGAACTCTACGCCACAAAACAAGCAGAGTTAGCTCAGCATGAGTTGGGCAATGCTAAGAATGAGGAAAACAAACGTAAACTAGACTCAGCGAGCCTTGCAGATCGTTTATCCACACATTATTACGCGGCTACTGAGCTTTCAGACAACGTAAAGAAACAGAATGAAGCACTGCAAGATGCGAAAGAAAGTACGAACGTAGCAGCAAAAAATCTTCGTTTATCGAAGCTTGCATTTGATGAGGCAATAAAACAACACGACGCGGTCGAGGGAATGAAAAAACAGGACTTGGTCCTCGAGCAAAAACTTGAATTGGCAGTTGAACATAACAAACTAGAGAAAGATTGTCAGAGAATGTCCGAACAGCTAGATGTTCGTAAGCAGCAATTAGATATCAAGCAAAAGAGTGTTGAAGATTTGAAAGACCGGATTTCAAAATCAGAACTCTTATGCGAAACATGGATGCAAGAGTTTACTGCTTTAAGTGATGAAAAAATAAAATGCAATAAGATAAAAGATGCGCTCGGATTACAAAAACGTTTGAATAAACTTGAACATGAATTTACTGATAAACAAAGAATTAGAATTGAATCTAAGTCATGTCTAGATATTTCTGAAGCAAAATTACAGAGCCTGAAAAAAAATTTACTAGAACTGCAGTTTAAATGGCATAGCTCACAAGCGGCAATTTTAGCGCAAACGCTAGCTGAAGGGGAAATGTGTCCTGTTTGTGGAAGTACCGAGCATCCGAATTTAGCTGGCTCGCCCAATGGTGAAAATATTTCTCAGCGAGACCTAGATGATGCTGGTGATAAAGTGCTTGAGCAAGAGCGTATTAATGACGAGGCAAAGACAAAATTTAATCACGCACTAAATGCCGAAGAAATATCAAAACAGTTGATTGATGAAATAGAGAATCAGCTGGGTGACTTTAGCGAAAGCTCTCTAAAAGAAATACAAATCATGTATGACAAACAAACATATTTGGTATCTGAGTTAGAAGACAAACAAGATAAGCTCAGCTCTCTAAAAAAGAGCTTAACTGGGGATAAAGCGAGCCTTGCAGTATTACTCGATGAACTTGATAGTATCAAACACATGTGGCAAGAGGATAAATCGCGATTAGATATAGCGGTATCTCAAAGAGTAAAAGTTGAGGCAAAGTTACCTGAAGAATACAGAAGTATTGACGCGATAAGTGAACAAAGAGAACGTTTAAAACAAGATATTCATCTGCTCGATGAGCGACTAAATATGGCAAAGGAAAATAAAGAGAAGCACCAGTCGATTTTAGAGCGTAAGCAAGCGACAGAAGAGTCTTTGGAAACACAGTTGAAAGATACAAAGCAAGCCTGTGAAAAGGCTAAAGCAATCTGGGAAACGGTTTTAGAACAAAGTTCGTTTGATAGTGAAGTTGCATTTAAGGGTGCAAAGCTCAATGAAGTAGAATTTATGTCGCTGAAAACCGAGATTGAAGAGTACAAGGCGACTTTAGACACTTTATTAGGCGCTAAAGCACAGCTTGCAGAGGAGCTAGCTGGAAAAGATAAGCCGACGCTCGGTTCTTTTAAAGACAAATTAAATGACAGCCAAAAATACTTGCAAGAAATGGATGCTGTTTGGCAACTTAATAAAGGACGTGTAGATACGCTAAAACAAATACAGACAAAACTCCAAAAGGCATTGCTCGTAAATGAGCGATTGGAACAACAGTATTCTGTGGTCGGCACATTATATGAGGTGTCTAATGGCTTAACCGGGGATAAAATAAGTCTGCAGCGATTTGTACTCAGCGTTTTGCTTGATGATGTTTTAATACAAGCTTCTCAGCGACTATCTTTAATGAGTAAAGGTCGTTACTGTCTAGTCCGCAAATCAGAAAGGGCGAAGGGTAATAAAGCCTCTGGTTTAGAATTAGAAGTAGATGATAGTTATACAGGGAAATGTCGGCCTGTATCAACGCTTTCTGGCGGTGAATCATTTATGGCAGCGCTCGCACTAGCTCTTGGCTTATCTGACGTTGTCCAATCCTACTCTGGCGGTATTAAATTGGATACATTGTTCATTGATGAAGGCTTTGGTAGTTTAGATTCTGAGTCTTTAGAGCTTGCTATACGCACTTTGGTTGATCTTCAGTCCTCAGGTCGAACAATAGGTGTAATATCCCATGTGAGCGAATTGAAGAACCAAATGGCCGCGAGAATAGATGTCAGGTCGGGCGTAACAGGAAGCCGGGTTTTTCTTGAATGTAATTATGCTTAATAAACTATTTTAAAAAATCAGTCTCATTTTTAAATAGCAGATAACTTTACATAAAAAGGGCGTGAACCCAATTTCAGTTCACGCCCTTTAATGTCAATACATCGTAGAAGCTTAGCTCAATACTTCTTTAGTGTCCTAGCTATGTTTGCGTTTTAGAGCTCTAAAACCAAGTAACGTAAGCCCCAAGAGTGCAATGTAACTCGGTTCTGGAACTTGGTTCGACGCTGCGTCGAGTGTAGTTAATTCGAGTCCAGCGATGGCAAACCCACCATCAAAGATATCAGCTTTAACTACTATTTCTCCTGACGCGTTTGCACTGATAGCGCCATCGGCTATCTGTTACTAGGCGCCATCAAAACATTCCCCTATGAGTGATGAGTCCTATTACATTAGTATTGTGCATAATCCTTTCGTAAAACCGAGTCACCCTCATTCTATCAATCAATATAAAATAAACGAATAATTACAATTCAAAGTATGTATGACATGGAGTGTATATAATTACTTGTCAAAACAGATCTGATTTTTGGCTTAAAAATTTAGTCTAAAAGAGTTTGCTTTAATTAAGATATAAAATAAAAACATAGGGTTATGGAGATATCTTTAATCATAATTAGAACTTTAATAGAACCAAAAATGCTTAAAATTTGCTTTTTTATTCTAAATTAGGCAAAATAATAGGTATAGCACTAATTAATAGTGTTAAATTTAATTACGACAAAAGAGGTAATATGTCGATCGTAGACAAAAAGAGACTTGTCATTAAAGTTGGGAGTGCGCTGATTGCACCGGAAAATAATGGGTGTAGTTCACATAACTTGCTGGCTATTGCCCAGTTCATTGTGCGCTGTCGAGAGAATGACCAGCAAGTAGTACTTGTGTCTTCGGGGTCCGTAGCGGCAGGCCGTAAATGGTTCGATACAAATACCATGTCGGTTACCCTCAAAAAAGCAATGGCGGCTGCTGGTCAGACCGATATGATGGAGGTTTGGGACAAACTATTCGATTTTCCATCAGCACAACTTTTGCTAACTAATGCTGATTTATGCGACCGAGAGCGCTACGTCAGCATTAAACATACAATAGAAGCGCTTTTAGAGCATGGTGTATTGCCGGTTGTTAACGAAAACGACACAGTGACATCAGACGATATGAAAGTTGGTGATAACGACAATCTTTCAGCTATGGTTGCGACTTCTATCGATGCGGATGCATTAATTATGTGTACTGATGTCGATGGTTTGTATGATAAAAATCCCCACAACTATCCTGACGCTCAATTGCTTAAGACGGTCGATAAGATTGACGAGAGCATATATAAAATGGCAGGAGGTGCAGTGAGCGACCAAGGCACTGGTGGCATGCAAACTAAAATCGAAGCAGCTGAAAAAGCAACGAGTCATGGCATTGATACCTACATTGTAAATGGCTTTGACACCCCGGCTTTTGATTTGTTCTTAGACGGTGTTAATCCTGGAACCCACTTCCTTGCCCAAGACATGCCAATGTCTTCAGCGGTGCATTGGATGACTCATACTGTGCGAGAGCGTGGAGAGGTTATTGTCGATGAAGAAGAGCTAGAGCTTTCCGATATCCAAGATACAGTAACTAGCCAAAGTATCTTAGAAGTTAAAGGCGAGTTCTCAGTGGGTGACACGATCTTATTAAGAACAGATGAAGGTAAGAAGCTCGCAAAAGCCAAAGCTAACTATAGCTCGTGTTTACTAAACTACCTCGCGGACAAAGACATCCGTGGGAAATTAGACAAAAACTCTCAATTGTTAACCAATTCAATAGTATCAGATGAGCACATGGCTGTGCTGAGGAAAGTATGAATATTATTCAAGACATTTCAAAAAAAGCGGCAGATGCTGCAAAAGTATTAATTCGTAAAAGCGAATCTCAAAAAAATGAAGTCTTACGCGATATGGCTGAAGCGATTCGCTCAAATAAAAAACATATATTAAACGCCAATGAGCTAGATATGGCGCAAGGTAAAAAAGACAATTTAGACTCTGCGATGTTAGACAGACTGTTGTTGACTGACGAACGCATAGAACAGATGGCACAAGGCATTGATACAGTTATTGCACTTGATGATCCGTCAGGAAAAATACGCGCCTTGGATACGCGGCCAAACGGTTTAAGCATAAGTAAAATGAAAATACCCTTAGGGGTGGTGTGCATGATATACGAAGCTCGCCCAAACGTGACTGCCGATGCTGGGGCCTTATGCTTTAAATCAGGAAATGGTGTAATTCTAAGAGGTGGTAAAGAAGCATTAAAGTCGTCGTTGGCGATTGCTGAGTGTATGCATGCTGTTTTGGAGCAGCATGGATTACCCAAAGAGCTTATTTCGGTTGTGCCAGACCCTGATAGAGCTTTGTTGGTAGATTTAATGCAACAAAAAGAGTATATCGACGTTATTATCCCTCGAGGGGGTGAAGGTTTAATTAAATTCGTAACCGAAAATAGCCTAGTACCCGTTATTCAACACTTTAAGGGCGTTTGTCATCTTTATGTGGATGAATCTGCTGATATTGAAAAGGCCTTGCCTTTGTTGTTGAACGGAAAAACGCAACGCACAGGTGTGTGCAACGCACTTGAAGGGCTAGTGGTTCATCGTTCAATACAAGACCAATTTTTGCCAATCGTTGCATCGGCACTTAAAGACAAGGGCGTGAAAGTAAACTGTTGTAGTAAGAGTGCTAAGTATTTCGAAGACGCAAATTTGCTCGGTGACAATGACTTTGGTCATGAATATTTGGGGCTCGAAATTGCGATTCGCGTGGTCGATTCATTTGATGAAGCGCTCGATCATATTGACCGTTTTGGCTCCAATCACACCGAAGTTATTTGCACTGAAAATACCGAAAGAGCCGACATGTTCCAAAAATGTGTAGATGCGTCGGTGGTTATGGTAAACGCGTCTTCAAGGTTTTCAGACGGGAGTCAACTTGGACTTGGTGCTGAAATCGGCATAGCTACTAGTAAACTGCATGCATATGGGCCAATGGGACTTGATGCATTAACCACTGAAAAGTTTTTAGTGAATGGTAAAGGTCAAATAAGGCCATAGTTCTGATACGCCCCTATGATTATGTGTCGCAAGACTCAATCTAGGGGCGCATTGATTTTTATCAGAGTTCGTTTGCACACCATCTAATATGCTTAATTAGAATTAAGCGCACAGCAATTCGTCTTCAATCACCTTTCACCCTGTCTTTGACCCACCCTAGCGATTCAAAGTAGCCGAAACTTACTATTTTTAGCTAAATATGAAGCACATTGATTATTTAATCGCAATAGGAATGACTTCGTGGCTCATGCAATAAATCAGGCAAAAGTACTAAAAGGCCAACGTGCTTTAATTACAGGAGGAAACTCGGGTATTGGTGCTGCTATAGCAAAAGCATTCGCCTCTGCCGGTGCGCATGTCGCAATTAATTATTTGGAAAACCCAAAAGACGCTGAAGAGTTAGTCGAAGAACTGTCAGAAAACGACATAAATGCAATCAGTCTATTTGCTGATGTGGGTAATGAAGAGCATGTTTTCAATATGTTTGAATCACTGAATGAGCAGTTTGGCGGTATTGATATTTTAGTCAATAATGCTGGTGTGCAAGACGATGCGCCTTTTCATCAAATGTCTCTCGACCAGTGGCAACGGGTCTTAAATACGAATCTTACCGGACAATTCCTTTGTGCCAGAGAAGCGACCAAGTGTTTTATGAAACAGGGTATCATTCCAGAGCTATCATGTGCGGCTGGAAAAATTATTTGTATTTCGTCTGTGCATGATGTGGTTCCTTGGGCTGGACATATTAACTATGCATCTTCAAAG
>CBFHTO010000073.1:0-15501 GCA_965658765.1 Glaciecola sp. | reverse complement strand
TAATGATAGAGGTCGTTCTTTTGGCGTTATTAGTGGGGATATTGATTGTTAGCATCTTTAAAGTCCTTTTTTATTCAACAAGAGAAAGTATAGACTTTGTTTTGCTAAGGTAAATAAGACTGCCCCTGTACTTTGGCTGTAAATAAACGCCTTTTCCCTTTAGAGGGACTTGTTTGTATAACGTTTATAATTTTTTTGGCAGGTTTAGAAGGTCTTGTTAATACTTCAACTGTCATTTACTGAGTTATCTCTAAGCTCTTTTAACATGCTCACGCCTTTTTTACGTTGCGTATGAACCAACTTAAGTTTTTGGCTTAGTTTATCTCTCAGTTTATCGTCCTTTTCCTCTTCTAGTGCCTTTTTGAGCTTTTTTTCCTTTTTCTTTAAGCGCGAAACTAGATTCTGGAACTCTTCTTTTTTTTGGTTTCTTGCTTTGATATCCATATCAAAAAATTCAGCTAGTTTCTTGAGTAAACCTTTACTACCCATCATTTTCTCCTAGAACTCTTTTTGATGTTCATCGTGAATATCTTTCAGTTCAGTGTCAGTGAGTTGTATGCTTTTCTCTGCTTTAGACAGTTCTTTGTTGCGTTGAATAAATAAGGTATTACCCATATCAATCAGCTTTCTAGAGATATGATACACATAGGTTTTATCATTCATTAGAGAAATAGCCATTTCTGCAGTAATAGATTGGTCATGAATCATATGATTGATGATTCTATTTTGCTCAGTGCGCTGTGTATCTAAGTTGAGTTTAAGCTCATCTATCATTAAGGAAGGTATATCTGCAGAACCCGCATTCCGAATAGACTCCAAAGCGCGAATCAACTCCGCAATCTGAATACGAATTCCATTATATTGCTCTTTTATGGCAACGTTATGACTAACCGTGTAAATGGCCAGATTCTTTTGCAGATGCTTCACATCTTTGATTGCGTCGACCATATCCTGATTCGCTCGTCGTATCCAATGGATTTCGCCAGATTGCTCCACATCCCAACCAAATGAGGTCTGACTAATATATTGGATAATTGCGCCGTATAGGCTCTTAATTTTTAATTCGTAATAGCGGTCGATGTCAAAATTATTATTAATTGCTAAATTAGGGGTTAATGCCTTGAGATCGCATTTTTCATCAAGAATGTCTTCTTTGGGAATACTTATTCCATGTGCTATTAACGTTTTGGTGTTATCCCACATATGCAGAGTTTCATTACGTACTGCCTCGGCAGCCGTATCTGCATAATCGATGGTAGATTTATGAAGAAAACGTGGCTTTGAGCGTGGCTGTTTCTTTTCTGGAATCAATTTCTCAAGCATCTCTACCATTTTGTTCATCATTGGCAGCATAAGGATTACGCCAAGTAAATTAAAGATGGTATGAAAAACGGCCAGTTTTAATGTGTAATCGTCGTCTCTAATCCCAGTAAATAAGCTAATTTCATCAACTAATAATAAAATTTGCTTAAGGAATATAATCGCAACTAATCCCGTCACTAAGTTAAAAATAAGATGCGCTACTGCAAGCCGCTTACCTTGCTCGTTTGAGCTAAACGAACCAATCATTGCAGTTATTGTAGTACCAACATTTGCGCCTATAGCAAGTGCAAGCGCATTTTCATACGTAATTTGGCCACTGGCAAGTGCCGTAATCGTCAATACTAGCGTGGCATGACTTGATTGCATAATAACAGTCGCAGACATACCTATAGCTGTATATAGTAGCAATCCCAATAATCCACTCACCGCAAATTGGCTTAGGTCCAAAGTATCCTTAAAAGTCTCAAAACCCTCTTTCATGTAATGGATGCCGAGAAATAGAAAACCTAATCCGGCCAGCACGTATCCGACCCCTTTCAGTGTTTTTGATTTTTGAAAAACGAGTAAGGTACCAAATACTAATATCGGCATGGCATACGCGGATATTTTGACTTTCAAACCAAAACCGGCGACCAACCAAGCGCCAGTAGTAGTCCCGAGATTAGCGCCAAAAATGATGCCAATTCCTTGATATAAACCAATCAAACCAGCACTTAAAAATGAAATAGTAATGACAGAAACGAGTGAACTTGATTGCATAAGACTGGTTGAGACAATGCCAAAGGTAAGACTTTTCCAGCGTTTATCAGTTGTTTTTGCCAGAATATTTTCTAATGCACCGCCGGTAAAAAGCTTGAACCCAGATTCAAGTGATAACATTCCAAAAAGAAATATAGCGACGCCAGCAGCAATCACCTTGAAATCTGGGCTTGTCCAAAATCCGAAACCTAGGACAACAAAAATGGATGGCAGTAAGATCTTTCCTAGCATATTGACCTTGTATTACTAGTGTAAATCACTAAGCTTCTTTGGACTATTAGGTTTGATTGCATAAGAACTTCCTCTTAATGCTTTATCATGCCAAACTTCGTCGTGATTGTGGAACTATTTATTGTTGGCGCGTCAAGTCCGCATTTTCGTGCTCACTTTTTTCTAAGTTATTGACTTTTTATCAACTTTTCTTATCTTTTAAATAGTATTAAAAAAGGTTGCCCACGTGAAGAAGAGAATTACGTTTAATAAATTGCTTAGTTCAAATATCAAGCGCATCGGATTTTTACTCTTGTTATCCAGTGCCATGGTTTTTGTTTCCCTAGACTCAAAAGCGGCTTCTGTTTTCAAAGTGAGCAAAGATACGGATAGTGTTTTTATAGCGGGCACGATGCATTTATTGACGGCTTCAGACTATCCACTTCCAACACCTTTTACAACAGCATACGAACTCAGTGATGAACTCTATTTTGAAACTAACATAGATGCGATTGAGAGCAGTGAATTTTTACAGAGCAGTCTAAAAGTATTGATGCAACAAGATGGCGGGACCTTACACGACATCTTGAGTGAGAAGACCGTTGCCCGCCTCAAATCTCATCTATCCCAACGTGGTATCCCATTTCAACAAATCATTGGTTACACGCCAGCTGGGGTGATGCTCACCTTAAGTATTATGGAATATCAAATAAGAGGTTTTACTGCAAAAGGAGTTGATAAGTACTTTTTTGAAACAGCAAGCGAGTCGGGAAAGTCCATCGCTTGGTTTGAGAGTCCAGAAGAACAGCTTTCATTTATTGCAGGTCTTGAAAGCAAAGATCCGAATGATTTGATTAATTTCACTTTAGACGATATCAACAATCTAGATGTAGCGATTCAAGATTTACATCAAGGCTGGAAAGATGGCGACATGAAGGCGCTTGCAAAAGAGGGTTTGGAATCATTTCAAGCGCATCCAGATATGTATCAACTATTAATAAAAAATCGCAACGATCAATGGATCAAAAAAATCGAAGCTATGTACCATGATAATAATACAGAATTAGTTCTAGTTGGTGCGCTTCACCTACCTGGTCCTGATGGCTTACTTACGCAGCTTGAACAAAAAGGATATGTCGTTGAGCAACTTGTTGAGTAATCTGCTTTCTGCGAACGGGTCTCAGTATGTGCTTTTCAGGTTTGCATAGCTTTTGTTTTTCAAAACTTGGGTTTCACTTAGACCGTGCGCTTAAATCGTTCGAGCGTACTGATCAAAAGCTCAATTTTTTTAACTAGTGTTGGTAAATCTTCTGCCAGTTGTTTTTTATCTGCGTCATTCAAAACCGCAACCTCACCAGCAACTTCCTCTACGTAGGGCCCAAAGCGTTTACTTTCTGTTTTAAAACCTGCGTCTTTAGGAAAAATAATCGTAAATTTGCCTTTACCTTGTTTCTTTAGTTGATCTAACGCGTTATCAGCGTCTATGGCTTTTCGATAGATGAGTTTGAGGTTTTCGTTTAAAGCACTGATAACTGGATTCATGATTCCTAACTGCGAGTCGATACAATAATGATGGGCAATTGTGCCTATAAAATTCTTTTGTCACAAGCAAAGAAGAGGAAAAGCATGGAAATTCAAGGTACATCAAACCTTGCTTATGCGCTTCAGATTAATTCTGCAAAAATGGCCAATAACCAGCAGGAACAAGAAGGGCAGGCGGTAATGCAGCTATTAGAGGCTGCCGCTCCAGTGCAAAGTAGTTCAGCAACAGGCAGTGTTATAAACACCTATGCTTAGCTAGGGTTCTAAACCTAAATCAATCGGTGTCTTACCGGGTTGGCCACCAATCTCTTTAACCAGTTTGGGGACAAGAAAGCCCGGTAAGCGCTTTATCAATTCGGCCATAATGACAATTGCATCTTGTTTGGAAACGTCAAAATGACTTGCGCCTCTGACCGGATCAAGCAGGTGAAGGTAATAGGGTAATATGCCTGCGGAAAATAAACGCTCACTTAGGTCTTCAAGCACGTCAGCGCCATCGTTAATACCTCGCAATAAAACAGATTGATTAAGCATATGCACACCGCTTCTGCGCAGTAATTCCGTCTTTTCAATGAGCGCAGAGCTTATTTCATTTGCATGGTTAATGTGTAAGACCATCAACACATTCAACGAAGTAGTACTTAAACACTGAATCAATTCATGCGTCATCCTACTTGGAATGACAACGGGCAAACGTGTGTGAATCCTCAATCTTTTAACATGAGGTATGTTTTCGAGCTTTAAGATAAGTTCTGATAGCCGGGTGTCATTAGACATTAATGGGTCACCGCCAGACAAAATGACTTCGTTGATTGCAGGGTTCGCTTTAATGCTTGTTACAATGCTTTGTAAATCATCCGCTGATACATGATTTTCTTTATAAGGAAAATCGCGACGGAAGCAATAGCGACAATTGACGGCACAGGCGCCTTTTAACACAACCAGCACTCTACTTTGGTATTTGTGAATTAAGCCTGGTTGCTGATTACTATGCTCTTGAAGTGGGTCGCTAACAAATCCAGCTTTTTGAATAAACTCCTGTGAGCTTGGTAAGACTTGTTTTAAGAGCGGATCATTGAGGTCACCCACTTTCATTAAATCGGCAAAGGGACGCGGTACCCTCATTGCAAAGAGCTTTCTTGCGGCCGAGTACTCACTTAATGCATCGGTAGTGATTTGTAAATATTCCAAAAGGCGATCGACACTAGTAAAACTGTTTGCTAATTCTTTTTGCCAATGAGTCTCTACAGAGAGGCTTTTTTTAGGTATTATTTGCGCATTATGCATGATTTATACTTATTTGAAGATTGAACTAGAGGATTAAATGGCTAATTTCAGCACAAACGAATTTAAAGCTGGCCTTAAAATAATGCTTGATGGCGAGCCTTGCAACATTTTAGAGAATGAATATGTAAAACCTGGTAAAGGGCAGGCGTTCAATCGGGTAAAAATACGTAAATTGATTTCCGGAAAAGTACTCGAAAAAACCTTTCGCTCTGGGGAATCGGTTGAGGGGGCAGACGTGATGGATACTGACCTTGCATATTTGTACTCTGACGGCGAGTTTTGGCACTTTATGAATAATGAAACCTTTGAGCAGATTGCGGCAGATTCTAAAGCTGTTGGTGATAGTGCCAAATGGTTAGTCGAAAACGACGAATGCACATTAACACTTTTCAACGGTAGTCCAATCGTGGTCACTCCTTCAAATTTTGTTGAGCTTGAAATCACCGAAACTGATCCTGGTCTCAAAGGCGATACGGCAGGAACTGGTGGTAAACCAGCAACACTGGCGACTGGTGCTGTCGTGAGAGTTCCCCTTTTTGTACAAACCGGTGAGGTTGTCAAAGTTGATACCCGAAGCGGTGAATACGTATCACGAGTACAAAAATAAGCATTTTTTTGATAGGCCTACATAGTGTTACCAGTAATTGGTTTTGATTGATGTCTGATGCATGTCCAAACAAATGGAAACCTAATGCCACCATCGAAAGCTTAAAAAAACGCGCGGACATCTATCGTAGTATCCGCGCGTTTTTTTTAAAGAAAGATGTGCTCGAAGTTGAAACGCCCTGTCTCTCAAGGGCTACCGTCACAGACCCGTTTCTAGAAGGGTTTCACACCCACTCTAAATATGCCGCTAAGCCCTTTGAGTCATTGTATCTTCAAACATCTCCAGAATATGCAATGAAACGTTTATTAGCGGCAGGTAGCGGCGATATCTACCAAATATGCAAGTGTTTTAGAGAAGATGAAATCGGTAGACTGCACAATCCAGAGTTTACTATGCTTGAGTGGTACCGCATTGGCTTTACTATGCAAGATCTTGTTGACGAGCTCTTTGAGTTTGTAAAAGACATCCTCGATTTAAAGCGAACCGAGCAAATGACCTATCAAGCGGCTTTTCTAAAGTTCTGTAACATCGATCCTATTCAAGCTAGCAAAGATGAGCTCATACAATTTGCTAATAATCACGGCCTTTCTGATTATGTTCAAACATTGCAAACGCAATATCACGGTGATGATGAAAATTATCTCAAAGATGCAATACTACAAGTCACGTTTGCTCAAGAAATCGAACCTCGTATTGCGCAGCTTTATCCAGTTATTATTACTCATTTTCCCAGTTCACAAGCTTCTTTAGCTAAAGTTTGTCCGGTAACTCATTGCGCTCTGCGCTTCGAAATGTATTTTAAAGGGCTTGAGTTAGCAAACGGCTTTGAGGAGCTGCAAGATGTGCATATTCAAAAACAGCGCTTTCAAGGTGATAATAAAGAACGAAAGTCATTAAATCTGTCAGAGAAACCAATAGATCAAAACCTTTTAGGAGCCTTAGAACATGGCTTGCCACAGTGTTCTGGTGTCGCACTGGGGCTTGACCGTTTAATAATGCTCGCACTTAATAAAACCTCAATAAACGAGGTTTTAAGTTTCGATTTTCATCGTGCGTAAGCCTAAGAGCTCTTAATTTGGCTAGTCTTGTATTTTAAAAAGCCTATGGCCTGCGCAATACCATCAGTCGCTCTTCGGTCATGTCTCTAATTGCATGACGAATACCCTCGCGTCCTAGACCAGATTCTTTTACCCCACCGTAAGGCATGTTATCTACTCGCCAACTAGGAACGTCACCGATGATGACGCCACCGACTTCAAGTTCATCCCAAGCTTTGTGTGCTTTATAAATATCACGCGTAAAAATGCCCGCTTGTAGACCGAATTGACTGTTGTTTACTTCGTCCAGAGCCTCGTCAAAGTCTGAAAATGAGCTGATGATAGAAACGGGACCGAAAGCTTCTTCAGCGCTAATGTTTGCATCGCGAGGGACGTTTTCTAAGATCGTCGCGCTGAGCATTGCACCTTGTCTGTTGCCTCCACACAGCAAATTAGCGCCGCGTTCAATCGCTTCTTCAATCCAGTTCTCTAAACGCTCGGCTTCTGATTCAGCGATCATCGGACCAATAAAAGTGTTTTCAGAGCTCGGATCACCTTCTACTAATTCACTCACTCGTTTGACGTAAGCCGTTTTGAAGTCTTGGTAGATAGAATCATGGATTAACACTCGTTGAACGCCAATACAGCTTTGACCACTTTGATAATAAGCACCAAAAACAATTCTGTTAATTGCATCTTCCAAGTCAGCATCGTGGTCGACGACACATGCAGCATTACCACCTAATTCCAATACCACCGGTTTTTTGCCTGCTTTTGCTTTAAGTGCCCATCCAACGTCGGGTGAACCGGTAAAACTAAGTAGCTTAAAGCGTTCGTCTGTAGTGAATAAGTCTGCACCGTCTCTACTGCAGGGCAAAATTGAAAATGCGCCTTTAGGTAAGTCCGTTTCGGCTAATACTTCGCCAATGATTAATGCGCCGATAGGGGTTCTACTGGCTGGTTTAAGAACAAAACTACAACCCGCTGCAATGGCTGGAGCTACTTTGTGTGCAGCCAAATTTAAAGGAAAGTTAAAGGGTGAAATAAATGAGCACGGCCCAATCGGTACATGCTTGGTCATGCCCGAGTAGCCTTTAGCTCGTTCGGTGATTTCAAGCTCTATTACTTCACCTTGGATTCTGACAGACTCCTGCGCCGCAATTTTAAAAGTGTCAATCAAACGGGTGACTTCGCCTTTGGCGTCTTTTATTGGCTTGCCCGCTTCTATACAGAGGGCTTGTGCTAGTTCGTCGAATCGCTCTTCAAATCGCCTTACGCAATGCTCTAGTACTTGCTGTCTTTTGAAAGCAGGCATTTTATTCATAGCAGGCTGTGCACCAACCGCTGCGCTGATAGCTTTATCAATGATCTTTGCATCAGCTATGGCAACTTTGGTTGCAACTTCTTGGGTGTACTTATTCGTTACTTCAAGATTTTCATTCGCGAAAACCGCTTCATTGGCAAGATAGTAGGGGTAGCGTTTGTTTAACATATTTTAGGATCCCATATCTGAATGTTACTGAGCATTTTTGTATAAAACTTTCATGATTTAATGTTCTTGCAAAATCATCACAAGGCATAAAATTCATAGTTGTTCTGCTAGCTCAGTAATTGTCTTGTTTAGTGTCTCATCGTTTAAGCTGTAGTCTACCGGTAAATCTAGCAAGTGCACTGCAGGCGTTCTTAGACAGCGTTCAATGCATGGTTTTAGCTCGGTAACCGAATTGATTCTAATGCCAACACCACCATAGCTTTCAATATATTTCACAAAGTCAGGGTTCCCATAGTCTAAACCGTAATTGTCAAACCCCATGTTACTTTGTTTCCACTTGATCATTCCGTATGCGTCATCTCGCAAAATGATAACGATGATGTGTAATTTGAGCCTTACTGCAGTCTCTAGTTCTTGGCTATTCATCATAAACCCACCGTCACCACATATAGTGATCACGGGACGGTCGGGGTAAACTAATTTCGCTGCCATTGCGGAAGGTAAACCCGCTCCCATTGTGGCTAAAGCATTGTCGAGTAATAAGGTATTCCTCTGCGCGGCAGGGTAGTTTCGTGCGAACCAGATTTTATAAATACCATTGTCGAGTGTTAAGATTCCCTCTCTTGGTAATGCGCTTCTAACTTCTTTGACCATTCTTTCCGGCAAAATGGGAAATCGAGCGTCACTCTCAGCTGTTTCCCTGTGTTCAATGTATGCTTGATGGACTGATGTGTAGAAATCGAAATCCCATTTGCACTTAGGATCAATAGCCTCGTTTATTTGCCAAATACTGTTTGCAATGTCGCCAACAACCTCAAGCTGCGGAAAATAAACGGGGTCGACAGCCGCGCTATCAAAGTTTATATGGATGACTTTTTGTTCGTTACCTTCCATAAAAAAAGGTGGCTTTTCGACCACATCATGGCCCACGTTAATGATCAGATCAGCGCGTTCAATCACCCTGTGTACAAAGTCTCCGCTCGACAATGCGGTATTACCCATAAATTTGTTGTGAGTTTCGTCTATTACACCTTTACCCATTTGGGTCGTTATAAATGGGATCCCCGTATTTTCTACAAATTCGCTAAGCATCTTTGAGGTGAGTTTTCGATTTGCCCCTGCGCCTATTAATAATACAGGCGACTGAGCACGCTCAATCATCGAAACAGCCACTTCAATTGCTTTATATTCAGCAATGGGACGCCTGACTACACTCGGTTTTAGTAATTGAGCATTGGTCTCTTCTGCTGCGATGTCTTCTGGAAGCTCCAGGTGGGTTGCACCAGGACGTTCCTCGCTTGCGATCCTAAAGGCTTCTCTCACCACTGAAGGAATGCGGTCTCCAGAAACAATTTGCGTCGTGTATTTAGTAATTGGACGCATCATATCCACGATATCGATAACTTGAAACCGGCCTTGTTTACTTGTTTTTATTGGTTTTTGTCCAGTGATCATCAAAATGGGCATCGCGCCTAATTGAGCGTAGGCAGCAGGGGTGACAAGATTTGTTGCACCAGGCCCTAAGGTAGACAAGCAAACTCCCACTTTTCCTGTCAAGCGCCCATATGTGGCGGCCATAAATCCGGCGCCTTGTTCATGCCGCGTAAGAATAAGTTTGATGGATGAGGCTCGAAGCGATTCTAATAGGTCTAAGTTCTCTTCTCCGGGAATGCCAAACACATACTCTACACCTTCAGCTTCTAAGGCTTTTACCATTAGGTCAGATGCTTTCATATTGTTATATTTTCCTCCTACCGAGTAATTAAAAAACATTTGATAATGAGGAGAGAAATTAGTGTTCCTGTGCTCATTTGATACTTCATCAACAAGCTCATTTATTCAATTTCAGTTCTTCGCTTTCCCCGAACACAAATGTTTAATATATTATTGCTACGGCACTCACCCAAAAGAAGTTCGACTTAGCTTTAGGATCTCATTATTTTCACCCTACATTCATCAATTGCATGCCTCACGAAACATTCAAAGGAAGGAATCATTGAATATGAGTTCAATAAACACTCACTCGAACAAGAGAGAGTGAAAGTTTTACGTGCTGAGGGTTTTGATACAGATAGCTTGGGTACCTTTGATGGTGCAGTGACAAGAACGCTCAGTGCGAAAAATGCAGCCTTGTTTAAAGCGCAAAAGGCCTGTGAGTTAACCGGCTTGCATCAGGGGATTGGCAGTGAGGGCAGTTTTGAAAGTGCAATGTTTGGAGGGATTCTTAATGAAGAGTACCTTGCATTCGTTGACGTCAGTTGTGGTATTGAAGTTTTTGCTAGAGTGACGAGAACCCTTCCTTTAAAGGCCTTGACTGCGAATGATAAAGAGGACTTATTAGCGCAAACCGAATCTATCGATAAACAACAAAAGTGGAATGTAAAAGAAGCAAAGAAATGGCAAAAAGGTCTCTCAGTTCAACAACTCTGTGAAAAAACAAAATGGCCCATAGCCATTGAGCCTGATTTTAGGGCGATGAATTGTCCCGAGCGTCGTGTCACAATTGCAGAGACCGCTCAAAACTTACTCTCACGACTAATTACGCTGTGCCCAAAGTGTAAAATGCCTAATTTTATGTTCGATCACATAGAAAAAGGCTTGCCATGTGCATTGTGTAACATGCCAACCCAAGAGCCGCAATCTATGTTCGCAACATGTGTTTTTTGCTCTCACAAAGAAAGTCGCCCGGTGAAAGAAAAGCATGCGGAGCCAAGTCGATGTGGGTTTTGTAACCCCTAATTTTAAGGCTCAAAAAATTATTCGAAACTTGGCTCAGGTAAAATACTGGCGCGTAACAAAATGATGTCTTCTTTTGGCGTATCGGGTAAGCCTGTTTCGGGATCGATATGGGTCTCTGCTTGTGCAATCGCATCAAGCACTTCGTAACCTTGAGTGACTGAACCAAATACCGTGTAGCCCCAGTTCCTGCCAGGATCGAGGTTTTCGTTGTCTCTCATATTGAAAAAAAACTGGCGCTTTGCTGAGTGAGGGTCGTTCATACGAGCCATCGAAATCGTGTACGTTTCGTTCTTAAGGCCATTTCCTGATTCGTTAATAATTTTAAAACGCGCTTTTTTTTCCTTAAAATTCAAGTCATAACCGCCCCCCTGTACTATATAGTCAGAAATAACTCTATGAAACAAAGTGTTGTCATACTCTTTTTGTTTCACGTAATAAAGGAAGTTATTTACGCTTATTGGTGCTTTACTGCGACTGAGCTCAATGATGATTTCCCCCATGGATGTTTCTAACTTCACTTGAGGATAAAAGTTGTTTTTTTGAATTGAGGCGCCATCCGGCACGCTTATCTGGGGTTTAGCGCGCGTCTGTGCATTCGACACTGTTGTCACTGGGAGCAAAGAAAGGTGAAAAAACAATAAGAAAAGAAATTTATTTCGAAACATTCATACTACCTTTTTGGTTTTTATAAGTTTAGTTGATAGCCGATATTACGTCGAATTTACCATTTGTAGCGACAAGTCGGCTATTGCCAAATATTTTCTTCAGTTTTTTGCCATGCGCAAGGTGTTTATTTCCGACAATTCTTAATTCACCGCCTTTTTTCAATAGTTTCTTGGCATCCTTAAACATCTTCCAAGCGATTTCTTCTGTCTGCGCGTGTTGTTGGTGAAACGGTGGGTTGCAGATGATGACATCTACCTTTGGAGCATGGAAGTTATTTAAGCTATGGCTAATGATAAAGTGACTCTTTGATCTCGCACCGCTATTTTTAAAAGTCGTTTTTGCAGATTCAATTGCCATATACGATTCATCAACAAAACTTACTTCTGCCTTTGGATTGTTCAGTGAAAAGTGAGTTCCTAAGATACCGTTTCCGCAACCTAAGTCTACTAAATGGTCCTCTTCATTGTTTATTTCTGGTAAGTGTTGCAAAAAGAAACGAGCGCCAATGTCGATTTGCTCTCGGCAAAAAACGTTGGGTAGATTATATAATTTAAAGGCGATGCATTCGTCAACCACAATTGTCATTTGAGCGATGTCGTTATCACATGTTTGAGCACTAGCATTATCGCCGACAATAGATAAAATTAAACGAGCTTTTTTTAAGGCTAAGGAGCTGCGCACATTAAAAAATGCTTGCTCATGCGCATTCATCACGCCCTTATTGATTAGCTTAACCATGGCAGAACTTAAAACGGGTGTATTCAGGCGAGCGTGCTTTGATATGGTCAACAATTGATGAATGAGGTAGGCTTTTGTTTTTGGTACTTTCAATAAAATTAGATCGCTTGTTTTCAAAACATCATCATGCATGTCAACACTCGATATAAGGTTCACGTTTGAATGCTGACCATTCATATCGTGGAGATTGCGTTTTATTCCTAATTCAGACATATAGGAATCTGTAATAACAGTAATTTTAGATTCGGGATACAGTGCACTTATACCGCAGCTAAGGGCACCGAAAGAGTCATTAAAAATAACAATATTCTTCGCAACCACTGGCACGAGCAGATCTCTTGCATGGGTCACAAATGCTTGATCACTATCCATCAAGGTCGCATCTTTGAAAATGCATTGATGCATAAGTTGCAGTATGTATTCGTCAGCCGCATCCCAAGCTTTCAAAGAGCGTTCAAATCCACTTTTTGGATAGCGTTTAAGCGCCATCGTTATGTCTGCAATGTTTAGTGTCGTAGAATCGTTAATGTTATTGACCTATTAGCTGTTGTATGAATGAAATCAAGGCTTTTAATACACAGGATTATCTTGTTTATAATAGGTAAATGCAATCGGGATACAGTTTTAAACAGGAGGTAAGCAGATTAGGCTTACTGCCTCTCGGTTTGTTTGAAACTCATGCAATGGTTCGAGAGGAGGTCTATTTTAGTAAACAGCGCATTTCCTGTACCAATGACCTGTCTACTAAACCCATTGGAATCTAACGCGCCATACATAACTTCGAGAATTTTCTATCTCAACAACCCCAAACAGTCAAAGCACAGCTGTCACGATGAGTAGCGCATAATATTGTTCTGTCTTATACTCCAGCGAAATTTATAGATATCTAACGCGGAGTTAAAGACCTTGCTTGATGATATAAGGATATCACCTGCTGACATTGATATGTTCGATTATTCAGAACAATTCGCGCCCTATTTTGAGCACATTAATAAAGAATGGATAAACGAAATGTTTGTTTTAGAAGATATTGATAGACAAGTATTGGAAAACCCTAAAGCGCGTATTATCGATAAAGGTGGTGATATCTTTTTTGCTAAACATAAAACGCATGGCATTGTAGGTACATGTGCACTTTTAAATAAGGGTAGTGGAAATTACGAACTCACTAAAATGGGCGTTAGCAATCATGCTCGATACCTTAAGGTTGGTGAACAGCTTCTAAAATATGTAATTAAACAAGCACACCATAAACAATTAAACACATTGTTCCTTTTAACAAATAAAAAGTGTGAGGCTGCCATTCATTTATATGAAAAAAGTGGATTTGTACATGATAGGGCAATCATGCAGAAATACGGTGCAAGCTACGAACGTTGTGATGTAGCTATGAAGTATGTTGCTGACGGCGCTTAGACGATTCCGCGTACTTTAACTAAATTTTAGAGGTAGTGGTGGCTACGGTGATGCTTAATTAGGTGATGGCTACCGGAAATGGGCCGGAAATATAATTAAAAGCGTCCTACTTTTTTGTTTGTATCAACTGCCTCGTAAGAGCAGTAAGTAAGTCTCAAACAAGTCTTCACATGCTTAAAAGTACATATTTTGGCATCTACTTTGATGGTATTCTGGGCTAGCTACGTTATTATAACTTCACATGAATTTAGCGAGCTACTTCAACAAGCGTATGAACAAATCCCATCTTTATCGCAAAGCCTTTTCCGCAATGTTAGGTGCAGCCATGATTATTTCGTTGTCTGCATGTGACAATCAAAATTCAACGCAAAACGCGGCGGACTCAAGCTCTGAAATGCACAAAAGTTGTGGCTCTTCTGCAACTCTTATCAGTGCTGTGCAGGGCAGCGCAGAGACATCACCATTGGTTGGTGAATCTGTCACCATTGAGGCAGTAGTGATCGCGCTTGCCCCTGATTTAGGCGGTTTTTTTGTCCAAGAAGAAAGCAGTGACTTTGACAGTTCAGAGCAAAGCTCAGAGGGAATTTTTGTGGTTAATGAGCACTTGCCAAGCTCTTTGCAACTAGGCCAGCTTGTGCGTATTGAAGCTATAGTGCAAGAAAATGAAGGCCGTACCCAACTAGATGCAAGGTCGCCCCTTGTAGAATGCGGACAAGGAAGCACTGCGGCAAGCTCATTTGAATTGCCAATTGATGACATCAATTTAGAGGCTTATGAAGGTATGCTCGTCGATATTACCCAAACATGGGTAGTTAACAATACGTACAACTTGTCTCGATTTGGCGAAATAGGCGTTAGCACCGAGTTATTGTTTAATCCTACGCACGTTCATTTACCAGGTTCACCGGAAGCATTGTCGCTGTTAGAAGCTAATCGCAATAATATGATGACGCTTGACGATTTGAGCGGCACTGCCCCGGCCAGTTTGGATATGTTTGGCAGTTTCGATAGTGAAAGCTCCTTACGGTTAGGGTCTTCGCTAACTTCAATTAAAGGGGTAATGGATGATGCTTTTAACCGATATCGATTAAGGCTGACCCAGCAGCCTACACTCAATCCTGCTCCTCGGCCGAAGCCACCTCAGGTCGAGGGCGATATCGTTATTGCCGCGTTTAATGTACTTAATTTGTTCAATGGTGATGGCCAGAATGGAGAGTTTCCAACACGTCGCGGTGCAAAAAGTGTAGAAGAGTATGCTCTTCAGCAAACAAAGTTGATTGGCGCAATAAAACAGTTAAACCCAGATATTATTGGGCTTAATGAGATTGAAAATGATGGCGACCAAGGAAAACTAAGTGCGGTTTATCAGCTCGCAGCGGCCCTTAACGAGGCTTTTGGTGGTGATGTTTTTGATTATCGTGCATACGACAGTGCAATTAATGGCGCCAGTATTGCCAATGCTATTTTATTTCGCAAAGACAAAGTCGAAGCTGTGGGCGAAACTAAAGTACTCACTTCAGAAAATTCAGCAACAGATGCCAGCGGCCCGTTATTTTTTACTGAAAAAAGCCGGCCAGCTATTACGCAAGCCTTTTCTCCTCTAGGCAGCGATACCACGTTTGTTGTTAGCGTAAATCACTTAAAATCAAAAGGCTCCCCTTGCGGAGAAGGTGACGATAGCCAAG
>CBFHTO010000072.1:0-15502 GCA_965658765.1 Glaciecola sp. | reverse complement strand
CATTGTGACCTTTAAAAAACAGCATCACATCAGCAGTGTATGGGGCGCAATTGAAAAGATATGATTCAAAAAATTGACTAATGGATGAACGCTTTTGATCGACTCCTGATTTATGATTTGACATCCATTCGGCTGCTAATTCCTGCCATTGCTCCCATTCAGGCCCAAGAGAAGTGCTCATCCATGAGAACGTTAAATCTGTTGAGCGACCATCTTGCTTCTTTCCTTTAATAGCTCCCATTATTTACCTCTCAATTTAGGGTGTTTACCTGTGAAATAACCCTGCGGGTCAATGTCATCAAAGCCATGCTCAACCAGTTCTTTCCAATCGAGAGCTTTGACTTTAGATTCTGGATTTTCCAGTTGTAGTGTTGCCTTAGTCAGCTCATCAGATATTTCTTGTTGCCCCTTGCCCGTATAGGGGACTTGAGACTCCAGTGACTTGTGGTGCATACAACGACGTATCACCAAAGGATTTAATCCAGATCGCTCTAATCGTCTGCCATAGCTGTGACGATGACCGTGAGGGTCTAGTCCTTCCGCTTTGTTTGGCTCTAAGCCAATGCGCTTTAGACCTGCCGCATAGCTTTGATGAAACGCATTTAAAGTGTAAGGATTGCCAAGGGCGCTGTGATGGAACGAAATGAACGCATACGGGTGATAACAATCTATGCTCGCTCGATATTTTTGGTAGTTCTTCCACAGTGACATAAAGACCTTGCCATAATCCGTTGGGAACCATTGAACTTGAATGTAGTTATCGCGATGGTCAGCAACTCTGTTTTTCCAGCCAACGAATGCCGTTCCATTCATTCGCTTTCTCGGTATGCGAGCGTATTCTTCTTTTAAATAGGCTTCTCTGTTCTTTGCGCCTGAGCGACTGCGCCAACCATCAGGGGCTTTACCATCGACTTCGTTGTAGATTCGAACTACTGCTTTTTCTGGGTCATCCGGATCTTCAAATACATCCGTCACCCAAAGTAATACAGCTTCACTTTCACGCAATCCGCCACCGTGCATCAAAAGCAGCAATAGTTTATCTCTGAGTGCTACACGCGGATCTTTTGCCCCACCCATACCGTCTTTAAAAAAGGATTCCCAGTGCTTATCAGGAAAGGCGATTGCATCGTCCTCGGTTTTTGTTAATGGGGTGCGCCCCTTCATAGTACGAGCTTTACGGATAGTTTTGTTAACGGTTTTATCTTCAATATGGCCAAGGAAATCATTTTGGTTTTTGCGATACCAAGCAGCGTAATTAAGGCGTTGCTCATGAGGTGTGGCATCACGCAAAGGGTTCATTGGCTCTGCACCTTGTTTGTAAGCTAGCCAATCTGTAAATGCCGTTAATCGATGAATGTGTTTATTGACGTTTTCGGTTGAGCTAGGCAACCAATATAAACCAGAAGGATCTAGACCATCTTCACCAATGGTTCCTGTGTAAAGACGCTTAGCAAAGGTTTGGAATAGCTTTTTAGGATCTTCAAATAACCCTTTGTTGGCTTCCATGTAATCTAAAAGCAACGAGGTGGCCTGTATAAAACCATTCATTAAAGCGTTACTTGCACCATCTGCTTCCATTTTTAACAAATAATCGGTAACTGAACCCACTTCACCTTGCTCAGTGATTAATATTGGAAGCTGACTTTTAATGCCCGTATTGTCTTCTACGATGGTTGCTTTGACTTTAACCGATGACAACTCGTACTCCTCTTGTACACAATAAACACACAATATACTATAATGCTATATTAAAAAATATCAAATAAAAAGGCAGATTTCTCTGCCTTAATACACATTATACATAGTTTAAGGTACTATATATAACGTAAAGGAGGTCACAAATGGCGAATTTTCGTCCGCCTACCATGTTGAAGCGGTAATAAATTTAACTTAAATGCGTTCTGAAATGACTTTCGCTACTGCATTTTCGCCTAAGCCTTGAGAGCTTATCCATGCGGTAAGCGCTTCACCATCATGCTCTGGTTCTTTTAATTTCTTTCTTGGTAATTTCTTAATCAAAAGAGTACCAGCTTCTACAGAGTTGTTAAGTATCGCGACTTTTATCAGACTCTTACCACCACAGGTAATGCCGTCGTAATAGTCTTTTAGCTGTATAGAATATTCTTTCCTGACGTTTCTTATTTTCTTGCGTAATTCGCTTTTATCATCTGCGATAACAATATCGCAAATGTTTGCTAGAGCAGTTTCAATCTCAGCGTTTGCATTTGATGAAACACCAAGTGCAGCAGCGGTAATCAAGCATGGGGCTAGTATCTTTTTCAACATGTTACTTCTCCAAACAGGTTTTATCTAATTCGCAATTAGATTACAAAAGATATTTGAATCGTACAGCCCATGTGATGATACTAAAGTATTAAGCCTGATACCTTGTTTGTATAAGCCTTTGAATAACAAAGTTTTTACATTTATTTTACCAAGCGCTAACCCCGCCATCCAGAGCAATGGTTTGTCCATTCATATAGGAGTTAGCGGGAGACAGAATAAATACCATCATCGACACTATCTCTTCAACTCTACTGATACGTTTCATCGGACTTCCCAAGCCAAGCTTTTGTTTATCTTCGTCGCTTGCTAAGCCCTCTATTTTCATAATATCAGTAGGACTAAAAAACGGACAAATTGCATTAGCTCGTAAATTATATCTGCCGTATTCAACAGCCGCTGTTCGAGTTAGTCCAACTACCGCATGTTTTGCAGCACTATACGCCCCTCCTTTAGGCGTTCCTCCAATGCCAGCCATTGAACTGACATTCAATACATGACCGCCACCTCCATCAAGCATTGCAGGGATTTGATACTTCATTCCGAATGCGAGACCTTTGACATTTACATCAAACTGGTGATCAAATGTTTCAGAACTTAACTTGTGGATAGGCGCTTGTGCATGAGCAATTCCTGCGTTATTTACAGCAATTGTTAATTTTGAAAAGTGTTTAATCGCTTCTTCCACTAAGATAAGAGAGTTCTTCTCGTCAGAAACATTTAGCTGGAAGGTCTTGGCTTTTTCAGGGCTAGTCAGTAAGGCAAGTGTATCAGCTAGACCATCTTTGTTAATGTCACTGAGAATGAGGCTACAACCTCGTTTGTTTAATTCAACCGCAAGCGCTTTGCCAAAACCGCTGCCGGCGCCGGTGATGATTGCTGTTTGTTCAGAAAAGTCTAAAAGTGGATCCATTATTTCATCCTTAATTTTTTAAGTTTATTGCTCAGTTAAATAATTTACATTTATTTAACATCATAATGAAAGTCTAAATTTCTTTTAACACCCTTGTTAATCATACATTTTGATGGTTATCCATAGAAATAAAAAAACACATCTTTACTGAAGCTTATAGAAGGCTGGTGCATCAGCGTTGATTTGCGATGTGCTTATCAAAAACGCTTATTTACAAATATCACGCCAATAAATTAGTTGATAAAGGGGCTTTGATTTAACATTTTGTTATCAACTGTGTATAGAGAAAAAATATGTCTAACGTAATAAAGCAGTCAGTCATTGATAACATTGCGATTATTTCTATGAATAACGCTCCCGTGAATGCTCTTTCTAAGGCACTACGGATTGGAATTATTGAAGCAGTAGAACACTATCAAAACGAGTCGGATATTGAAGCTATTATTATCACTAGCGAATTACCATTGTTTAGCGCTGGAGCAGATATTTCAGAATTTTCTGGCGGTGACTTATCTCCTATGTTGCCAGAGGTATTGGCTCGTATTGAACAATCGTCAAAACCAGTAGTTGCAGCGCTTAAGGGTAGCGCTTTTGGTGGTGGACTTGAACTCGCGCTCGCCTGTCACTACCGTGTATCGACTAAAGGCAATAAGGTTGGTCTACCTGAAGTACACCTTGGAATATTGCCTGGTGCAGGAGGAACTCAACGTCTCCCGCGCTTAATACCTTGCTCTGATGCGGTTCAGATGATCGTGTCTGGTGCGCCCACACCTGTTGAGAAACTAGATAGTTTATTTGCTCAAGTGGTTGATGCCGATTCATTGGTGGATACAGCGGTAGAAATAGCAAAGAATGCAATTGGTAAAACAATCCCAAGTGCAAGAAAAATAGAAATTTCTTTAGGCAAAGAAGAAGAACTAGTATTCGAACAAACCTTAGCTCAACTGTCGAAAAAGAGCAGGGGGTTTTATGCACCCGAGCAATGTGTAAAAGCGGTGAAAGCGGCTTACGAACTTGGTTTTGACGAGGGCTTAATACGTGAAGGTGAACTATTTATGCAATGCATGAATACACCTCAAGCCAGGGCGCAGCAACACTTCTTTTTTGCAGAGCGCAGTGCTTCACATGTCAAAGGAATTGACAAGAATGTGACACCAAGAGACGTAAAAACAGTTGGTATCATCGGTGCTGGAACAATGGGCGGTGGAATAGCTATGAACTTTGCTAACGCTGGTATTCCCGTCGTTATGTTAGAGATGAAAGCAGAGGCACTGGAAAAAGGCTTAGCGTTAATTCGTAAAAATTATGAAAATTCGGCAAAGAAAGGCAAACTGAGTCAAGAACAGGTCGAGCAACGTATGGGCTTGTTAAAAGGGACAACAAATTACTCTGACCTCAATGATGTGGACCTTGTTATCGAGGCTGTGTTTGAAAAGATGTCGGTCAAAAAAGAAGTATTTTCAAAATTAAATGAAGTGTGTAAGCCAGGCGCAATTCTTGCCAGTAACACTTCTACACTCGACCTGAATGAGATAGCGCAAGCAAGTTCCCGTCCAAAAGATGTGATTGGCCTGCATTTCTTCTCTCCCGCAAATGTCATGAAATTACTCGAAATCGTGAGAGGCGAAGACACCGCTGATGATGTTATAAAAACCGCTATGGTACTAGCGAAAAAGATTCGCAAAGTAGGTGTCTTGGTTGGTGTGTGTTTTGGTTTCGTTGGTAATCGAATGATCGAAGTATACGCGCGTGAGGCTAACCGCCTGCTGCTAGAGGGTGTGCCACCGGAAAGAGTAGACAAAGTAATATATGACTTTGGCATGCCAATGGGGCCGTTCACAATGGGCGACATGGCAGGTCTGGATATCGGTTACTTTGTTCGTCAATCGAGGAAATCTTATATTGAACACGACCCGTCTTATTGTGTGGTTGCGGATGAACTAGTGGAAGCAGGACGAGTAGGCCTTAAGGGAGGTAAAGGTGTCTATTTGTATGAAGCAGGCAATCGCACGCCAATCCCAGATCCATCTGTTATGGATATTGCAAGAAATAAAGCGAAAGAACTTGGAATAGAGCAGAGAGACGTTAGCGACCAAGAAATAATAGAACGCTGCATATATCCTTTAATCAATGAAGGGGCCAACATCCTCAATGAAGGTATCGCGCAACGCTCATCGGATATTGACGTAATCTATGTGTATGGCTATGGGTTTCCTGTATACCGAGGCGGTCCAATGAAATACGCGGACGAGATTGGGCTTAAACATATCGTAGACAGAATGACACATTACAAAAACGATTTAGGTGAATATGGGCAGGCATGGTTTGAGCCATCTTCCTTACTCATTGAACTAGCCGAGCAAGGCAAAGTTTTTTCGAAATAAAATAACGAGTTTGAGGCAATCACTTGAATGTCTGTCTCAAATTCTAGCGCAGCACTCATGTGCTCATATAGAAGATAAAGGTACAAATCATGCAAAACTACAAAGCACCACAACGAGACACTTTATTTGTCACCCATGAACTCTTAGATATGCAGAGTCACTATGCGGAACTTGGCTTTGAAGAAGCAAGTGAAGACTTAATAAGAGCAATTTATGCCGAGGCTGGTAAATTTGCTGAAAATGTATTAGCGCCTATCAATGCAATAGGTGACCAAGAAGGCTGTAAGATTGACGACGGTGTCGTAACGACGCCAACCGGTTTTAAAGAAGCTTATGCTCAGTATGTAGAAGGTGGTTGGCCTTCGATGGCTCACCCTGAAGAATTCGGTGGACAAGGTTTGCCATACTCACTCGCAACCTCTATGGCCGAATGGTTTTCTGGTGCTAATCACTCATGGGCAATGTATCCGGGACTCAGTCAAGGATGCATGGAGACTTTAAAGAGTCATGGTACGAAAGAACAGAAAGACTTGTATCTAAACAAACTTATCGAAGGCTCGTGGACTGGCACTATGTGCTTGACTGAACCACACTGTGGTTCGGACCTGGGTATGTTGAAGTGCAAAGCTGAGCCAAATGATGACGGAACATACCGATTAACTGGAACTAAAATATTTATATCGGCAGGCGAACATGACATGTCTGAAAATATTGTTCATATCGTGCTCGCACGCTTGCCGGATGCGCCACAAGGCACAAAGGGAATATCTTTATTTATCGTTCCAAAGTACAACTTGGACGAAAATGGCGAGCCAGGCACTCGCAATACCGTTAAGTGCGGTTCTATTGAACATAAAATGGGCATTAAGGGCAGCGCAACCTGTGTTATGAACTTCGATGACGCAAATGCAATATTGATTGGCCAACCAAACCGCGGTTTAAACTGTATGTTTACGTTTATGAATATTGCACGAATTGGTACAGGAGTGGAAGGCTTATCTGCAATAGAGGCTTCATTCCAAGGGGCTTTGGCCTATGCGAAAGACAGGGTTCAGTTTAGGTCGATGACAGGACCAAAAAAACCTGAACAAGCGGCTGATCCGATTATTGTGCATCCTGACGTTCGACGTATGTTACTTACACAAAAGTCTTTGGCAGAGGGAAACAGGGCGCTTGCTAATTATTGTATGAAGCTAGTTGATATTACCAGTTATGGAAAGGATGACTCTAAAAAACAGCTTGCAGAGGCAAAGCTTGCTTTACTTACGCCGATTGTTAAGGCCTTTTTGACTGAGACCGCGCAAGAAGCTACGTCACATGGAATGCAAGTATACGGTGGGCATGGATACATATCTGAGTGGGGAATGGAACAACTTGCTAGAGACACTCGTATATGCACCATGTATGAGGGGACCACGGGTATTCAAGCTATTGATTTGCTTGCAAGAAAAATCATGGGGTCAAATGGTGAATTACTTAATGTCTTTACTGGAGAAATTAAGGATTATTGTGCAAGTATACGAGGCAAATCTCAATTTAATGCTTGGGCGAACGCGATTGATTCGCATGTTGACGAATGGTTACAAATCACCAAAGATATCGGTCAATCTGCAGCGTCTAATCCAGATGAACTAGGTGCAGCAGCGGTCGATTATCTCATGTTTTCAGGATATGTAACGGTAGGGTATTTTTGGTTGCAAATGGCGGTTGTTGCGCAACAGGCGCTTGATAATGGTGCAAGTGATAAGGCTTTTTATGAAGCTAAAATCCATACAGCCAAATTCTATTTCGATAGAATGCTTACACGCACGCGTTCATTAGTTTCGGCTATAAATTCTGGTTCAGGTAACTTGATGCAGATGGAAGAAGCTTTGTTTGACGCTAGTTAGTCTTTTTGCTGGTGAGACACGCATCAATAAACGCGCTATAAAAGCGCGTTTTATTTATGCGTTTTAAATGATTTCGATTGATTAGGGGCAATTAATTGTGACCATTATTTGCAAGGAAGTAAGGCTTGAGACTACGAGTCTTAAATACCTAAGCGTAGAGACTGCATCCCCAAAAAGAGATGCAAAAGTATTAGTATTCTTGCATGGTTTCCCAGAAAATTCATGGTCGTGGGAGCGTTATCTATATCATTATTCAGATCATTATCAGGTTTTTGCGCCTGATTTACCCGGTTACAACGGTAGTGAAGGCTTTAAAGGTTATGAGGGCTATTCTTTAAGCAATTTAATTGAGACGATGGTTCATTTTATCAGGCTTGTCAGCCCTAATAAAAAAGTTGTGCTCGTTGCTCATGACTGGGGTGGTGCAATAGCGTGGCCCCTAGTGGCTTTTCATGAAAACCTAATAGAAAAATTTATTGTAATGAATGCTGCTCACCCCTCAACGTTCACCCGTGAGATGATAAACAATCCGAAACAGCAAGCCTTGTCGAATTATATTAGCGACTTGGTCTCAGATAATGGATACGAGTTGGTATCTGAAAACAATTTTAATCGCTTGGTTCGTTTATTTGGTGGGTATTTTGATAAGTTATCAAACACTCAGCAGAGAGCTTATCTAGAGCAATGGGAAGATAGGCAAAGCATGCTCAATGCGTTTGCATATTACAAATGTATGCCCGTTCTTGTGACCGAAAAAACACCCATCGATCCGACGCAGGCACTCAAAATACCAAGCATAATTTTAAAATGTCCAACACTAGTATTGTGGGGCATGAAAGATACTGCTTTCGTCACTCAGGTCTTAGATGGTTTATCTGACTATATAGAAACACTTAACATAAAGAAATTTGATGATGCAGACCACTGGTTGCATCATCAAAAGTTCGAAGATTTACTTGAGGAAATTGATCAATTTTTAAGGTAAGTAAAAATAAATCTTACAAGATAATACTTAAAACAGTGTACCTTACTGGCACCTTCAAGGATTATATGCTTTGCAAACTTCCATGATTTGTTCTCGCATCCATTTATGCGCGCTGTCATGGTCTGCGCTCACGTGCCAATATAAGAAATATTCTAATTCGGGAATTTCAAACGGGATTTCATACATAGCTAAATCGTAGTGTTTAGCGAGATGATAGGGTAGGCAAGCGATTAAATCTGTTTTTGAGATGGCGCTTGGAACAGCTAGGAAATGTTGCCCTCTCATTACGATCTTTCTTTTTTTACCTATTTTATCTAGTGCTATATCGACGGGTCCAGCACCAGCCTTTCGGTTAGATACATTAATATGCCCAAGCTTCATGAATGTATCCATTGTAAGTTCGTTTTGAATCAAAGGATGGTTTTTGCGCGCCAATACTACAAACCGGTCTTTCGCTATGCGTTTCTTTTCAAGATGGATATCGGTAAACGTCGAGGCGTCTGCAAAAAAGTCCAAATTTCCACTCGCCATTGATGAGACGACTTGAGATCGCGCAATTTCATAATTTGTGAGGGTAATATTTGGGCTAGTGTGTTGCAGCCTTGCCATTAGCCTTGGCATGATACTCACTTCGAGTAAATCTCGACTTGCAAAGTTAAATGCTTTCGTCGAAATTTCGGGTTCAAAAATGTGGCTTTGTTGAACGCTTTTTCTTAATAGCCCAAGCGCCTCGCGCGCTGGAACTATGATATTTTGAGCCACTGGTGTTGGCGTCATCGAATGACCTGTTCTTACGAAAAGAGGGTCATTTAACATTTCTCTCAAGCGAGCCAACGAATTACTCACAGCTGGCTGCGTAATACAAAGCACATCTGCGGCTTTAGTCAGACTGCCTGCTGTATAAATTGCGTCAAATACAGCAAACAAATTTAAATCAATTCGATGCAAATTCATAAAGTACAGATCCTATTTAGTAAAACAATTCTATTAATATTTAATTAACATATTAGTTCATTTTAAGTATTATTCAAATGAATAGTTTAACTATTATTTAATTACTTATCTTGATGTATAGAGGGCGTAAATGGACATTAAATCCATCAATATTGGCGAAAAGCTAAGTAGTAAAGACTCAATTAAAGTAACTCAGTCGATGATAAACCAATTTGCCGATTGTACTGGAGACCATCAATGGATTCATACTCAACCCGACAAGTGCAGTGAACATAGTCCGTATAAAACCACGATCGCTCATGGTTTTTTGAGTTTGTCATTGATGCCTAAGTTGTTTTCATCTGTCTTAGAATTTGATGAAAAAACAACGACTTTAATTAACTATGGTATGGATTCTTTGAGATTTATAGAAGCTGTCCGGGTAAATGATGAAGTCAGCTATTCATGTAAATTGATTGAAAAAGAACAAAAATCTAGTGGTGTTTTGTACAAATTTGAAGGCTCCGTAACAATCGTTGGGAGAGACAAACCAGCTCTTATTGGTGTGTTTTTAACATTGGTTTTGTAATCGATTTATATATTGAAAGAGGCAAGACAGCGATATTTATTCCGTTGATGGTAGCGTATAAATATTTAACTGGTATGACCATTGCGTATCTTTATAGTGACAAATAAATAACAATTTATTTACAAAACTCTGCTTACTGCCTAGTATTCAATCAGCGTCATAAATAAATGGCGTATTATAACTATAAATGTTGCGCATCATATTTTTGTTTTTGCGCTTTTTTGGGGAAGTGTTATGAAATTTACGGCTAAAAAATCTTTGCTTGCAGCGTTTGTTGCTTCGCAAATGCTTGGAGTATCGGCTTATTCTATTGCTCAGGAACAAGAGGACGAAGCAAAAGAAGTCGAGTTAATACTTGTAACTGGTAGTTTCGTCCGTCGCAGCGAAAATTTCGAATCACCGTCACCGCTAGCGGTCGTCGATAGTGTTGCAATTGACGCTATTGGAGCTAAAAATATTGCGGATATTACTCAAACGCTAACTATTAATACGGGTTCTGAAAATAACCCCGATGCCTTTACACAAAACGCAACGGCTGGAACATCAAACATAAACCTCAGAGGCCTAGGTCTCGCTTCAACCCTAGTGTTATTAAACAATAAACGCCAAGTCGTAAATGCCCAACAAAGTAACGACGGTATTAACTTTGTCGATACTAGTTCGCTTGTTCCAATGATCGCAATTGACCGTATGGAAGTTATCAAAGACGGTGCTTCTGCTCTTTATGGCTCTGATGCAGTAGCTGGGGTTGTAAATTTTATTACTAAGCGAAACTATGACGGTGCAAAAGTCACCGTTGACTATCAAGACGGTGCTCACGGCGACAACAAAGAATACGTTATGCAGGGCTTGTGGGGAACCACAGGTGACAGAGGAAGCATCATAGCGGCTCTCAGTTATACAAACCGCTCTCCCTTGTTTATAAGCGACAGACGCCTATCTCGGCCGATAGACGATAGTAGTTCGTTAGGTAATCCTGGGTCTTTCTTTGGTGTTCCGGGCTTACCTGCTGGTGCACCCGTTATTGATCCTCTAGGTTGCGAGCAATTTGGCGGTATTCGCCAAGTGATTCAGCCTGCAGGCGCTATCGATGTTGGTTTGTGTCGATATGATTTTGGTCCTGGATACTCATACGTACCAGAAGAGACTCGTTTGAACGGCTACTTCAAAGCAATGTATGAATTCGACAACGACATGATTTGGACCAGTGAAGTAAGCTTTGCTCGTAACCGCGCCGAGCGCGGGGGGGCTCCGAGTTTCCCAATATTAACAGGTCCAGTTGTGCCGGCGACGCATCCTAATAACCCATTTGGCGCGCCAGTTGTGTTTTTTGGCCGGGCTGAGGGCAATGGATTTGAAGCCGATCCAGCAAACACTGAGTCGGATACCTTTAGATTTAATACTTCTCTACAAGGCGAGTTAGAAAATGGTTTCTGGGAGGTTAGCTATACAAATGCTACTAACGATTTCTTGTTTTCAGTAGAAGATGTTATCAAGTCTGAGTTCACACTTGCATTAAATGGATTGGGTGGCCAAGGCTGCGACCCAATCAGTGGCACGCCCGGAGTTGGAGTGTGTGAATACTTTAACCCGTTTGCATCGTCATTTACGACATCTCCTAATTCTCAAAATGTCATTGATTCGTTTTCTGGGCTGCAAACCATCGATTCAAATTCTGATTTAGAAGTACTTGAAGGTTTTGCTTCATTTGATGTGTTTGATATGGACGGCGGAGTTGCAGGTCTTGCTGTTGGTATGCAATATCGAAAAGAAGCGCTAGCCCAAGATTACGATGCGCTATCTAACCAAGATTCTTTTACGTTCTTAATTGGTAACCCTGATTTTAAAGATGATTTAGATGTTTGGGCTGCGTTTGCTGAGATTGCTTTGCCTGTTTCAGATAATTTAGATATTCAATTAGCACTGCGATACGAAGATTACGGCGGTACTATTGGCAGTACTGCAGATCCTAAAGTTGCTTTTAACTATCGAGCGACTGAGCAATTTTCTCTTAGAGGATCATGGTCTACGTCATTCAGAGCACCTACAGTATTTATGCGTAATGGTGGAGCAACTACTTTACAGCAATTGAGTGACCCACTCCTTGGTGGTGCAAACGCATTTGCTGCGGTAAGAACAAGCGGTAATGAAAATCTAACACCTGAAGAATCTGAAGCATACAACATAGGTTTCTCTTTTGAGCCAGTCGATGATTGGTCAATAGAGCTTGATTACTGGAACTTTGATTTTGAAGACCTAATTATTCAAGAAAGCGCACAAGCAATCTTGAACGATAATCCACAAGATACAAACCGTATAGTCAGAGCAGGTGACCCACTAAATGGGCCAATCGTTCAAGTGAATAACACATACGTTAATGCAAGTGAGTTATCAACTTCAGGGCTTGATTTGGTCACCAGTTACAAGTTTGAAACCGATGGAATGGGAAGCATCACTCCAAGCATTACGGCAACTTATATCACTAAATACGATTTGGTTGACCCGCAGGCAGGTAAGGTTGATGGCGCGGGCCGTCGTAACTTCACTAACATAGGAGTTTCGTCACCTGAAATGAGAGCTAATGTCGGTCTTCGCTGGCAGATGGAAGCGTATAGTGCAAACGTGTTTGCGCGCTATGTGAGCGCGTATGATGATGACCAAAACTGTGCAGATGCTACACAAGCGGTAGCTTCAGGTTGTGCTTTAAAAGAGATTGATTCTCACGTTACTTACGATGCTCAATTTAATGTGAACCTTGGCGCATTGTTAGATACGGAAGCAAACTACGTGCTTACCGTCGGTGGAATTAATTTGACGGATGAGGAGCCTCCGCAAGTATTTACGAATAGTGGTTTTGATTCGAAAGTACACGATCCTCGTGGACGTCAGCTTTACGTTCGTCTAGCGGCAGAGTTTTAATACGCTGTAAAATAATAATAACAAGTTGGACGATAGAAAATGGCCCCAAATATGGGGTCATTTTTTTAGTGTATAATTAACCTAGTATTCTAACTTTGATACTGAGAACAGGAGAAAACATGGCTACAAGATTAGAACAAGCTGAATTACATGCAAAATTGTCGGAACTAAATGAAAAAGCTGGTGATGCTCCGTGGCAAGTTATTGATGGTAAATTACACAAAGAATTCAAATTCAAAAGCTTTATATGGGCATTCTCATGGATGACGCAATTAGCTATTTGGGCAGAAAAGCTGAAACATCACCCTGAGTGGTTCAATGTATACAACAAAGTCGTCGTCGATTTAGTCACGCACGATGTCGATGGAATTAGCGAACTTGATTTTGAACTGGCCCACAAGATGGAAATGTACAATAAATAGACTAATCGGTTGATTAATAAGCTAATAATAAATTTATTTCAAAATAAACCGTTTACGTCTTGCATAGTAAAAAGCGCTATGTATAATACGCACCACTTGATAGGCACACAGCGCCAATCAAACCAGTACAGACGCGGGATGGAGCAGTCTGGTAGCTCGTCGGGCTCATAACCCGAAGGTCGTAGGTTCAAATCCTGCTCCCGCAACCACATTTAAAGCCCTGTTTGAACAGGGCTTTTTTGTGTCTAAAATTTGACTAATTTATTTCCATATTGGTTTGTTCAGGAGTAGTTACTTTGTCTGTTTGCGAGCATCTGTGACAAGGTTATTGATATATTCTTATAATGTCAGACTGCTTTGGTGTTCTCTTTACCTAGGTTGTTTAATAAATACACATACCTTTTTGTGTATCGTCCCAGCTTTTGTATATTAGCGTGGATTGTCTGTTCAGGATAATTTTAGCAAACCATAAATGTTCTCAAATTTTGACCTGTATTTCATATTAGAATGTAAAAGAATTGATAATTAATTTAATAGGTCAAAAAATGAAACATAACATGAGAACGTTGCTTTTATCATCCATATTAGGACTCGGGCTTTCTAGCCATGCTGCCGCACACGATGACGGAGGTAAAAAAGAGGCCGACTACTCTCATCGCAGTGAAGCTAATCAAAATAGAGATGAGTTTAGACAACCTTTTAGGACTTTAGATTTTTTTGGTGTAAAACCTGATGATAAAGTCGTTGAAATTCTTCCTGGAGGAGGATGGTATACCGAAATACTTGCGCCTATGTTAGCGTATAAAGGTGAGTTAGTTGCTGCTCATTATCCAAAAACTACGCCTTCAGAATATCGTCAACGTTCTCGTAAAAACTACGAAACTAAACTTTCTGACAACGCATCCGTCTATGGAAACGTTGTTGTAGCGGACTTTAATCCAAATGCCTTGGTCGACCCCAAAACAACTGATGCAGATGTTGTACTCACTTTTAGAGGATTACATGGGCTTCAAAATAGTGGTGATTTAGCAGCTGCATTTAGTCAGTTTAATCAGATGCTAAAAAAAGGCGGAGCACTTGGTGTTGTTCAGCATCAAGCACCAGAAGGTTATGACCCAATACAAAGCGCAAGAATGGGATATTTACCTAAGTCGCATGTTATTTCAGTGGCAAAAGCAGCCGGTTTTGACTTAGTTGCAGAAGCCTACTTTCACAACAATCCGAAAGACGATATTTTACAAAATCAAGTTGAAGGCGGCGTATGGAATTTGCCACCTAGCCTGAGAACTGATTTTAAAGAGAAGTATCAAGATGTCGGTGAATCTAATCGCATGACCTTGCTATTTCAAAAGCGCTAAAGATATTCGTGTTTTTATGAGAATAAAGGGACAATGGTGGAAAGTCTAAAGTAAATACCATGTCCCTTTATTGAATGATTTTTTCTCTCCTAATTAACTTTCATACATTTCAACTATTTTCAGTTATAGCAATCGTAGAATTAAGTTGTATCAGTAAAACCTAAAAAGGAAAGACAAAGGGAATTAAAGTCAAGGCAATAAGCATCGCTAACAATTGCAATGGTACTCCTACCTTCACAAAATCCATAAAAGTGTATTTTCCGGGCGCTAATATCAGAGTGTTGACTGGCGATGCAATAGGAGTTGCAAAAGCGGTGGAGGCGGCTAATGCGACCATCATCATAAATGGTTCAGGCTGCAAGCCCAAGCTTTGTGCAGTACTCAAGGCAATTGGAGCTACGAGTACCGTTGTTGCAGTATTTGACATAAATTGGCTAAATACTGATGTAAATATAAAAAGTGCGGCGCCCAATGCCATAGGCCCACTTCCTCCAAAGCTAGATATTAGTTGGTCCACTATTAACGCAGCTGCACCTGTATTTTCCATCGCTGTAGCCAAAGGCAGCATACACGCAATTAAGACTAGACTTGGGCCGTTTAATGATTTGTATGCTTCTTCCATGGTAACACAGCCTGTTAATACCATCGCCAAGGCAGCCATAAGAACTGCAGTTAAAGAAGGCAATAATCCAAATGTCATGGTTATCAACATTAAAAGCATAATGACTATGGCATGCGGTGCCTTTTTACCATGAGAGGGTGCTTCGGTCATTTCAGCGGGTGTTTCAAGTACTATAAAATCTCGTTTGTCGGCTAGTTGTTGAATA
>CBFHTO010000071.1:0-15533 GCA_965658765.1 Glaciecola sp. | reverse complement strand
TTGAGTGCACCAAATCTAATATGCACCATTCCCATGGACGGTTTCTCACCATAAAGCATAGAGCCACAGTGGCTACAAAAACAAGAAGTCGTTTCTTTGCTACGATGAAATCGTTTTATGTATTCGTCTCCCTTGGTGATAGCCATTTTTTCACTTTGGATACCACCAACAACCGTACCCGCGCCACCTGAGGATTTTCTGCACATCGTACAATGGCAGTAACCTGCATACAAAAACTCCCCATGAACACAAAACTCTACTTTGCCGCACAGGCAGCTCCCCATATTTTTCGACATTTCTTTCTCCATAATCATTGATCATACGCTCAAAAGTTTATTTATAGGCGCGAGTAAATTTCAAACTTATGCTTTACCTTAGGGCTCACGTTAATTTTGTTTACTCAATCTTTGAGCGTGATTCTTAAAAAACGTATAGAGGCTTTCAATGCCATACTCATTTGTATTCATATCTTCGCCCATTGCAGTTAAAAAAAATTCATATGGTCCGAAAATATTTTGAGGGATAAAAACTCTTCCTAATAGAAGAATCATTTTTCTTAACCAATCGGGATACGTTTTCACAACTGTCGGTTTATCAAGTGCTAAAAAAGCCAACTTAGCGATTTCAAAATGGGATAGTGTTCTAGGTTTGCCTATATTGATTGACTGGTTTAATTCAAAAAGCGAATCATTTTTTAACAGTCTAAGCATCTCTATTGACAGATCATTCCCTGAGATAGGGTTAAGTTTTTGCTTGCCGATTCCAAAAAGATGTACCTTACCGTTTTGAGCCATCTTTAAAAAATCAAGCAAGTCTGAGTAAAACCCTGTTGGCCGAATTACTAAAGATGGGATCGTGGACCGCGTAAGTTCAGTTACAAAATGCTCTTTTGCCTTACACAGAGAAACATCCTTAAAAGTCTCACCTTTGAACACAGAGACGTACATAAATTTTTCAACACCAGACTTTTCAGCTTCATGCAATATGAGCGCATTGATCTGATAATCGACGTCTTCGTACGACAATCCATCTCGTTGTTTTGTAATTCCTAAAGCAGAAATAACAGCATAACAATCGGTTAGCTCAATGTTAGAAGGTTTGCTGCTATCGAAGCAAACGTTTCGTGCCTCAACGCTGTTGAATTGTTGTTCAAAGCTTTCTTTATCGCAAACGAACGCAACGACAGGCACCCCTCTTTGAGTCATTGCTCTGACTAGGCTTTTTCCTAAATATCCACTAGCACCAAAAATAGCGACTTTCTTCATCTGACTCTCCTTTGTTAGGAACATAACTAGTATTCATTGGAGAGGGTAAATTGAGGGTGAAACTAGAAACATTTGTTACAAAAACACTGCAAATAAATAGTTCGCAGTATTTCACCATGGATTTACCTTGCAGGCACTAGAATAGAAGGCAACTTTCCTAATAACAGAAGAGAGAAATTAACTATGCACTACATCCTCAAATCACTTATATATTCCACCATGGCTATTTCTATGCTTGCGAGTTGCGCAACCATTCAGCCGATCAAACATGACCCAAAAGTTGAATCAGTTGACGTAATTATCCATAGAAGCGCAGAACCTCAAGGCAGTCTTACTGATGCGTATGTCGGATGGGATGGAGAGTACTTTGCTAAGCTATCAAAAAGCGAATATACCGTGCTTAAAGTACCTGTAGGTATGCATGAGTTTTCTGTAAGAGCACATGCTGATCTTGCGAACAAGCTGACTGTCATGCTAGAAAGCGAATCTCCACTTTGTATGATGATCCAAGTAAATCCAGATAATATTGTTGGCTTAAATTGGTTTGTACCGAGCTATCAGTTGAAACAAGTTGCATGCCTCAGTGAACAGCAACTAAGCAGCTATAAAAAGATTTGATAAAAACATCCTTGTAGCTAACAATGTTTTGCGCGATGAGTTTTATCATTCAGCTATTTGCCTCATTCTTGCCCTATTAACAACAGTCGCACGTCATCCAATTGCGGACATAGCATGACTGAGGCTTGGCTTTCGTGGATTGACAAATATATTGAAACGACTGTATATGATGATAATATACAACAATGATCGATTTTAACAAAATTGTTGGTTTCAATTGGGATGTTGGAAATGAGCGTAAGAACGCAGATAAACATTCGGTAGATAAATATGAAGCCGAGCAGATATTTTTCAATAAACCCATGCTGATATTAGAAGACCGGAAGCATAGTGTTGAAGAGCCTCGTTTTCATGCGCTAGGAAGAAGTAATGACAAGAGGTTGTTGCACGTAACGTTCACATTAAGAAATGACGATTCTTTAATTCGTGTTATATCGGCTAGAGATATGCACAGAAAAGAGAGGAAAATTTATGAGCAAAAATAGAATTATCCCGAACTTTAATTCAGAAGCAGAAGAACGTCAGTTTTGGGAACAAAATGATTCAACTGATTTTGTTAATTGGTCAAAAGCTGATGCCGTAACCATGCCAAACCTCAAACCATCTACGAAAACTATATCGCTTAGATTGCCAGAGGGCTTATTAAATAGTATTAAAATTGAAGCAAATAAGCGTGACGTGCCCTATCAATCTTTAATAAAGTCGTGGCTAGCAGACGATATAAAACAACACCAGAGTTAGTGTTAATTAGCAAGACAGCAACAACGCTTGATAGTCGTGTGCCATCCAATTGCGGCCGTTCGTGACTTGGAACCTAAAGACAGCAGATGCGACGTAGCTGATTTTAGGGATAAAACTTTTAACTAGGGTTCTTTAGTTCCGTCGATTTCTAGCGCCGCTTTATCAAATGTATAAATCGTCGAAATTTCTGTTTTATTTAACTGGCCATACCTCTTCGCTTTATTAACGATGAGTGCATCTGGAAAGTCAGCTTGCTTGGTTTTGCCTCCTGCTTTGATTGGTTTAGCGTTCATGAAATCTTTAAGAGCGCCCCAAACAGCATAGCCATCTTCAAACTTAATATTAGACTCGGCAAATAGAGCATGAATTACATCTATAATCTGCTCTTTGCTCAAACCATAACGCTTACCTTTTAGCGTCCAAATCGTTTCCGTCAATACCACATCCGTAATAAGAACTTCGTCAGTGCCAAAGACCAAACTGTTTGCTTTTGCTGCTTGTTTTGCATCATCCTGCAAAAGATAACGAAGCAGAATATTTGTATCAATAGCGATCACTTGCGAATAGCACTTTCTAAGGATTCTTGCTCTGTTATATTGATATTAGCTTTAATGCCTTTCAACAAACCTTTAGCCGCACCCGATTGTTTTTTAACAATAGAGATAACGCCTTGCCTATCAACAAAGCTCTCTATATCGTCACCAGCATTGATATGCGCAACAACACACTGGTCAACAGGTAATGTAATTTGTCTTTTTGCGCTGACCTTAGCCATGTATTTCCTCTTTACTATTTTGCATATAGTAAAGACTATCACTTCTTTACTATATGTCAATTGGTAAGGAAGGATTCTTTGAATTTTTAATGTGGGAGAACTTTAGTGCTCAAAAATCTCAAAACGTTTACTTCAGCTATCAGGCAAAATTGGAATTAATCAAAGGAAATAGATCCGTCCGCTGACTGCACCACAGAAGCCGTTCAAATTTGGGATGTTGTGTAACTCCTAATCGCTACTATGCTAAACCTAATGTTCAGATATATGTTGTACAATTAAGCTACTGGCTGTAGACAATGCATCAGAAGGTGATCACTATTTTTATCGGAAAATCGTCTATTTTTGGTTATTCTAGAGGGTGAAAATATGACAATCTTTTGAAGAAGAAAACAATGAAATATAGAAAAAAGTGCAACTTAAAAAAACGAATAAAATCAGTCGCTCACTCACTTATTACATGTAACATGAGGATATATTTATATGTCTATTGCTTTGAGCCCGTTAGACTCTGCAGAAATTGCTGATAGCTTCTTTTTCTGGCTCAGCAACGTCTACCGCTAACTCTTCAGCTTCATTAAACAGCTGACCTTGACCAGGATAAGCTTCGCTACTGGACCCAAATTGCTTTTGTTGTGCAAGGCGGAATTGCTCCTCAAGGAAGTTATTACGTGCCACGACCTTGGACAATAGCTTTTTTAGTGCCACGGGATTGTCTTGGAGTGAGTCGATATCAATAGTCATAGCCTTATTATTACGCAATAAACTACTGATTACTCTGCTTTATTTAGACTAAATCGTGATCGTTAAATCCTACTTATGATCTAATCTTATAAGCCAGAGACTTTGTAACTCAGTGTGCTGTGACCAATCACATCATAGCCACCTAGTAGCCATTGAAGTTGTTGTTCACTCAATCTGAGCCTATCTAGTTCATGTATTTTAGGCCATTTGAATCGGTGTTTCTCAAGTCTTTTGTAAAATAATGCGAAGCCTGTTTTGTCCCAGTATAAGAGTTTTAATTTATCTTGTTTCTTGTTTCTTGTTTCTTGTTTCTTGTTTCTTGTTGCAGAAGATAAACAATGCTCCGCTGAATGCGTCACTTTCAAGCTCGTTTTCAACAATACAAAGCAAGCCGTTGATAGATTTTCCGAAATCAACGTAACCAAGGTGAAGGTAAATATCATCGGGCTCAACAAACATCTTCATGAGCTGAGTTGTTTTAATAGAGACGCTAAAAAAATCGGGTGATTGGGGTGTACTGATATGCAATTCACATTGATTAAACCGCAACATCATCACGCCTTGCTTATCAATACTCTGGCGGCTGACATCAATAGGCTTATCACGAACGATTCTCACTAACTTAGCATTTTTAGATTGGTGACCTGTCACGCCTCGTTTTAAGTCGGAGCGACGGGCATGGAATGTCTGTAATACCAGTCCATTCTCTTGGCAAAATTGCTTTGCCGATTGACCAGTTTGCGACCATTTTTGGATTAATTTAACCCACTGGGCTTGTGTTCTTCTTTTGTTTGTCATAATGCGTCCAATTAAACATAGGATGCTTACTATGACGCCAGTAGAACTGATGAACTAAGGGTGGGTTGCAAGACGCTTACGAACAAATATACTTACAGGCCCCATTGTTAACGACTAGCTCACTTTACTGTATTCTTTACTGTACTCTTTACTGTATTGTGCACTTAAGCTTACCAAGGATGTCATTGCTTCTATATGATAAAAATATCGTTACTTTCACTTGCGCTAAGTATGGACGCATTCGCTATGTCTATTGCAATAGGCACTCAGAGTGAACATAAGAGATTCCGGTTGTGTCTCATCGTGGCGAGCTACTTTGCGATGTTTCACTGCTTAAGCATGGTCGTAGGCTACTTTGGCGGCATAGGGCTATCTACTTTTTTACAGGCCTTTGCATATTGGGTAGCGAGCGGGCTTCTTATAATCGTAGGGATAAAAATGCTGCTCGATTCAACAGCCGGTGACGCTCCAAAAACACCCAAAACACTTAGTTTTTATGCATTAAGCATGCTAGCAATAGCAAGCAGCATTGATGCAATGGCCATGGGAGTTACTATCCCAGTTATTAACGAAGACTTATTACTGTCTGCAATCATCTTGGGCTTATTCACATTTCTTATGACTTGCTTAGGATTTGTTATTGGAGCAAAAATTGGTGCGATGTTTAAGCATGCTGCCGAGAGGTTTGGCGGCGTTTTGTTAATTTTACTCGCTTTAAATATTGTTTTTTCAAACATATATTAGCGACGCCTACTCATAATTTGCATCATACTTTTTGGGATCTAAACGCCTTGTGCTATCCTACGCGGCCTAAAATCAAACAACAAACTGGAGACAGCGTGTCTAAAACATACGAAACAATTGAAGAACAAGCAAGCTACGGGATAGGCTATCAGATGGGAGAGCAGCTAGCCTCTAACCCTTTTGAGGGTTTAAGCCTTGAAGTAGTCATATCTGGTTTACAAGCTGGATTTAATAAGGATGCGCCTGCTGTATCAAACGATGAGCTGCGTGTTGCATTCAATGAAATCCATCAGCGTATGCAAGCGGCTAAACAGGAACAGTTTACCGCGGTTGTAGAAGAGGGGGCACGCTTTTTAGAAGAAAACGCACAGCGCAGCGAAGTGCAAGTGACTGATTCTGGTTTACAGTATGAAGTAATCAATGAAGCTGAAGGTGATTCACCAACAGCGGCATCGACGGTTCGTGTTCATTATCATGGCACGTTGTTAGATGGCACTGTGTTTGATAGCAGTTATGAAAGAGGACAACCAGCCGAGTTCCCAGTGTCTGGTGTTATAAAAGGATGGACAGAGGCGCTACAGTTGATGTCTGTAGGTACTAAACTTAAACTGTTTGTCCCACATAACCTTGCATACGGTGAACAAGGCGCAGGCGCGGCAATTGGTCCTTACAGCACCTTGATTTTCGACGTTGAGTTATTAGATATCCTAGCCTAATTTTAAATGAGCAGGGTCATTACTGCTCAATTCTACATAGGCTTCTAGTACATAGGCTTTTAGTGCCAACGCGCTTATAAAGCCTATGTGATTTTTACCCTATTACATTCTTTAAATTTGTGAGAGTTTCGATGGAATTGGTAGATTGGTTTGGATATGCCGCGGCGATTTGTACAACGATTTCTTTTTTACCTCAAGTTATCAAAGTAATCCAAACTTCTGATACGCAGGCGCTTTCTCTCAGTATGTATATTACTTTTGTTATTGGTATTACATTTTGGTTGGTTTATGGCATTTTTAAAGGAGATGTACCTATAATCGCTGCAAATGTCGTCACACTTATCCTTTCTTCTATCATTTTAGCAATGAAAGTAAAAAATTATAAAAAGGACAAAGAAGCCGAGTTAGATACATCTTTAATTCCTTGAGTCCTTGAGTACAAACATATTCTTATTTTGAGTATTGCATGGTCACTTTGCAGGCCATACAATCAATCATCAGACAACTTATTCAAAAATAACAAAGAGACTGAGCCCAAAAATGTTAGCGGTCATCAGCAGAACAATAGACTCACTCAACGAAAAGCTTGGCAAAGCGGTAGCGTATTCGACGATAATTATGGCTTTGCTAATGTTCTCTATCGTTGTTCTAAGATATGGTTTTAATCTCGGATGGATAGCAATGCAAGAATCGGTCACCTATTTGCATGCAGCTGTTTTTTTGGTGGGAAGCGCCTTCACTTATCAACAAAATGGTCACGTCAGAGTAGACGTGTTCTATCGACAGTTTTCAGAAACAAAGCAAACGATTGTTGATTTGTGTGGTTGCTTATTCTTCATGTTACCTGTGTGTCTCTACCTAACGATTATTTGTTGGCATTATGTGGCAGAGTCTTGGCAGTTATTTGAGGGGTCTAGGGAACCAGGAGGCTTACCATTTACATATCTCCTTAAATCTTTATTGCTCGTTTTTTCAGTGACTATGTGTTTACAAGCAATATCAGAAATCATCAAGAAAGGCCTTACTTTAATGACATTGAGGTCGCAATAGAAATGGAAATTTTGTCCTTAGTTTTGTTTGCTGTTGTTTGTCTGACCTTATTACTTGGATATCCAGTTGCACTTACATTAGCAGGTGTATCCCTGTTGTTTGCAGCTGTTGCCACTATATTTGGCGCGTTTGATTTTAGCTATTTACTATCAGCGCCCAGTCGCCTGTTCGGAATTGTCAATAATACTACGCTCATTGCGGTTCCCCTATTTGTGTTTATGGGGGTTGTACTTGAAAAGTCAAAAATAGCAGAAGACTTGCTAGTGACGATGTCTGCTTTGTTAGGGCGTTTTAAGACAGGTCTCGGAGTTTCTGTAATACTTGTCGGCATGCTCCTTGCCGCGAGTACCGGTATTGTTGGCGCGACGGTTGTCACTATGGGCTTACTATCACTGCCAACGATGTTGAAGCGGGGGTACTCGCCAGAACTTGCAACCGGCACAATATGCGCAACTGGGACACTCGGTCAAATCATCCCTCCTTCTATAGCATTAGTCTTACTCGGGGACGTCTTATCGAGCGCGTATCAGAAAGCTCAACTCGATATGGGGATTTTCTCGCCCGATAGTGTCTCGGTTGGCGACCTTTTTGTGGGGGCGTTAATCCCTGGTTTAATCCTAGTGGTTCTTTATTTGCTGTATTTATTTTTTGTTAGTCATTTTAAAGCCGCTCACGTCCCTATTGAAGGACAAAAAAACGAGCATGCCGATTTAAAAAGCTTGTTACTGGCCTTGCTTCCTCCTCTAATTTTGATTGTTGCAGTACTTGGTTCTATTTTGATGGGATTTGCTACACCGACTGAAGCTGCGGGTGTGGGTGCGGCGGGTGCACTGGTGTTAGCGGCATGTAAACGAGAGCTTTCGCGAGAGAATATTCGGTATATTGTGCAGGAGACTACCAAGGTTACGTCTATGGTGTTCCTGATTTTAATTGGTGCCAGTATTTTCAGTCTTGTGTTTAGAGGTTTGGGTGGAGAGATATTGCTCAAAGAGCTATTTACATCATTGCCAGGTGGCGTATTTACAGCAACGCTGATCGTCATGATCTTAATTTTCTTACTTGGCTTTATTCTTGACTTTATTGAGATTACCTTTGTCGTAGTTCCGATTATAGCGCCTATCTTAATTATGATGGGTGTGGATCCTGTTTGGTTAGGCATAATGATTGCGGTGAATTTACAGACTTCTTTCTTAACACCACCGTTTGGATTTGCGTTATTTTACTTGCGCGGGGTCGCTCCTAGTTCCCTTAAAACCGAACAAATATACAAAGGAGTACTGCCTTTCATCATTATACAAATATCGGTGTTGATTATTATGTCGATATGGCCAGAAACAGTGACCTGGTTAGTCTACCTAGTGTATTCTTAAATTGGGGCATCAGATCGGTATACGTTTCGTATTAAAATACAAACAAAAATAACAGCGTAAAGTTTCTAAATAGGGTAATTAACAATGAAAATAAATATAAAAGTTATTGCAGTGCTTTTCACAGCCTTATGTTTAACGGCGTGTGGAGGCGGGCAGAGCAGCTCTTCTAATGAAGCAAATACAAAACCACAAGAAACTATCAAATGGAAGTTAGTGACTTCTTGGCCCAAAAACTTCCCAGGTCTTGGTAAAGCGCCCGAGACATTCGCAGAATACGTTAACGCGATGTCAGGTGGTCGACTCGAGGTAACAGTATACGGTGCGGGTGAGCTAGTTCCTGGCTTTGAAGTGTTTAATGCAGTATCAAGTGGCAGTGCTCAAATGGGACATGCTGGTGCCTATTATTGGAAGGGGAAAATACCCGCGGCCCCGATTTTTTCAGCCATTCCGTTTGGTATGAACGTGACAGAGATGAACGCATGGTTACACTACGGTGGTGGGATAGAGTTATGGCAAGAATTGTATCAACCCTTCGGCGTGATCCCGTTTGCAGGTGGCAGTACCGGTGTACAAATGGCAGGCTGGTTTAAGAAAGAAATTAATTCGGTTGATGACTTACAAGGACTTAAGATGCGTATTCCTGGGCTCGGCGGAGAAGTCTTCAAGGAAGTTGGCGGTCTGCCAGTTACGCTGACCGGTGGGGAAATTTTCACGTCGTTACAAAGCGGCGCAATAGACGCTACCGAGTGGGTAGGCCCATACAATGACTTAACATTTGGCTTGCATAAAGCAGCACAGTATTATTATCACAGCGGCTGGCATGAGCCAGGCACAACTTTGGAATTTATTGTTAACGAGGCAGCGTATAAATCGCTACCTGAAGATTTACAGAAGATAATAGAAGTCGCCACTCGCGCGGTAAATCAAGACATGTTAGATGAGTATACTGCTCGAAACCACCGAGCGATGCAGCAGTTGATCAGTGAGCATGGTGTGCAAGTAAAAGCATTACCCGAAGACGTAATGGCTGCATTAAGGGAGGCTACTGAAGTCGTATTACAGAATGAGGCTACCAAAAATGCCGACTTTGCCAGAATATACGATTCGTACAAAGCCTTTGCCGAGCAGGTCAAAGAATACCATAAGCTATCTGAACAAGCTTATTACGAAAACAGATAGAAATTAGCATCTGGACAGATCACTTGTTGAGGCGCTTTTGATTACAATGCGCGCCAAACAAAAAAGACGAACACAATAGGAGCTACTCGATGGTAATTAAGCCAAAGGTAAGAGGATTTATTTGCACTAATGCACATCCAGTTGGTTGTGCTAAAAGCGTAGATAATCAAGTTAATTATATAAAACAGCAGACCTTTACTGAAAATGGTCCAAAAAGTGTATTAGTAATTGGCTGCTCTACTGGCTACGGCCTAGCTTCAAGAATAACGGCCGCTTTTGGTCATGGTGCAGCGACCTTAGGTGTTTGTTTTGAAAAACAGCCTAGCGAGAGGAAAACCGGTACGGCTGGTTGGTATAATACGGCTGCGTTTCATGAGCAGGCAAAGGCTGATGGCCTTTATGCAAGCACTATAAATGGTGATGCATTTTCGGATGAAATTAAGACCCAAACGATTGAGCGGATAAAACAAGATATAGGCAAAGTTGATTTGGTCATATACAGCCTAGCATCTCCGCGTCGAACTGACCCTGAGACGGGGACTACCTATAAATCAACGCTAAAGCCAGTTGGGCAATCCTACACCACGAAAACCTACGACACAGACAAAGACTTAGTGCATGAGGTTTCCCTAGAGCCTGCATCAGAGCAAGAGATTTCAGATACTGTGAAAGTCATGGGTGGAGAAGACTGGGAACGCTGGATGACTCAACTTGGTGAAGCGGGTGTGCTCGCTCAGGGCTGCAAAACGACCGCATATACTTATATAGGAAGAGAGTTAACTTGGCCTATATATGGGCAAGCTACGATTGGAAAAGCAAAAGAAGATCTCGATAGAGCTGCGGCCTCAATTATAAATTCTTTGGGTGAGTTGAATGTGCAAGCTAACGTCTCTTCGCTCAAAGCGCTCGTTACTCAAGCAAGTAGTGCAATTCCTGTAATGCCCCTGTATATTTCTTTAATATATCGAGTGATGAAAGAAGAAAACACTCATGAGGGCTGTATTGAGCAAATTGCAGGCTTGTACAAGCAATGTTTGTATTCCGATAATCCTCCGGTCGATGCTATGAATCGTTATAGGATGGATAGTATTGAAACAAACGATGCTACTCAGGCGAAGATAAAAGCGCTTTGGGATCAGGTCGATCAACATAATTTTCATGAATTAAGTGATTATAAAGGATATAACACAGAGTTTTTAAATCTATTTGGATTTGCGCTAAAGGATGTTGATTACGAAGCCGATGTAAATCCACTGGTTTCATGGACTTAAGTTTTTCTGTATAATCTTAATGTGGATTGGGCATTGATTTAAGTCAATGTCCATTTGTCAACTTGAAGTGGAATATTCTCTTAACAATATTCTCTAGCGAAATAGTCTTTTGGTATAATTACAATAGCCTTTTATGACCAGTTAGTGCTAAAATCGCGCCACAAAATCAGATGAGGTATGTGTGTTCTCCTTGTGACTTCACGCAGTCTAGTTCATCAGAGCAACTGCAAGATAATTAACAATATTATCAAGCAACTGCGTTATTCAAATAATAATAAAAAATGTGTACATATCGAAGGTATTAAGACAATGCCGAGCGTAGTGTGCCCTTGTTATTTGTTTATGCGGTTTACTTGTGTTTAAAGAAATTAATTCAAAAGGGCTTGTTTGTTAGGCCGGTTCGAATTAGTAACTATTTGAGAGTAGCTGATTGCATATGATAAAAATCAAAAAAGGTTTAGACCTCCCAATTTCAGGGGCTCCTGAGCAAACGATCGGTGATGCCGTCGAATGCTCTAAAGTCGCTATATTGGGGGAAGAATACGTCGGAATGCGCCCTACTATGCACATCCAGGTTGGGGATGTAGTAAAGAAAGGGCAAATTTTGTTCGAAGACAAGAAGAACCCTGGGGTCAAATTCGTCTCTCCTGCGAGCGGTGAAGTCCTCGAGGTAAATCGAGGCGCTAAACGCGTTTTGCAGTCTGTTGTGATTGGCCTGAAAGGTGACGATGCAATAGAGTTTGACAAAGTTTCTGCTGACAAAATTGATAGCACTGACCGAGAAAGCTTAGTTAATACGCTTGTCGACTCAGGGTTATGGACCGCTATTCGCACCCGACCATATAGTAAGGCTCCTGCGATAGATAGCACACCTAATTCGATCTTTGTTACCGCGATAGACACCAATCCTCTTGCCGTTGATCCTCAAATTGTGATCGCAGAAAGAAACGAAGCGTTTCAAAATGGCTTGAAAGTGTTAAGCGTTTTGTCAGGCTCGAAAGTCTACTTATGCAAACAAGCTGGGGCAAACATTAGCTCTGACTTGAGCAAAGTCGAAGTAAATGAGTTTTCTGGTCCACATCCTGCTGGATTGGCTGGTACTCATATTCATTATATCGATCCGGTCGGTCCAAAGAAGAAGGTCTGGGTGGTTAACTATCAAGACGTTATTTCTATCGGTGAGACCATTACAAGCGGACAACTTGACGTTAGCAGAGTGATCTCGGTTGCAGGACCCGCAGCAAAGTCACCTAAGATTGTTCGTACACGAGTCGGTGCGTCTACCAACGAGTTAGTCAAAGAGCAACTCGGAGAAGAAGCAGTTCGAGTGATTTCCGGTTCTGTTTTAAATGGCTCAAAAGCGTCTGGACCTCACGCATACTTGGGTCGGTTCCATCTTCAACTCTCTATCATTGTTGAAGATAAAGAGAAGAAATTTCTTGGATGGATAACACCCGGTTCCGATAAGCATTCTGTAACAAGAGCTTACTTAGGACACTTAAGTCCTAAAAAACTATTTAATATGACGTCGACAACAAACGGGTCTGATCGCTCGATGGTACCAATTGGTAACTACGAAAGAATCATGCCTTTGGACGTTATTCCAACTTTGCTATTACGAGACCTGTTATCAGGTGACACCGACAACGCTCAGAGCCTTGGTGCGCTTGAGCTAGACGAGGAAGACTTGGCCTTGTGTACGTATGTGTGTCCAGGTAAGTATGATTATGGTCCTGTTTTACGTGATTGTTTAACTAAAATCGAGTCCGAGGGGTAAGTCATGGGTTTAAAAGCGTTTATCGAAAAAATTGAACCAGACTTTGAAGCTGGTGGAAAATACGAAAAGTTTTATGCGTTATACGAAGCTGCGGCGACTATTTTTTACACGCCAGGCAAAGTAAATAAGTCAACGACTCACGTGAAAGACAGTATTGACTTAAAACGCATCATGATTATGGTGTGGATGGCGACGTTCCCAGCAATGTTCTACGGCATGTATAATATTGGCGCACAAGCTCAGGCTGCAATCGTTTCTGGCGCCGGCATGTTGCCAGATATTTGGCAAGCAGCCCTGTTTACGGCTCTTGGCGGTTCGCTCGGTGCTGATACCACTTGGATTGGCTTAATGGCTTATGGCGCATGCTTCTTCCTCCCTATATACGCAACTACTTTCATCGTAGGTGGGTTTTGGGAAGTTTTATTTGCGTCTGTCAGAAAACACGAAATTAATGAAGGGTTCTTTGTTACCTCGGTGCTATTTTCTTTGACCTTACCAGCAACAATTCCTTTATGGCAAGTTGCTTTGGGTATTACCTTTGGTGTTGTCATTGCAAAAGAAATCTTCGGCGGTACAGGTAGAAACTTCCTGAACCCAGCATTATCGGGTCGTGCCTTTTTGTACTTTGCATACCCAGCGCAGATTTCTGGTGATCAAGTATGGGTTGCAGCCGATGGATATTCAGGAGCGACTTGGTTAACTCAAGCCGCAAACGGTACCTTGGAATATACCTCAGAAAATTGGATGCAGGCATTCTTAGGTAACATTCCTGGCTCTGCAGGGGAGGTTTCGACATTAATGATTCTCCTAGGCGGTGCGTTTATTATGTATATGCGTATCGCGAGTTGGCGAATTGTCGCAGGTGTCGCAGTGGGTGCCGCCCTATTTGGCTTCTTACTGAATATGATTGGTGGGGGCGTGTCGAGCAACGAGATGCTTAATATGCCTTGGTACTTCCATTTTGTCATTGGCGGACTAGCCTTCGGTATGTTCTTCATGGCGACAGATCCAGTATCTGCGTCGTTTACTGATACCGGTAAGTGGGCATATGGGTTTTTCATTGGATTCATGACGGTGTTCATACGAGCACTCAATCCAGCCTTCCCTGAAGGGATCATGCTTGCAATACTTTTTGCTAATCTTTGGGCGCCATTATTCGATTACTTTGTGGCGCAGAGTAATATAAAACGGAGACTTGCTCGTGTCGGCTAAAAAAGAAACTTTAGGAAAAACGGTCGGCATCGTTGTCGCAGTGTGTCTGGCCTGTTCAATTGTAGTGTCTGGTTCAGCCGTGGGTTTGCGCTCATTGCAAGAAACTAACGCTGCATTAGATAAGAAATCAAACATCTTAAATGCGGCTGGATTATTAGGTCAGGCTTCAAACAAAAAAGAGATTGCGGCTCTTTACACTGACCGTGTTGAAGAAAAGTATATTGATATATCTACTGGTGAATACGTTGATAAGCCAAGTGAAGACTTTGATATGTACAAAGCAGCAAAATCGAAAGAATTTGGTGTAAAAGTAGAGAATTCAAACGTTGGCTTCAAGCAACGCTCGACCATTGCAAGCGTTTATCACATTACGGATGATTCTGGTGAAGTGTCACGTATTATATTGCCAATTCACGGAAGCGGATTATGGGATTTGATGTATGGATTCCTCGCCGTTGATAACGATGGGCAAACAATACGCGAACTTATCTACTACGCTCACAAAGAAACACCTGGGCTAGGTGCAGAGGTTCAAAACCCCGCTTGGCAAGCTAAGTGGGATGGTAAAAAGTTATATAAAGATGGCCAGGTTGCTATTTCCGTAGACAAAAACGTTGGTAACGATAATCAGTACGCAGTGGATGCTCTATCTGGAGCAACGCTGACCAGTAACGGTGTTGAAAATACATTGGTCTACTGGGCTGGTGAGAACGGCTACGGCAACTACCTTAAAAATCAATCTTGGAAATCTTAGGACTCGATAATGGCTGATACTAAAGAAATGAAAAAAGCCCTGTTCGGGCCCATAATAGACAGCAATCCAATTGCACTGCATGTTCTTGGGATATGCTCTGCATTAGCAATCACGACAAAACTAGAAACTGCTTTGGTTATGTCTTTAGCACTTACGTCGGTAGTTGCGTTTTCGAATTTGTTTATTTCAATGATTCGAAATCAAATACCTTCAAGCGTGCGGATTATTATCCAAATGACAATTATTGCATCATTAGTAATTGTTGTTGACCAAATACTAAAAGCATACAGCTACGAAATATCAAAACAGTTATCGGTGTTCGTTGGCTTGATCATTACTAACTGTATCGTGATGGGACGCGCCGAAGCGTATGCAATGAAGTCACCACCATTGATGAGTTTCTTAGATGGTATTGGTAACGGCCTTGGTTATAGCTTCATCTTAATTGTAATTGGTACGGTTAAAGAATTGTTTGGTTTTGGTACTATCCTTGGCTTCGAAATCTTACCATTGGTACAAAAC
>CBFHTO010000070.1:0-15698 GCA_965658765.1 Glaciecola sp. | reverse complement strand
ACCTTCAATGTTCCCAGATGCACCGCAAGTTTATGATAGTCTCGCATTTGCGTATTTAAGTATGAATGAGCCGAAGAAAGCGCAGGTTACATTCCAAAAAGCTTTAGAGATTAAAAGCGATTTCAAAAGTGATTATGTCAGCAATAACTATGTCTATAGTCCATAAACAAGACTGGATTTACATTAATATAATCGTGACGAGCCTATGACAAAAAAACAAATAATGACAGACCGTTTTAACAAGTAGAGACGATTCAATAAAAATTTATTCATCGGATCTGCTTCTGCATTTTTACACATCAACAAATATCCAGAAAATCAATCCACAAATTATTTATAATAACTACTATAGTCTGCCTCCTAAGTTCCTCCCAAGGTACGAATTCTAATAGACAAATTGTAGTATTAATTTTTTCATCATTTTGGGTGTGTATGACCGTGTAATCACCCCGAAATTCAATGCACACTTTTCACAGTGTAAAACTCCCTTTAAATTACGTTTACGTATTTTGGGATACATGAGAACATGATCGATAAAGGAATTAATCCGTCCATTAGATAGTACAATATGAATTCACTCAATTTCGTTAACTTAATTCAAGCTGCCACTGTTGGTATTTCAATATTAGGCGCTTTGTTATTGTGGCGAAAAAGTCCGTTTGTTGAGGTTGCTCTCCTGCTTGTCTTAATCGCCCTTGCTTCGGCAGTAAACATCTTCGAAGAAACAGGTATCACGCGAGATATCTACTTACTCAGTCCTGTTTTTATTATGTTGTTTGGTCCTGCGGGTTATCTAGCGACAAAACATATAACCAATCAAACACTTCGCAGCAGTGACTGGATGCACCTGTTGCCTGTTGCCCCAGTATTGCTGTTTACCTCACATGTTGGGGTAGTTATAGTGATCGGGACTGTATGGCGAGTCGTTTACGCTTATTTCTCCGCCACTTTGCTTATAAAATATAAGCAAGCTCTGGATGAACAACGTTCTGACTCTGATGATTTTTCGCTTAATTGGTTAGTCTGGGTTTTGGTGGCTATGGCGTTGTTCAACCTAGTCGATTTGGTAAGGCTCAATAGTCAGCAGTTTCTCCCATATGAATTAAACCTCATCGGCCAAGCTGTAAACAATATGGTTTGGTTAGTGGTCGCGATGATCATCACAATCAAATTAATCGACCAAAAAGCGCTATCTGAGCCTCACAAAGTCACTCTGACCAACCTTCATTCTGAAGCTAAACCTGAGTCTGAAAATTATTGCTCTGCATTTAGTGAGCTAGATAAATTGATTTTAAAAAATCAGTGGTTTTTAACACCTCGACTTACATTGAGTGACGTAAGTGAATTAAGTGGATTACAACCTAGAGATATCTCACGTGCAATCAATACCGTAGCTAACAAGTCATTTAACGAATACATAAATGAATATCGTATTCACCACATTTGTCAGGCGTTGGATGCGCAATCTTCTGATTCATTTACCAGACTTTATACCGATGCTGGCTTTAGCTCCAAAGCCTCGTTTAATAAAGTATTTAAAGAATATACCGGCAAAACACCTAGTGAATATAAGGCTCAGGTTGAGTGCTAACATAAATCAGTCTAAGAACAGGATAGTAGACAACTAAATACATGTAACTGGACGATCGTCCCATGAATCATAGTTACGATTCCGTTAACTTATTTTTTAGGAGTTAACTGTGAAACAATTTATTGCTCTACTCATTTTATTTTCCGCCACTGCCTGTAGCTCAGCGCCTGACCTAGAACAGGTGGGAAACTCATTTGTTCTGAATAACATCAATATTGTTGATGTCGAAAACAGAAAAATTCATTTCGATAAATCGATATTTATTAACGACGGTAGAATTCTCAAAATTACCCAATCCCCTATGCCTGCTCTATCAACAGGTATCACGATTATTGACGGGAAAGGTGGTTACGTTACACCCGGTCTTATTGACATGCATGTTCACATGTACGAAGAGGCTGCGTTTGCTTTAGCCCTAAGTCATGGCGTTACTCACGTTCGTAATATGAATGGTGTTCCTGACCAAATAAAGTGGCGAGAACAAATTGCAGCAGGTGAACTCATTGGTAGCAGCGCCACAGTGAGCAGTCCTATTATATCTGCTTACGACGCTAACTTGCATCACACAGTGCACACAGCAGAACAGGCTGAAGCAGCAGTTAATCTGTATCAATCCGAAGGTTATGACTTAATCAAAGTCTATGGAAACCTGAACGAAGCAGCATTAACAGCGTTAATTGAAACAGGTAAAGAACTCAACATACCTATTGCTAAACATGGCCCACATGCGTCTGGTAATATGCCAGTATCATCACTCACTGGACTTCAATCGTTAGAACATGTTGAAGATATCTATCAAGGCCCTCTCAATTACAAATTTGATTCTAACCTTCTACCAGCAATCGCTGAGAAAATAAAAACAATAGAAGTTCCCGTGACTCCAACTTTAAATATTTATTATCAGCTCACCAAACTTAGTGTCGAGAAGGAAGCGTTTTTAGACACAATACCAACCGAATACACCTCTGACATAATCGCGCTGGAGGCATTAAATAACCAAGTTGAACGTTGGCTAAGCGCGTCAGACAACATGGCTGCACACAATCAAAAAACACTTAAGTTCTTACAACACATCACCAAGGTTTTTAACGATGCTGAAATCCCTCTTCTGGTCGGTTCTGATTCTGGCGTATTGCTTTCCCCCCACGGTTTAGCGACGCATAACGAAATGCGATTAATGCACGAGTCTGGAATGACTGTATTTGATGTATTAGCAGCTGCAACAGTTAACCCAGCAAAAGCACTAAAGATGAATGCTCAAATCGGTAAAATTTCTGAGAATTATAAAGCGGATTTTATCTTGTCTAAAGTATCTCCATTAGATGACTTGTCGACACTTGAAAGGCCAGAAGCGGTTGTCAAAACAGGTCTCTTTTATTCAAAAAAGATGTTAAAAGAAATGAGGAAAAATGCCATTGAATCTCGCAGCATCTGGAGCGAGTTAGGAACCTTATTTAGGGCGATGTAACCCGACACCCGCGCCTTAAAATCTATCCAAAATCTTAAGCCGTGTTAATCAAAAGTACATTTCAAAACACCCAATTCATTAGGGAATTTCAGCTAGCCAATACAAACTTTTTACTGCAAATATTGGGAATGCAGTGCCATGATCAGCTTCCTCGAATACCGTAAAGTTAAGGTTAAAATTAGCTGGCATTTTAGTTGTCAAATATTGAGCAAAACTAGCTGCGTGGTTTATGCTTACTAGTGATTCAAGTGCGCCAACAGATATATAAACGTTAGCGTTTATCGACTTAGGTACGTTTGATGCGATAGGCTTATACGCATGCACTAAATGGTCATTAAAAAGAGTTTCAGGACTGCCAAGTATATAGTTTTTAAACATATTTGGCTTTGTTAGTAATATGTAGCTGCCAAACGTTGCACTTACCGAGTATCCGAAGTATGTGCGATTTAGAGGGTCAGTCTGGTAGTTATTTTCAATATAATTAAAAACATCATTAGCCCAGAAAGTCTGATGCTGTTTAGCCAAACCAGTAGGCAGGTCATAATTTTTGCCATTATACGCATTAGGCATGTAGTCGCGCATACGGCTTTGCTGTTCGGGCTTTCCCTTTTCCCATGAAACGCCAACCAAGATTACGTCTTTTAAAAGGTACGATGTTGTCCCCGAGAGAATTTCAATATGCCACAGCGCGTCGGCAATATAGATGACAGGGTATACTTTGTCGCCGTCGGTCTCGTAATTTTCAGGCAATTTGACATACAACTCAAAATGACGGTTCGTCGATGATTCGACGATAGGTATTATATCAATTGAAGAAGTTTTAAATGCTATAGCGTTAGCGGCTGAACCGAATAACATCATAACGATACTAACAACCACTGAACCTTTGCTCAAAATCATTTTTTTATCCTTTCCGTGCTCATGTTTTGCTAATTCTTAGTGGAATCAGAGCGCGCAATCATTGGAAAATAAGCAGTAATTAAATTCATCGTCTTGTTTGAGAATATGGTGATTTACACCGCTACCTAACTAAAGTGCTGTTGCAACCATTTTGAAATAACTGACAAGGCTTTTTCATCTATGGTTTTTTCGATTTCTTTATATTCGTCAGTGGAGCCTGTTATAGCTGGTTGAAACATGTGATTTAGGTTTTCTAATATATGACTTTTAACATGTGCTTTGTCTTTGTTTATTGCATTAACGATACCGCTGAGGTTTTCATTCGCAGGTACCTGAGAATCTTTACTGCCATTTAATATAAGCGCGTTGCCAGTAAATCGATTCCAGTATGGAATAGGGTTTTGCTGTAAGAAATTATAAAAAGAATCACTTTCTGCCGAAGCAATACTCAGCGTGCCATTTTGTTTGCTTACCCATTTAGCCACAACTTCGGCCTCAGTGCCTTTCAGGCTATCATATAATGCTAAGGCTTTTTGTTTGCGCTCAGTTGCAGAGGGTGTGTTCAATATCATCGAGTAAAAGCGTTTACTAAATTGCAGTAGAATATCCGTTTCTGCTTTTGTTGCGCCTTTTGCCTTAGGCTCTGTTTGATCTTGCAGCAGCAATATATCGAGTACAGACATACCTGGGCCAGCCATAGAGATGATCCCTTGAACTGACTCTTTTTCTGCAGCCATCACTGAAACTAAACTACCTTCACTATGGCCCAAGAGCACAATTTTTTTATTGTTTACACTAGGATGTGACTTGAGGTATTGGATGGCGGCTTGTGTATCTAGCGCCAAGTTGCTCAAGCTTGCGTCTTCAAAGCGTCCACCTGATCTATACACGCCCCGTTTATCTGAACGTAAAACAACAAAGCCTAGTTTAGTTAAGTGATCAGCTAGCACTTTAAAGGTTCGATGGCCGTTATGATATGAGTCTCGGTGATTAGGACCTGAGCCCGCTACTAACATAATAGCAGGATGCGTGGCTTTTCCTTTTGGCGTCGTCAAAGTGCCCGATAGCCATGTGCCATCGTGTGAGTTTTGATAGGCGACCTCTTCTTGTACATAAGCAGCATGCTGAGTGGGAGTTTGTTCTCTCTCGACGTCGGGTAACTCTTTTACTTTATGCAAATTCAAGTCAAAGGTGCTATCTCCCTGCTTAAATTTAGCGGCAATTGTTTTTTCATTTTTGAATACATTACCCACGACACTGACTGGCGCGCTTGCCATTTGCAGCGTGAATACGTCATTTTCAACGCTGACATCCGATACAAGCATGTATCGAGCCCCTTGATCTAAGCTCGCAATATTGCCTCCCCAGTGACCATCCGCCTTCTTGAAAACCTCTATTCCAATTCTAAGCGTTGGGCCATTTGGTATATTCATAGTGCCTAACCAAGCACCTTTAATATCTTCTAAGGTAACCGACGCTACAGAAATATTACTAATGAGCGCCATCGCAAAAATGCAACTTACTTGCTTAATTATTTTATACATCATTTTACCTTTCGTTGATTGAAACTAATATGTCGGCTTTTAATGTCGGTAGCCTCGTATTCGAGCTTTGGAGACGCTACTACGTTTTAAGTATGCCTTGATGATGTAAACTATATGTAAAGTTAGGAGAAGAGTGGTTTGTTAGCCTTTAACTTTTGAAAAGTTAGAAATCAGTCGAGTTGATTTTTCATTGAACTCATTGACAAATAGGAGCTTACCTACCTTGTGGGACTCTATTTTTGAGACGTGTATCACTTTATTTTCATTGACTAGGTCAATTTTTAAATCATATCTATTCAGCTTAACTGAAAAACTAGGAGAAAATGAATCTGCGAGAGATATCGTGAGATAGTCTAATTGTCCATTCAATTTATTTACAAATAACGTCCCTTCAAAATACCTAGCATCTTCTTTGTCGAACATAGGTAACAAAGGTGAAAAGCTATACACCTCATGAGAGCTATTTTGACTTGAAAATCTTAATGAGCTTACGTCAATAATTTGTGAGCCGGCCGTCATGTTTTCCTCGTTAGCCAGCGATGCTCTTGTTTGTGCATATTCAAACAGCATTTGCTCACTAGGAGACTTGTATTGATGCTCAAGCAATTGCCATTGAGCTTGAATAGGTAGTTCAGGGTTGAACTTTTGAATTCTTTGTTGTTTTTTGCCATCGCCCTTATCTAAGGAAGTTTCTAATATGTAAGCCCATGATTGGTCATCGAGTAATGTGTGCCATGCAATATCATTGATTTGTTCATTAATATTTTCAAACTTATGAGTGGCTAACGTGTCTTTAGCGCTCACATAATTGAAAATGCTCAAAAGAAGTAGCGCAACCATAATTACCGCTGCAAAATAATTTGTATATTTCATAGTGACTCCATGTTGTTATTTGTTATTGATGAAATAACTTCTGTATTGTCTGTTCGCTGACGATCTAAGTAGAAAAAGTGAGGGTCAATCTCGATACGCCTTGGGGCAGTTGGTAGATAAATTGATGTGCGCCCAACGCCATTAATCACTGTTAATTCCCCTGTATATATCAAAGCACCTCCACTGTCGTAGATGACAAAATCAACTTCTTCATTGGCAGGCGTTCGCGTGGGTTGTTCTGAGCGGGTATGGTCGCTTGCAGACATATTTACAGAAAATGACAGCTCGTGTTGTTGGTTTTCATGTGATTTGACTGCAACATCCGAAATCTTGGCATCATAAAGCATGACTTTAGTTAACCAGTTTTCGATGTAGCGCCTATGCGGATGAGTTTCGAATAATCGCAGGAAATCTAAATTGGTCACATAGTCATCATTACGATAAGAGTAGTCTTTTATAAATCGACTGAGTAATTGATGAAATGTTGTTTGTCCCACTTTGTTTGCGATAGCGCTTAGCGCCAGCAGTCCTTTTTCATAACGTAAGTATCGTTCGGTGCCCATTAGTAAAAGCGGTGGCTCGTTTACTGAAAGTTCAGCACGTCGACTTAAATACCTATTTGATGCCCTAGCGAGCTCCTGTTTTACATATGTGTCACCATATATCTCTTGCATGACCATTAAAGAGGAATATTCCGCTAGGGATTCGATGAGTAAGCCAGAACCTTGTGTTTTGGCCGATTTAAGTTGGTGTCCCCACCACTGATGGGCTACTTCATGCGCAACAACTGAAGACAGGTCATCCAGATTATCTTCTCTTGTAAGGTTTTCTTTAAAACCTGCATTTTCAGAATAAAAAATAGTGGCAGGGTATGCGCGAGCAAACCCCCTAAACGGTATTTCTGCAATAGTGAGTTGCCTAAAAGGATAAGGCGAAAAAGTCTCAGAGAATACTTTTAACGAGGCTTTTGCACTAGTCATTATCTGTTTAACGTTGAGGTCATGGCTAGGGTGATAATAAAGTGTGATTTTTGTATCACCTTCACTGCCTACAAGTATTGCGTAGCGGACAGACGAAAAACCAAAAAAGTTAGTGGTTGGCTTACTTACCTTGTATTGGAAGTAACGACGATTGCCAGCTTGCCATTCATTTACAAGCTCGCCCGGCGCAACTGCGATTTGATCAATAGTCGTAGACACAGTTGCTTCAAAACTGACTAAGTTGGCATCTTTATGAAGCAAATGCTCGCCATACTTTTTATCATCAACAAGTGGGCTTTTGCCAGAATGCTTAGGGAGACTTATTGCGACTCTTTTTTGTTCATCGGTAATGGTTAACGCTGGGTTAAAACCGATGTAAGGAAACATTGCTTCTGAATGAAAGTAACTGCCGTTTGATATAAGCGTGAGATCATGGTCTGTATTTTTAAATCCTGCTCTCTCTATGTTGCTACTAAACGTCAATTTGCTTGTAGCTCCTGGTGCTAAAGGAGACTTCAGATTGACTATAAAAGTATTGTGTCTAGCAATGTGTTCAATATTTTTAGAATCAATAACCGAGATTTTGGTGACGAGTTCTCGGTTGGGCATGGTCACAAGAAACTCCGATATTGCCTCATCGCTAGCGTTTTTCAGCAAAAACTCACCCGAAACCTCAATGGCATATTGTTGAGGAAAAAATTGAACATTAGCTTTTATATCTGTAATTAGCGGTGTATTGGCGTCAGAAAATGCTAAAAATTGCTGTTCGTAATCTACTTTTAACTGAACGATATTTTCACGAGTTTCATATTTATTAAGCACATTGGTATTAAAGAACACTAGGGCAGTGCTGAGCAATACAAAAATAACATTGCCTGCCAAAACCATACGCTGTTTAGTTGATGAACTAATGAAAAAGTGCTTTATTGCGGTACGTCTTTGAGTATCTACTTGCCGATTAAAAAGTGCATACCCGCCCAAAATTAAAAGTCCTGATACCGCGGCCCAATGGACAGAAAGGTAGGTGATATTCGTCAAGAAATAATCAAAGCCATTAAAATCAGAGTATCGAATTGTTCCTAAAGTTGAGAATCTTAAAAGTACATGATCGAGGCCGATGTATGAACTCAGTGATGTCGTAAAAAACAACATAATAATTGCAGATACCATGATACCCAGGTATTTATCGTTTAATAGCAATTGAATAAACATACTCATAATAGCTAAATAAACCATTGGAAACACGTATATCGGAATCAAACTGGCATACAAAATCCAATCAATACGATAAAAGCCACTCCCAATTTGGTAAGCAATTGCGCAAAAAACTGCGACTGCTAACAAACATAAAATAAGTAAGCTCAAGGTGAGCAATTGCGCTATGAATAAGGCCCATCTGCTTGCTGGCGTAGCGTTTAAAACTTCGAAAAAATGATGCTCTTTGCTGCGGTAAACAAGTTCTGCACTATAAAATGAAATACTCATGATACTTACGACTTTTAGGGCCAACACAATTTGCGGTGCAAGTAAGCTCGTGTAGGGGTGTTGAGGCCCAATCAATCCCCCCATTTCTATTGAACTAATAAATTGACCAATAACTAAAATCGCTGTGAGCATTCCCAATAGGGCAAAAGGCAAGCTTCTGAAAACACTATTAAACTCTATTAAAAAAGTGTGTTTAAACATTACATAGCTTGAGTATGCCTTGTGTGTGTACAAGTCAGTATTTTTATCCATATCACTGCTAATGGGTTGAGCTGTCCCATTAGTAGTGGCACGAAAATTTTGTGACTTCTTTGCGTATTTGCTTGTGAGTCGTTTTGAATAAAATATAGCGCCGAGAATAATGGCGTAGCTAAAGCTTAACCAAATAATACGGTTTAGAGCGAACGTACCTGTAAACTCTATTAGTTGTGTGTTTTTTTCAATCGTTGTCCAGTGCTTCGTTTGTTCTAAAAAAGCGGACACTGCAAAAGGATCAAGCATACTAACTAAGCTCATCCCATCCTCAGCAAGAGCTAGTGAGGAAGTGAACATAGGAGAGTCTAAGTAAACCGTAATAGAGAGATAAAAAACGTATATACCAACACCGGTTAAATAAACCCATAAACTGCTGTTGATGCATCGGCAGACCGCAAATAGTGCGCCACAGATGAAAAGTAAATTGGGTAGTAAAATATAAACCAAAGACCAGATGATATTACTGATTGAAAATCTGCCAAAAATTTCTGGCTTGTATTGGGTCAACAAAGTAGGTAACAAATATGCGCTAATGCTAATAATAGACAAAACTAAACTTGCGATAAACAAGCTAAGAAAGCGGCTAGTGAGTAGCTGGGAAGATGGTATTTTTGTCGTTTTAATCAAGCCATCAAATCGCATGCTCTTATCTCTTATCAAAGAGCAAGCAGCTAAAATGGTCGTGAAAAAAAGTGAGGGGATGGAGTAACTCGCCAAAAAATAACTAATATTTTGTGGCGAATAAAATTGTACTTCGCCGCTACTAACAACTCTATCAGATAGCAATAAGCCCAGTCCTAAAGCCATTAAAAGCACCAGAAAAAAAGCAGGCTGGCGCGAAAAATAATACAACTCAAAACGCAACAATTGTCTCATGCTTGACTCCATGGTCATTGCGACTGGTTGATGTTTAACACGGAAAAATAAACGTCTTCTAAGTCAGGTTTTGCTAGCGTGAACTCTGGGCCGGGCTGTTGAGCTGATAACACCTTCAGTTGGCGCTTTAATCCAATGCTTTTTATTGATAAGACCTGGTGTTTTTCCACAATGGGAGATGCTTGCGCTTCGTCAACAAGAGTTTGCCAAACCTTTCCTTGCAAGCTTTGTATTAATTTTTGAGTTGACCCTTGTGAGACTATTTCTCCCCGATCAATGATGGCCATTTGGTCACACAGACCTTGAATATCCTCAATGATATGTGTGGAGAGTATGAGTGTAGTTTGTGTGCTTACTTCACTTAATAAACTATAAAATCGATTTCGTTCTTGTGGATCTAAGCCGGCTGTTGGTTCGTCAACAATAATAAGCTTAGGGGATGATATTAAGGCTTGTGCGATCCCAAACCTACGAACCATACCTCCCGAAAAGTTTGCCACCGCTTTGTCTTTATGCGCCAAGAGATTAGTTTGTTCAAGCAGCATTAATACTCTGTGACGCCGTGTTTTTTTATCCTGTATCCCTTTTAAAATGGCTAAATATTCGAGTAGCTTGTATGCGGAGACCCTCGGATAGACGCCAAACTCTTGAGGCAAATAACCCAAAGACTTACGAAGTGATTGCGGATCTCTAATCACATCTATGTCATAGAAGTGTATTTCTCCGGTATCAGGAGATTGAAGTGTTGCTAAGGTTCGCATTAGAGTTGATTTACCCGCACCATTGGGTCCGAGTAAACCATACATTCCTTTGCCAATTGATAAGTTAATATCATTAAGCGCCTGAACACCATTACTATAACGTTTACTAAGATTTTTCACTGTTAGCATGCTATACCTCCAACCCATTTCTGTTATTAATAATCTAGAGAAGAGGTGTAAACTCATTGTAAAATGAACGAGATACGACTATTTATTAATAATGCTTTCGTTTTACACTGACTTTACATTGTTCGGATAGGATTTAATAAATCTAAGACTTAAGCTAAGAGCAGCGCTAAACAGTGAGAAATGATGGCAAGTATATTAGTTGTTGAAGATGATATTGATATCGCAAAAGGTATTGGAGAGTTTGTTGAAACCCTAGGGCACGAACTTGATTTTGCTTATACTGGGAATCAAGCAATCAAAATTATTTCTGATGAAGATTACGATTTGATTTTACTCGATATCAATTTACCTAACGTTAGCGGTTACGAAATTTGTCAAAGCTTGTTAGGTGAACACCTAGCTACAACTCCGGTTATCATGATGTCAGCTAACCAAGATGAGCAAGATGTGCTCAAAGGATTTCAATCTGGCGCGTGGGACTATCTCAAGAAACCCTTTTCGTATTCTGAGTTAAATGCCAGGATTAACGTCGCCTTAAGCAAAGTAACAGTAACTACTTTGCCTCAAATTACAGTTGGAGATTTGTCTTTAGATACCAAGTCTAAAGTGTTGAGCAACAAACAAAATGTCTATGTTCAGTTACATACCATGGGCTTCTTAATTATAAAAAACCTGATGGAAAATGCGCCTAAGGCAGTAACAACATCACAACTCATCAATAGACTGTGGCCAGACGAACTGCCACAAAGCAATCCACTTAGAGCCAATGTTTATGCCCTCAAAAAACAGCTGAAGGAAGTGTTTAATAAAGAATTAGTGCATAGCGTAAAAGGGGTAGGTTATAAATTTGATGCTGAAAAATAAACCAACACTCGTTGGGAGAGTTACCCTCTGGATTTCACTAATGGCATGTGGCTTATTTATAACGCTTTCGGCTATGACGCTTCTCGTGTCCTTAATATTAGAAGACGCGATGATTCACAATATACTTCGCCATGTTGACAAGCAGGAAATCAGTTTAGATAGCAAGGTTCGCGAGGTGACAACCCAAGAGCTCAAAAATTTGGGTTACCAAATAAGAGACGAAGAAGATTTTATTAAAAGAACAAGCAGTTTTGGTGAGTTTGCCGCCGATAGTAAATATTATCACTTCATGATATTGGAAGATAAAATTTTATTGCTAGAAAGCACCGATTTCGTTACGACAAGAGAACGAATACAAAGTATTTTGAAACTATTAAGTTTTGTTTTCATTCCTTGCTTAGTATTGATTTTAGTCTTAGCCAGATTTATTGCGAAGAGCGCACTACGACCGTTTTCACAATTGAACACCATCTTTTTAGATTCTGAACGCTCAACGAGCGAGCTTAAAAAGTGCAGCCAACAGATATCAGAGCTTGATGTAAAACAAATTGCACAAGAGCTGACGCAATCATTGGAGACTAAAGAGTCTCTGCTTGCTGAGAAAGTTATTTTTAATCAAGGGATAAGCCATGAATTAAGAACACCTTTACAGGTAATGACTCATGCCATTGAACTTATCGCGTTAAAGCATCCAGATCTGAGTCAAGAGGATGTATACATTCGTTTGCTTAATGCTTCAAATAGAATGCGCCGTGTGAGTGAAGCTATGCTTTGGCTAGGTTCAGACGCAATCGTCGAAAAACCGCTGCAAATAAATACGGCTTTGTTGGACATAAAAAAAGAAGTAACAAGCATGTTTGCCAGCCATGGCTTAATAATTGATATTCACGAAACAGACTCGCTATCCATTAATTTACCACTCGTAGTTTTCGAGTTTATTGTATTTAGCTTGGTAACTAACGTCGTGCATCACGGCAAAGAAAATGACGGAAGAAAAATACTAAATATTGATATCACTGCCAAATCAATATGTTTTAAAAACCTAGTGGGTAACAGGGGAAGCCTGCAACCTCAAAAGCACTTTGGTATTGGTTTAGTCATTGTTCGTAAGTTGTGTGAGCGATTTGGTTTATCTTATTGCATTGATGAAAAAGAAGATTTCTATTGTGTTGAGATCAGACCCTAATATTTATGTATTAGCTGTTTTACTGATATCAGTATTTGCCCTAAGCGAAAAAAGTCACGCTCAAGATCAGTATCCTCTTTTAACAGGACCTTATATGGGGCAAAAGCCACCGAGTGAAATTGCAGTGCCTTTCGCTCCTGGTATCATTTCTAAAGATGGTAGGGAGCTTGTAGGTGTTTTTGCGCCAGGTATGAAAGACTTTAACTATACTAAGAGAGCCGCTGATGGCAAATCATCAGTAATAGCAGGGTTTCGTGAAAAAAATAATATTTGGAGAAAATACATTGAAATCCCACGAAACGGCGAAGTTTCATTTTCGCCAAATGGTAAACGTATGCACATGGCTGAGGGTTACTTAGATCGCGAGGGAGATGGCTGGTCCAAACGTAAAAACCTTTGCAAATAAATAAACATGTAAAATACTTTCTTACAATATCTTTCTACAACTTGCTTTAGCAATCTCGTATCATCTCGCGTCATCGTTGCGGTCGTTTATCTATTGCCCATGCAGTTGATTCACGGTTAATAGTAATAGCGTTATGCTAAAACTGATAAAGATTAAGGCAAACCTATGATCAAATACGTCATTTTTATAATGTTCATTAGTGATTTATTTAGCACAGTTGCTGCGGATACAAGGAACAAATCGGTAAGTGCGGATCGTAAACAACCCGAATTTTATAAAGGTTGGAGCTGTTATACAGCAAGCAATGCTCAAATACGTAAAAAGCAAGTCACAGAAGGTATTCTTCCCTACATGGTGTTTGAAGGTGAAACTAAGCCTGTAAGTGTTGTAACGCGTATGAACACGTCTAAAACTCCTGCTTTTTCTGTTGCGGTAATTCATGATGGAAAGCTTGACTGGAGCCAAGCTTGGGGCAAATTACAAGAAGGTGGCCGCAATGCTGATTGCGATAGCCTCTTTCAAGCGGGCTCACTCGCCAAGCCAGTAACGCTAATGGCTGCACTGCGGATGAAAGCGGCGGGATTAGTTGATTTTGATCAGGATATCGAAACTTACTTTTCATCTTATCGTCTACCTGAGGGGCAGCAAAGCAAATCCAATCCTATTACACTGCGTAATTTGCTCTCACATTCAGCTGGTATTGTGCGTGGTGGATATGCTGGCTACGCAAACAACGAAGCAATGCCTACAGACGAACAGATTGTGCGCGGTGAAGCACCGAGCAATTCGCGAAAAGTAGAAGTAGTGAATACACCCGGCGAGTCGCTCGCTTATTCAGGTGGTGGATATACTTTAATTGAAATTGCTTTACAGGATGAGCTGAATAGACCTTTTGAGCTAATAATGCGCGATTGGATGCTTGCTCCGATTGGCATGAAGCAAGCAGATTTTACTGTGCCTTTGCCCATGTCTAGCCATTCTCACACCGCTCGCGGGCATAATATAGATGGCAGCATCATTGCTGGCGGCTGGAACAACTACCCCGAACAGGCTGCTGCAGGTTTGTGGGCAACGGCCACGGACTTGGCAATGTTTTTGTTAGAGTTGCACAAGGGCTATCATGGTAAAAGCGATGTATTTACTCAGGATAGTATCGAAGAGATACTCGCGACGCCTATCGCTAACCACGCTTACGGTTTTAGGTTAATTAGCAATGACAATGATCAAGTCTTTATGACTCATTATGGTGGTACTGTGGGGTACAGAGCAGGCATTACTCTGAATTTGAGAACTGGCAATGGGGCAGTGTTTTTAGCTAACTCTGACAATGGTTCAAACCTAGGTGAAGAGTTCTTCAGCGCGGTCGCCCGAGCCTATGAATGGCCAGTATTTCGAGAGAAAATCATCAAGCGAGTTAAGCATTCCCCCGAAGTCTTAAAATCACTTGCAGGCACTTATAATTTCCCAACACAGGGCTGGAAAGTGTCTGTGGTTCAACAGCAGGAATCGTTGCGATTTGTATTTCCGGCAGGAAATCGTCTCCCGCTTACTATGGTTGGCATCGAAGGAAGTGAACACCAGTTTGCTCATGAAACCGGTGTTATCGCTCGCTTTTATGACGAAGGTAAGGGATTAAAGGTTCATTTATTCGGACAAACCGGGGAACGGCAGGTGAGTGTTAGTAGCAATTCCAACTAAATATTTATACTTAATGTGTTGCTATATACGCTGGTCTTGCTTGCAATCGGACGAGTTGTATCTAGAAAAAGATATGGGGTTTCCGGTCGCGGTATCGTCAACGCTGATGTATATGTCACAAAAACCTAATGTGTCAACGACGCAAGTTGCCACGGCGTTAGATATTACCCATCAACTTGTATCACAGAGAATAAAGATCCTGTTGAAATTAGGCTTGATTGAAGGAAATACTGATGAGAAGGATAAAAGAAAAACCTTTTATAGCCTAACGTCCTAAGGGCAGCAGAAAATTCAAGTTTTGAATTTGTATTGCGTTGATGCTGCAAACGCGTTTTCAGATTTGTCTGATGAGGTCGGCGTCGATTTACAGAAAGTATTGAATGCGGCTATTAATGCATTGCATAAAAGGCCTTTTGCAAAACGCCTCCCAACCAATGTCCCCTCGTATGACGAGCAAACGTCGCGTAAGTGAAGGCTGGCCTGGGCAAGAAATAGAACAAGAGTAAGCGGTAAAGAGCGTTTGTTTGAACTATTCCGTTAGCAAATAACGCATTTTTAAACGCTCAAACTTAATATGTGAAGACTATTACTTTGCAGTCAAATTTCACCGCATAGGAAACGTAAATATGAAAATATCAAGAGACAGTGTACTGACGCTGAGTGTGTTTTTGTCCTTTGTTAC
>CBFHTO010000069.1:0-15733 GCA_965658765.1 Glaciecola sp. | reverse complement strand
CGATGAATTTACCTTTCGGCTTTCAAATTGGTATTATGAGTTCTTTATTATTACTGGCCATGGCTATAGCGCCACCGGTGGTTGCTTATTCCCTTAAAGTGAGTCAAAACTGATGTGGAAATGGATTAACTCTTTTGCACAACCTGAAAAAGCGTATTCGGCGTGTAATAGTTTGCTGCCGTATTTCGTTTTTGTTATGTGTTTATGTTTGCCGGTTGGCTTCATTTGGGGCTTGGCATTTTCACCTACCGATTATCAACAGTTTGACGTATATCGAATCATTTATATTCACGTACCAACATCAACGCTGTCTTTGAGTGCATATGTTGCAATGGCAGTCGCGGCTTTCATCGGAATTGTATGGCAATGGCGCAGTGCCTTTATGTTTATGATTGCTATTGCGCCACTTGGCGCCGTAATCACCTTTATTTCCTTATTTACTGGCGCAGTGTGGGGCAAACCAACATGGGGTACATATTGGATATGGGACGCTCGATTGACTTCGCAGTTGATCCTGCTGTTTTTATACATGGGTGTGATCGCCTTGTATCTTAGCTTTGACGACAAACAACAAGGCAGCAAAGCCGCCGCAGTCATGGCGATGGTGGGTGTAGTTAATATACCGATCATCAAATACTCTGTGGAGTGGTGGAACACGCTGCATCAAACCGCAACCATCAGTAAATTAGATAAACCTTCGATGCCTCTAGAAATGGTAGTGCCTTTGTTGACAGCGATGCTTGGTATGGCTGGGTTTATTGCAACGGTCGCGACAATAAGAATGAAAAATGAATTGATAAAGCGAGATGCGCATCGACCATGGGTGAGTGCCACACTTGAGAGGGAACAAGCATCAAACAAAAAGGTCATAAGTGTTAAATGGATTATCGCTATTTGCGTCGCGCTTATCGCAGCGCTTGCGTATGTGGTTGGACAAGGTTTTAAGTTCGACGATTTTTCTGCATTTTTGAGCATGGGCGATAGAGGCTTATTTGTTTGGTTGAGTTACGGTGTTGGTGTGTTTGCCCTACTCACGGTATTGACGATTAGCGTGTTAGAGCGCAGAAATATTGTTGAGCAAGCCAAACGCCAAAAAGAACGAGTCGAGAGAATTATGATGGCTCGAAAAAAACGTTCGGACGCGAAGAACGCATAAAAAGTGGTGCGAGATACGCTAAAGAAGACTTGAAGAAAGTCGGGAAATAAGACGAGAAACAAGCAAGAGAAAACGGCCTGAACAAGCGGCTTAAAGCACCAGAGTCGCAGCATAGGCAATGTCCTTAAGACAGCCTTTTACCCAGTTAGATTAATTTTTGAGATAGAGAACAGCAATGAACCCGAGAAGAAAGCAACGATTATTTGCGGTGTCCAGTATTTTAATATTGGTGTCTGCAGCGATTGGTATCATGTTATACAGCTTAAGTGACAATGTTGATGCTTTTTATACGCCTAGCGAAATTGTTCAAGGGAAAGATAAAACGGGTGTTATGCCAACAATTGGTCAACGTGTCAGGATTGGCGGCATGGTGGTACCAGGCAGTGTTAGCCGAGATGGAGAGTCCTTAGAAGTCAGTTTTGATTTGGTTGATACAGGGCCTGCTGTAACGGTTCAATATCAAGGTATCTTGCCTGATTTATTTCGAGAAGGGCAGGGCATTGTGGCTACTGGCATACTTGAAGGTACGCGCTTAATTAAAGCGCACGAAGTACTAGCAAAGCACGACGAAGAATATATGCCACCGGAACTTGCTGAAAAAATGAAAGGCATCAAACATGTTCCGCCGGCGGAGGCGTCTTACTAATGATCCCAGAACTTGGTAACTTTACTTTAGTCATCGCACTGGTCTTATCCATCTTATTGGCTATATATCCTCTTTGGGGTGCACAAACTAATAACGTGACGATGATGCGCACGGCGCGCCCTTTGGCAATCGGTTTATTTGTGTTTACTTTGATTGCTTATGTTTGCTTGACTCACGCATTTATGACCGACGACTTCAGCGTGAGTTACGTGGCTCAGAATTCAAACAGTCAGCTTCCTTGGTACTATAAATTTACCGCTGTATGGGGCGGGCACGAAGGTTCGTTTTTACTCTGGGTACTTATTTTTGCTGTATGGACTGTGGCCGTTGCGATTTTCTCGAAAGGGATCCCACAAGTTATGCTTTCGCGCGTATTGTCCGTACTTGGAATGGTGAGTATTTCTTTTTATCTATTCATGCTCATCACTTCGAACCCTTTTGAAAGTATGTTGCCTTTCTTTCCGGTGGATGGGCGCGATTTGAATCCACTGCTGCAAGATTTTGGCATGATCATTCATCCGCCGATGTTGTATATGGGCTACGTTGGCTTTTCCGTTGCCTTTGCTTTTGCTATTGCGGCATTAATTGGTGGTCAGCTTGATTCAACATGGGCAAGATGGTCGAGACCATGGACGATTGCTGCTTGGAGTTTTTTGACGATTGGGATTGCGCTTGGTAGCTGGTGGGCGTATTACGAGCTTGGTTGGGGTGGCTGGTGGTTTTGGGACCCTGTAGAGAACGCGTCCTTTATGCCATGGCTAGTAGGCACTGCGCTTATGCACAGCTTAGCGGTAACGGAAAAACGAAAGGTCTTTAAGTCTTGGACCGTATTACTGGCGATAGCAGCATTTAGCTTAAGTCTATTGGGCACATTTTTAGTGCGTTCGGGCGTATTGGTATCGGTGCATTCTTTTGCAAGTGATCCCTCGCGAGGACTATTTATTTTAGGGCTTCTCGTTATTGTAATCGGCAGTTCTTTGCTCTTGTATGCGGTACGAGCCGCACAATTAAAAAGTGTTGGTCGTTACGATGTGTTCTCTCGTGAAATGATGCTTATGGGGAATAATGTCATCCTGTGCGCAGCGACGATTGTTGTTTTGCTTGGTACCTTATTTCCGCTGATCCACAAAGAGGTTGGTTTAGGTACCATTTCGATTGGTGCGCCATTTTTTAATCAGATGTTTACGCTTTTAATTGTGCCCTTTGTGTTTTTCTTAGCGCTGGGGCCACTAACGCGCTGGAAAACACAATCTGCTTTGGCCTTAAGAAATCAACTCATCGGTGCATTTGTGTTGGCGTTTGCCGCAGGATTATTGGTCAATTTTACATATGATGAGCAAACTTACATGGGGCTATTAGGGCTTGTGTTGAGCTTTTTAATTCTCATCTCAACGGTGCTTGAAGTGAGACAGCGTGTTGTTTCACCACTTAAGTCAGAACCAATTTTTAGCTCTTTGAAAAAACTCACAAGAAGTCACTGGGGCATGGTGTGCGGTCACCTTGGGTTCGCGGTAACCCTTATTGGCATTACTTTAGTGAGTAATTACGAACTTGAACGAGATGTCCGCATGGAACCAGGACAGCGTGTTCAAATTGCCGATTACGATATCTTGTTTACTGGCGTTAAAGAGATCGAAGGCCCTAACTATTTATCAGACAAAGGTGTATTCGATGTGTTCAAAAATGGTGAGTTGGTTAGTCATCTAGAGCCTGAAAAACGCTTTTACACGGTACAACGAATGAGCATGACAGAAGCCGGAATTCACAGCACGCTTACTCGGGATTTATTTGTTGCAATGGGTGAGCCCCTTGAGGGAGAAGCGTGGGCCATACGCTTGTATTACAAACCATTTGTAGTTTGGATTTGGGGTGGTGCGGGCATTATGTGCATTGGTGGCATTCTATCAATTTCGGACAAGCGTTATCGAATCAAAAAAATGGCTAGGTATCGGTCAACGACGGCAAAAGTAAACCCTAACGGGCGCGAGACACCGGCAGTAGCTCAGGCCGCTCTAGCACAGCCATCTGAGGCGAGGAATAACGCTTAATGAACAGATTAATTACGCTTTTATTGCCTTTGTTTCTGTTTTTGGTGCTCAGCATATTTTTGTTCAAAGGGCTTTTTTCTGATCCGACCGAAAGAGAGTCCGAAGTAATATCTGAACCTTTTCCGGTGTTTGAATTACCAGATTTGAACGACGAAACTCGTATGTATACCAATGAGATATTCAATGGCAAAGTTACATTGATAAACGTATGGGGAGTATGGTGCGTCACTTGTGCTATTGAATTGCCTTATTTAGAGGCCTTATCAGACAAAGGTTTACGTGTGGTGGGATTATATTACGACCAAGACATAGACCCTGACTTTGGTACAAAAACACTCAACCGCGTTCGTGAAGAAGTGGTTCAAATGACGGCTAGATATGGCGACCCCTTTGAGTTTAATATTTTTGATGTTTATCGAAACACCTCATTAGATTTAGGCGTAACGGGTGCTCCCGAATCTTTTTTAGTCGACCAAAACGGTGTGATTCGAGTTCATCATTTAGGCGATATTAATCCAAGAGTATGGCGTTATAAGTTTTCGCCCGTTTTGGCTGAACTTGCCCCAGAACTTGAGAATAATATCGAAGCCTTAAACCAGCAAATCGAGCAGACCGAAGGTGAATAAAGTGACTCTCATAAATTTCACAATATTTGATAGGCTTCGAAACTTTAAAGATATTGGCTTAGCGAAGTGTATTTGGGCCGCGTGTTTTATATTGCTTTGTACAGGCGAAAGTTTTGCTCAAGATAATACAGAACAAGCTGCATCGTCCGAATCACTAAAAAAGCAAATTGCAGACACGCAAAAGGCTCGGGCAAATCAGCAATACGCTGAAAACTATGCATTTAATGACCCAACGCAGCGAAAGGTTTTTCTTGAGCTAACTGAGGAGTTACGTTGCCCCAAATGTCAAAATCAGAACATTGCTGACTCGGATGCACCTATTGCTCATGATATGCGCCGAAAAGTATATGAATTGATGCAGCAGGGTAGTGATAAGCCAGACGTGATTGCTTGGATGAAAAAGCGCTACGGAGATTTTGTATATTATCAGCCGCCAGTGAACCCACTTACTCTTTGGTTGTGGGTATTGCCGATTGCCTTTGTTGTGATCATGTTGTTCTTTTTTGTACGCCGTCGTAAAACCATTGATGACAGCAATGTTGACGAAAAACTTGCTCGTGCAGAAGCGCTTTTAAAGGATAATTAAGTGACCAGTTTTTATTTGTATGCGATTGCTTTGGTCGCATTTGCTTGTTTGTTTGTGGTATTGCCCCTGCTTCAAGCTAAGCGTCAAAACTTGATGGAGTTGTCAAACGCCAATGTAGTTAAACAACGCATCTCGGAGTTAGAGCAAGAAGTTTCTGAGGGGCTGATCAGTGAGCAAGACAAAGAACAGGCCATAAAGGAATTAAAAATCGCGTTGGTAGACGAAACTCCCGAAGACGCCGTTCTGCTGAGCAAAGACGAGTCTCTTGATGCGCCACGAAAGGTCAATCTTTTGAAGTTTGCTCTCTTGGCATTGCCAGCCATCGCAATTGGTATTTGGGTATATTGGCAATCAAATCAGATTTCAGGTTTGACCGAATACACGCAAACTCGAGTCGAGGTTGGTAAATTACAAGAACAAATGAGAGAGCAAGGGGCGCAGTCTCTTAGTCCTAACGATTTTGCAAAGCTTGCTTTGGCAATTAGAGCGTCATTAAGAGAAACGCCGGACGATGCTCGTGCATGGGGATACTTGGGTCTTATCAACAGTGCGATTGGACGTTCTGAAGAGGGCGTTCAAGCGTATTTAAAGGCCTTGGATATTGAGCCTCAGGATGATCAAATACGATTTCAATACGCCGAAGCTTTGATGCTGACTGGCGACGAAGATAGCCTCAATGAGTCAAAGCGACAACTGCTCTATTTGCTTCAAAAATCTCCCGACAATCGTGACTATCGGCTCCTTCTAACGACAGTGGGTTTGCAGCTTTCAGACACAGAGCTCGCTTATCAAAGTTTTATGAGCGTGAAGGAGCAATTGAATCCGAATAGTCAGTACTTTCAATCAATTGTGCAACGATTTAAGGAATTAGGGATTGATATACCCGTTAGTAGTGCTTCGCCATTAGTTGGCACTGGTAATGGCACTGCCACAGAGGAAGGCTCCGAATCCCCGAGTATTGTAAGTTCTCGCCAGAATACTAGTGATGAAAGTGTTAACGATGATATGGTGGCGGTAAATGTTGTAGTCGATATTTCTGATTCACTGCGATCTAAACTTCCTGAACAGGCATATCTAATTGTATTCGCCCAGAATCAAGACGGGAGCAGCAGGGCGCCACTCGCGGTAAAACGAATAGCCTTGCCTGACTTACCTTACTCTTTACAGCTAAGTGACCAAGACGCCATGATCCCAAATATGAATTTGAGCTCTGCTACATCAGTAAAATTAACTGCTCGTGTGTCGATCGATGCGGATGTTATGACTAAAGCAGGCGAGTTAGAAGGCGTTATTGAGAATATTGATGTAAACTCTTTATCAGAGAAGCCTCTTCGCGTATTAATTAACAAGGAACTTTAGTGTTTATAAACAAACAAAAGCCAATTTTTTCGGTTTTCGCTTTTTTAGTTTTAATTGTAAGTATGGCGTCCGCTCATGCTCAAAATTCTGAGTCAGGGAATAGCGCTGACTCTATTGCATCTGGCGCTTCAAATACACAAATTAAGCAAGATGTGTATGATCCTTTGGAGCCAGTTAACCGCGTAGTATGGGATTTTAACTATCAGGTACTAGACCGTTTTTTAATTAAACCATTAACGAAAGGCTATGTTGCTGTGACTCCACAGTTTTTGCGCACTGGCTTGTTGAATGCGGCAAATAACATAGAAGAACCAGCGAATACAATCAACAACCTGCTACAGGGCAAGGTTGAAGGCTCAGGCACTAGCATTGCGCGTTTTGCAGTGAATAGCACGGTTGGATTGCTTGGTTTCTTTGATGTTGCGGATGATATGGGGCTCGAACGACAGCGAGAAGACTTTGGACAGGTTCTCGGAGTTTGGGGTGTAGGCACTGGTCCTTATCTAATGCTTCCAGCTTTAGGCCCAAGTGACATAAGAAGTTTTACGGGTCGCATTGTGGATAATTATTACTGGCCTTCAACTGTGTTAGAAGACCCTTATGTTATTGGCGCGGCTTTGGTCTCAGTTTTAGAAACACGAGCATCATTACTAGAACAAGAAGAGACTTTAAACAGAGCTCTTGATCAATACTTGTTTGTTCGAGATGCGTATTTTCAGCGCTTAGCGTTTGAAGTCAATGACGGCAAACTAGAGCAAAAATCTGAACAAGAGATAAAACAAGAAGAAGAAGACTTTTCAAACTTCGAAGATTTGCTCGAGGGTATTTAATAGACCAAAAGAAAGCGCAATTTGCGCTTTCTATTTAGGGTAACCATCCGGATTCTGACTTTGCCAGCGCCAAGAGTCTTCACACATTTCTTTTAAGCCTTTTTCGGCCTGCCAATTAAGCGCTTCACGAGCGAGCTTTGGATCGGCATAACACGATGCTACGTCACCTTCTCGTCGCGGAGTGATTTTATAAGCGACTTTTTGTCCGCTTGCTGATTCAAATGCCTTAACCATATCCAAAACGCTGTAACCCTGCCCGGTACCTAAGTTACATGTGAACAAACCTGACTTTTCGGCGATCTTATCAAGGGCTTTCAAATGTCCAGCAGCTAAGTCGACTACGTGGATGTAATCCCTCACCCCAGTACCGTCAGGTGTGTCGTAATCGTCTCCAAATATGCTCAAGTATTCACGTTTTCCGGTAGCTACTTGGGTTATAAATGGCATTAAATTATTGGGAATGCCGTTTGGATCTTCTCCAATTTTGCCTGAAATATGTGCCCCTACCGGATTAAAATATCTAAGCAGTACGATGTTCCACTCGTTGTCAGCTTTTTGGATGTCGGTCAGCATTAACTCGACCATAAGCTTGGACATACCATATGGGTTTGTCGGTGTACCAGTAGGCAAATTTTCGTGTAAAGGGAGCTCAACTGGATCTCCATATACCGTGGCTGACGAACTAAAAACAATGTTCTTAACGCCGTGTTCAGCCATTACTTTACATAAATTTAAACTGCCATAAACGTTATTTTCGTAGTATTTTGTGGGTTCTGCCACCGATTCACCAACCGCCTTTAAGCCAGCAAAATGAATCACTGAATCAACATCGTACTCAGAGAATATTGCGTTCAAGCATTCAGTGTCTCGAATATCCCCTTCGATAAGCGTACATTCTTTGCCTGTGATATCGGCAACTCTTTCTAAGCTAATCGCCGATGAATTTGAAAAATTATCTAAAACAACAACATGATAGTTGCTTTCTAAAAGTTGAAGTACAGTATGACTACCGATATAGCCGCTTCCACCCGTTACTAGTATTGTTTTCATTCCTTTTCCTTTATATCGTCCGGCTTAATGTATTTAGCACTTAATGAGTATTGCATTGGTTTTACAAACAAGGGGTATAACAATAGTATCAGTGCCGCCCAAGCGAGTGACCACCAACTCTCGGTCACGCGAAGCACTAGCACAAACACCGGTACTATCACGATAAGTTTGATGATATTCAAGAGGGTTTTTTCAGGCACTGTCATTCGCATCGAAGCTTTTTCTAATATTGACATGCGCTGTGTGACTGACTTTGAAGCCAATCCAGGTATCTTTTTTGTAGAGGTATATATCTTCAAGGGCACCGGCTCTTTAAACTCGAATTTAATGTTTACAATGAGTATACTACAGCGCGAAGCGAAAAAGACCAATGAGGACATCAAATGAATCGAAAGGGAATTATACTAGCTGGTGGCTCTGGCACTCGCTTGCATCCACTCACGCGAGTAGTAAGCAAGCAGTTAATGCCGATTTACGATAAACCAATGATTTATTACCCACTTTCCACGCTCATGCTTGGGGGAATTAAAGACATTTTGATCATTAGCACCCCAGAGGAGCTCCCGCGCTTCGAGGCCCTACTCGGTGACGGCAGCCAATTCGGTATCAATCTACAATATGCCGAACAACCCTCACCAGACGGCTTGGCACAGGCGTTTATTATTGGTGAAGAATTTGTTGAAAACAGTAACGTTACCCTAATATTAGGGGACAATATTTTTTATGGTCATGATTTACAAGATTCGTTGGTGAAACTCAGTAAGCAAGAAAGTGGCGCAACCGTGTTTGGCTATCATGTTACTGATCCAGAGCGCTACGGGGTGGTTGAGTTTGATGATAATTGGTTAGCCCAGTCGATTGAAGAAAAGCCATTAAAGGCGAAGTCGAATTATGCTGTTACCGGTTTATATTTTTATGACAAGCAAGTAGTTGATATAGCGAAGAATATCAAACCCTCTTCACGTGGTGAGCTTGAGATCACTGATGTCAATAATGTTTATTTACAGCAGAACGAGCTTAAAGTAGAAGTATTAGGGCGTGGTTCTGCGTGGCTAGATACCGGTACCCTAGACAGTCTGCTTGATGCGTCTAATTACATTGCGGCAATTGAGAAACGACAAGGTCTTAAGATTTGTTGTCCGGAAGAGATTGCTTTTCGCAAGGGGTTTATTACTGCCAATGAGCTTGAATCATTAGCGGCCCCTCTTATAAAAAGCGGATATGGCAAGTATTTAATGAAAATTTTAAAAGAGAGAAGCCGATAAGTGGAAGCGTTTAAGACCTCACTAAATGATGTGTATTTGATTAAACCAAAAATGTTTGGCGATGAACGTGGTTTTTTCATGGAAACATTTCGCGATTCTTGGTTTAAGGAGAACTGCGCAAATGTTGATTTTGTTCAAGATAACCATTCTAAATCTAAACGCGGTATTTTGCGCGGACTACACTACCAAACCGAACAGACGCAAGGAAAACTTGTCAGGGTAGTGTCTGGTGAAGTATTTGATGTGGCTGTCGATATGAGACGCTCGTCGTCTACCTTTGGTAAATGGTATGGAGCGCTTTTATCCGCTCAAAATGGTCATCAACTTTGGGTCCCAGCTGGTTTTGCACATGGGTTTTACGTCACTACTGAAAGCGCTGAGTTTGTTTACAAGTGCACTGATTATTATCACCCAGAATCGGAAGTATCGGTAAAATTTGATGATGCTGATATCGGGATTGACTGGCCATTATCAAAAGGCGGTACTCCCTCTTTGTCAGATAAAGACAAAAATGGTGTGAGTTTTGAAAACGCAGTTAAGTTTGCTTAAGACCTTAATGTGTTTCGTATGTGCATCATTAAGCACGTTTTCGAAATGCATTGATGCAGGTTGCTCAAAACGACGCTATTAAAAACAAAGTTCCTGAAAACCGATATGCTAAAACCAAGGTGCTAAAAATCAAGGTGTTCAAAATCAGGGCGTTCAAACCCAAGAACCTTAAAACAAGGTTGCTAAGAACATAGTTTGAAAAGACGTATTTAAGGATAATCCATACTTATATGTACATTGTAATTGGAAGAAATGGGCAGCTAGCGACTGCTTGTGCTACGCAGCTCGCGGCTCGTAAGCTACCTTTTGTTTGTTTAGGTAGCCACGAGGTCAATGTCTTTGACGAGACTGAGTTGTATGCGCGGCTAGATTCAATAGTTAATTCGAACGGTGATGAAGGCAAGAGAGTGCAAATTAAAGCGCTTATAAACGCATCTGCGTATACTGCTGTAGATAAAGCAGAAGACGAACCAGAACAAGCCTATAAGCTTAATGAGCAGGTGGTCGCATCATTGGCTAAATATTGCGCTTGCAATGATATTTTCATGGTCCATGTGTCGACCGACTATGTCTTTTCAGGCGAAGCTAATCAGCCTTACTTACCTGATGAAACATATGCGCCAAATAATACCTATGGACAGTCGAAAATGGCGGGAGAAATAGCGCTCTTAGAGCAGCACTCGTCTCGCTCATGTATTTTGAGAACAAGTTGGGTGTACTCAGAACACGGTAACAATTTTGTCAAAACAATGCTTCGTTTGATGAATGAAAAAGATAAGCTCGGTATTGTATTTGATCAAGTTGGTTCACCAACTTCTGCGCATACTCTCGCTAAAGCATGTATCGAGTTTGCTGAACAAGCGCAAGTAGGTGTGCATCACATTTGTGACCAGGGCCTTTGCTCATGGTTTGATTTCGCGGTAGCCATTCAGTCTATAGCGGTTGAACTATTAATATTGCCCAAAGCAATACCGATATCACCTATTCTAAGCGCTCAATATCCAACGCCTGCAAGTAGACCACATTATAGTGTGCTCGATACGTCTTCTTCACGTGCTGTTCTAGGTGAGGGCTTTTTGCCCTATTGGCGCAGCGCATTGTATGACGTATTAGAACAAATTAAAAAGACTGAGAAATAACACATGGCCAAACAATTATTAGTGACAGGTGGAGCAGGATTTATTGGCTCGAATTTCGTGCATTATTGGTTAAAGCAATACCCTGAGGACGAGGTCGTAGTGCTTGATGCGTTAACCTACGCAGGTAATTACGAAAGTATAAAAAGCTTAGAATCAAATCCTCGTTTTCATTTTGTAAAAGGGGACATCTGCGACCAAGCTCTGGTTGAAGATATGATGAAAGAACACAGTATCGATACAATTGTGCATTTTGCGGCTGAATCGCATGTCGACCGCTCAATCACTGGGCCAAGAGCGTTCATTGATACGAACATTATAGGTACCTTTTCACTGTTGGAGGCTGCACGAAAGATATGGTTGGAAAATGACATCCCACATCGATTCCATCATGTCAGCACCGACGAGGTATATGGAACCTTGAAAGATGATGATCCAGCGTTTGAAGAAACGACAGCTTATGCACCAAATTCTCCATATTCTGCGAGTAAGGCGGCTAGCGACCACCTAGTGCGTTCTTATTTTCACACCTATGGTTTGCAAGTTTCTACGAGTAATTGTTCTAACAATTATGGGCCATTTCACTTTCCCGAAAAACTGATACCTTTAGTATTAACCAACATTCTTCGAGATCTTCCCTTGCCCGTGTATGGTGATGGTAAGCAAATTCGTGATTGGTTGTATGTTGAAGATCACGCCAGAGGTATAGATCTTGTGATAAATAAAGGGGAAGTCGGCGAATGTTATAATATCGGTGGCATCAATGAATGGGCAAACATCGATATAGTAAATTTGTTGTGTAGGATGCTTGACGATAAGTTTGCAAATGACAGCCGTTTAGCTGAAAGATTCCCTGATGCAAAGTCTGCTATTTCTGCGCGAGCAAATACTTTAATTAAATACGTGACTGACCGGCCTGGGCACGACCGTCGTTACGCCATTAACCCAGCAAAAAGCGAAAGTGAACTTGGTTATGAGCCGGTAGAAACCTTCGAAAGTGGCATTTCAAAAACTGTTGACTGGTATTTGTCGAACGAGAATTGGTGGAGACCTTTGCTTAAGTCTTAAGTTAATCTGCGTTAAAACATAAGAGTAAAAAGATTAAGGCACCGAGATTAGGTGTCTTTTTTATTGCTGCAAAGCAGTAAAATATTTCGATTTATAAATCTGGGAATTAAAAGTCGCCTCTTAACCTTCGAATTAAACACTGGGGCTAGCTTATTTTTATCAGCCCCTATTTATAAAAGACCGCTCTTACAGGCTAGGTAATTAATAGAGTTTTAAAAATATATATGCTATATCTAGCATTACATCGACATAAAATTTAAGCATATTATGACTGCTAATTGGTCAAAAGCACTTCTTCTTATACTAGGGATAACTTTTTCAATGGGTACTTTGTCTTCTGAGTTAGTTTTGTTTTCACCAGTTAGTGGTGTCGTATCAATGGATGGTAAACCGCTATCAGGAGCTAAGGTAACTCATTGGTATAAATGGAAAGATGAAGCTTTCACTCAAGAAATCGAAACAGATTTGAACGGGAAGTTTGCCTTTAAAGGTGTGTCGAAAAAGTCATTTTTTTGGTCCATCTTTCCTCATAATCCTGCGATCGGTCAGGAAATCAAAATAAGTTATGGGGGTGAAACATATACCGCATGGCGATTTAAAAAGGGAGATTATGAACTCAATTCTGAAAGTAACGGCACGGCTCTTTTTATGGCTTGTGACCTGAATAAACCTGAAAAAGTCCATAGTGTGACCCAGCTAAGCGACTATTTTGGCCTGTGTGAACTGAATTAAATTTTATATTCTGTTCAAAGCTTAGTCATTATTTTAACTACCAGTAGATAGCAATAGGGATATTTCAAATGCCTTTACTCACTCCTTTAAATGCGGCAAAAATTGCCGATGCAGCTTATAACATGAATTTGTTCGATACACTTGATAGTAACCGTGAGGCTCGAAATCTACAAGCTGGACTGAGCGGCACGATAAAAAATCAAGGAGGGTTTGACGCGACTAAAAGGTTTGAGGGGCAAAGTGGTTATAGCAAGGTGAAAACACCGACCCTACTCACTCAAAAATTGGCGATCAGTAAAGGCGCTAAGAAGGAGTCAGGATTTGGTTTCTTCGCGCGGGGTGAAGGCAATAGGAGTAATGAGGCGATCGTGTCCACCAGAGGCACCGCAACAATGTCCGACGTCTTGACTGATTTATGGGCAATGCCAAGAGTATCCCCAATGGGAAGTAGGTGTCATTCAGGCTTTTTGGATACGTTTGATAGTTATCACGGTGAGTTAAAGGCTTTCGTAAATGAAATTAAGAACACGTCAATCAAAACCATTCATTGTGTCGGGCATAGCTTAGGCGGAGCACTTGCTTCTTTGAATGCAGAGTATTTAGCGCTTCAAGGATTCGACGTAAATTTGTACACGTTTGGTAGTCCAAGAGTTGGTTTTGGCTCAACTTTTAAAAATTCATTGGCCTTAAATAGAGTGAAGGTGTTCAGAGTCTACAACGATGGAGACCCGGTCCCAATGGTGCCGTGCTGGCCATTTATACACACGGATGGTGAATGTTGTATTGAACGTCAGTTTTTAATCACTCCTGGGGCTCATTCAATGACAAGCTCATATACGCCAAGTGCAGCAAAATTCGAAACATGGGGAGCTTTAAAAAGCTCCCCAGATCCTCAAGCGCATCAGGATATGGGGATACTTCAAAGTGCATTGTCGAGTGGTAAGCATATGGCGTCTGGGACGCTAAAGGTAATAATGTATATTTTGAAGAAGCTAATTAGGCAAGCAGAAGTCATAGCGGCCGCAAGCCTTATTGCAACCTTAGGTACTTTAGATTTTTTGGCGTGGCTGTTACACAAAGCAGCAACGCTTGCAGAAAGTTTTAAAAACTCTTTGGCGTCATTGCTTAAAGGCGTTTTGAGCTTTCTTGGTAAAGCTACTGTTAGCACCGTTAAAATGACAGAAAGCTTCATTCGTTATTTATTAGAACAACTATTTAATCTTTTATCTAACCGAGCAGTGCTTGCTTTGTTAGCTAGTTTATCTAGCCCACACGTAGTTGGTATCCCAGCTGATTTGCCAATTATTTTGATGGGTGCCCTATAACGTAAAGTACAGGTTAAAGACGCCTATTAGATGATTATTGCGGAATGTGAAGAGTGCATTAATGTCTTAATTTTTTAAGAACATATAAATATTTTCTCTACATTGTTAATGTAATTCATGGTAGAAATATTCATAAAAAAGGCGAACACATTTGTTCGCCTTTTCTTATAAGGGGTCATGGGTCACTGTGACTTTATTCGCTTACCTTTTCCCACTGCCTAGTTTTAAACGAAAGAAGGTATAATATAATGCCTGCACAAGTACCAAACAAACCAACTTGTAAGTAGACAGAGGGTTCTACTTTTCCTTCACCAGCATTAACAAGACCAGCCAAAAGACCTGCAGCTAAGCTTCCGATTGAGTAGGTTAGAATAAAGACTCCCATTAGTTGGCCGGCAAAGCGCCTCGGGGAAAGCTTACTGACTGCGCTTAATGCAACAGGACTAAGGCAGAGCTCACCAACAGTGTGTAAGAAGTACGTCATAACTAACCACATTGGCGCGACTTTCATCGAATCTGCTGCGAACATGGCAGCAAAGAACATAACAAAAAAGCCCGACGCCATTATGATCAAGCCTAACGCACATTTTACACTGTAACTTGGTTGAATCATTTTCTTACCCAAGTTCACCCAAAGCGCAGCGAAGAATGGGGATAAAACGATGATGAAAATTGGATTCAAAGATTGAAACCACTGAGTTGGTATTTCAAATCCACCTAACATTCTATCGGTATTATTTTCTGCAAAAAAGTTAAACGAAGAACCCGCTTGTTCGAACCCTGCCCAAAAACATATCGATGCAATACATATTAAAAATAGCGCACCCACATTACGTTTTTCTTGCGGGGTCAATTGGCCTTTAAGGAAAATAACAACAAAATAGATGATGAAAATAGAGAACACAATAAGTGCAATGGAACCACTGATAGCAAGCGGGTCAATGACAAGTGCCCCAGACATTGCCGAGACCGTGACTATTGCAAGAACAAGCATAAGGCCAGCGATTACAGACCAGCTTAAAGTTAGGGCCTTGCTCGACATTTTAACGGTAGGTTTGTCAAACACTGCTTCAATGTTGCGTGCGGTCAATTTGTATTGAATCAGCCCAAGTCCCATCCCTACAGCAGCTGCACCAAAGGCCGCGTGATAACCGTAGTTGACTTGCATAATACCACAGACGAAACCGCCAATAGCAGAACCAATATTAATCCCGAGGTAGTAAATAGTGTAACCGCTGTCTCGGCGTTGGTCTTTGTCCGAATAAAGTTGTCCGACCATTGCACCAATATTAGGTTTGAGTAAACCCGTGCCAAGTACGACCAAGATTAAACCTAAAAAGAAGGTGTTAGTGCCTGG
>CBFHTO010000068.1:0-17462 GCA_965658765.1 Glaciecola sp. | reverse complement strand
CTTCTATACCAGAACTACTCAATATATCTTCAGCGCGCAAGACCATCGATATTTTTGAGCGCCTGCGCAGAAAATCTTCTAACTTAGTGATCATCTCTCTGCGAGCCGCATAGTGTAACTCCGCTCGGATATATTCGGCATTATCTATTAACTGCTCTGCTTGGCTTGGGTCTCGTTGAATTTCGTCCAATATTTGTAAGGCATGTAAATCATATCGACGCCATAGCCTTACACTGAGCTTTTCAGATGAATATTCAGGCGTCATTTTATCTAAGCCTAATAACTCAGCTCTATATTCAAACTCCCGTTTTACCTGATTACTTGATTCTCCGTACCAAATCGCCTTTTCATTTGGAAGTTTAATTCCCAGAGACTGAATTAACTGGGCAACTTCTTCACCTACATTAATACAATCGGTGAGTTTGCCTCCAAAAATTGAAAGGTAATTGTTTGATTGATCAATATCTATGGCATGCTTACGAGATAAAGCGACCCAGTCATCATCCCCCCCCTCACCTTTCACTGCCAAGGGCCTCACTCCACAGCGCTCGGATATAATGTCAGATTCAGTTAGCGGCACAGCAAGGTCAAGTAAAGTATTAACGTTATCTAGTATAAATCGACGATCGTCTGGCGTAACTTCTACATTTGATGATTGGACCTTTTCGTCTGTCGTTCCAATACAGGTTTTTTGGCCCATCGGTATAACGAAAAACAAGCGGCCATCACTGGCGAAAAAGGCTAAGACTTTATCGACTTTCGTCAATTTATTTACGATTAAATGCACACCTTTTGAAAATACGTGCCGATGCTCGGTCAATTGCTTATTCGATTGGTTATACTTATCCACCAATGGGCCACAGGCATTAATAACCGCTTTTGCTTTAATTTTTATTTTTTTGCCGCTTTCAAGATCTTTTGCTTCGTTTATCCAAAGACCATCAATGCGCTCACTGCTTAACGATTCCACATAGTTGGCAATAACTGCACCGTTATCCATAGCCGTTCTAATGAAATTAAATACAAAACGGGCGTCATTATCGTGTAAAAATGCATCAGAATACTCAAATCCTCCCTGAGCATTGCTAACGTCAATTGCCGGTTCAAGTTGTTTTATCTTACTTGCCGAGAGAAAGGTCGGAACCATGGTAAAAAATCGCCCCATGATCCAATACATAAACGTGCCTAAAAATACAAACCAAGCTGGATGCCTGAATCCCTTTTGCAAAGTGGTAAGAAACCTAATTTCTTTAACCGTAGATGGATAACTCCGCATTAGATGATTACGGCTTTTGCATAGCTTATTTACCAGAAAATATTCGTGGTTTTCTAGGTACTTAATTCCACCCCAAGCTAAATTTGATGAGTTTGATGAAGTTTGTCCTGCAAAATCACCGCGATCGATAAGGGCAACTTTTAAGCCTTTGCGAGCCAAAGCGGCAGCAGATACTGCACCGTTAATGCCTGCTCCTAGTATAAGAACGTCGTAAACTTTATCGCTTAGTTTATTTAGATTATTTTCTCTTAATAACATACTTAATAACTTAGCCTTTACTTAAGATAATTTAGAAATTAATATTTTCGAATTAGACGGTAGCGAACAATGAGCTTGCATAGCGCTTATCAACTTAATCGATACAGTAACATAAAAATAAGGACTGTACATGCGTAAAGATACAATTTTATCAATCGATCAAGGTACCACTTCTACACGTGCCATTTTGTTTGAAAAAAATGGCAATCAGCTTGTGAGCGCACAAAAAGAATTTGCTCAACATTATCCAGCTAATGCTTGGGTAGAGCATGATCCTGAAGATATTTGGCAGACGACCCTGAGTACGTGTCTAGAGGTAATCGAGCAAAGCCAAAGTTTACATGTAAATGTATCTTGTGTAGGTATTACAAACCAAAGAGAGACGACGCTTATATGGGATCGTACTACTGGCAAAGCAATCTACCCAGCGATAGTTTGGCAAGATCGGCGTACATCTCAATATTGTGAAGATATAAAAGAACACGCTGATCTGATAAAGCGAAAAACAGGCTTGTTGCTCGACCCATATTTTTCTGCCACCAAAATAAAATGGATACTAGACGAAGTACCAAATGCTCGCCAACTTGCGACTCAAGGTCGTCTAGCCTTTGGGACGGTTGATTGTTTTTTAATTTGGCGTTTAACAAAGGGTAAAGTGCACGCCACCGATGCTAGTAATGCATCACGAACAAACCTTTTTAATATTCATACTCAACAATGGGATGAAGATCTTTTAAATCTATTCGACATACCAAAATCCATACTTCCTGAGGTCCTAGATTGTTCGGATGACTTTGGTGAAACAGATGAACGAGTACTAGGACAAAAAATCCCAATTTATGGCGTAGCGGGTGACCAACAAGCCGCTCTTTTTGGTCAATCATGCTTCTCGAAAGGTGACCTAAAAAGCACTTATGGCACAGGATGCTTCGCCTTGTTAAATACCGGTAGTAAGGCTGTCGATTCAAAACATAACCTTCTTACAACTGTGGCATATCGACTAAATGGAGTAAGCTGCTATGCACTTGAAGGCTCGATATTTACGGCTGGGGCAAATATTCAGTGGCTTAGAGACGGTATCAAAGTCATTGAACATGCAAAACAAAGTCAACTACTCGCCGAGTCACTCGACTATGATCATGGAGTTTACCTCGTGCCAGGCTTCGCAGGCCTAGGAGCACCGCATTGGGAGCCTGATGCACGTGCAAGTTTATTTGGTATGACTCGCGGCACTGGACCTGCTCATTTCGCACGCGCCGCATTAGAATCTGTGTGTTATCAAAGTTTTGAACTCCTTGAAGCTATGAACAAAGACGGCATAGCTTCTAATAAAGTTTGGGTTGATGGCGGTATGGTTGCAAATGACTGGTTTTGTCAATTTTTAGCCGACATATTACAGATATCGGTTCAGCGACCGATGATTATGGAATCCACAGCACTAGGTGCGGCCTACCTCGCTGGATTAAAAGCAGGCATCTACAAGGACCTTGCCGACATTGAAACAAATAAGCAAATTGATAGGAGTTTCGAACCAGAACTTGATGAAAAAATTCGGACAAGTCTGTTAAAAAAATGGCGCTTAGCGGTAGACGCTACTCTGGCGTTTGCTAAGTAAAACATATATGAAAAATGGGGCCCCAAAAGAGGCTGTTAGCATAGATAATGGCACGTGGTAATCAAACGCATATTCATTAATGATAGCGCACATGACTAAAATAATTGCGCCTAAAAGCGCCGAAGTTGAAAAGACTTTGTGATTCTCATAGCCATGTATTTTGCGGACGATGTGTGGCACAAGAAGTCCCAAAAAGGCAATAGACCCAGCAATGGATACACTTACGCCGACGAGCACTGCGACCGTTAGAAACACCTCGGTCTGCAGCCTCTTTGTATTGACGCCCGATAAACTAGCTTGTGTTTCGCCAAGATATAAAAGATTTATCTCTTTTGCTAAACGAAGTAAATTACCTAACGCGAGCAGTAACACCGGAAGAGCAACACTCAGAGCCTTGAACGAGGTTTGTGACAACGAACCCATCAACCAAAAGCTTAGGCCCTGCAAAGCTTGAGGCTGCGCCAAAAGATATAGCCAGCCCACTATTCCGCTGGCTAAGGTCGAAATCGCAATTCCCGCAAGAATAAAGCTTGCCATACTCCTGCCCAGACGAGTAGCTAAAAAGTAAATTAAACCACCGCTAATGCAAGCTCCAATAAAGCAAAAAATAGGTAACCATAAACTTGAATACTCAACTGACAATATACCGCTGAGTTTACTTGCAGGAGCCAATACTAATAAATAAAAGGCTGCCATTACGCTCGCGCCACTTGATATACCGATGATACTCGGATCTGCCAAGGGATTATTTAAACTGACTTGTAATGCGGCGGAACCAGCAGATATCGACATGCCAACCAAAATGGCAGTAAGGATGATTGGTAATTGTATGCTACTCGCAATATATATTTCAGTATCGAAACTACCTTGCAGTAGTCTTGGAACAAAAAACACCAATAATAGAACGGTCAAACAAAATATATACTTGTTCAGTAAGGTCAAGGGTTCGCCCGCTAATTGGCTTGAGTAATATACTCAAGCAGGCCATCGCTCGCTTGTTCAATTAAATCTAATACGAGTTCAAAACCTCTGGCGCCACCATAATAAGGATCAGGCACCTCGGCAAAATCACTCTTACAAAAGCTCATGAAAAGACGTATTTTGTGATGTAGGTCTTCTGGACACTTTTCCTTTAGCTTATTAACATTTGCCTCATCCATGGCAATTATCAAATCAAATTGTTCAAAATCAGAATCTTGCACTTTGCGACATTTCAACGCGCCAAGTTCATAACCTTTTTCTCGTGCAGCCGCTTGAGAACGCTTATCAGGCGCAGCGCCTGTGTGGTAACCAGCAGTGCCCGCAGAGTCGATAGTAATGTTTAATCCTTGCTTATCCGATTTTTTTCTAAAAACACCTTCCGCTGTTGGCGACCGACAAATATTCCCTAAACAGACAAACAAAACAGATAAAGCCATTAATAATCCTTAACGCTGACAAAACAACCAATACAAACGGTTATGGTCTGGTAAATACACGTCTATACTAAGGTACCTAAGCACTATGATTCAAGCGGTATAAGATAAGAGTCTGAAGTAAAGATGAAATAAACTTAAGTTACTAGCATGGCGATCAGGATTGTTTGTTTTTTCTCTCTAGTTCAGCTTGCTCATGCTCTCTTTTTACTAGTACAAAGGTCAAAAACATTTTGGTTGGCAAAGACAATATCATCCCAATTGCAACACAACTTGCACTTATGATAATACCAGTAACGCCCATTTCCTCGATAGTTGGGCTGAACATATGAAAATAAACTCCTAGAGCAATTAAACTGATGCCAACAAGCATTATCACTTTTAGGATCTTTATCAAACCTTGGTCACTTTTGTCATTGCTCACTTAGCACCTCTTTATGATATTAATTTCCCGCTTAACGTCTTCATCGATATAAAAACAGGGGTCGCACGTGTATGTACCTTCAACAATCAAGAGAAAAATGACATACTTAAGTTAACATCGCTTCAGGACTTTTAATAAAAACCTAAAGCATTCGATAACAGAATCACTCGTCAAATGATATTATCACTGAGTTTCAAAAGTCTTGATTTGTATCATTCGAAAGGATAAAAGTATGAACGTACTTATGCTTAGTAGCTCTCGTTTTGCAGAGCTTCCGTATTTAGCTTACGCAAGCGACTGGATGAACTCTCATTTAGGCGACGTAAAAGACGTTTTATTTATACCGTATGCTGGTGTTACAACAAGTTGGGATGCTTACACTCAGATGGTGCAATCTGCCATACCTCAGCTAAAAGTCACAGGCTTGCATCAAACTGAAGACCCAGTGCTTGCAATACGCAGTGCTCAAGCCATACTTGTTGGTGGAGGCAATACTTTTAGGTTATTACACGAACTATATCACTTGAACTTAATCTCTCTGATACAAGAAAAAGTCAATCACGGCATGCCCTACATTGGTTGGAGCGCGGGTGCTAACATTTGCGGGCAGAGTATTAGGACTACTAATGATATGCCCATTATAGAACCGCCTAGCTTTCAAGCTCTGGCGATCATTAGCGCACAAATTAATCCACACTATACAGATATCAAACCAAAAGACTTTCATGGCGAAACGAGAGACCAACGGATATCGGAGTTTTGTGTGCTTCATCCAAGCACACCCGTTCTCGCAATAAAAGAAGGAAGCGCCCTTTCACTCATAAATAATAGATTGACGCTCCTCGGCGATTTAAATGGGTTCGTGTTCGAGGGCGATAAAAAACAAAGTATCTCCCCAGGCCAAGATTTATCGGAATATATTTGAGAACGCTTCGTTTGATTTGATTTGCTTCGGCCTGCCAGGTTGAAAAGGCACCTCAGCTATTAGGGGTATTGGCAAAAGCGCAGTCAAAGAATCTAAGTTTTCTTGGTAACACAACATGTTATCTGAAAGTTGGTTTGCCACCCAACCAACGCATTTTAAGCCGTCATTCTTAATGGCTTGATATGTCAAGACTGCGTGATTTAAACACCCTAGACGCATGCCGACGACCATTATCACTTGCATTTGATTCTGCAAGGCAAAGTCAGAATAAAACTGTCCTTTACTGTTCAAAGGTAAACGCCAACCACCCGCGCCTTCTATGAGTAAGTACGATGGTTCTTGTCGTTTAGCTTCATCTAAACAATCTTGTAAACGGTAAAGTGTCAAATCGTAACCCTGCTTCGCCGCTGCTAAATGAGGCGCAATTGGATCTTTAAAAGTAATTGGATTGACTACTTCATAGTCAACTTTCACCGAACTGGCTTCTTGTAAATGCAAGGCATCGTCATTGCGAAGCCCAGAAGCTGTGACTTCACATCCAGCAGATATCGGTTTAATACCAAGAGAGCGTTTACCGGCCGCACTTAACTTCTCAAGAATTAGTCGCGTTGTGACGGTCTTACCGACATCGGTATCTGTACCGGTTATGAAAAATGTATTCATCAAACTTCTTTATCTCTCAATTCTTCGTCTTCGATTATAAGCAATCAATGTCTCTATTTAAACTTCGATGGCAATGAACAGCATTATCGAGGCTTATTTGCTTAGCTTTTTCTTAATTTCAAGAATACCACTGAGTATTCTAAGGGTAAATTGTTGTTCGTACTTTGTTCCCTTTCAGATGTAAGGGCTGATGTTTTCATCGTTTCTTTGGAACTGGATCGCATATTCTCGACCATGGATTGTTGTAAGGCTTGTAATTCCTGTCGACTTAAATAAGTTTTATCATTCACACCCAACTCACTCTTACTATTCATCTTATCAGATTCGTATTGCTCATCGGCAGAAGGTATTGATTTTATTGATGACGTTTTACGCGCATGAGAATATTGCAATAAGCTTTGATTGGGAATTGTTTGACGAACATTCGGAGTATCAGCGCCTATTTGTTTTATCGAACGCAACATATCAATCACAGAGTCATGATATGTTGTGAATGTGTGTGTCTCTGTGTCGCAATTCCAAGGCAAGGCGCTGGCCGCTTCAATAATAGACTGCGAAGGCAAAAATGAATTTAGTCGACTAACTCTGCCGATTCGCTTGTAAGCACTTGTCAACGATTCGAACGATTCTCCACTTAAGACGCCTAACAAAGCGCTAGAGCCTGGCGTAAGCACTCTATAGCATTCGGCGAAAACCTTCTCTATTGAGTAACACCACTGCAAAGCCATCGACGAGTAAATAAATTGCACACTATTATCTTTAAAAGGCAGTGACTCAGCGTCGGCGTTGCAAAATGCATATTGAGAATCAGAATTGAAGGCCGTTTTTATCGAGGTTTGTTGATTTGCTAAGTTGTAACGAGCCTGCTGCAACATTGACTGAGATATGTCGAGCCCGATAAGCTGCTTTGTGTATTCGCATAACTCAGTCCAAATGGCTGATGTACCGCAACCTAGGTCTAACAAGCACTCTACTTTATCATCACAAAGGCTTGGCATGAGCGACATCGCATAACGAGAAACCGCCTTCTGTACATGTGCGTTTTCATCGTACTGTCTGGCCGCTTTGCTGAAGTTAAGTGCCAGCTGTTCTTTATTGCTCACAGATACAGTTTTTAGCGCAGATATCACGACATACAAACCTTAATTTTCATGGGCTTATTTATTGACCTCACGTAATGTCAATTTTTCAAAAACTTGTCAACAACCATCGATAAAGCATCACAAAGCGATTCAATATCTCGCGATTGATGAAGCGCGCTGATTGTAATTCTAAGGCGATCTGTGTTGGGAGGAACTGTGGGCGTTCTTATGCCATTTATCCAGATCCCCAAGTCTCGTAAAGCCCTACTCATTTGCATAACTTTAATCGGGTCACCAACCAAGATATGCTGAATCGGAGAGCTTGAATCACTAAGCACAATACCATGCTGTTGCGACAACTCTTTAAACAAATTAATATTTTCAAACAGTCTAGCTCTGAATTGCCCCTTTTCCACTAATTCGAGTGAGGTTAAGCTTGCTCTAGCTTGGGCTGCACTAAAAGATGTACTGTAAATGTAATGTTTGGACGTACTTTCAATGTAGTCGATCAGCTCTTTAGGGCCAGCGATAAACGCACCTGCTGTCCCGATTGCCTTACCAAACGTGCCCATTAGCACATCGATGCCTGCGCCTTTTAACTCAGGAAGATCACAAGAGCCAAAGCCCGATTCGCCTAATACCCCAAACCCATGTGCATCATCTACTACCAACCACGGTTTTGGCGCATATTGATTCAACAAAGTATTGAAGTCATTGAGAGGAGCGAGGTCGCCGTCCATGCTGAATACTCCCTCGGTTACCAAGGCACTGTTTTCTAGCGTTCCTTCCGTACTCATTTTATTCAAGAGAAGTTTTGTGTGCTCGACATCGTTATGCCTAAAACGCTTACAACTAACTGCGACTTCTTGGCTTGCCTGTATAAACGACGCGTGCATGTATTTGTCACACAGAATATTGCCTGATTTTTTATGCCCAAACATTGCATGACAAAGTGCTTGATTAGCCGAGAATCCACTTGTAAATAAAAGGACAGCGGCTTTGTTTAATTTTTCAGCAAGTTTAGCTTCGAGCTTTTCGTGCTCTACGGAATACCCAGTAACTACAGGTGATGCACTTGCAGACGCACCGTAAAGTGATAGACCTTCGACATATGATTGCAAAACTTGGTGATTTTGACTAAGTCCCAAATAATCATTGCTCGAAAAATTTATAAAGCCTCGTCCATCGTGTTCGATAACCGCATCAAAATTGCTAGTTAGGCTATAACGTCTGCGACGCAAGCCCTTGTTTTCAAGAGACTCGACCGTGCTCTTTAAAAAAGCAAAGTTCATGACTATACGTTATTTTGAGCGTTACGCTGAGTGGCATCAAAGTACAAACTCTCGTCAGTGTTATTGGACTCAATCTCCTCGCTTAATACTGCTTCATATGCCTCATCAGAGTAGGATCTTGTACGCTCTGAATTAATTCCTAATTTCCTAAATAACTGGACATCCTCGTGTGTGTCGGGGTTTGAAGTGGTCAACAGTTTGCAACCGTAGAAAATACTGTTCGCGCCAGCTAAAAAACACAAAGACTGCATTTGCTCGTTCATAGATTCCCGCCCCGCAGAAAGCCTGACATAGGATTTGGGCATTAAAATACGTGCAACAGCAATCGTGCGAATGAACTCAAAAGGTTCTAAATCGTCGACCTTATCAAGAGGTGTACCTTTAACTTTAACCAGCATATTGATAGGTACACTCTCTGGATGACGCGGTAAGTTCGCTAACTGCTGTAAAAGACCTGCTCGATCCTCTGCATTTTCACCCATTCCTACAATGCCACCTGAACAGACATGCATACCTGCTTCTCGGACGTGCTCGAGTGTATCAAGGCGGTCCTGGTATGTTCGAGTGGTAATGATATCACCGTAGTATTCAGGAGAGGTATCAAGGTTATGATTGTAGTAATCAAGCCCAGCTTGCTTTAATGCAGTGGCTTGCTCCCTACTTAACATACCTAAGGTCATGCAGGTTTCTAGGCCAAGCTTTTTTACTTCTTTAACCATGGATGTCACATAGGGCATATCTCGATCTTTAGGATTACGCCATGCAGCCCCCATACAAAAACGAGTAGAGCCCGCCGCTTTTGCCTCTTTGGCTCGTGTAATGACTTTGTCAATTTCAAGCAAGCGTTCCTTTTCTAATCCTGTGTCGTAGCGAGCACTTTGTGGGCAGTATTTACAATCTTCAGGACAAGCCCCCGTCTTTATTGATAATAAAGTGCTGACTTGTACCTGATTAGGATCAAAATGTTGTCGATGGATTGACTGAGCTTTGAATATAAGGTCATTAAACGGAAGGTTAAAAAGCGATTCTATTTCAGACACTTGCCAATTATGACGTAATTCAGTTTGCTGATGACTTTGCATAATTCTTGATTCGTTGTTTGTTTTTACAGAACCCGCAGTATCGCGTGCGTATGTAGACATAAAATGGTTTACTCCGAAGATAATTGTGACTAGTCTATGTGCGAACCTTCATTTGTCAATGAAATTTAAAACCCAAGCTTTACTAAAGGTTATTTTTTGAACACAACCGACGATATAGAATTTGACCGACGCCACATTTGGCATCCCTATACTTCTGCTAGCAACCCTCTTCCATGTTATAAAGTAGAACACGCAAAAGGCGTTCATCTTTATTTGAGCGACGGTCGCAAAGTGGTCGATGGAATGAGTTCATGGTGGGCTGCAATACACGGCTATAATCACCCAGAACTTAATGCCGCTGCTCACCAACAGCTTGATCAAATGTCGCATGTAATGTTTGGCGGCTTAACACATCAACCGGCGATAGACTTAAGCAGAACACTTTTGGATATATGCCCCAGCGGTCTTAGCCGCGTATTTTTGGCTGATTCAGGCTCGGTATCAGTTGAAGTGTCAATAAAAATGGCTATCCAGTATTGGTCATGTCAAGGCCAACAAACGAAATGTAAATTGCTTACGCCACGCTGCGGATACCACGGTGACACATTTGCAGCCATGTCAGTGTGCGACCCAATTAATGGCATGCATTCAGTTTTTAAAGGTAGCTTAATTGAACACTATTTTGCCCCTGCCCCACAAACTGGCTTTGATAAGGCTTGGAACCCAGATGACATAGGTCCAATGAGAGACATTTTAGAACAAGAGCACAATAGTATTGCAGCGCTGATACTCGAACCGATTGTCCAAGGCGCCGGAGGTATGAGGATATATCATCCTGAATATCTGAGGGCAGCTCGAGCACTGTGTGACGAATTTAATGTTTTACTCATTTGCGATGAGATTGCAACAGGCTTTGGAAGAACAGGCGAGCTATTTGCTTGTAACCATGTCGATATAACGCCTGATATTTTGTGTTTAGGTAAAGCCTTGACAGGCGGATATATGACGCTTGCCGCGACACTTTGCACTGAAGAAGTCGCACAAGGGGTCTGCTCTGGTAGCCCAGGCGTATTTATGCATGGACCTACTTTTATGGGCAATCCACTCGCATGTTCAGTGGCAAACGCCAGTATTCAAACTCTGCTTTCTTACGATTGGAAAAATAAGGTACTGGGCATTCAACAAGAACTATCAGAGCAGTTGAGCGAACTAAAAGACCATCGTGCGGTAGCTGATGTCAGAACACTTGGCGCAATTGGAGTGGTAGAAATGAAACAAGCGGTAGATGTTGCCCAAATCCAAAAGATATTTATCGAACAAGGCGCATGGATAAGACCATTTGGGAAATTGATTTATTTAATGCCGCCGTTCATCTGCTCTAAAGGAGACATCGCAACACTCACCAATGCCATAAAAACTGCGGTCAATGCCCTTTATTGAAAGTTACTATAAGGCACTAGGTCTTTGGACGGAAATCGGCTGCCACCAAACCATGTTTTTTCATTAGTTTGTGCAAGTCGGTTCGGTTGCGGCCTGCCAGATCAGAGGCTTTGGTCACATTGCCTTGGGTTAAATTCATGAGTTTACAAAGGTACTCGTATTCAAATGAGTCCCGCGCTTCCGTCAGAGATGGCCAGTATTGATTCTCTTGCGAAAGAGCCTGTTCCACCAAACTGCTCGATATGACGGAATGATTCGTCAAAGCCACGCAGCGCTCTACCACATTATTAAGTTGTCTAACGTTACCGGGCCACTCAAACTTGGTCATAGTCGTTATCGCATCGTCGGCAAACTTTTGTACTTTAATTTTGTACTGCTCAGCACTTTTTTTCAAAAAGTAATCAGCTAGTAAAGGAATGTCTTCAAATCTCTCTTTCAAGGTAGGTAAAGTCAGATCCACGATGTTCAATTGGTAAAACAAATCTTCCCGAAATTCGTTCATTAATAAGGCTTCTTGCAAGTTTTTATCACTTGCAGAAATAAGGCGAATATCAAAATCAAAGCTTTGATTTGAGCCAACCGGACGGACTTTTTTCTCTCTTAGAACATTGAACAGTTTTGCCTGCACCGACATCGGCAAGTCATTTACTTCATCCAAAAATAAAGTCCCGCCATTGGCCTCTTTAAAAAGCCCTTGCAGACTTTGCTGAGCAGCATTATCCGGCGCAACTACACCAAATAATTCTTGCTCAAGAAGTTGGTCAGGTAGTGCTCCACAATTGATACTAATAAATGGCTGGGCATTTCGTTCGCTGGCGTTGTGTATGGCTTTAGCTAATAATTCTTTTCCGGTTCCGTTGGCACCGTTTATAAGTACGCTTACGTCTTTTTTCGCCAATTGCTCTGCTTGCTTTAACACTCTAATCATATCTGGCGAGCGCGTGATAATATCTTGGCACCAATCGCCAACGCTTTCTCTCGTCGTTTGCGAAATAGCCCTAAGCAAAATACGTTTGAGCTCTTTGTGATCAACTGGTTTTGTTAAAAAGCTAAACACACCTCTTTGTGTCGCTGCAACAGCTTCTTTTATGCTGCCGTGCGCCGTCATTAAAATCAGTGGCATATCGGGATTTTTCTGCAAGACTTCATCAAATAAGTTCAGTCCATCCATCCCCGGCATTCGCAAGTCGCTTAGTACCACATCAAAGTGATTGTTGTAGGTCAATCTTAAAGCTTTAGAGCCATTATCGACACTTGTCACATCAAATCCTTCGCTTTGTAATCTAATGGACATTAACCTGAGTAGGGTTTCATCGTCGTCCACTAAAAGTAACTTTGGTTTTGCTTGTTCAGACTCACTTGAACTATTTGAAACTATCACTGTGCGTCCTCTTTTCTGTTGTCGTTCAAAGCCTGCTCTATATCTAATAGCTGACCTATCTTTGTTTCTAGTGATGCTTTTTCTGACCGCAATGCTTCCAATTCTACATTACTGAGTTCTAATTGCTTTGCAGCTTCAAGCAATTTATTTTCTAACAATACCAACTCCGATTTGTTCTCTAGAATTTTCTCGGATCGCCCATGAATATTCGAAAGGATTGCCTTCATCGCATCGCTCATTTCAACCTTTTTATTGTTAACAACATCTTTTATTAACGATTGTGCCCGAAGTCTGTCTTGATAGGGTGTATCAGACCCCTGACTTAGCATTACTTTATATATTTTTTGTGCAATCGTACTACCCGAAGAATCATCAATCGCTGAAATAAGGCTCTTACGATGCTGCCAGTTATTTGACTCAACTAAAGATTGTAAGGCGAGCCATGTACTTGCCTGACAATACTCCAAAAATAGTTTAAATTGCGGTCGCGTGGAACAAAGAGCCGAAAAGTCTATGTCTCGATTTGCATTGAGTCTGGGTTTAAGTTGTGCGAGTACTGATTCTTCAGTCTTTTTTTCTACACCCGTAAATGTATCGCGTAAATTGGTACACGCACACAGCGGTACAATCAAGACATACAGCAAGAGCATCCTAAATTTCACGCTTCATCCTCTCTTTCTAAGCCTCTTTTTGGTAAGGATATTCTAAAACATACATCGGAGGCTGTATCGTCAATTACGTCCGTCATTCCTCCGAGTAAACGTGCACAATCACTGACAATTGATAGACCTAAACCTGCTCCCATTACTTTGTCATTTCTCACCCGCTTGCCTCGTTTAAATGGTTCGAAAATTTCACCGCGTGACGCAAGAGGAATGGGGGTTCCCTGATTCATGACATCAAGATGCGTATAATCACCAAAATCTTTAGCCCGGACCACAATAGTTGAGTGTAAATCTCCATGCGCTATGGCATTAGACACTAAGTTATCTAATGCCCTGCGCAAAAGTTCATCGTCGCATACGATGACGTGATTCGGCTCTATTAACAGTTTAATCGTTTGGCTATTTTGATTTAACAACAATTGATAGGAATTGGCACACTCATTAGCTAAATCATAGAGATTTACTTGTCTAAACGATGGCTCAGCCTGCTGTAGTAAAGCATTATAGTCGAGCAATTTGACGATTAACAAATTAAGTCTTTCGGTTGATACAGTTAATAAATTAACGACTTCTAATTGGGCTTCGCTAAGTTCTCCGACCATGCCTTGTTGCAGAATTTCGCAACCCTCTTTAATGCTCGCCATTGGTGTCTTTAACTCATGCGATGCATGTCTTAACAGTGCAGTTCTTACTTTTTCTAATTGTTGTAAACGGTCATGGAGCCAATAGAGGTCGCGCTCAACGGCTACTAACTCTCTAGGACCCTCACGTGTCTGTAAGGGCATACTTTGATCTGAATCCGCAATAGCTTGAATGATACGTTTAAGCTTTTTGACTGGCTTGATAATTAACTGAACCGCAATGAGGGTCAAACCTAGTGACATTAGTACCAGTACTAAGGTGGACCAGCCCTGACGACTTTGTATTTCCTCAACAAATACTTGCTGCGCCACAATTCTTTGGTTAATAAGCTGTTGGACTTGCCTTCTAAGTTGTTGTTGAGATTGCCTAAGTGTTGCTAATTTAGCATCAAGCAAGAGATTGTCATCAAATGAGGGATAGGCAACCAGTTCGTTGATCGTGTTTGTTAAGTCGCCACATTTTTGAATATTGACAAATTGTTCACAAAGAAATGCCAACTTGCTTTGATAACCACTTATCGCACTGTCGGCGAGTTCTTGTAATTGATTCTTTGGTAATACCTGATATTGCCTAACCAAGCGTTCTACATCATCACCAAGCGCTTCTAGTTCACGCAGTTCACTTGTCATAAATACAAAAAAAGCCGTATTGTTTGCAGTTTCCTGACTCATGCTGTCAAAATCTCGCTGACTTTGCCATAGCAGAGCAATGAGCGGAACCAGAGCAACTAGAAAACAGCCGATGATTAGCTGTCGTAACGAGCGTACCTGCAGTAATCTATCTACCTGATACTTCATCTATGTCCTGCATGTGTTTACACCGTTAAGTACAAAGTCACTAAACTAGTGACACTAATGACGAGTAAAATAATTATGTTAACGCCAAATCTGTCCTCTTTACGACGATTGCGACGGCTTCTCAGTACAATGGTCACTATCGATAGACTCAGCGACACCTGTAACAAGGTTACAAGGTCTTCTAAATGGGATGGTGACCAAAAGTCTCGCCTTTCAAGTCCCCAATAGTCTTGTAATCCCGTAACCAGCTCAGGCCTTGCATAATGAAATAAAATGAGCGCACCGAGTAGAGAAACCCAACACACTAAGTTCAAGCCCAACATGATTTGGTACAACAGATCCGATTGGCGAGGAAGCTTCCGACGTTCATTAGAACCAGCATTTATTGATCGTGCGTTGCGCTGTCTATTTTGACTATATCCATCTTTATCCGTCATCAATAATGCTCAATTGTACTAATAGAAAAGCGCGCTAAGACCCCTTTCGGGAAATTGGCCCAAGTAATTTGACGCCATCACTGTTTTCAGCACTGACATCATGATCTGACTCAAGTATACTAAAGGAATTATGAAAAAAGCCAAGTCGAGTCATCGCGCCTGCTCCAAGAGACGCTTTGCCAAGCTTAAATAAACGTTGTAAAGCTTGCAAAACTGTTAACAGCGGTGTGATTTATTATGAGCTAATTCAAGGCGCAAACTAAAAACTTTATAACAATAAAAAGTATTAAGTTAAATCAAGAATACGTCAAACTGATAAGAGATTATGATAGCAACGCTATCTGAAAAACGCAGATTCCATGGAGAACACTATGATAAAAGCACCAGTCGCCTCTGTTTTGGCTGGGAAACATGAAATTGGCAGCACAATTTCTGTACAAGGGTGGGTGCGCACGAAGCGTGACTCAAAAGCAGGTCTATCGTTTATAGCGGTGCACGATGGTAGTTGCTTTGATCCTATTCAAGTCGTCGCCTTAGATGCTTTAAGCAATTACGAAGACGTTAAGAAACTGACTACCGGCTGCTCATTGCTTGCCACCGGCGTTATCAAACAGTCCGAAGGGAAAGGTCAAGCGATTGAAATAGAGGCAAGTGCTATCGAAATAATAGGATGGGTCGAAAACCCAGATACCTATCCAATGGCTGCTAAGCGTCACAGCATAGAATATTTGCGGGAGCATGCACATCTTCGCCCACGCACCAATATCATCGGTGCAGTAACGAGAGTAAGAAATTGCTTGTCGCAAGCGGTACACAGATTTTTTCATGAAAATGGCTACCTTTGGATAAGTACGCCAATTTTAACTGCATCCGATACTGAAGGCGCAGGAGAAATGTTCAGGGTATCAACACTGGATATGAACAACTTGCCTCGAGCCGAGAATGGCCAAGTTGACTTTAGTGAAGATTTTTTTGGCAAAGAGACCTTCTTAACCGTCTCTGGTCAATTGAACGTTGAAACATACTGTACCGCAATGTCTAAGGTTTATACTTTCGGCCCGACGTTTAGAGCCGAGAACTCCAATACAAGTCGGCATTTAGCAGAGTTTTGGATGATCGAACCTGAAGTTGCTTTCGCTGACTTGTCGACCATCGCCCAACTAGCTGAAGATTTATTGAAATATGTTTTCAAAGCCGTATTAGAAGAACGCGCCGACGACATGGCTTTCTTCGAACAGCGAGTAAATAAAGACGTCGTAAGCCGTATGGAGTCGGTTATTCATTCAGACTTTGTAAGAATGGATTACAGCGATGCAATCGACATTCTCAAAGCCAGTAAAAAGAAGTTTGAGTTTCCAGTGGAATGGGGAGTTGATTTATCATCCGAGCACGAAAGGTACATTGCAGAAGAGCATGTTGGGGCCCCTGTCATAATGCAAAACTACCCCAAAGATATAAAAGCATTTTATATGCGCATGAACGAAGATGGTAAAACCGTTGCCGCTATGGATGTATTAGCGCCTGGTATTGGTGAAATCATCGGTGGTTCGCAAAGAGAAGAACGCTTGGACGTATTCGACGCTCGACTAGCGGAAATGGAACTCGATGCGGAAGATTACGCTTGGTACAGAGATCTTCGTCGATACGGTACTGTCCCTCACGCTGGTTTTGGGCTCGGTTTTGAGCGTTTGGTTGCCTACGTAACCGGTGTTCAAAACGTAAGAGATGTGATTCCTTTTCCAAGAACACCAGGCAACGCGAGTTACTAATTTTATAATATTTGGTGACGACAACATATTAGTCCTAAAAGCCTCGCATAAGCGGGGCTTTTTATTACTCAATATTAAGGCTATTTGCATTATGAGGTTGGAAATTACCTTTTTCTGGTTTGCATCAATAAACCTAACACTGGTTGGAAAAAGGTTTTTAGTTTGACCGTTGTGAGCCTAAAGCCGACCGTCGGCTCAGCTTTACTTTTGGTCTGCATCAGACAAAATTGCAGAACTTCAGGAGGTCAATATCAGACGTACAATATTTTTTGCCAACAGCTTAAGGTGAATATCGAAGA
>CBFHTO010000067.1:0-17642 GCA_965658765.1 Glaciecola sp. | reverse complement strand
GGATCGAAGTCGATTAATACTGAGATAACACAGTCGGCGGTTGAGTTAAAAGTGTTGATTGAGCAGATGCGCGAGCAGATCCAAAATATAGAATAATATTCACCAAGCTCCATAAATGTATTTTAACCACTGATTTTAAAGGAATAAATTAGAAGCTTTGTTCGTAGTCGTTCACAGTTACCCACCGAAATCCAAACCTAATTGGTGGGTTAATTGGTGGGTAGGTGGGTGTTTACAAAAGCACTAGTGGTGGGTAAGATGAACCCCAAGAGATATCAGGCTTGGGGAGCACTATGAGTACTACGGGTAACCTAACGGTTAAGGAACTAGAGTCTAAAATAAAAAAAGAAGAGGCAGGTCGCTACGCCGATGGTGGTGGGTTGTATTTTGTTGTTCCAAAGTCAGGCTCAGCTTATTGGATGGTTCGCTACACTTCCAATAAAAAGCGTAAAGAAATGACGCTGGGTAAGTACTCTGATCTTTCGTTAAAAGATGCGCGATTTGAAGCAGCTTCTAAAATGAAGCAACTTAGAGACGGCCTTGATCCGCTCTTAGCAAAAAAACGTGCCGAGCAAGAAAGCATTAAAACAGTGGATGACCTATTCGAAGACTGGTATCCAACACTCGAAGCGAGACTTAAACACCCAAAAATCCCCAAACGCATTTATACCAAAGATATTGCCCCACATATTGGTGAATTTAAAATTGACCAGGTAACCGCCAGAGATATCCGTACCACGATAGAAGATATAAAGGCTTCAGGTAGATTGGCTATTGCTAATGATGCACTAGGCTATTGTAAACAATTATTCAATCACGGCATAAAACTCGATTTACTCGCCTATAACCCTGCTGCCGCCTTTACTTTTAAGGATGCTGGCGGCGTAGAAAAAAGCAGAGAACGAGCATTGAATGAAGATGAACTCAAACAATTTTTTGCTACAGCCAAAAAACATAACGACAGCTTTAGTCGAGAGAACTACCTAGCCTGTTTATTGTTGGTTTGCTTAGGCGTTCGTAAATCAGAGTTGTGCGAAGCTAAATGGGATGAGTTTGATTTAGAAAAAGAGGTATGGAACCTACCAGCAGAAAGAAGTAAAACCAATGTTGGCTTTACGGTTCCGTTAGCACCTGAAGTACTTATCTGGCTTGATGAGTTAAAAGTACGAGCCTTTGGGTCTGAATATGTATTTCCTAGTCGCAGAACCAGCAAGAAGCCTCATATGGGCGCTGACACACTTAATCGTGCCATTACAAAGCTATTCGGCCATGAAGCCGGCAAAAAGAAACAACCACCCAACTTAATGGGTGATATGCCTCATTTTACTGTTCATGACTTACGCCGAACGTGCCGTACTTTGCTTGCTCAGCAAGGCACGCCAGGTCATGTTGCTGAGCGCTGCCTTAATCACAAACTTAAAGGGGTTGAAGGGATCTATAACAAGCATGATTATTTTGATGAGCGTAAACTAGCCCTTGCTAATTTAGCACTGAAAATAAAATCTCTAATTTAATATAGAAAATATTTATAAGAAAAGGCGGTTGCCACCCGCCTTCATATAAAAATTAACTACACCGCGGTCAACGTATCTCCACCGTGCTTAGTTACTCTTGGTCTACATTGAATCTTCATAGCATCACTAACGAAGGCGTTGTCACTTGCTTTACTTGACCAAATATAAGCTTCACCTGGGTTCAAAGCGCCAAGTTTTTCTGACGTAAGTGATTTCAAACCAATACAAGCCTTCTGAATATGCTTCAACCAATCTGGAGCATTAAACTTGTGCAAAATGATCTGTGAAGATAGCTGAATCAACTCTACAGGGACAGAAGGCGGATCTTGGCTAGCGATCATCACGCTAGTGCCTTTGTGTCTCATTTCACGCACAGTCTCAACCAGCCCTTTTACCAAATCAGGACTGTCTATGTACTTATGACATTCGTCAAAAACAATTAACTTGTTGAATGTTTGATTTTCGTATTTTGCTTCCGAGAATATTTGTAGAAGAACAACAAATAATCCTAGCGCTTCATCCTTTTCAATGAACTCATCTCTAACATCGACAATAATCATTCTGCCGGGCTTAATCAAAGAAGCTACGCTTAACGTATCGTCGATATATTGCTCAGCAAAATCCAACCTCATATCAGCCAAATCTTTTAGTGTGTCAGATAAGCTTGAGTTCTGAATACCATTCCTGATGGTCTCAATCGTCAAATTCTTACGGTTTTTACGCATAATATTGCCTAACTGGCGAATATAAGCAGCCTGATTGCCGATAGCTCCCATTAAGAATTTCCAATGTCCAGCTTGAAGCTCTGAAGAACAAAACTTTAATGGATAAACTTCTATACCAGGATATTCAGAGCGTCGTTCTTCCAATTTATCTTCCGGCGTTAATAAAACAACGTCGTCTAAAGATGTTGGCTCAGCCCCATAAACTTTCTTTAATTTCGCAATTTGGGACGCATCATCATTAGGTGCGATCATTGATGTGAACTCAGGCTTATAGTCTTGAGTTTGGCTGTAGTGGAAGATCACACTCGCAAGTTCTTTATGTAAAGTATTTATAGAAGGAATTGATTTAGTCGCCATTTCAACAACCGAACCTAGGGTGTAACTCTTACCGCCCCCTTGTACACCAAATAAACTTATCGTGTGGGTATGATTTAAATCTAACGCTACTTTACGGCCATGTACTTCACCCAATAAACCATATTGAGCTGAGCTTTCATTAACACCTAAGACAATATCATAAGGAACATCCTTAATATCACCAGTCATACTTGGATTTCCTGGCTCTGGCTCTGGCTCTGGCTCTGGCTCTGGCTCTGGCTCTGGCTCTGGCTCTGGCTCTGCAACATCATCTTCAATTAATTTAGAGGTAATACTAGGCTCTTTTATTGTTTCGACACCATCTTTTTCAGATGTTAGAACTTCATTATCAATGGGCTTGGCTTTAATAGTATTCGTATTATTTTCATCAACACTTTGCACTACTGGCAACTCAATGGATGCTTGAGAAGCGAGTTCATCCCAAGAAATCGTTCTGTCCCTTTCTTTGTGTAAAAACTCAGCAGTACTTAGTTTAGGCAGTGACAAGTCCAAAGAGTCTAATGTAGCTTCACTCAATTCGTCATCATTTTCAGGAACAGTAGCAGATAGTAATTCATCGATATGATTTCTACCTACTCGGTGAAACTCAATACCCACCTCATTTTCAACACCAGTACTATCCTGCCCAAAATCGAAGATAATAGCACTGCGTGTAATAGCTAACTTGTACCCTTGTTCAAGGGTACGAAGTAGATACTTTGCTTCATCAACAATATCGGCTCCTAATAAGCCAAATCGCTCAGAGCGTTTTAAATAGTGCTCTAGTAGTACACATAATTTTTGTGTCTTAACCAAACGATCGGGTCTATCCGGCGAGGTTCTAGTTAAATCAAAGTGCCGCTGTAAAACGCGTTCTGATTCAGATATCTGGGTGGCTATACTCTTTTTGAGGCTTTCGTATTTCGTTAAATCCCCGACTTCGGAATAACACTTCACTTCAATCAAATTACATCTAATTGTTCTAGAAGACGCATCTAAATCAAACAGTGCTAAATCGGTTCGTTTAAAGCTAATTTCCGCACCTAATTCGCCATCTGCTTTCTGTAATTCGGAATAGAGTTCAAGATGCGCATCTAAAGGCACCACAACTTGATCGTGAAACACACCCTGGTATTCCAAATACAACTTAGACAAAGCCAATCCTAGAGCTTCAGTCTTAGAAGCACTATTCGATGCTAATTTAAGTGCTAATCTTCCAGATAGAGCTCTTAGTGAATCTAGAACCCTCGTCGCCTTCTTCACATCTGGCACAATCTGATGCTGCTCCAAAGTACCTTTCAAAAGAGCTTCTATTTCTGTAGTTGAGCGAGAGGTGATAACAAAATTGTGTGAATTCGAAGAAGCCATTTCCGGACTATGATCAATCAAGTAGTCTGGTCGACCATCCTTACCACCGTGATCAAAAAACTCGATCCCTAAATTACGATCTACCGTAAAGACCCAATCACTTACCTCATGAAGTTGGTTCAACAAAGCTCTTTCGGCTGCATCGAGAGATAACCGCACAACTGGTACCTGATCTAGTGAGAAATTCCCTGTAGCAAGAGATGCCGTTATTGTTGACATCATCTTAGGCAATTTAGCTACCGTCGAAGAAATTTGACCACCGAACAACATTTTTGCAGAACCGTGGCGTGTATGTCTGTCCCAAGCAATGACGCCATTTTCATCCAAGTAGTCAACAGCATAATCTTGATACAACCCATGCACTGGAGCTACCTGCTCATCAGCCTGCGGCCTAATCACTGATAATTCTTCAGCAGGAAACACATCAAACAACATACTCAAATTAGCACTAAAATCTTCAGGTGATTCTTCAAACTCAGCTATAGACCGCAAAGATATACTAAGTCTAGGCACCAAATGATTGTCTGAGGAATGAAATAATTCATTATCTTGGCTGGATTCATCAGTACTATTTATCAATTTAAATAAATCGGCGCCTACTTCCACAGCGTATGGGTCAGCAACAAACAAACGTATATCGAAACAAATATGCTTTAATTCTTGTTTTTTCCTAAGTGCTATTAACATTCCTGCTACGGCACTAGCTGAACCAGCGTTAAAAACGTTAATAGACAGGCAAGTTACATAGGGATGTTGTACTAAATAACGCTCAACCTTAGTAGCCAAGTAAGTGCTGCTCTGCTTCCCAACTTGCTGATAGTCATTTTTTATTCCCATCGCAGTTTTTATCTTATCAATGAGAGATTGCGGCTCCTTTTCTTGTGCCGATGCCAGTACGCTCCAAAAGGGATGAATACTATCAAGAGCTACCATTAACTGACCTTGATAATCAGGTAGTACATACGGGAAGTTAGTCAAAGATAACTCCTCCAAAAGGCTGTTCTTACTACCTACTGCAATCTCTTTAGTAACCTTTTCACTTTGTCTTGCCCATGATTCAGCAAGAGATGCCCAACCACCTAGCCATAAGCACCTCAATGGATGAGTAGGACCTAAAAGCATTGCTTGCTTATAACTACCATCATAATTCCATATCACTATTGAAATAGAATCTAAGCGAAGTAACGCGGATAGTTCTGCCGCATAATCATGGCCACTTTCGGTCTTCTGAAATACAGCGGCTAAATATTCTAAATATGCGTTGGAATATAAATAAGCTTCATTGGTTGTTGCAACATGATCATGTGCGACAGAAACTAAAGTTTTATCTCCTTGCGAAATTAACCCGAAGTAACGTTCTCGTGCCTCTTTAAAGACTTTAAATTGACTTTCTACACCTTCAATTGGCCAATCGATTAAATCACCGCCTGGCTGCTGTGCTTGCTCATTTCTAATCTCAATGCGCCATGTCACCGCTGCCATGGGGTTAGCTAGCAGTTTTTGTTCGAAATCCTTCAAGTAGGTATTTACAGGAACTTGAACACTGCCCCCTTTTTTAAACTTAATATTGACTATCGATTCTGACTTGCTCTTAGTATCTTGCCAGTGAACGTCTATTACTTCTGCATTTGTAAATTTTGCGGTATCAATTACAGTCGTAAACTCAGCCTTAATCTTTGCATGAGCTAGTGACGCCTCTCGCACTTTTCTACCTGGAATAGGCTCAACTTCGGCATCCACTGCTGGTAATACATAGAACAATTCGCTTTCGTTAAGGCGAGAGCCAGCCTGCTCCTCACTGGACGTTCCCCAGGGTATTGGATTGTTATTCTCATCGACTAGAGGCAACAATTCTTCGTTTTCATCAAACGCCTGAACCCTAATGTAATGCCAACCTTCTTCCCACTCAATTCCTGTGAGTTTATTAAAAGTAATTGTAACAGTGGGCTTTGTTGTCGATTTCCCAGCTTTAATCAAACCAACAAAGTCACCTTGTTTAGAAAAAACTTGTGCTTTGTATTTCGCTAATCCATTTATTTCACTTGGTTTAGGCTCAACAGAAAAAGACACGGAGAATTTTTTCAATCCGCCCTGTCCCACAGTCAATACTTGTTGACCTATCAGTTGTTGAAGATTTGGGTCCGCTTCATTTTCAGGTATGGTAGGCAACTCGACATCAGTAACGGTAAGACAAACAGCATCGGTCGCTTCTTCTTCATATTGAAAACGCCATTTATCAAATGTTAGTGGCCAATTATTGCTATCAACTACAAGTTGCTTTCGCCAATTATTGTCTAGTAGGTTTTCCTGTTCATTAAGAAATAAAGCTAACTTTTTGTTAAAATCGTCACCTTCAAGCTGCAAATCATAAACAGTAGCAATGGCAGATTTATCTGATTTTTTGATTATGTGGATTGATTCATGATTTCTAACCAAACGCCTTAGTAGTACTGCGTGATCATTATGCAACTCTAAATCGGGTATCAATCCTAATTCGTAAAGTGCAGCACCAATAATACTAGGTTCAAAACCATTCAATTGAATTGTTAATAGGTATCTTAACCATTGATAAGCACCCAGATTTAGAGAAGCTTTTTCTTTTAAGATAAAAAGTGTTTCATCAATCAACTGAGCAATATTATCTGGGCATTGAGTTTTAATTTTTTGAAATGCTAAAGAATAAACATCAGTAATATTTACATGCTCAAATGTTGCAACACCAAATGAATCTTCGGAAGATGTTTTTAAGTCATTGGGCACAAATACCAATAAGGGCGGACGTAAATTTCCGTGCTCGTCTGGATTTCTAAGTTCAACCAACTTGGTGCTAGAAACCGAATATTGCTCGTGTGTCCCATCGGTTAATACAGCTACCTGACAGTGGTCAACCTCCTTAGCTAACTGTTCACACAGCTTGTACATTAAATTGGTTTCTAGATCCGAAACCTTCATGCAATGCCCAACACCACGAGTCTCTAACAAAACTTTTAGTTTTGGCAAAAGTACATTAATTAAACTCTTATCGATATCAGCACTTGTTACAGTTTGAATACCCTTAATCATGCTTTACTTCCTTGTGCTTTTTCGTTTTGAATTTTATCTATTTGATATCTAGGAGTTACAGTTTGAGTTACATATGCATCTGAAAGATCTCGATAAAATCCAATCTCCCTTAATCTACGTTTAAATCCAACCAAATTTTCTCTTAAAGCACTATTCACATCGATCGATTGATCACAAAAGGTGTCAGTTTCTGGTAGTGAATCAATATAAATACCGTATCGCGTTTTCAAAAAGGTCAACAACTGATCTACTCTGAGTTCTTTAGTGTGAAACCCTAAATCACCGCCCTTTGATAATACAGCGAGTTGTAACATTACCTCTAATAACCTGCCGTCCAAGCAAAACCGCCTACCGCCATACGAACCATTGGTTTGCTCTAATAAAGCACCGGGCTTATTTTTCAACATAAAACTATCTAAGTTCTTCACCAATCCCGAACGAATAGCATTTCCTTGAACAAATAATAAAATTTCGATGTATGTTTCAAATTCTGGTAATCCAAGTTGAGTGATAGCATGCAGTTCTGGAGGGATCTCATCAGACTTATTGGCCGACGAAACTGAAACATCTAAGATGCCAGCATTACGTTGACCAAAAAATTGTTCTCTATCCCGCTCAAGTGGAGATTCAAGTAATTTAAACAATTCCGTAACAGGCATTTGTTTAATTGACTTTGAACCAGATAGTTTGCCTTTCTTAGATAAGTATTCGGCAAACTCGTCAAGCTTCTTCACACCAAAATAGGCCTTAATAAATGACGGGATGCGCTTGTAGTGCAAAGTGGCACTTTGCTCAGCCATTTGATGACATTTTTTATTAGTACCATTTGTCATGTCGACAAATATCGCTGTTTTTTGCCTTTCACTTTCTTCTAGATTTTGCCCTTTACTTTTTGCTAAAGCGGGCAACAATTTAAATAGTTTTAGCTGGTATAGCGCTAAGTGAAACGCTAGTAGATTTTTAATGTATTCAACCATTACTGAGCGAGGAATATACTGACGGTAAGTCATCAACTTAATGATATCATCAGCTAAAACATCTGCTGCTTGCTGATTAAGAGGAGCAAACCTCTCTTGTATATCTGAATGGTCGGGAGCATCAGATTTCACCTGATCAGACAACCGCAATAACGCTTGGGTTTCAACATCAACCTGAGATTGACAATCATACTGACCAGTGGATGAATCTACGCCAGCAAAGAAAAACTGTTTCAATCGAGTGATAGCCGCTTGGCCACTTTTAGCGTGATACAGTAACTCATACACTTGCTTTGAAGCACCATAATCACGACAGTTCTTAGGGTTTCTAAATAAATACGTATTGCCATGCAATGGCCTAGGTGCAGCAACCGCTTCATTTGCTTTACCTCTATTAATAAGATCAACTAAATGCGTTTCTATCCACTTTTCAACAGTGATAGGTGCCTGAGAAAATCCCTTAAAATGTTTCTCGTTACGAGAGTCTAAAAATTCGTCTTTAAACAAGCCAACAGTCATGCCTTTAGCACTCAATTTGCTCGATGCGCCGTTATGCTTGAGTCGTGCAAACAAGTGCGTCAAAACCCTATCCATTTCTACGATTTTGAAATCAAGGTAACTCACTTTATTCGTGCGAAAAGCTTTGTCTTTTTTTCCTAACTTCATAACGATGCCTCCGTGGCTATGTGCTCTAACAGCAAAACACCGTCGTCATTACGAATAATCTTTTCGTAATGGTGGCCGTTCGTTGTCAGTAAGACTTCTTGATATGGTGCGGAAGCGAGAACATTTTTAAATACCGTTAAGCTTAAATAGAAACTTTGCTCGGCTTGAGCTGAGGGTACATAACCATGATTTAGGCGCTGCAACATTTCAAATAAATCAAGATCTAACTCCAATTCAGCGTGCAATCCAGTCTCATCTTGGTATTTAAGTAACAATGAGTGCGGGCTATGTTCGATATATAACGAGTTCATTGCTGAATCTTTAATTTCAATTGAAAAAACATCTGAAGGGAACAAACGATAACTTTTAATCGTCCCTTGGTTAACTTTGCGCACCTGCATAGCAAGTTGACCATTAAAATACATTGGGTTGTGCAGCCCCTCACCACGGTTGATCGCGTTTATCGCTAGGGTCTTAGCTTCTTCTAATGACTTTTCACCCTCTAAGAAACTAACCAATAACTTAGCAGACCTATATGGCAGTAAAGAGCGCCAGTTTTCTCCACGTTGCTCAAAATAAGCTTTTCGTTTCAGCATACCCACAACATTTCGGTGAGATAAGTATCTTTCTTTGCTTTCACTTAAAGCAGTGCCACTAGGCAAAGCTTGATGGGCATTTTCAAGTAAGTGAATTTCATGTTCACTTCTTTGTTCAAATTGAAGCCAATCTACAGCGTCAAGCCCTAGGAAATCTAAGCCCCGGTCTAAACGAACATTACAGCCTTGTGCTATGTCGGTCTCGCGTAATAATTTAAGCAATCTATCTTGAGTCCCTTCGGCACCACACCAAGAATTGAAGTAATAACCATTTAGGATTTTATCTGATTCACCATTGGCATAGATTTCTTTTATTTCAGCACATGAGTATTCACCTACTAGCATATAACTTAACGCTGAACGTAAATCTCGCATCGTAATATGCAATTGGTTTCGAAGGCTAGTTAGCTTGTATAAATAGCTCAAACGCTCAATGACCTTTGGACCTGTCTGCTCATCTTGGAAAGTTGCTACATTGTGTTTTACATAGCATTTGTCTTTTAATGCACAGAAATCACAACCTTGCCATACTTTGGCAGAAGTCATTTTGCCAATAATTCGTTCAAAAATTGACTTGGGTTGTGCCTCAGTCGCTGCCAATACGTCGCGCATGTTAAGGTTTACAACAGCAACTTCATTTTGTACTGAGCCATCTTTTAAACTTTCTTCAACCAAACTCTTAAGCGCAAGGAAGTCATCCGCATTTTTGCTTAAAAAGTCAACCAATCGACCTTCGTTTATAGCAATAAGTCTTGTTTGATTGTGCGGCCAGGATTCAACATTATTTCCCTGATAAGCATTGAAAAATTCATCAAGTACTAACTCATTATCCCTATCACCCTCGTCTTGGCTGCCATCGTAATTGGTGACATATTGATGCCCATTAATTTCAAAAGCACTACCATTACCTTGAGGATTCAGAGCAACTGTTACTCCCTGCTCTTCAACAAGCGACTCAAGTTGTTGAAGAAAGGCCGTTTTACCATCGCCAGCATTACCAGTAATTAATACTAAACGCAGTTGACCTGCTAATACAGCCGGGGCAAGTTCAGTATCTAATGAAGTATCAACATAAATTAATTTGGCGTAATCATCTAACCCACGAGTACCGCTATTTGAATGCCTGCTTTGGCTATATAGCGTTAGTAAGTAATCATGAAAAGCGGACTTGCTAGGATTTGAACCATCAGAAAGCGGTGGCAAATGAAACTGAGAGGTACTTTCCTCTGATGGTGTTTGCGCCTTCTTAAGTTGTTGTATCTTATTTAAGGCTTCAAGAAACTGCTCTGCTGTTTCAAATCGATCTGTACGTTTTGGCGCAATAAGCTTCAATAGAATCGATGATACGTCGTCGGTCAAATTAAAACTTTGAGTAAATTCGCTGGGGTGACGTGCCACCTCAAAAGGCGGTGGGCACTCTGTTTTTGCCCATGGATATTCACCTGTCATGGCTCGATATAGAGTAATACCTAACGCATAAAGATCTCTATCTACTAAATCAGAAGCCTGTGGTGTTTCTGTAATATTTAAATCAGGTGGCAGATACTTTCTTGATCCTCCACCTTGGCTGAAGTCTTCAGCATCAACAGAGACATTAAAATCTATGATTCGGACTTTTCCATCTTTCCAAATCAAGTTTTGAGGTTTGATATCACAATGATAAATACTGTGGTCATGCAAATGTTGAAGCCCCTCAGCCACTTGCTTTGCCATTGTCCAGACTTCATGAGCAGTAAGAGACCGCTGTTGGATTAACTCACTAACGTCTAGCCCTTCTAAGTATTCAAAAACAATATACGGAGGACCGTCGTTAGGCAGCACATCCGCATCGTATACTTTAACTACGTAAGGGTGTTCCGGTAACTTAAGTAAAGTTCTGTACTCTTGTTTTAAGCGTTCTAACACTGACTCGCGATCATGCAGAATAAGCTTGATAGCGCGAGAAACATCACCAAAGGTATCCGTTACTTTATATACAACCCCAAAACCACCAGGCTTACCAAGGGGTTGCTGAACAACATATTTGTTTGAAAGCTGATAGCCATTTTTAAGACGTTTGTAATTTACAGCAGTAGCGGATTTGCTTGTTGCTTCGGGTCTAATTGGTGTTGGTAATATTGCCGGCTTATTAACGGCCTCAATTTTAGTTTTAGGCTGCCACAATTCTTTAAATCTAGCTAATGCCTGCTCCGCAGTTAACCGCTTGGATGCATCTTTATGGCAAAGAGATTGCAACCAATCATCAAAGCCTGTGGGCAAGTATTTTTTCTGTTGACTTAGTTTGGTATTAAATTCGCAAGACTTTTCAATTGCTTCAGTCACTGTATCAAAGGCAACGTTGCCGCTAAATAACTCGTATATGACTAAACCAAGGCTATAAATATCTGACGCACAACTAGCTGATTTACTGTCTGCCCATAACTCAGGGGCTTTATATCGATTCGAAATGCGTTCTTGGACTTCATCGGCAATGGTAGTGGAGTTTTCAGCCCCAATGCGGGCATAGTCAAAATCTATTAAGCGTGGCTGTCCATCTAAGCCAATTAAAATGTGATCAGGGGTGATATTTCGATGAACCACACCATGATGACATATGTGATTCAACGCCAAAAGCATGTCTTTAACAATGCGCTTTTTCTGATCAAGAGTCAGCATAGCGCTAGTATCTTTTAACTTAGCACTAAGGTTATCACCAGGAATATCGTCGGTCAGTAATATGTATTTGTCTTGCGCCTCAGTAACAAAAAAGTCCTTTACGCCAACAATGGCAGAGTGAGGAGGCATTTTAGCTATGGCTCGATAAGCATTTTCGAGTAAACGTTTTTGCTTTAGTCGTTCATCTTCAGGCAGGTACGGATCAGCATTATACGCCTTCGCCAAAACCGTACCGCCTTTGAGACCAGCAGTAACGTTAAAAGTACGGTATTCGGTAAAATGCTCATTTACCGTCAAGGTTTCAGCTACTTCCCAGTTACCATATCGTTCACCATGACTACGTTTTTTTGCCGCCTTCCCTAGGGCCGTCAGAATTATTTGAATGTACTTAGTGACATTGCGGTCAAAGCGCTCAGGTATACGTTGGCTGTCAGTGAAAAACCGGGTACTGTTTTTAAGGGAAACAACATGACCACGCTCCCTATTTTCCTTATCTATAAACTTACAGTCCTCGATAGTAAGTACAACGGCCGTATCAACATAGATGTTTTTTAGCCCTTTATTAGCTCGGTTTTGATTACAAATAAGGCCTGATAATGACTTCGCGTTACCACGCAGCTTTGGCATTGGCGAACGATAACTTGAGTGAGATGTACGCCAATTATTACCTTCCACTTCTACTTGACCATGAATGCCTTTTGCATCGACTAAATAAATGGCATGAGGAGCAACAACACAGATATCAACCTCAAAAAGTTGATCAAATTGCTCTACTTCAAAACTATGAATAACAAAATAATCGTCTGGTAACTTATCCTTTAACCAAGCGATGGCTTTACGTTCTTCATCGTTAACCGCATCACCAATTGCAAATACCTGTGCCATAAATACTCCTTAATGTTTTGGCGCTGCTTCCTCGATGGCATCTTCAACCATTCTAACAGCCTCATCTTCCAACCTTTGTGCATCAGCAGCTAGTTCGCCAGCCCGAACGACCATGTCATGAATGATTTGTTCGTCGCTCAGCTCCATTCTTGGCAATTTAAGCTTTAATACATCATCTGACGACAAATGAGGTATAGAACTTCCTGCTGCGGTTCTAATGAGTTGTCTATAACCTACATCTGTACACATTAAATATGCATAAAGGTAGCCTGGTAAAACCTGAGATTTTTGAGCTTTAATTCTAATTACATCAACTGAGACAGCTGCATCTTTGAATCGAGAGTCAGCCCAAACACCTGTGCCAATAATACCGCCCACCTGACCACTTCTAGCCAACAATATATCTTCTTGCTGAACTCCCCAATCGGCAACATCGCCTACTTTTGATTTGGCTAAAAATCGCTTAGGCTCATAGCGCGCTCTAAAAATTTCGCCGCTGGTTGTAAAAGGAACACCATGTTCACTTTCAGTAAAAATTAACTTCATCCGGCCTGACTCACCAGTAGTAACCCCTAGCTCACTCAAACTTTGTTCTGCCCCGGTTTTTTCTACTAGACGGTCGCTTTCTTGTGCTACCCCATCATGATAAGTTGACTCCATTCTCTTTTGCACGAGCTTTGAAGAAGCAATAGATGCGCTAAAAGCTCTGTGTGAAAGTGCCAATTTATAAGGGAAATCGAAGTGTTGATTAATTAATGTTCCTACTCTTTTTAACAAAAGATTCGATTCGGTTCGATTTGAACCACATTTATCTACCATTAGGTGAATATATTTTTCTACATTTTTAGAAATTTGGGGGACCGGTAAATTAATAATATGGTGCGGTTCAATATGCTGGATTATAGCCCCATATGTAGAGCTAACAACAAGTGGAACCCCAAACTTACTTCTTAAATAACAATATAGGTAACCAGGCTCAACCTTTTCTGGGTCTGGCACTACTCTCATGACGTGCTCAGAACAAGCATTTCCATCCATTTCTTCACGAGCTAACGTCATCCTTCCAATAGTTCCTGAGCGAGTTATTAGCACCCAGTCCTTATATACTCTAAATAACGGTTTTCTAGCTATTTGCTCTTTAGATATCAAAGGTAAGCGGGAAAGATTTGCTTGAATAATATCAACACTACCCAAAAACGGAACGCCGTATTTACTCTCTTTCACCCAAACTCTTGCTTCCCTTCCTGCATGAAATGCGCCCTTACGCCCATTTACCAATAACTCTTTTAATTGTTTTTTTGGCAGTAAGCAATCTTCAATTAACTTAGCGGCTTCTTTCGCTCCTGTCATATAAGGACCACAATCTAAACGCCTACCTTCATCACTAAACCACCCACTAGGTATTGTTTTTATTCTCATGCGTAAACCCTCGGAAACCAGGCTTGTATCTGACGTAAAAAGCTATTGAAAGACTCATCTTCACATCCTCTAAAAGAAACATCTTTTGCGATACGTTTAAAAATTTGGGTGTGGGTTTTCTTGCGTCCCCAGTTCTGGTTTCTTACTTTATCGATGGCCGCCTTTGGATCCTGAGGTTTGGGAAGGCCAATCTCCCACAAATTACGCTCTTGTAACCAAGCTCTTAACCCCCCGCTCTCGCCTTGGAAATTAAATATTGGTTCAATACGACGAGTATCCGCTTGCCACATGAGTACTTCTAATTCAGGATTAATTGCCATGATAAGAAAACGTTCTTCTGGCCAACCAGATTTTTTCATTTTTGCCTTCATGTTGTCACAAAATTGTCCGTAATCCATTATTTCTAAATTATCATTAAAAGCAAAGTCGACCATCACAACAGCATATTGGTGAGTACCCATGTAACTTTTTAAAAGGTTGTGACCATCTTGATAAACGCCAGCATCTTTTCTTGGGTGTTTAATCAAATCTTGCTTCGTATCAAATTCAAATCTAGCGCACTGCAACCTTTGATCAAACGCCTCGTTTTCAAAAAAGCCTTCTACTGTTGCTTGCATTTCGCCATCAGCAACTAAAAATACAATATCTCTCATCATCACTCCAACACCCCCGCCGCAAATAGCGTTCCCAAATCAACTTCTCCCTTCCACTCTTTTAATCGAGGGTGGTCATTACCTTTTAGTACCTCTGTGGAGCCATCGGTTTCAAATCGCATCGTTATAATTTGTTCTAGCTCTGAATTTGCTAAAACAACCGGGGAATGCGTAGACAACCAAAGTTGAGTTTCTGACGTTAATTTTAATGCTTCCAACACTGCATCAATAGCTTTGGGATGAATCCCATTCTCAGGCTCTTCAAGGGTTATAATACTGGGAGGATTTTGCAAATAAGGAATGATTGTTAATGCTAAAATATGCAATGTGCCATGAGACAACCCACTCGAAGGAACTTTCATATCGTTACTGTAGGTAACTTCGAGATAACAAAAACCATCATCTGTTCGCTTTTTAGCCTCTATTGCTTTAACAGAGGGTAAAGCCATTTGAACAAGCTCTAGCCACTCATTCAATCCTTCAGGGTCTTTTGTTTGCAGTTCAAAAACTTGCCAAGGCAAACTACTCCCATCAGCCTTGAAGCACGCTTTATCACGGGGTGAGGCTGCTTGTCTCATTGCTGGCCATTGTGGCTCGTAACAATGGGTACTTTGCATTAGAAACTCTTGCAACCAAAGCGCTGCTGGATAAAGCTCATAATCAGCAGGTATAGACGCAAGCGCCAATTGATTATCACGTAAACCAAATTCAAGCATCGAAGATTTACCGCTTTGATACTCTGCTTGATATTTCACCTTAGAACCAAAACTACGTGAAAAAACTTTAAACCAAGGTGCAGTTCGACTGAACTCATTGACCCCAACTAATCCCATACCATGTTGAGGGCGTGATTCATTATCAGGGAATAGCAATAAGTGTTCTTCAGTAACTTGAAACTTAGCCCCATTGATCCTTAGAGAAACTTCATATCTAGCGGTATCGGGTCTTAATTCAACACTTTGAAACTTTTTCTGCCAAGCGTCGCTCGCATCTCGAAGTAATTCTTCAATAATAGAAGGTGGCAATTTAACTTCTATCGCTAATATAAAATAATCACCACGCAGTTGATGAACAACTTCTTTGGCCTCTTCTGCTCTGGCTCTATCTCTGCCGTTTACCGGTTTAAAAAAAGCGTCATTAATATCTGTAACGTTAAGAAGATCACCTAATAACGCAGGTATATCAAGCAAGGTAGTCTTGCCGGAACCGTTCGAGCCTGCAAATACATGCTGTAGCTCTAACGCTAGGTCTAACGTATTAAAACATCGATATTTGTAAGCTTCTATCCTCGATATCATATAGAAGGCTCCGGATTTTGTGTTCTAAATTCTTTATACGCTTTTGCTATTTTTGGTAAATCATCATCGAGAATTTTACTACGTCGTTTTAATTTGCGAACAACATTTTGGCCGTTTATACGAATGCGCTCTTCCACTTCTTCTTCAATAACTTTTTCTTCACCGTCAGGATGGCGTTCGTAAAGCGTATTGCCTCGACGATCAAAACCTACCTTTTCAGCAACCGCCATAAATACCGGATATTCCGGCTCTTCATCAAGTGCAATAGCATCTTTTTCACTGTCTGTTTTTTTCTTGAGGAATAACAAACTTGTTAAAATGTTGACGTTAGCTTCAACTATAAATGACTCTACAGGCAAATCTACGCAGCCTAATACCCAGCACTCCTGCATTAACCACCAACGAATATATTCATCACCCGGATTACCTAAAATACCATCAGGTAACACAATACCCATACGACCACCTTGCTTTAGCCATTGAACACAACGTTCAATAAACAGTATTTCAGGGGAAACTGCATCTTTACGTCGGTTTGTTTTTCTAAAGCCACCATCTTCTGTTCGCTCCCATGTATAAGCTAAGTCGTATTGCTCAAGGATTTGCTTATCAGTAACTGGAATATCAGAACCAAATGGAGGGTTCGTTAAGATGACATCAACACTGCCATCCTTACCGCTGGAGTCTCCTACAGGTATTTTAGATTTGGCGGCTTCTACACCAGCTAAGTGCCCATGTGGATATTCTAGCGAGTTCATATGGAATATATTAGCCATAGCGTTACTCGCCATGACGGCATTCATTTGTGATGCGCGACAAAGAAAGGGGTCAAAATCACAGCCAAATAGATTGTTTTGTGCAAATTCTTTTATCCGCTGTTGGATTGAAACAAACTCTTCAGTTGTCTCTGCACCTAGCTTTACTTTCTCTTCTTCATGTAATTTACGGTTTATAAAGCTTAATGTTTGCTCTAAGAATCCACCGGTGCCACAAGATGGATCAAGTACCTTTTCATGTGGTTGAGGTGCCATCATTTCTACAATTAATTTGATTGCACCACGTGGTGTAAAGTATTGTCCTCTGTCACCACGCAAATTATCACCCACAACTTCTTGATATGCAGCACCTTTGGCATCCATTTCGGTGCGCGAGAAATCATATTTAGCTAACTCTGACACCATAAAAGCCAAAGCCCGATCAGAAAGCGTAATTTCTTCATTACCTTTAAATATTTCGGGATATTGTTTTTTTACTTTTTCAAACAGTGGCTCGATACGTTTTCGAATTTCTTTACGGCCTTCATCATCAAACTGCTCTGTTGGTGACGCCCAAAATTCACGCTGTTTATTACCTATACGTTCATCAAACATTTTTGAAAAAATCAGATATAAAAACTGCCAAAACGCTGCATCTTTTGGCATCCCTTCATTACCATGGATGTAATTATGACAACGGCGAAATGCAGT
>CBFHTO010000066.1:0-18027 GCA_965658765.1 Glaciecola sp. | reverse complement strand
CGATAAGCAAAGTTGGCGGATTAAGAATAGACATTCAGAACCTGTTAGCTCATTTCACATTTCCTATGAAGTTTTTGCGTTTGACCTATCGGTAAGAAGTGCATACATCAATGACGAGTACGCTTTCTTTAATGGAACAAGTATTTTTTTGAGAGTTCTTGGATTAGAAAACGCTCAACATTTTGTCAATATTAACCGGCTTGGAAATCCGCTCTTACAGCGCCAATATTTTAACCAGGACAATGCATCTGAATTCGTAACTAAAAATCAAGAAAAATCAAAAGTCCACACAGATACTCATGAGGACACTAGTGCACGCATAGATATGCAAATAGACCACTACTTCGGGCCGCAACTCGCTGGCTCATTGCCGACGAGTGAGATGAATCTTGAGGACTTCCTACGCGCTTCTGAAATAGAGTTAGAAGCTTCTGATAGCAATGGATTAAGCTACTATGACTTGATTGAGCATCCCTTAATTATAGGCGAGTGCTCTCGAGCAAGCTTTGTCGTAGATGATGTCTTATTTCACTTGGTATTCACTGGCAAAAACGATCTTGATCTTGTGCGGATTGCTCAAGACTTAAAGCCGATTATCTCTCACCACATTGAGCTATTTGGTGAATTTCCAGGTGACGAATATTGGTTCTTAACGCTTGTTTGTCAAAATGGTTTTGGTGGTCTTGAACATCTTAATAGCACCGCACTGCAATTTTCTCGTTCACAATTACCTATGATGGGGGAATCACAAGAAATTAAAGAAGGTTATCAACAATTTCTAAGCCTTTGCGCGCATGAATTATTCCACACGTGGCATGTAAAACGCATTAAACCAAATGTATTACATCAGCCAGACCTATCAAAGGAAGTATATACTCCTCAACTCTGGATATATGAGGGATTTACATCTCTGTATGACGACTTGACCGTAGTACGAGCAAAATTGATAAGTCCTAAACAATACTTAAAGGTATTAAGTGAATTATTTACGCGATTATTGCGAACACCTGGCCGCCACTCACAAAGCGTAAGTCAGTCAAGTTTTGAGGCATGGAGTAAATTCTACCAACAAGACGCAAATTCCATAAATCATATCGTGAGTTACTATAATAAAGGGGCAGTGGTTGCTTTATGCCTTGACATCACTTTGCGACAACAATCGAACAATGAAATTGGTTTAGACCAAATCATGAAAATATTGTGGAACGATTATGGCAAGATAAATAAAGGTACTCACGATGATGTCATCGTTGATTTGTGCAAATCTCATTTCAACATCGATGTTTCTAGCTTCTTACACATGGCAACAAATACAACAATGGATCTTCCTTTGCCAACGATGTTACAAAGTATTGGACTTAACATGCATTTACGCCCAAACCACAATCAACAGGACAAAGGTGGCGCATATGAAAATGCAATCGCTCATGACATAGGAGCGAACATATCGATGGAAGGTGAGCTTTTGAGAGTAAATAGCCTGTTATATGGACGTGCTGCTGAACAAGCTGGCTTGACTGTTGGAGACAAGATTGTTGCACTCGATTCGATGCAGGTAAACAATAAAGAATTCATAAATAAAATTGAATCAGCCGAACTAAACAGTAATTTGAGCATGCATGTTTTAAGAGACGGTCGACTAATTGAGCTTAGTTTCCCGATCAAAAGCGCTGTGAACGATACGGTTGATATTCAAATTCAGAATGAGGCTCGATATCTTGAGTGGCTAGGGCTTTAGATGTAGCTCAAGCCAACAATGTCTTATTTGCTTAGGCTACGCTTGCTAATTGTCTAATTTTTCCAACGATAGCGCGTAAGCCATTGCCTCGAGTAGGTGTAATATGGCGCTCTAAATCTAATTCAGTAAAGTACGCATCAATATCAAAATCGAGTATTTCTTGTGCGGTTCTTTCATTGTAAGCACTAAGTACCAATACCAATAAACCCTGCACAATCACAGCATCGCTGTCGACATCAAACAAAAATTTGTCGTCTTCCTTTGTATAATCTAACCACACACTGCTTTGACAGCCTTTTACTATTTTGTCTGGGGTTTTCTGTTCTTCGCTTAATCCTGGAATTTGTTTTCCTAAGTCGATTATGTACTGATAACGTTGTTCCCAATCATCAAAAAACGCTAAGTCGTCAACAATGTCTTCGCTACTTGGTAATTGCATTTGTATAACTCGTCCTTCAAACGTTATGGTCTAAAAAAATACGCCCGCTTCTAGTTGCGCTTCTTCGCTCATCATCTCGCGAGACCATGGGGGGTCAAAGACCAGATTTACCTTCACTTTATTCACGTTAGGTACCATATTGACACGATATTCTACATCGCCTACTAAAACTGGGCCCATTCCACATGCTGGGGCCGTTAACGTCATATCAATATTGACGCTGTTGTCACCTTGCTCAATATTCACATTATAGATAAGACCAAGAGAAACCAAATCGATTGGAATTTCAGGATCATACACAGTTTTTAGTGCTTCCCATACTTGTTCAATATCAATATTGTTATCAGTCGGAGGTTCAAAAGAAAGGACTAAGGACTTTCTTCCGATTGCGCCAGCGTCAGTCCCATCAATCCGGTACATATTGCCACGCCATGTTATCGTAAAGTTTCCACCTAAATCTTGCGTGATAGTGACAAACTCACCTTTTGGAATAATTTTAGGCGTACCTACCGGCACTAAACGAGCTTTGCAGTCACTCTCTGTGACGACCATTTTTTGTTGCATAGTATGCTTCGTTATCCTACGTTAAAGCTCTCGCCACACCCACATTCATTAACCACATTAGGGTTATTGTATTTAATGACGCCGTTTACGCCTTCTTTCACATAATCAATTTCAGTGTTACGCAACAGCTCACGGGCTTGTGCAGCAATAGCAATACTTAACGAGTCACTAAACTTAATTACTTCGTCGTCTTCTTTTGCTGCATCTACTAAGTCGAGTACGTAGGCATATCCAGTACAGCCACTTACTTTGGTAGAAAAGCGGATTATTTTTTCTGGTTGTGCGCTTTGTTTGCTTTCAAAATGCTTTAAGGCACTTTGAGTCAAGGTAATGGTTTGCTTATTGGGAATAAAAGTTTCAACAGTCATAATGTCTCCTACGCCAACATCATCTTAGCCTTTTTAAGGGCATCAAACAGTTTGTCTATATCTCGACGTGTATTGTAAATAGAAAAAGAAGCGCGTGCAGTTCCAGGTATCCCTAATCGCTTCATCAGAGGCTGGGCACAATTATCACCTGTACGAATAGCCACGCCTTGCTTATCCAAAATAAAACCAATATCTGCAGGATGTGCGCCTTTTAATTCAAAGCTCATCACTCCTACCTTGTTAGGTGCCGTGCCTATAATTCTCATACCGTCAATTTCTTCAACTCGTTTTGTCGCATATGCGAGTAAATCTTGTTCATGAGCGTGCAAACCGCCTATATCTAGCTCAGATAACCACTTAACTGCTGCGCCTAAACCAATTACTCCTGCAATATTTGGTGTGCCAGCTTCAAGTCTATTAGGTAATGAACCCCAAGTAGCGCTTTGATATTCAACGTCTGCTATCATTTCACCGCCAGTTTGCCACACCGGCCAAGTTTCGAGTAATTCTTTACGTCCCCACAGCACGCCTACACCAGTTGGGCCAAACAGTTTATGTCCTGAAAACACATAAAAATCGCAACCAATAGATTGTACGTCAACATTGCCATGGGCAATACCCTGCGCACCATCAATTAATACCCAAGCGCCTTTTTGCTTTGCTTTTTTAGTGATTTCGTTAATTGGGTTAACCGTACCCAGCGCATTAGAGACATGGGGTAATGCAACTAGCCGAGTATTATCACTCAATAATGAATCGAACGTATTTAAATCTAACTCACCTGAATCAAAAATTGGACAAACCTTTAAAGTAGCGCCGCTTCGTTTACACGCTTGCTGCCATGTAACTAAATTAGCGTGATGCTCAAGCTCAGTAACAATAATTTCGTCGCCGGCTTTGAACAGTTGACCCGCACCATTTGCCACTAAATTGATAGCTTCAGTAGTCCCACTGGTCCATATCACTTCTTCTCTATGTGCGGCATTAATAAACTTAGCCACTTCAGTACGCGCATTTTCATAAGCACGAGTGGCTTCGTCAGCTAAGCTATGTGCGCCTCTATGAACATTAGAATTGTACTGCGTGTAATACTCAACAAGTGTATCTATCACAACTTGGGGTTTTTGAGTGGTTGCCGCATTATCCAAATAAACTAAGGGTTTGCCATCTATTTCTCGCTTAAGCACAGGAAATTGAGCACGAACAGCTTCTACATCAAAACTCATTTAACCTCCATGTTGGCGAAACGCTCGCTCAACATTGGCAAAAGCCATTGTTTAATAGGTTCATTGCTAATAGCATTTACTAACTCTTGAACAAATCCAAAGTTAAGCATTACAAGTGCTTTAGAGCGCGGTATTGAACGACTCATCAAATAATATAATGCTTTTTCTTCTATTTCAGCCACCGTCGCACCGTGCGCACATTGTACGTCATCGGCATAAATTTCTAGTTCAGGCTTGGTATTAATCATAGCCCTACGAGAGAGCAATAAATTACGATTATTTAGTTCCGCCAAGGTTTTTTGTGCGTCTCGATGAATGTGAATACGCCCACTAAATACTGCGCGAGCTCTATCACCTATAATGCCTCTTGCGTTTTCTTGAGTAGTACCATTAGGCACAGCATGTTCAATAGTAGAATGCATATCAAACAGCTCACCTTCAGCCAACAAGTAAATCGCATTCATTTTTGCGTTTGCATGTTGGCCAGCATGAATTATATCTACGTCTATTCTAGAAAGCTCACTACCATAAGACACAAAGGTACTGTTCAAATTAGCGCTATCTTGAAGACTGAAGTGACTACCACCTACTTGTTTAGCCGCTCCGGTGAAAAAGGCAAAGCGATAATGCTCAAGTTTTGCCTGTTTGCCAATTGCGTATTCGGCAAATGCGGTAGTAAAACTAGCTTGATTACCGAATCCATGCTCAATAACTTTGAGTTGGCTGTTTTCGCCTATATTGACCAACACACGCGTGTGAGCGTCGCAATCTTGGGTGGCGATATTAACAATTCGCACAGGCGTGTCAATTTGGTAGTTTTCATCCAATGAAACATAAACACCCTGCTCACAAAGCACATCGTTAACCAAGCCAAACACATGACGTGTCGGTTTAACTTGCGCAAACAACCTTGATATTTCATCTTGCATACTAGTTGAAGCATCGTTTATTGCACAAACATTAAGCCCTTTAGGTAATCCTAATTGGCTGATATTAGTTCTTAAAACACCATCAACGAAAACAATATCAATCGACGCTAGGCCTTCAATTTGCGGCACACTATAGTTAGTATCAGTGTGGCTATTTTCATTAGAAACACGCTCTTTAACTGACGATAAAGAAGTAAACCGCCACTCTTCACTTCGAGCCTGTGGCCAACCGTCTTTTTCTAGCTGACTTAGCGCTTGTTGACGCATTGGTGCAAGAAAGTCATCAACACCTTTAGCATCACTGATGACTTTGTTTAGCCATTGGCTCATGCGCTTACCTCTTCAAATTCTTTCCCTAAAAAGGCATAACCTTCATTTTCGACCTTAAGTGCAAGGGAAGCATCTCCGCTTTTCACAATTTTGCCATTTGCGAGAATATGAACAAAATCTGGTTTTATAAAATCTAGTAAACGCTGGTAGTGGGTAATGACAATGAAACTGCGAGCACTATCGCGCTGACTATTAACGCCATCTGCCACAACTTTCAGTGCATCTATATCTAAGCCAGAATCAGACTCATCTAAAATACATAATGAAGGCTGTAACAAAATCATTTGCATGATTTCATTGCGCTTTTTCTCACCACCCGAGAAACCCTCATTCACACCACGTTTCAAGAAATCCAGTGGCAACTGAACTTGCTTACAGGCCTCTTTTGCTTTTTTCAAAAATTCGGTAGCTGATAGAGGCTCTTCACCTCTGTGTTCACGAGTCGCATTAACTGACTCTTTCATAAATTCCATATTGCTAACACCAGGAATTTCTACCGGATATTGGAAGGCCAAAAATAGACCGTTACTGGCTCGCTCTTCAATGTCCATATCAAATAGATCTTGATCATTAAAGTTCACTTCACCCTGCTCTACTTCATAGCCTTCACGACCAGATAGAACATAACCTAAGGTACTTTTCCCCGCACCATTAGGACCCATAATTGCGTGAACTTCGCCTGGGTTAATCTCTAGGTTGAGGCCTTGAATAATAGTTTTATCTTCAACACGTGCATGTAAATTTTTAATGTTTAACATAATTATCCTACTGATCCTTCCAAGCTAATTTCTAACAATTTACCTGCCTCGACAGCAAATTCCATCGGCAGTTCTTTGAATACTTCTTTACAAAATCCATTCACAATCATGGAGACTGCTTTTTCAGGATTGAGTCCGCGTTGTTGGCATAGAAATAGTTGCTCATCACTCACTTTAGATGTGGTTGCCTCATGCTCTACAATGGCACTGGGGTTGCGACTTTCTATATAAGGGAAAGTATGAGCGCCGCAAGTATCACCTATCAGTAAGGAGTCACATTCTGTAAAGTTGCGTGCGCCATCTGCTTTAGGGCCCATTTTGACCAATCCTCGATACGCATTGTTGCTCTTGCCCGCAGAGATCCCCTTAGAAATGATAGTAGAGCGGGTATTTTTACCCAGATGTATCATTTTCGTGCCTGTGTCTGCCTGCTGGCGACCGCGTGTTAAGGCGACTGAATAAAATTCACCCACACTATTATCACCTTTTAATACGCAGCTAGGGTACTTCCAAGTGACTGCTGAGCCTGTCTCAACTTGTGTCCAAGAAATTTTGGCATTGGTATGACAAACACCTCGTTTAGTCACAAAGTTGTAAATCCCCCCTTTGCCATCTTCGTCGCCTGGATACCAATTTTGCACTGTAGAGTACTTAATTGTGGCATCGTCTAGTGCAACTAACTCTACTACCGCAGCATGTAATTGGTTTTCGTCACGCTGCGGGGCAGTGCAGCCCTCAAGGTAGCTCACATGGCTACCTTCTTCGGCAACAATTAATGTACGTTCAAATTGACCTGTATTCATTTCGTTAATGCGAAAATAAGTAGACAATTCCATGGGGCAACGAACGCCTTTTGGAATATAAACAAATGAACCGTCAGTGAACACAGCGCTATTCAAGGCTGCATAATAATTATCTGCTCTTGGTACCACTGAGCCTAAATGCTTTTTAACTAGGTCTGGATATGTATGCACCGCTTCTGATATTGAACAAAAAATGACGCCAGCTTCTGCAAGCTTTTCTCTAAACGTTGTCACTACTGACACCGAATCAAATACCACGTCCATTGCCACGCCTGCTAACATTTCTTGCTCGTGTAATGGGATGCCTAATTTTTCATATGTACGCAATAACTCTGGATCAACCTCGTCGAGCGACTGAGGTTTGTCAGCCATACTTTTAGGCGCGGAATAATACGAAATGGCTTGGAAATCTATTTTGGGATAATGCACATGCGCCCATTCTGGCTCATCCATTTTCTTCCATGTTTCATAAGCCTTTAGACGCCAATCGAGCATCCATTGTGGCTCTTTTTTCATTTCTGAAATGCGTCGTATAATGGATTCATCTAAACCGCTCTCGAAGGTATCTGATTCTATTTCAGAATAGAATCCCGCTTCGTATTTTTTGTCTAATGCTTGTTCAATCTGCTCACTCATATATTGATCCCATTATTCGCTTCATTTAAATTCAAATCTTTATACAGTTTTAACGTTAAGGTTTCATTCAATAAACAGCCGTGTGTCACACGGTATTAACGCAAAACTCAGTTTTAAAACCACTATTTTCAAAGAGCTTATTTTACCGTCTATGAATCTCTAGTTGGTGTTTTTTATAAGACATTTAATTTCGTATCTATATTGGTTTTTGTAGTATCTGTTACTGTTATTGAAGACTTAAAGCAGCTTTGCCGACCAACCACTTCTTTAACGTCACGTTTATGCATTAACTCGTGAAGTGAAATTTGGTTCAGAAAGTCACTGATCCGGTCGCTTAAGTTTTCCCACAAACTATGCGTCAAACACCTTTCCCCACCCTTACAATCTGACTTGCCATTACACTTTGTCGCATCAATATTTTCATTGACCGCTTGTATTATTTCACCGACAAACAAGTTTTCAGGACCTCTTTTTAAGGTGTAACCACCACCAGGCCCACGCACACTTTGCACTAGGTCAGTTCGCCGCAATTTCGAGAATAATTGCTCAAGATAAGATAAAGATATATTTTGACGTTCAGAAATTTCCGCCAAGGGTACAGGCCCTTTCTTAGAATGAAAGGCTAAATCAAGCATCGCAGTAACTGCGTAACGACCTTTAGATGAAAGCTTCATACCGATCCTTTAATTAAAAACCACATGGATCGTGACATAACCAACTAAATTGGTCAAGTATTTAACCAAGTAATATGGTCAAGTATTAGTTTAAGCTTCCATTTGCGTTCGTTTTTACAAAATATCAATTACTAAATATTTTTTCTGCTCGACTAAACAGACTTTTTCATTGGTGATGTTTTGCGTCAAAAGAGCCAGTCGAGTTATAAATTAACGTCAACACCGATATCTAAGAGTTTCGATAACTATCAAAAAGTGAATTTCACTAAGATATCTAATTAGATCGTTATCTTAGTATTAAATACTCAGATCTAGCTGAACCATTGCAAGTTAAGTTGTGCATTGACATGTTAGGACTTATTTTCGCTTATCCAGCGGTTCGTTACATCTAAATAGATTCTGATGCTTTATACTTGTATTTTCTGACCCAATCCCTTTGGCATATTGTGAGTTCCACAACTCTTTTAATTCTGGCTGTCTGCCTTCCTTAGCCCATATTGCTTCGGCTTCTTTTTGTCGTTGATAGTTTCCTTGCCTATTCTTATTCCAATCTCCCAAACGCGATATTAGATCAGCGTCTTCTTCAATATTTCTGAGCTCTAACTCAGTTTCATTCAATAGCTCCAGTGGATAAGGAAAAACTCTGCAAATCGCCTCCCCTTCCTCAAAAACAACGGTTTTGTTACTTTCAGTCATACGCCAATTCATAGTGAAAGGAAATGGTAACCAATCGCTTCTTATGAACGCGTCGAGCGGCACTACACCAGTTTTGTCTTGATTTGCAGGTCCGGTAACACACAAACCATATTTAGAAGACGTTCTGAACAAAAAAGGCACATACCATGTGATCGTGCCGCCTCCGAAATGTGGTCTTGCTGCGAAAGGATCAGAGCGCTGAACTTTGAAATGAAGCTGGTCTCCGTTCTCTTTCCCATCCCAAGTGATTTCGGTCCTGACAGGGTTTAAAATCTCCCACCCCATAGAGTTTGCTGCAGTAAGCGGAATACATCTATAAGCGTATCTAGCTGGAGTTGCGTCCATCCAATCTCGAGTGATTTTGCATGGACGGAGCATTGTCTTTATATCGCCCTGAACACCAGGAAGTTGGTAAGCAACAATTTTATTATCTGCGATGGTATTGATACATCTACCTCATTCAATTAGTAACGCGGGATCTAATCTTTCTTTAAACCAGTTTAAACGCCAATCTAAGTGAGGACCAGTTACTCGTCCAGTATTACCAATTTCACCTATAATATCTCCTTGAGATACCTTATCACCCGCATTAACTAATATTTTCGATAAATGGATATACGTAGAGCTGACACCAAGACCATGGTCAACGATAATCGTCCCTCCCGAATAATACATATCCTCGTGAGCTAAACGAACAATGCCATCGATTGGCGCTTTTACTGGTGTGCCGATTTTGTTGGCAATATCTAAACCATAATGCGGACGCTTTGGCTCGCCATTAAATACACGCTGTGATCCGTAAACACCGGATATTCTGCCCTCGCTTGGCCTTAAAAAATCTTGCGTAAAATAAGAAAAATCAGAATCAAAAGACCTTGCTTTCGCTATCTTCCTATTGTCGGCACGGATTCGCTCTAAAACACTTTTGGGAGGACTAACATATTTTTGAGCAACTCCTTCGATTTTTTGAATATCGTACTTACGCTTTTCTATCGTAATTGTGCGTTGTTGAGTCGTTCCATTGTATTCCCATCTCAATTCATGGCGAAGAGCAGCATCGCGACCAAGACCAAACACAAAATCACCGTCTCTTGTAACTTTTAACTCATTGCCATTTAGAAAAACTTTAGCTGATGGAGCAATCGTGCCTCTTATTAAGGCTCCTTGTACAAAAGGCCCTTTAAGCTTAGGACTAAGAGTATCTGAAGACTCATTTAATTTTTCGTTAGCATTTGAATTCGAGTTTGCGAACAAGATAAACAAACTTACGAGTAAAAGTTGCAATATAAGTGTTTTTTTTGTGCTCATATCGTTTCTATGTGTTTTCCTTCGCTTACGGCTTTAGTCAAAATACTGAGTTATTTCGCACAAGTATCATTAAGCGCCATCTATGCTCAATCACTGCAGACAATTGCGCCCTTGCCTACTCCTTCGAATGCTCTAACACGCAAACTTCCCTCAGTGTTCTGTGAGGTTTCTTCAAATATGAACTGGGCCAAACACTCTACGGTAGAATCATAATCTACAACTTCACAAATATCTTTTGCAATCGCCATTTCAAACATCCCTTGAGAAGCCTCGTATTTAAAACAAATACAATCAGATTCATCTGTAATAAGTGTAAAGTTTAACGAGGAAGCTTCAACGATGTCTTCTTTACTTCCGATATAAATATCCGACCAACGTTCTGCCCAAAACCTTTGCCATTTATCAGAATACTCACCCTCATGTTCAATCAGAATTTTAGAACGATGTCCGTGTGCAATTCTTTGGCAATTGCCGTCGTGTTTTTTCAAGCCATGAGTGTAGTGATAATAGGGCCCTGCAATAAGCTCTTCTCGCAATGTAATTTCAATGTCATGAACGTTCTCCGGTAGATGCGTTGCAATTACATCTTTGAGATATTCCGTTACGCTGGTTTTAGTAATTTGTTCGGAATAGACGAAGGCATAGGCTTCGGGTGGGCACAGCAATTGAATTGCTTTATTACCTACAAATGAAAAATCAAGCTGAACTCTGCCATCGGAACTGGCAGCGTGGCTAACCGTATTTTTAGATTCCATGGGTACCACAAGTTTATGGTCCACATAATCGTCAATAAGACGCTTTAACTGCTTTTTTACAATGCCAAAGTCTTGCACCATACTTTCTTCATTTAAACCACCATCAAGGACTACATCGACTATCCAACTCTCGCCTACCATGCCTCTTTCAGGGCATAAATAGGAAAAATCCATAACAGTTAAGTCGTTCACAAACAATTTCATTGTGTGTCGTCACCTTGATTTTTAAGCAGCTGGTCTTTCAAGTTGGGTGGCAGACCATTGATACTGATAGTGTCTGTTTCGGGATTATAGTGAATGCGCGTTCCCAGTAGTTTCCTTTCAAAACTTAAACTAACGCCACCACCAGTGCCAGAGAATTTCTGCATAGAACTTATCATGGTTTTGTCTGCTTGGAAGGCACTTTCGAGTGGATGCTCTAAACTAGCATTGTAATCTAAAAAAGAATTACTAGAGTGATCAGACGATTGAGGTAACATATCACTAAGCTCAGCAACTTGTATCGGCTCGCCCGTAGCCGCCTTTTCCTTGTAATAGCCGCTTACAATATCCCTCTGTTCGTGCTTCTCGTTTGAATCGAGAGATTGGCTTGAAAGGTAATTATCCAGGTGCGCGACAAATTGCTTGTTTTGTTGTTTAGTGTCTACCTTTTCTTCACAAGCTAAAAACTTCATGAAAAAGTCTGAAATCTTGCGGCCCATACGTCCCTTAATGAAACTAATGTATCTTTCATCTTCAGGGGTAGTTTGCAACTGAGTAATATCTATACGAACAGCAAGTTGGAGCTTACTTAAGTCTAAGATTTTATTTTGAGACAAATCAAGCGCCTGATTAACCACGACATGGTCTTTGGTATCAAGCATTGCTATCATCAAATAATCTGTTGCGAGATATTCATACCAACTAAAAATTACGTATCCTGTCTCTACCATTCCTTCACTTACGATCGATTCAAGCAACATTTTGCATGAATCTAGACTAAAATCATAAAATTGAGATTCGTCTTGTAATAATTGATTTAACGCGTCTTTAAACGCCCCGCCAGCGCCATCTGTAAAAGCTCCTACCCCCTTACTTGGCTTACTATTAAAAGCCACATGCAATTTTGCTGCAAGTTCAATAATTGGCGCAGTAAGTTCAAAAGTAGTAGCACGAGGAATAAAATTGAGTTTACCTTCTTCTGACAAACTAATTTGATGGACAACAAACTGTTTTACGTTTGCACTCATATGTGGTGTTATAACCTCGAAGTTTGTATTTGTTCTTGTGAACGGTCAAATAATCAGCGATTAAGACCGTAATAAACAAAAGTTGGTGAAAAAAACAGGCAGCACCTATACTTGCGCTATCATTGTTGCAGTAATTGTAACGAGTTTTTGTTTAAAAATCACAGGACAAATTAATGCCAGTACAATCGCGCTACAGTAATGACGAGTTTGAAACGATCATGCAGGACGTTTTCGTTGCATTAGAGCAAAATCAAGCCAATCGAGATTTATCAATAATGATTCTTGGTAATGTATTGGCAAATATTTTTAACAACCAAGTAAATGAATTACAGCGCGGTGACATGGTCGACCAATTTTGTAATGCATTAAAAAAGAGCACATCGACAAAATAAACTATGATTTACACAGAGTCACCCCGCCGTAAATTGATCACAAAACACGTGGCTTGGGGCCACTGGTTTACGTTTGCAAACATACTCATTGCCATAGTTGTTTCATCTGTTTATCTTTTTTCGAGTCCAATTGCTGATACTCCAATCAGTTTTGTGTACTTGATAACCACTTGGTTAGGTCATACTAGTTTTATTACTTTTCTTTGTTTTATCGTGCTTGTATTGCCGCTTTGCTATCAGGTAAGTAATACAAAAGTACTCAAAACTAGCGCTTCTGTGATTGCTGCTGTTGGGATCGCACTGCTCGCATTCGATGCTCTTCTTTTTAATAAAACAGGTTTTCACGTATCATTTAGCAGCGCAGAGATGCTGCGTAGCGAGACACAAGGCAAAATAGGCGCATTTGGCTGGCTCCAATGGTTCTATCTTACCTTGTTATTCGTCATTTGGTTGATGTGCCAACTCGTGATAGCAAATGCTATTTACAAGAGATTAGAAAGACTCCAACGTATTAAAGGGTCTCCATACATCATTGTGAGTTTAGTGCTTTGCTTTGTTACTAGCCATGCAATTCATGTGTGGGCTGACGCACGTTTATATACGCCAGTACTAAAGCAAGACAATATGTTTCCCCTGTCATATCCTGCTACTGCAAAAACATTAATGGCAAGGTACGGTCTACTAGATTTACAAGACAGACAACAGCGAGAAGAGCTTCAATATAATAGCAATCGTCAGCGTTTTAACTACCCTCCTAAAGCAGTTTATTGTTCGGTTGACGATACGCAAAAAGTAGTGGTCATTGCAACGGAAAAAGCGCTTTCAAAGGCGTTTGTATCGACCTTGGAGACATCAAAATTCGTTCGCAATCAGTATCACCTCAGTATCATGAGTGGTCACGCTGATTGGTTGAGTCAATTGTTTTACGGAATACCCAACTCTTTAACTGGGATAACTTCGACTCCACCCGTTCTACTGGATCTCCTTAATGCATTCAATATTCCTGTTATGGTATATCTTTCAGATGCTGAAAACGCCAGTAAACCAGCCCAGAATAAAGGCCCTCAAGCGTTTTGGTCACTCATACAAAATAATCTTACAAAGAACTATGAGCAGTTCACTGCAGACGCCATAACTAGCGAAAATGGACTATACATTGCGTTAGTCTCGGAGCAAGAGTTTTCATCATTTAGTGAACAAGCCATAAGCAACGCATTTTTTAACTCGACTAGCGATATAATTCTAATAGCAAAAGACAGCACACACGAACACTTAAAAATACATTCAAACATCGCAGACTCCCTGCCAAAAGTATCAAGCAACGAAGATATTGCGCCTACTATTCTCTCGTCATTTGCCTGCAATGCAGAAAGCGAGCGATACACCACCGGTCAAGCTCTTCAAAATCCTATTCGAGACTGGTTAGTAAGTACGGCTGGTAGCGATATTGTTGTTGTTCGCCCTCCTTACCTTACACGCGTCTCTCGAGACGGAAGCTTTGAGGTCACAGAATTAAGTACACAAACTAAGGTTCTTGCAGACATCGACACTAACTTGTTGAGTCGCTCAATAAAGCACTTGAAAGACTTTTCAGATTAATTCTCCAGACCGCCTGCTCTAGACCGGGCTTTATGGTGTTACTAGATTAATCTAAATATCTCATGTGATGCACTATTCATGTTCATTGCTCTTCTTTTCTAGCATAAACACACAGCATGCAACTGTGCACGAAACCTTAGGCCCCACCTAAATCAATTAAGCGAATTCAAAGACAATCAAGAAACGCCATATTAAATGTGACCTAAGGGTTACTTAATCATTTAAGAAAAAGCTTGCAATTTAATTTAAATTTAATATTATTTACATTATTGCAACAAGCAATTTATAGACGCACACAAAAAGGTCCATTAATTATGAAGAAAAATCAGTTATTTAAGCCTGCACTACTATCATTGGCAGTCGCATCTGCTTGTGGAGCAAACTTCGCGGTTGCTCAACAAAACAATTCAGCAGAAAATGACGACAGCGCAAACGTAGAAGTTATTGCGGTAAGTGGTATTCGCGGCTCCCTTATCAGGGCGCAAGCGATCAAACAAGACAATAGCAGTATCGTAGAAGCTATTTCAGCTGAGGATATTGGTAAGCTTCCAGATTCATCAATAGCAGAATCACTGTCACGTTTACCAGGTCTTGCAGGCGAGCGAGTAGGTGGCCGTACTTCTGGCATATCCGTACGCGGTTTCAAGGAAGATTTTACTGGTACTTCTCTTAACGGTCGCGAACTTATTGGCATTGGTGATAACCGCGGCGTTGAATACGATTTGTATCCTTCAGAAATAATGACTGGCGCGACTATATATAAAACGTCCGATGCGACGCTTCTTGTGCAAGGCATAGGTGGTACGGTTGACCTGCAAACGGTGAGACCACTGCAGGCAAAAGAAACCTTAACTTTTAATGGCACTTATGAAATTAGTGGAAGTGACTCTGACAACCCAGAGTTTGATAATAAAGGTAATCGTTTTTCATTATCATTCGTCGAAAAATTTGCTGATGAAACTGTTGGTCTAGCTGTTGCTCTCGCTTCTACCGAATCACCAAACAACCAGCGTAAATATGGTGTTTGGGGTTATGGTACAAACGACGCTGGTCAATTCCTTCCAACCGGTTTGGACAGCCAATCCATCAGCACTAAATTAGAACGAGACACTGTTTCGGCTATTCTTCAATTTAGACCAAGCGACCGTTTAGACATCGTTGTTGACTACCTAGATATCGATTATTCAGATTCTGGTGTTCTGCGCGGATTTATCGAACCGTTTGCAGCTGAGAACGTTACAGGATCTGGCGTTAACTCGACAGGTACTCAGGTAAATGTAAACCCTGTACTAAGAACCGACCCTCTACAAAAAGATGGAGATTTACAGGTATTCGGACTGAACGTTGAATACGCATTGAATGATGATTGGACCTTGCGCCTAGACGCAGCACGCAGTGAGTCAAGTAAACGTGACCTACGAGGCGAATCGTACGCAGGATTAGCGCGTTCTGGAACTTTGACGCCTGACCAACTTGGTACTCGCGAATTTCAAATGAGCAGCGATGGCATCTTCTTTACTGGTAGCAGTGGTCTTGATGCATTTAGCGATCCTAACGCACTCCAACTTACTGGACCACAGGTTTGGGGTGGTGGTTTAGCCAACTTGGCAGACCAATTTGTAACTACTGAACTACAAGCAAATGGCGAACCTTACAGCTATTTCAACGCTCAGGATGGCTTCTTAAATTTTGCTGATTTTGAAGAAGAGTTAACGACTTTGCGATTGGAAGCAGAAATGCTACTAGAGGGCGATTTGTTTACTAAAGTTACCTTTGGTGTGAACTATTCTGACCGATACAAAGATAAGGATAACAAAGGTTTCTTTGCTACTGCAGATTCTTACCCATTCTCTACTTCTATTCCAAGCGAATACGTATATGGCCTTGCTGATCTAACTTGGGCTGGTCTAGGTCAAGTCGTGGCGTACGATGGTTTCGCCCCTTATAATGACGGCACTTATACATTAAATGATGCAGGCCTACTTGAGCCAGACCGTTTAGGTGACACCTATGTAGTTGAAGAAGAAGTCACTACACTTTATGCAATGGCCGACTTTGAGACTGAAGTATCTGGAATGTTTTTAAGTGGTAACTTTGGGCTTCAGTACGTAGATACTGATCAAAGCTCTACAGGTTTTATCGGAATCGTTGGTGCAAACTTCGCAGTCTGTGATGCAGACGGCAATGGAGAAGTAGATGCCGCTTGCGTGATAGTTGATGGAGCTAGCTACTCTAAAGTACTTCCAAGCTTAAATGCGAGCTTAGAACTGAACGAAAATCAATACTTACGATTTGCGGCAAATAAAACAATTAGTCGTGCAAGAATTGACCAAATGCAAGCATCTGGGTTTGTTAAGTTCGACCAAAACATCGAATTAATAGCGACTCCAAATAGCGAAGCTGCCGTGCGTGAGTTTGGTTCACCTTGGTCTAAGTCGACAGGTAACCCTGCTCTAAGACCACTTGAGTCAAATAATCTAGACTTTTCATTTGAGCATTATTTTGAAGACGAAGGGTATATTTCTGTTGCATTTTTCTACAAAGACTTGGTTAACCTTACTCGCGACGGAAATCAGTTAATCAACTTCAGAAACGATCCAACGAATGGCGGAGCTGATTACTTCATTCCGGGCTTCCATGACAGAATCGTCGACCAAGCCGGTAACTATGGTCCAGAAGATACTTTTTACGACCAAGGAGATTTAGTAACGCCTCCTGATCAAGGCTTCTACTCTTTCTTTGAAGACGGTTTAACCGGTGAAGTTAAAGGCTTAGAGCTGACAGCTAACGTTCCATTAAGCATGTTTGCTGACTCACTTGATGGCTTTGGTATAGCAGCAAGCGCAACTAAGATCGACGCCGAAATTGATGATGGCACTTCGATACCGGGTCAATCAGATGATGTATATTCATTAACTGCATATTACGAGAAAAACGGTTTTGAAGTTCGTATTGCGGCAACTGACCGTTCAGAATTCTTAACTTATCAGCGTGGTGGGTCTAACAAGATAGACCAGGCTACTCGTGACGGCGTTACTCTGGTAGACGCTCAGGTAAGCTATGATTTCGCTGATTCTAACATTGAAGCGTTACAGGGTCTTCGGGTCTCTCTACAAGGCACAAACTTAACAGACGTTGACGAAGAAACAATAGATGGCAACGGCATTGTTACTGCTCGTAGACAGTTCGGGCCAGCATATTTGCTTAACTTCAACTACTCGTTCTATTAATAGAACACTATTTAACATAGTAATCTGTTGATTGAAAATAAAGGCCCCTGCCAGTTGGTTTGGGGCTTTTTTAATAATACATATTCTCCATGCTGATATTAGCGGTTTTACGTGAAAAAGACTGTTAATATCAGCCACGAGGGCTAGAAAAAGACTGAAGGTGAAATATGCAACAACCTATCAATAAAGTCGTCATCGCAGGCGGTGGCACTGCTGGCTGGATGACCGCCGCTTTATTACGCAAAGTGTTGGGAAAAGAAATAGAAGTCGATTTGATTGAATCTGAAGACATCGGTATTGTCGGGGTGGGTGAAGCTACCATCCCTCCAATTCAAATTTTCAACCAATATCTG
>CBFHTO010000065.1:0-18354 GCA_965658765.1 Glaciecola sp. | reverse complement strand
ATAACCGATTGAAGTTAAATTCTGCCGTGTTCCATACGACCGTTGACGATAACCAGTTCTTTGAGTTCTTCGCTGGACCATTCGGCCTTTTGCGCGCTGTGACTACCATTGATGAACTAAGAATCTCTGGTTTTGAAGTAGACGCCGAGGCAGAAGTAACCGACGAACTCAAAGTCTTCGGTGGCATTGGTTTATTGAGCTCAGAAATCAAAGAAAATCAAAACAGACCACTGACCGTTGGCAATAAAGCGCCTCAGTCGCCTGACACCACATTTACCTTTGGTGTAAGTCACGAAACCGAAGTCGGCGATGAATACTTTCTGACAACGCGGGTCGATTACCAGTACACCGGCAAAACTTATTTCCATACCTTGCAAGGCGAACAAACGCCAACCATTTGGGACTTCTTTGGCACTCTGGGAGGCGGTGTACCACCAGGTCCACACCCACAGAACTTCGATAATGCTTCTCGCGATGCATTCTCAACGGTAAATGCTCGGATAGCGCTTGAAGCAGAAATGTGGACCTTAGCCGTTTATGGCAAAAACATTACTGACGAAGACTACTTACAAGAAGTCATACCCGCTCCAGAGTTTGGTGGTTCGTTTATTCACCCATCGGCTCAAGCTGAGTACGGCGTTGAATTCACTTACAACTTTTAGTGATTGATTAACGAGAAACATTCTCTGCATAGATATGCTCTGGCAGAGGATGCATATCGCTTAGACGGTAGTAATGGAGAATGAAATGAACAAACCTCTGGCAGGAATACGTGTAATAGACCTGACTCATATGTTGTCGGGCCCATATTGCGCCATGATCTTAGCCGACCTTGGCGCGGAGACGATTAAAGTCGAACCGCTTGCTGGTGAGGGAACGCGTAAATTGCTTGCAAGTGACCCCAAAAACTCACTAGACGGCATGGGGGCGTATTACATCACGCTTAATCGCAACAAACAAAGCGTATGTATAGACCTAAAAAGTGACGAAGGCAGACAAGTCTTTTACGAGTTAGTCAAAGAGTCCGATGTGGTGATAAATAACTTTGGGGCCGGTGTGCCTCAAAGGTTAGGTATCGATTACGAGGCCCTTAGCAAAGTAAACCCAAAAATAATCACTTGTAGCATTACCGGTTTTGGCAACAACGGTCCAAAGTATAAGCGACCAGCGTTCGACCAAGTTGCACAAGCAACGGGTGGAGGCATGTCTATCACTGGCACAGACCAAAATAACCCAGTTCGCGCGGGCATCCCGATTGGTGATCTTGGAGGCGGTATGTTTGCCGTGATGGGTATACAATCAGCCTTGATTGAACGTGCCAGCAGTGGCCTTGGGCAAGACGTCGATATATCAATGTTAGATTGCCAAGTCTCAATGCTGAACTACATGGCAACCATGCACTTTTTATCAGGCGAAAACCCCTACCCAATCGGTAATTCGCACTTTGTACACGTACCATACAACACCTATAAAACGCTCGACGGTTTTATTGTCATCGCCATCATCACTGACAATTTCTGGAAAAACTTAAACGAGGTCGTTAAATGCCCAGAGTTTGATGATCCCAAGTATGACGGGCAACCTGGTCGTTTTGCAGACAAAGAGTTTATCGACGCAAAGCTTAATTCTATCTTAGCACTGCAACCCAGTGCGTATTGGATTGAACAGTTGGAAGCGAAACGCATCCCGTGTGCGCCAGTCAATAAACTTTCAGATGCCTTATCAGACGAACAAGTTTTACATCGTAATATGGTTATTGAGCTTCAGCACCCCAATGGCAAAAGCACCAAAGGACCTGGTAACCCAATCAAGTTTTCGCGCACAAATCAGGAGAGTTTCTCCCCAGCACCAGAGTTAGGGGCCGACACCCAGTCTGTTCTAAATACCCTTTTAAAATATTCAGATGAGCGAATAAAGCACTTGCAAGAAACAGGGGCTATTCGATGAAAGAAAAAATATACATTAACGATGTCGGGCCAAGAGATGGATTACAAAATCAGAGCAAAATCTTAAGCCCAAAACAACGTATCCAGCTTATAGAGGCATTGGTTTCAGCTGGTTTACCTGCCGTTGAAATTGGCGCGTTTGTTTCGCCAAAAGCTGTGCCTGCTATGGCGGGAAGCGATGAAATATCTCGGTCTATTCAACATCTAGACTGTGAGTTTTCTGCACTCATCCCAAATATGAAGGGTTTTGAACTAGCGCTTTCTAACAAGACTAAATTGATGTCTTTAGTAATGGCGAGTTCAAATACGATGAATGAAAAAAATATTCGGATGGATAACGCTAAAACGTTACAGGTTCTAGAAGATGTAATTCAAGCATCAAAAGCGACTCATGCAAAAGTGCAAGTGTATTTAGCGACCGCTTGGGGATGTCCATTCGAAGGCAAACAAAATCCGAGTCTGGTGGCTGATTTAGCTGAACACCTTTTAGACATGGGTGCATATCGTGTGGTGTTAGCAGATACGATTGGCGCAGGTGCTCCAAACGAAGTTAAAGACCTAGTAAATAAAATTAGCCATATTGCTGATGCAGATAAGTTTGCTTGTCACTTTCATGACACGAGAGCAATGGGATTAGCCAATGCTTACGCTGCAATTGAGGGTGGTATACGTCATTTTGATGCGTCAATTGCTGGGCTAGGTGGCTGTCCATTTGCGCCAGGAGCAAGTGGAAACGTCGCCACAGAAGATCTTGTCATGATGTGCGAACAAATGGGCTTCAACACAGGCATAAATATGTCTGCATTGCTGGACGCATCAGACTTCGCAACAGAGCTAAGTGGCACGGCTAAAGGTGGTAAATCAAAAACATGGCTACGCAAACATTATCCAAAAGCCCATGCAGATTTAGCTAGCAACCAATAAATAATAATAAGTTAATAATTACGACGATTTAAGGAAAGGCATATGAGTTATCGATTAGGCGTTGATGTAGGCGGCACATTTACCGACTTACTGCTGATCAACGAAAGTAATGGCGATACACACACCGCAAAAGTTCCTTCTACACCGGAAGACTCCTCGGTGGGTGTACTTAACGGTGTTTCTCGCATTTGTGAAGAATCGGGCATTGATCCCACACAAATTAACAGAGTGATGCACGGCACAACCGTCGCGACCAATGCTGTATTAACTGGCAGAGGCGCAAAAGTTGGACTGGTGACTACCAAAGGCTACAAACACGTACTTCAAGTTGCGCGTTCTTTTTGTCCTGGAGGACTAGGCGGATGGGTGAGTTATGTAAAAAAACCCTTGCTTGCGCCTTTAGAGCTCACCATCGAAGCCAACGAAAGAATGAGTGCCCAAGGTGAAACAGTAACAAAATTAGATACAGAAGCCTTAAAAGCTGACCTTATTGCTCTTAAACAAAAAGGTGAAGTCGAAGCACTCACAATATGCTTTGTAAATGCCTATGTGAATGGTGAGCATGAGCAGGCTGCAAAAGCCCTTGCCAGCGAGGTGTTTACGGATATTCCAATCAGTATTTCAAGCGATATCGTACCAGAAATGCAAGAGTATGAGCGCACAGAAACAACAGTAGTCAATTCATATGTACGCCCAGAAGTCGCTCGTTACGTTGATAATCTTCAAGATTCCTTACACAAAACATTAGGCGAAAAACTACAGCTCTCTATTTTACGCTCAGACGGTGGCCTTGCGTCAGCAAAAGCTGCAGCCGATAATCCGGTTAACTTGCTAATGAGCGGACCAGCAGGCGGCGTATCAGGTGCGATACATTTCGCAAGCGCGGCAGGCTACGATAATGTCTTAACTTTTGATATGGGAGGCACATCTACAGACGTCGCGCTCATTCAAAATAGTAAAGCCCGTATACGCCGAGAAACGCGCGTTGGCGACGTGACTGTAAGAGCGCCATCTGTTGATGTGAGAACCGTTGGAGCAGGCGGAGGTTCGCTCGCATTTGTACCTGACCTGACAAAAGCCCTGCGTGTTGGACCTGAGTCTGCTGGGGCGAAACCAGGGCCTGCCGCATATATGAAAGGTGGTGAAGAGCCGACAGTTTGTGACGCGAATGTAGTCCTTGGTTATTTACCCTCTGACGTGCAGCTAGGCGGTAAAATGGCAATCAACAAAGACGCAGCTGTAGCCGCTGTAAAAAAAGTTGCTGATGCAATGGAAATAACGGTTGAAGAAGCAGCAGAAGGGATCATCCGAATAGCCAACGAAGCAATGTTTGGAGCCTTAAGGTTAGTCTCAGTAGAGCAAGGTTTCGACCCTCGCGAATTTGCCTTAGTTGGATTTGGTGGCGCGGGTCCTTTGCATGCAAATGCTTTGGGCGTATTGACTGATTCATGGCCTACCATCATCCCACCAGGACCAGGCGTATTATGTGCCTACGGAGACGCAACAACAGTCGTTAAAGACGAAGCCGCAAAAACCTTTGTAACGCTAATTAAAGACACAAACGAAGATGATCTTAATTCGCTATACAAAGAGCTTACAGATAAAGCCGCCGCCACTTTAAAAGCGGATGGGATTAAGGACCAAGATCTGAATATCACACTGCAAGCAGACGTGCGCTACACTGGTCAAGCATTCCAACTTTCTATCGAATTCTCACCTGAAGATTTTGCATCGAAAGGCCTGCAGTTATTGGTTGATAGGTTTGATGAAGAGCATACCCAATTATTCACTTTCGCACTCGACGAAGGGCACGAAATAGTAATGGTAAGAGCGATAGTATCGGCTAAGTCTACCGCTATTCCTACAAACAAACAGTTTGAAGGCGAGTCGAGTTTGGCCTCATGCAAAATTACCGATACTCAAATTTATCACGATGGTGAATATCATGAAGCTGTGATCTATGAGCGAGGAAAAATGGGAGAAGGCTTGTGCATTCCTGGTCCCGCCGTAATTATGGAAATGGATTCGACCACAGTTGTGCTTCCAAAACACCAAGCTACAGTCGACAGCGTCGGCAATTTATTAATCAACCCAATTAAAAACACTTAAGAAGGAGAACACTATGAACAAAGTAATTGAAAGCAATTCAGCTCCTCTTAATCGAGTTGATGTCGACACTGTAACGGTAGACATAATTGAAAATGCATTAAAAAATGCACGTGAAGAAATGGACGCCGTACTATTTAGAACCGCTATGAGTCCGGGTATCCGTGAGCAAGGCGATTGCTTCCCCATGATTGCAAATAAAGACGGAAAGATGGTTGTTGGCCAGTTTGGTTCTTTTATTCATGGCTTCATGGATGCCTTTACTGGGACTGTTGAAGAGGGCGATATTCTGCTCACTAATGACCCATACATGTGCAACGCTGCAGTATCGCATTTGCCTGATTGGATAGTACTCGTCCCGATATTTAGAGAAGGCCGACATATCGCTTGGTCAGCAATGTTTGGTCATATGTCAGACAATGGCGGCATGGTGCCAGGCTCTATTCCAATTCAAGCTGAAACTATATTCCAAGAAGGGATACGAATTCCGCCAACTAAATTGTACAAAAAGGGAGTCTTACAAAAAGACCTGCTTGAGTTAATTTTACACAATGTAAGAACACCTCAATGGAATCGTTTTGATCTAAATGCATTGGTCGCTGCTTGTAATACTGCGTCAAAACGCGTGATCGAAATTGCAGATCGCTTTGGTGATGATACGTTCTTCTCAACAATGGAAATCATGTTGGATCGCAATCACACAGCAATGTCAGCCATTATTAACATGCTGGTTCCAGAAGAGCCTCGAGTTTTCGAAGACTACTTATGTGATGACGGCGTTGGGAAAGGACCTTACAAAATCAGATGTAAAATGTGGCGCGAAGGTAACAAAGCAATTTTTGACTTCGATGGCACAGATCCACAAGCAAAGAGCTCTATCAACTTTTACTTAAACGAAGAAATGTTCAAAATGTTCTTCGGCTCTTTTACTATCAACCTTGTCGATCCTCAAATTCTATTTAATGATGGATTCTATGATCTTGTCGATGTGCGGATCCCACAAGGCAGCTTGCTTAAACCAAATTACCCAGCCGCCTTATCTGGACGTACACACGCACTTGGCAGAATTTTCGACGTGATGGGTGGTTTACTAGGACAAGGCGCACCAGAAGCAATGAACGCAGCTGGTTTTTCTGACTCGCCACACTTGTTCTACTCTGGTTACGACGATAAAGGCGAGTGGTTCCAACTGTTTCAAATTGGTTTTGGCGGAATACCTGGAAGACCAGTTGGTGATGGGCCTGATGGACACTCGCTATGGCCTGGTTTTACCAATGTGCCAAACGAATTCATCGAAGCTTATTTCCCATTGCGAGTAGAGAAATACGAAACAATTCCTGATTCAGGTGGCGCTGGTTTGCACAGAGGCGGTAACGGTTTAACGGTTGGCTATCGCTTTTTAAATGATGGCCAAATCGCTATTCATGATGATCGCTGGTTAACTTACCCTTGGGGGGTTAATGGTGGCTTACCAGGCATGCGCTCAACCAAAATTCTAGAACGAGCAGATGGCACACAACAAACGTTGCCAGCCAAATGCGAAGGCATTGAAGTTCAAAAAGGCGATATATTATACTTCAATACTTGGGGCGGTGGCGGCTGGGGTGACCCTTACCTGCGTGACCCAGCACTAGTTTTGGCTGATGTAGAGCGCGGACTTGTCAGCCTTGAAGGAGCTAAAGGCTATGGCGTAGTTATTTCAGGTGGGCACGTTGACGAAGACGCAACTCAGACTCTTAGAGCCGACTTGACGAAGCAGCGAGGTGATGTAGGTCTATTTGATTTCGGTGGTGATATCGACGCAATAAAAGCGAGGTCACTTGAAGAAACTAAATTACCTGCACCCGAAACACCGCAGTTTTGAGTAATAAGGTAAACTCTGATGGTCTTGTTACCAGAAAAATAACATGATTGAATTATCAAAGCAGGACTTAGAAACCGGTGGATTATCGTTGGGCACCCGCCCTGCGATAATCGCTGTTGATTTTAGTAATGGCTTTACATCTTTGAACAATCCACTCGGTGGAAATTTTGATAAAGAAATTGAAGCGTGTGTATCCTTGATGCGAGTCGCAAAAGAGCAAAACGTACCCATTTATTTTACGACCGTTGTCTATCATAATGAAGGTCAGGCCTCTGTATTCCGCAAGCGCTTGCCCGCACTAAACACTCTCGCAGCGGGTTCAAGATGGGTGGATATTCACCCTAAGTTCGATAGTTTTGTAACACCAGACAATCTAATTGAGAAACAATACCCTAGTGCTTTTTTCAACACTAACTTACAAGATAAACTCATTGCAGACAAAGCCGACACACTGCTTATCACTGGCCTTACAACATCAGGCTGTGTAAGAGCAACATGCTTAGACGGTTTGCAACATAATTATGTTTGCAATGTTGTTGAGGATGCATGTGGCGATAGAAACAAAGATGCACATAAAATGAATCTTCATGATTTACATGCAAAATATGCGGAAGTTGGGTCATTGCAACAAGCGATTGAATACTTGCAACAATTGAAGCATTAAGTTCGCTGAAAGTAGTCTCAATTTATTTTTTGAAACCGTCTCATTTTGAAATGTTAAAGTCTAATTGGTAAGACCAATTAGACTTTAAATTATCGCTTTTGTACTTTTATTCTAATCCGCACATAATCAATATGCCATACACCATCAACCAAAAGTTTTTTTGCCAGGTTGTGAGTAATTTTATCAAGCATATTTACTAGGTGTGTTTCACTCATTTTATGAATGAATGACTGAGCGAAGGTCTGTATCCAATCATGTATGTGAACATCCAGCGGAGTAAAGCGGTCAAACACTTCAATATGATGTACAGAAAAGCCTTGTGATTCGACTAAGGACACGTATTCATCCGCTTTTGGGAAAAACCAAGGATGCTCATATTCAATTTTGTGAGTTTGTAAGTAAGATTCAATATTGCTTACGATGGTGTCGGCATTACCATGAGCACCAAACTCTGCAACGAAAATGCCTCCATCCTTTAGACTTGAATGAACTTTCTGTAATACTTTTTCAGGCTGCTTCATCCAATGTAAAGCCGCATTGGAGAACGCTTTATCAAAACGCTGTATAAAGCCTAATTCATGCGCATCGATGTGATGGGCATCCAAACCTTTCTGCTTGGCGGCTTCTACCATTTCCTTACTAGAATCTACACAAACTAACTCTTTGCACGTTTTTGCAAGGTGCTGACTTAATTCACCATCACCGCATCCAATGTCCAATATAGAATCGTGCGCTTGAGGTGATAGCAAGCCTATTAAAGGCCGGCCTAAATCAGGTACAAACGAAGCAACTTGTTTGTAGCGACCGGGGTTCCACTCAGTTTTTGACATTATCAGATCTCTCAGTATAACTAATATTTTCAAGTATTACAGAGACTTGCGAACTATAGAGATTGACTTCTGTCGACCAAAACACGTATGCTAAGCGTAACTTTAAACTTGGAAATAACTTCTTGCTAGAACAAAGTACCGCTATTTTGCTCATACAACAAGCTTTAACGCCTGTTTTTTTAGTTGTCGGAATAGGCACATTATTAAATTCTTTAACCGCTAGGCTTGCTCGCGTTGTAGATCGCGTACGCTGGTATGACTCCTTAGAATCTGACTATTGCGCAGATAAAAAAGAAAATGAATTAAAGTCACTCGCTAAACGCATGCGTTATGCTAACTGGGCGATTAACTTTTTATGTGGCGCAGCGGTGGTCGTATGCCTAAATATTTTTCTTCTTGTCATACAAGGCTATTTTGAAATGGAGCTTACTACTTGGATTGTTGCCAGTTTCGCGATGTCTTTAGCTCTGCTTGCAGCGGGATTAATTTGTTTTTTTATAGAAGTCAGCATCGCCACCGCATCTTTGCGAGTGCATTCAAAAGACTTGTGACAGAGCGTGAAGGTTAAACGCTCAGGTTTTACATTTCGGGTTCAACACTTCAAATTCAGGGCTTCACTTTCAGCGCTGAGAGCTCTACAAATAAAGTTCTATAAATAAGGGGCAACAAATAAGGTTCAACACCTTAGGTTCAACGCATAAGATTCAGCACTTTTTGTTTATAGGCTCGTACTTTAAAGCGGTTGATGCAAATTAGAGTTGACGTATCCTGATAGATTACTCTTACCGAACTAATTATTCTTACCTTACTAAAAACCCGTTAAATAGTAATATGTCCTTTAAAGTAAGTAACAGCCTCCCCAGCCACTTTTACAGAACTTTTCCCTAATTCACATTGTAGAAAACCACCTCGCGATGAACGTTGAAACGCACTAAGTTCGTTTTTCTGTAGTTTTTTAGACCAGTACTGAGTCAATATGCGATGTGCTGAACCTGTTACAGGATCTTCGTCGATACCTACATCGTGACCACCAAACCACCTTGACTCAAAATCATATTTCGATGAGCGTGTGCTTACAATAACGCCTCTCGTGTTCAGCTGTTTTATGAAATGGAATTTTGGTTTTAACTCGCCTAAATCAAAATAATCAGGTAACACAAACAAGTAATCATCGGCTTTAAATGACTCTGTAATCTCTATGCCACCGAGAGCGTCATTAATCACCCTTGGCACAGGACACGGTATATATTGATTTAAAGGCATTTCTAAATAGTATTTATCATGCTTTATTTCTACTTGTAGCTCTCCACTCTTACTGTAAAAACTAATCGGGTTTTTATTACTTTTTAAGGAATATACTGAAGGATCATACGATAGCACTGCATGCGCGGCACCTATGGTCGCGTGCCCACATAAATCGACTTCACAACCAGGTGTGAACCACCTTATTGCAAAACCTTCGTCTTGTCTGACCAAAAAGGCGGTCTCAGAAAATCCGTTTTCTTTGGCAATAGCTTGCATGACATCGCCATCTAAAAACTGCGATAAGAATACAACGCCCGCTGGGTTTCCCCCAGAGAATGAATCAGTAAATGCATTAACTTGAAAGAGAGGGAATGTTTTCATCTTTAGTGCTTTTTATTATTTCAAAATTATATTTATATTATTGCATCCATGTTTACCCAAAACCATCTTAATGGTGTGAGTTTGACTTTCGATTAATTTTGGGAGCAAATTGATAAATACTCAATTTGGATGCTCGTCGAATTTATAAATGGGTGAGTATAATTGAACAATAGTCTGGATTAGCGATAGTCTATTTAAGAAAACGCATATTTTTAAATTAGTGCCAAATTTTCATCTAGCGTATATGTAATTCGCCTTTTTACATCACTCTGCTGTGCAGCGTAGGCGTAATCTAAAATTCCAATAATCCAATTGGGTGAAAATGATAGTCACGGTAATATACAGCACACAAACTAATCTCCTTAATAGCATGACGGGATCTCAGTAAATGACAAAAAACGCCTCGCATAAGAGCAATCAAAAGTTGCACAAGTCACACATCGCGGTCGCACAAAACGCCTCGGGCAGAAATCTTAATGTCGCGGTATATCGGATAAGTGACGGGCTTGCAGGGCCAAAGGTCTACATCCAAAGCTCTATCCACGGTTCAGAAGTACAAGGTAACGTTGTCATCTATCATTTAATTCAAGAACTTCTGCAAACGACCATACACGGAGAAGTTGTACTGGTTCCCAATTGCAATCCAGTCGGTACTAATATTAAAGCAGGTGAATACACGCTCGGACGTTTCGACCCCGTCAATGGTACTAATTGGAATAGAGGGTACTTTTACGAACCGGAAGTTGTAACTGAGTTCGCTAAAAGTTTAAAAGAAAATCAGCCCATTTCAGAAATAAAAAAGTCATTTAAGCAAAGTCTTAAGCTCGGAATAGCAAAAAAGTTGCATCAAGATTGGGGACTTGGCCTAGCTCAACAGCTAAACCTAAGACTTCAAAGCATGGCGGTTGACGCGGATATCGTTATGGACCTGCACAATGGTCCAGTATCTGCTCGCCATGCTTATATACCCGAAAATAATTCCACAGCGGCCCAAGCATTAAGATTTAAGCACGCGATTTTTATACCCAATGTCTTTGCTGGAGCATTGGATGAAGCTATATTTTGCCCATGGTGGTCATTAGAGGACGCACTAAAGAATAAATTTGGGCATCAATACTCCTTCGGTGTTGACGCTTTCACACTCGAAATGGGCAGTCAAGAAACCATTGATTTTAACGAAGGATTAGACGATGCAAAAAACATCTTAAGCTTTTTAGCCAATCGTGGACTGATATCGACAGAATATGTGCTTAGCAAAGCGAAAGAACAATATGGTGTATCTCTTAAAGACTACAAGACTTTATTCACAGATATGGGAGGCATGGTTGAATATATTGCGAAACCTGGCGTCGCGATCAAAAAAGGAGAACCATTAGCAAGAATATTGAACATCGACGACCTAGATAATGAAAAAGCTTGGGAGTTTATCTGCGCACCATGTAATCTAATCCCGATACTTCATTTTCCGTCAGCATCTGTGTTAAGTGGCACCCAGTTATATAAATGCTTTACAAATTACTTCAAACTTTGAAGCCTTTTTTACTCAAATTAAGTAGCATCTGAGATAAATTGGATATAAACGTACTAATGAATATTGATATGGATAAAACAAGTATGGCGATGTAAATTCAGTGCAAACTACCTTACCTTGCTCATAGACTTTTATTGCTCTGGGAAAGATACTCTATAAGGTCGTCCTCATTTAAGCCTTTACTGAAGTAAAAACCTTGCACTGAATTTATGTTTAATGAATTTAGTACATCTAAAGATTCTTTAGTCTCTACGCCCTCGGCAACGGTAAAAAGGTTCAAAGAGTCCGCGAGGGCAATAATAGAATGTGTTATTTTATAATCATTAGACCCTTCTGTTAAATCATCAACAAACGAACTGTCGACCTTTAAGATATCGATTGGGAATTTTTGCAAATAACTAAGTGATGAGTATCCTGTACCAAAGTCGTCAAGCGCAATACGAATACCTAGCTCCCTCAAACTTTTCAATACTGCTTCTACTTTTTTCGCTTGCTTTATTAGTACAGATTCCGTTATCTCGAGGACAATTTGTTTAGGATTTATCTTGTATTCTGCTAGGGCATTTTCGATGTTGTTGAAAAACTCTGCGTTGAGCAATTCTTTTGAAGAAACATTGATTGCCACATAAAAATCGCTTGAAACAGCCGACGAATCCATCCACGATTGCAATTGTGAAAAAACTTCATTAATAATCCACTTCCCTACGTCAATGATCAAATTACTTTCTTCAAGCAAGGGAATAAAGTCAATCGGGCTGACGGTTTCGTTAAGATTATTCTGGAATCGCAATAAGGCCTCTACTCCTAAAACATTTGAGTTTACAGGGTCACATATCGGTTGATAAACCATATTAAAGCGCTCTGCCTTAATACCGAGGCGTAAATCATTCATCAGGGATACTCGATACTGATTTTCATGGTCAATATCTGAGTTATATATTTCCAACATATTTTTACCGTTGCGCTTAGCCCTGTATAAAGCCGCATCAGCAAATTTTATTAATTCATTAGCTGTATATTGCTCGCCTAGGCCTTGAGCAATACCTAAGCTAGTGGTGAGAAAGATATCGCTACCATCTATTACAAAGGGGTCTGCAAATGAAGCAATTACTTTGTTCGCAACATTTACTACATCAACTTCAAACTCATCCTTACTTAATAGTACGATAAACTCATCACCTCCAAACCGGCTCACGGTGTCGGTCTTTCGAAGTAAGTTAACCAGTCGCTCAGCAACGATTTGCAACACTTTGTCGCCCGCTTCATGCCCTAGAGTATCGTTAACATCTTTAAAGCCATCTAAGTCGAGGAAAAATATTGAAACTAATGACTGGTCTCTTTTTGAATGCGTTAAGGCTTGCTCTAACCTATCTTGGAACTTTGGCCGGTTGACCAAACCAGTGAGAGAATCATATTCCGCAGCAAGCCTAAGTTTTTCGCGGTTTACATAGCGATCAGTCACATCCGCAAAGGTACCTATAAATCCATTAACGTTTTGAGCATGGTCCAATAGTATCCGGATACTAAACTCTGCCCAACGAACCGAACCTGCGCTGTTGACTAATCTAACCTCGGTACTCAGATCCTTGCCTTCATTTAGGCTGTTGTAAAGTAGCTCTAGTGTCGCTTCTACATCTTCAGAATGAAAAGCATTAATCCAACCTCTATTACAAGTGGATGCATCGCTTAAACCCGTAAACTCAGACCATCGGTCATTGGACAGTACGCAATTCCACTCATTGTCCACTTGAATAATGCCCACTGGCACTAAATGCGTTAGTGCACTCAACTGTTGTAGTGTGTTTTTGTAGCTTTCAGTGTTCGCTACAATTTCTGTGATATCTTTGACCTGCAGGATCACATAGCGACTGCTATGTTTTTTGTAGCGAAAAATAGTCAAATCTAAAATACATTCGCTTCCGTCCATTCGTTTGCCGTGTATTGAACGGAATACTTGGGGTACGATTGCTACGCTATCACTGCCTTCCTTTTTAGGCTGCTTAGCCCACTTAAAAAGATCTTCATAGTCTGGAACGAAATCTTCAATATCGTAACCGGTAATAGGGCAATTATATTCTGCCTTTTTACTTGAATGAATATGATAAAAAATATCTTGCGCGACAGGGTTTGCTGAAACGATTTTCTTTTGATCATCAATAAAAATAATGCCTAATTGAGAGGTAGAGATCAGATTATTGATAAATTCGTGAGTGAAAAACTCATTTGATACGCCGTTAAATTCGCTAGAAATCGTGGTGGAACTATGAATAGCGCAGCTTATGGCACTAAGTAGTGGCCTGACTCTTTTTACTACATAGGGTGAAAAACCCTGTTTGAACTTAACACATATCACAACTGCTTTTAACTCAAGATGCACTCTTACCGGCACAAGGAGAATGGAGCAGTCTTTGTTAGTTCTGTTGATTAAACGAGAAATATTAGGTGACAAAGGTGAATTAAAATAAGCGGTATGTTTAATCGCATTTCCATCGTCTAACCAGTCACTTAGCACATTTTCGTCAATCAATGGTTCTTTATCGCTAGTTGCGGTTATTTTTTCAAAGCCAGACGATACACACAACCCCGCTTTATCACCACCTCGGGTAGCATAACATACTGCGTAATCTGCCAAGCTAACGCCAACTAGGTATTTTAATAGTATTGAGTAAAGATCGTGCTCAACGTCTTGAGCAAAAAAGCAATCCTGTATATCGTTTATTGCTTTACGGGTGTAGTCGTCTACCCTCCTATTGTCAGAAGATAAAGCCGATAATTTAGGTAATGAATCTTTGTCAAACATCATAAAATCACTTACTGCTGTGATACATAACTACATTTTGTGAAGAGTATGTATTATATTATCGGTGCAATTTCCATTAATATTGGGTCTTTTTGCGTATTTTCTCACTTATTAGTAAAATTACGGTTGACATTTTAATTTTTTATATTCTTTAGTATAGTTGTGATTAAAAAGTAAACGTGACACCATAACGGAAAATTATGTGCGAGTAGTTTTGAAAAATTTAACGATATAAAATCCAAATCGATTAACATTAAATTTTGCCTAAAAGCATATAAAAAGCAATTCCCCCCCACCGAAAGAAGAGCATTACGTGACCGAACAAAACCTAAGCGATAAAGTGAACACAAATAATAAAGAGACATTCCCAATCATGGTGGGCGTTGGTGCATCTGCAGGGGGATTGGAAGCCTTACAAACGCTTTTACAATATTTGCCCAACGACACGGGAGCTTGCTATGTAATCGTTCAGCATCTTTCCCCAGACTACAAGAGTATGATGGTCGAACTTCTTAGTAAATACACGTCAATGCCACTTGTAATGATAAGCGACGGCGTTGCCATAAAGCCAAATACTCTCTATCTACTGCCTGCAAAAAAAGAATTAGAGCTGCGCGACTACCAATTTGTTTTGACTGACAAAGACCGCCACACGGTTCCAAATTTAACAATCGATATGTTCTTTAAGTCCCTTTCAGAAGAGTTAAGGGACAGAGCAATAGGTATTGTTCTTTCGGGAACTGGGTCTGACGGAAGCGCAGGCATGCGTGCCTTGAAAGAGAACGGCGCATTGGCCATTGCTCAAAAACCTGAAAGTGCCAAATTTGATGGAATGCCCAACAGTGCCATTCGCACAGGCATTGTTGACCTTGTGCTCAGTCCAGAGGATATGGGTGAGCAAATTAAGTCGTATATTACGCATCCGCTGATGACTCGTAAAGGCAGCCATTCGAAAGAAATACTTAGCGAACAACAACCAATACTGGATGAGATTTTTGCCATTCTTAAAGAAAATAGTGATATCGACTTTTCACAGTATAAATTATCGACCATTATGCGACGAATTGAACGTCGTATGAAAATTCGTTATGCAAAATCCTTATCTGCTTATTTGTCGATATTATTTAAAGACAAAAGTGAAGTAATTACGCTTACAAAAGAATTTTTAATAGGGGTTACTCAGTTTTTCAGAGACCCAAAAGCTTTTGAGGTTGTCAAAAAAGAAGTCATCCCAGATATAGTCAAAAGAACGCCAGATAACGAAACAATTAGAGCTTGGGTTGCTGCATGTTCTACAGGAGAGGAAGTATATTCTCTTGCGATATTATTTCTTGAAGAAATGCGTCGGCAAGGGACTAGACAAAAGCTCAAGCTATTCGCAACTGATGCAAACCCAGTTGCAATAGATGTAGGCGCATCGGGCATTTATACACGCGATATTGAAAATGAAATTCCAAAGGCATTATTAATGCGTTATTTCGTTTTACGCAGTGATGGTCATTATCAAATCGAACAGAAAGCTAGAAATTGCGTAGTATTTGCCAATCATAATTTACTAAACGATCCCCCCTTCTCAAAGGTAGATTTCGTTAGTTGTCGAAACGCATTAATCTATTTTAAAACTGATTCTCAGAAGCGGATATTGTCATCGCTTTATTTTGCCCTCAATAAAAGTGGCTATATGTTTCTTGGCTCCTCAGAGAACCTCGGCGAACTTTCGACAAAATTCGAATCTGTGGCCAGCAAATATAGAGTGTATAAAAAGATTACGAGCGAAAGAATACACTTAAATCAGCCAAACAACGACTTAAGAGTCTCGAAGCTACCGAATGACAAGCAACTCCCGCCAGTACATTCTCTGATGAGTAGTTATAAACGACCGAAAGTGGTTCAGTCTATTGGCTTTGCTAATGAAGCTTTGATTAAAGAAAGTATATCTCCGTGCATTTTGCTGGATGAGCAGTATCAGGCTTTACACATTTATGGTGATGTTAGTCCATATGTAAAAAGCCTGTCACCAGGTAGAATTAGTACAAATATTCATGATTTGATTAATGAAGACCTTGAGATCGCATTGGCGTCTGCCTTGAAGAAAACAAAATCTTCAAGAAAGACCATTTGTTTTACAGGCTTACAAACTCATCGCCACGGTGAAGTGTTAAATATCAGTATTAAAGTGTCTTACGTCAAAGAGCATGAAGTAGAAAGTATCCCTGGTTTTTATTGGGTGATCTTCGAAAGTAGTGAGCCTAAACAACAACTTGAAGTCGAAAACTTTGATGTTGCTGAGCAAGCAAAACAAAGAATTGACGAACTTGAATATGAGCTAAAAACAAACAAAGAACACCTTCAAGTGACAATTGAAGAGTTAGAAACGACAAACGAAGAACTTCAGGCTGCCAACGAAGAATTAATGTCAGCTAACGAAGAATTGCAAAGTACAAACGAAGAACTACAATCGGTTAATGAAGAGCTTTACACGGTTAACTCAGAGTACCAAGAGAAAATCAGCGAAATTTCACAAGCAAATGGCGACTTAGATGAAGTATTATCGCATTCTGATATCGGTATCGTATTCTTAGACAGAAGCTTGTTGATAAGACGCTACACCGAAGCGGCCAAAAAATACATAAACGTAATGGAAAGTGACATTAATCGTCCCTTGTACCATATTTCAAAAAATATTAGTTATGACAACCTTCTTGAAGACGTAGCCGCCGTATCGAAAGACGGAGGCAAAGTAGAAAAAGAAATTATTCTAGAAAATCGTCAAGTTCTGAGAGTTTCAATATACGCTTATGAATACCAGGACCTACTCACTAGTAAAGGAGTAGTAATAACCTTTAATGACATTACCCGTTCCAAATACACAGAACAAAGCTTGGTAATGGCGTATAAGGAACTACATAAGGTTATTGGTTTAACGATGCACTCAGCGCCTGCTTTTTCACTTGATGAATCAATAAATCTGCTCCTTGTGGACGACTTAGATTCTTCAATTGAAGTCATGAAAGGTGAACTGAAGAAGTTGCCGCAACTTGACATAAAGGTACACTCAGCGAAATCAGTTAGTGAAGCCTTAACTATTCTTAAGAACGTAAAGATTGATGTATGCCTTTGTGATTATTTTTTAGAAAAAGAAACCGCTGTTGATCTTGTTGAAAAATCAAAAGCCGACTCTGTATACGTGCCAATGATTGTCGTTAGTGCGGAGCCGAACGATGAATTTGTGCCCCTGCTGCTAACTCATGGTTTATTAGATTTAATCGATAAGTCAGAAATGACTAGCGAAGTGCTCGAACATAGAATCAAAAGCTGTATACAGCGGCATCGCCTTGAAAAGCCGATTAATCCATGAACGCGCTGGATGAACGTGAATTAAAAATTTTTTTGAGGCACCTATCACATGATTTAAAAAACACCATCGGTGCCAACGCAAAGCTTGTTGAGATGCTTGGTGAAGAGTATCACGATATTCTAGACGAGCGCGGGCAACGATGGGTGAATATCATCAGTAAAGAGGGTGCCAATAGTCTCCATAAACTATCCAGATTGTCGTCTTTTTATCACTTGCTCAATCGAGATATCATCGATTCAAAAACCAGCATACACTCGTTATTGTCAGACGCATTTTCATCGTCACTAATAAACGAAAAGACTGATCAGTTTCCCGCTGATGAAACTATTACAAAGCTCACAAATGAAGTAAGTCCTGACGATATGCTCTGGGGCGATACGCCATTATTGGAACAATTGTTTATTGAAATCTTAAACAACGTACATCTCCATTGTGAAGTAAGTGTCAGTGATGCAACTGACAGTGAAGCAAATGACAGTGGAGCAACTTTTTGTGAGAAGATTTGCACTGTACGGGCTATACAAAACGAATACTTTTGCTGTATTGAATTTAGAGATAACGGAAGAAACGTTAGCGAAGTTATGTTGAATGAATTTTTACAGCCATTTCACGGACGAACCAATGAAATGTCTGGCTTAGGATTAAATATTGCTCGGCAAATTATGCGGCTGCACGGTGGAGAGATTAATTTAAGTTCCCCTACTG
>CBFHTO010000064.1:0-19396 GCA_965658765.1 Glaciecola sp. | reverse complement strand
ACAGTCTGCTCCCGTTGACCGCTTGGGTACCCCTCCAGAGATTGATGGTGCCGACTGCCGGAATCGAACTGGCGACCTACTGATTACAAGTCAGTTGCTCTACCAACTGAGCTAAGTCGGCACTGCATCAAGTGGGTGCGAATTCTAGAGTAAGATTTTCGGATGCGCAAGAGACAAATGAGAAAAAAAACACTTTTTTTTCGAATTAATTCTAGTTGAGTGGAAAAGCACCGCTTATTGATACAAATTTGAGCGATTTCAATGATCAGACTCTAAAATAATCGCCAAGCCGACCAGAACCAAATTATTAATTTGCCGATGTTCTAAGCTTAAACATTCAGAAATAATTTTTGAATCACCACCAGTTAATAAAATTTGATGTTTTATTGTGCGCTTTTCAAACCATGTGTGAGCGGCGTGTATGATTCCGACCGCTTGTGCCATAGCCCCACTAGCAACACAATTCGGTGTATCTGTGCCGGGCGCAAAATGCATTTCAACAGAATCAACATCGAAGACTTTTGGCGCCTTTGATACAATGGCGCTTCTAGCGAGTTCCAAACCAGCACATATCCAACCGCCCAAGTGCTTATCTTTTTCCACAAAATCAACCGTTATTGCTGTTCCAGCGTCAACCACAATTTGGCTACAAACACCTTGTTGCAATGCCCGTGCGCCCAGCATTGCAAGCCAACGGTCAACCCCCATATTTTCTGGCTTAGTGTACGCGTTTATCAAGCCTTGCTGCTTATCACGCGTTTGCACGCTGTTGAATGAAGCCTTAGCCTCTATAGAGATCCTTTCTATTGTATTTAAGGTCTGAGCATGACCGACGCAAGAACATAAACAGTTAGCAATTTTGTTGGTATGGAAGATTTGATTCAATGCGTCTCTAAAGTCGGTATCGATGCAAAGATATTGAGGCTCTATGGAGCTAAGCGCATCGCCGACTTTAAAAATAGCGTACTTTAATCTTGTATTGCCTACATCGATTAATAAGTTACAAGGCTCTAACACTGATTTCGCCTCCGTAATATGGCTTGATCACACCCGCATTATTAGCGAGTAATAGCGCGCCTCCCGAATCAATGCCTTTGCAGACCCCTTCTACGTGCTTTTCTCCAGTAATTAAACGAACCGATTTTTCGATAAATTGATCGTGTTTATGCCAATATTTTATAAATGGCTGAAGCCCCTCTTGCTCAAAAACACAGAGATGCCCCCACAGCTTATCGATTAAGCGTGCACACAATGCATTTCTGTCCAACGTGCCCTCTATCTCTCTTGCAACATCGGTAAAAGCTTGTTCTATACTCTCAATGGTTTCAGGTAAATTTAGATTTATTCCTATACCAATAACGGCCGAAACCTCAGAATCCACCTGTCCTTCTACTTCCACTAAAATACCTGCAACTTTTTTATTATTGATGTACACATCGTTCGGCCACTTTAATTTGGCGTTTTGCACACCTATTTCAGCTAAGGCTTGATGAACGCATATCCCAATCAAAAGGCTTAGGCCTGTTATGGATTGATAGCCATCTTTAAATCGCCAATGCATACTGAGATAAATACTGCTTCCGAAAGGAGATACCCATTTTCGCCCTCGCCTACCTCGCCCTGCGGTTTGCGCCTCAGCCAAGCAACATGTGCCATTTTCCGTATTGTCGAGCATAGATTTCACTATGTCATTGGTCGAGTCCACAACACTTTTGATAATAATGGGTTTTGGTGAACTATGCGTTAAGCTATCTTGAATGTGGTCTGCATTAAGTAAATCGTAATAACGCCCTAATTTATAGCCTTTTCCTTTTACGCTAAAAACATCGACTCCTAGCTCTACCAGAGATTTAATGTGATTTGATATTGCTGTGCGGCTAACACTAAACTGTGTTGCAAGAACTTGTCCCGAATGAAAATTTTGGTCATTCAGTCGATGCAATAGTTTGTTTCTGAGTTCAAGTGTTTGTTTAATCACAGTTCACCAATTTATAACGTGCGTATTTATAAGTGCAGCATTTCATTGCGCGCTAACAGCCTCACTTCATTTTCAAGATCGATACCAAACTCGTCATAAACTGCTTGCTTAATTTTCGAAGCAAGCGCAACAAGCTCACTGCCCTTGCCATCCCCAGTATTGACCAATACCAAAGGTTGTTTTTCAAAACACTTGACCCCGCCAAGGCGTTGGCCTTTAAAGCCAAGACTGTCGATCAGCCAAGCTGCTGGCACCTTATGGTATTCATCGTTGATTTTGAAGGTCGGAATATTCGGCCAATTATTTTGAATACGACCTAAGTGCTTAATATCCACAATTGGATTTTTAAAAAAGCTTCCCGCATTACCAAACTCATTTAAGCTTGGCAATTTACTCTGTCGTACTTCAATCACACGCGTATATACATCTTTCGCAGACGGCTGCTCAAGTTTATCAAGAGGCGAGTATGAGCACTCTATTTGATAGTCTTTCGGAATTTTAAAATTAACCTGCGTAATGATTCTTTTATTTTGAGACTGTCGTTTGAAGATACTGTCTCTATAACCGAGCTCACATTCATCATGGTCAAATTGACCCACACATTTTATTTCAGTGTCATAGAATTCGACGCTCTCGATAAATCGTTCTACCTCGACTCCATATGCCCCGATATTTTGAATTGGCGCAGCGCCAACCGTACCAGGAATAAGCGCAAGGTTTTCAAAACCATTAATGCCTTGCTCGACACACCACGACACTAGCTCATGCCAATTATTACCTGCCCCCACTTTTAATAAGTAGGCGTCGTCACGCTTATCTAAGCTTAAACCTTGAATTTTATTTTGAAATACAGCAAACGATACGTCATCTACAAAAACAGTATTACTGCCTGAACCCAATATAATGTAGTCATTTGGGTTTAGCCCCTCTATAAGCTGTACCAACTGGGCAAGGCTATCGAATGCCTTAAATTCTTTGCACGATGCCTCTAATGAGAAGGTATGATGATGTTTTAAGGACTGGCGCAAAACGTACTCTTATTTTGTTGATATGCTAGATTGTTACAGAAAACGGTGTGTGAATAAATATTTTAAATATATTGGTCTCTTTTAATGGTCATATTTTGTTTCAATATATTTTTAGCTAGTTTCTGCACATGATATAAAGTAGTGCTATGACTAGTGGATTTTAAACATAAAACCAAGCCCAAAGAAGTCGAGAACAAATGAAAGAACAAGAAGATACGCTAATCGCTGGTATGACTGCTAGTAACAACGATTTTGTTGACCTTAATTCGCTGCATATGGACTCTGGAGACTTACAGCCAATATCAAGAAAGTACAGAGTCATAAACATGACATTGAGCATGCTATGGGCAATAGTTTTATCGTTTGTCTTGCTGTTATTCACTTCCAGCCTGTTTTTTGAATTCCCAAGCGAACATTATGTGTGGGTGTACCTCGCTTATGCATGTATCTTTGTTTTTTTCGGACTGCTCGCCACGTATCATTTTTTCGCTGATCCCTTAATCCAATTCGCGTTGAGAGAAAATGACCTAAATTTACAGTCTGGCTTATTTTTTCGCAGCTTAGTAAGTCAACCGATATTGCGTATTCAGCACATAGAGCTTAAGCGGGGTCCGATAGAGCGCAAAGTTAAGCTTGCGAGTCTACAAGTGTTTAGCGCAGGCGGCATATCTCACACTTTTTCAATTCCCGGCTTAGAATATGAAGAAGCAATAAAACTGCGTAAATTTATTTTAGAACACAGAGATTTAGCGTCTGATGTCTAAGTTAAAAGCGTCCCAAGATCATATGCTGCCTCCTGAAAAGTCTGACGTCGTTTCTGCTGACGAACCAGCACTGGATACCCGCGATATAGTTGAAGATTTACAAGACAAGACGAAAACTGAATTTAGTCGCGTATCGCCTTTGGCAATCTTGTATTTTTTCGCAAGAAGTATGTACTTTTTGGTTTTTAATGTACTCATATATTCACTCCCTGCTTTTGCTGCCATGTATTCAAAATTGCGGGAAAACATTTGGCTTATAGGTGTGGGCGTAAGTGCAATTGTTCTAATCGTATTATTCAGTAGTGTTCTGAAATATTTATTTTACTACTATCGATTCACAGATGAACGCGTTGAGATTAAACAAGGTGTATTCTCCAAAAGCCACCTTGACTTACCATTTAACAAAATCCAAAACGTGAAAATTGTTCAACCTTTTTATTATCGCTTTAATAACTATTCGTTTATCGAGCTTGATACCGCGGGCTCATCCCAGCAAGAAGCTAAAATAATCGCTTTGCCAATAAAATTAGCTGAGCGCTTCAAAACGCTTGTGCTTAGCATGAAGCAAAATGGGAGCAATCGAAATGGTAAGCACAGTATAGGGGAAAACGATAACGATATCAGCGCAGGTGATGAACGACGCGACCAAGAAATTGTACTCAATACTCGCAACATTAGAGACCTTATAATCCACGGAATATCAAACAATCGAGTTTGGATATTTCTTGGAGCGCTCGCACCGTTTTATAACGCTATAACAGAAAATATTAATAGTATTTTACGAAGTATTGGATTAGACCTAGTTTCATATCTTGATTATCAAAGCCAAAGCCTTGGCCTGTTTGTTTTGCACATATTATCCATTGTCATGTTCATCATGCTGCTTATCGTCTGTTTTTCAGTCCTTGGCTCGATTTTCGTATTTTACGGATATCGTTTGAGCCGCAGCGAGGATCGCCTAATCAGGCGCAGCGGCTTACTTTCAAAACACGAAGTGAGCATGAAGTTAAGCAGAGTGCAAATTGCCATTCAGCAGCAAGACTGGCTGGACATTCTACTAAGGCGTGTAAACCTTCAGTTTGAGCAAAATAGCTCCCTTCCAAATATCGGACAAAATAACGTAAATCAAGCTAGCAAACTTATCGTGCCCTCCGTGACAAAAGATGAATCAACTCTGCTCATTAAAGAGAGTTTTGATGTAAATAGTTTTTACGATATTCAATTTAAACCGATAAGTCCGCGTTTGATTGTTAGGAGCTTTTTATTTTACATTTTGCCAGTCACTGCTTTGTTTACTGCGATAGGCATGGCAAACAGTTGGCCCGCTGGAGCCTGGCTAGTCCTTTTACTTGCTTTTGCCTTGATGATGTCTATGGCATGGCTCCGCTGGAAACGCTGGGGTTATTACCTCGATAAAGATTACGTATATCTGAGAAAGGGGTTTCTTGGCGTAAACTATTATGTGTTCCCCATTTCGAAAACACAGCAGGTCGAATTCATACAAAGCAGATTTATGCGAAAACGTGGCCTCGCTCACCTTCGTTATGTATTAGCATCGGGAGCACAGACGATTCCCTTCATATCTGAAAAAGAAGCAAGCTCAAACGCAGAATATGCCCTTTATTTTGTGCGTTATTTCAAACCTGCGTGGATGTAAACTCTTAAAATATTAAAACATTGCATCTAAGCGTAATTGTAAATCTGATATGCACTTGAGTTCAGTCTTTCTAGTTGAGTTCAGCGTTTGAAGACGTATTGTCCGTCGTCGTTAACCGTCCGTTGAAGCTGATTGCTTTTATACAAATAGTTAAGATGGGCCAAACTTTCTGCAATCGCGAAGAACATATTGTGTTCGTTGAGCTTTCGATCGAATAAAATAGGTAAACACTGCTCGACAGTCCTTCCTTGTGAGCAAAATGCAAAAAGATTACTCAGATGTTCTTGATGGTGTTTAATCAATTCTTGTATTCGAACATGCACACCTATAAACGGAAGCTTATGCGAGGGTAAGACCAAACAATCATCTGCAAGATCTGAAAATTTTGTCAGCGTAGAGAGATAAAGTTCAAGTGGGTTAGCCTCCGGCTCAGTGCTATAGACCCCAATGTTTGGAGAGATTTTGGGCAATATATGATCACCTGAAATCAATACATTAATTTCTTCACAGTGCAAGCAAAGGTGCTCTGGAGAATGTCCTTCGCCCACTATGATCCGCCAATGATGCTGCCCAATCAATATCTCATCAGCATCTTTCAATCTTATGTAATGGAGCGGGATTGGCTTGATAACTTGCCCAATCCCTTTACCTTCTGCGCGTTTGGCTTGGCTAATTTGTCTATATTCTTCACTCATTCCGCAGTGCAGTAAATATTCATCGTCTTGCCAATCACTGGCCCCTTGTGCACCGGCACGAAGTGCTCGAGCAGTAAAGTATTCAGCTCGACTCATATATAATGGCGCTTTAAATTTGTCGACGATATGCCCTGCCATACCAATATGGTCTGGATGCATATGCGTTACAATGACTTTTGTAATCGGTTTACCTAAGGATTCAAAAATCATGTTCCAAAGAGATTCCGTTTCTTTGGTCCCAATCCCAGTATCTATAAGCGCGTATCCCTCACCGTCTTCGACTAGATATAAATTAATATGGTTCAAATCAAATGGTAGAGGCATGCGCAGCCAGAAAATACCAGAAGCGATGGGTGTAAAGGTCCCCAAATCAGGCACAGAAACTTCAGTATATTTTATAATCAAAACACTTCCTATGAGACATTAAATTCGCAACGTAAGCTAAATCGTACTGTGATAACTTCCATTGTCTTGTTTATACTGCACTAATCACTATGAAGCGCATCGATAGGGCTTAATTTACTCGCTTTAATCGCTGGAAACACGCCAAAGCCAACCCCGACAAACATGCAAATACTCATCGATAATACGATGGCAGTAAGCGACCAGCTCACGGCCCAGCCTGAATAAAAACCGATCAACTCTGAAAGCACTAAACCAAAAAATATGCCAAGCAAACCTCCAACAACAGATATCGTAAAACTTTCCGCTATAAATTGTTGTTTTATGTTGGTTTGTGTAGCACCTACAGCTCTCAACAGTCCAATTTCTTTGGTTCTTTCCATGACGTTTGCAAGCATGATGTTCATAATCCCAATACCACCAACGAGCAAAGAAATCCCCGCTACACATGCCATCACGATATTGAAAATTTGCTGCGTTTGCTTTTGCTGCTCTAGTAACGCTGCCGGAATAATCAATTCGTAATCATTTACTTCACCGTGTCTTAGATGAATCAAACTATCTATTGCGCTGGCGGCGACGACAGGATCAGTGGCCTTAGATATATTTAGCTTAATGCTATCAAGTTCGCTCGCCAAAATATCACTCGAAAACTTATCAACACTTACGCTTAGCGGCACAAAAAGTCGATAGCGATCGCCACCTATTTTTACGCCTTGAAATTCATTTTTATCGCCTAAAGGCTTTTGCACTACCCCAATGACTTTTAACCATACGTGGTTTACTTTGACGTATTTATCTAGCATATCTTCCGAATTGCCATATTGCGAACCGAAAAGTTCTTGTGCCGTATCGTATCCAAGTACGGCAACTTGCGATAAAGAATTTTGGTCAGATTCGTTTAGAAAACGTCCTGCAGCGAGCTTCATATTTGCATTTTCGAAATAACTGTTAGTAACCCCAAATACCTGTGCATTGCTCTTTGCGTAATCACTATAAATGTCGTACACCTCCACTTCTTTAGAAGCGCTATATCCCTCAACAAACGGTAAGGTAGCCAAAGCAGCATCTACGTCACCTAAATTTAGTCCTAAGCTTTCTTCACGTATTTCGGTGAGTTCCTCTTTCTCATAATCTTTTGCATTTATGATGATATTGTTTACACCCATAGAATCGATGAGTCGCAAAGCTTCTCGCTCTGCGCCTTCTCCAATATTCAACATTGCTATCACTGCACCAACACCGAAAATCATCCCAAGCAAAGTAAGGAAAGTTCTTAGCTTTTGTCCCATTAACTCGCCAATGGCATCTTTTATCAACAAACCATAATGAGACATACTAACTTCCTTTTACCAAATTATTTGCGGGCTCACTAAGGGCGATGACATCGTCTGCTTGTAGTCCTTTCACTACTTCAACCACGTATAAGTTTTTTCGACCCGTTTCGATGTTTTGTTTTGTAAATCCGTTTCCATCTTTCAAATATACAAAACTGCTACCATCTTGAAAATGCAGCGCTTGTAAAGGAATGACTAATTTTTCGAGACCATCTTCAACTTGAATTTCTGCTTTTAACTTGCGTCCTGGTTGCATCTTACTCTTGTCTTGCTCTAGTAAAGATACTTTCAACTCAAAGTATTTAACTGGATTTCCACGTTCTATACTTCTTGGAAAAGCAGAAACATCTTTAAGCTCTCCAGGGAAGATTTTCTCAGGAAAAGCGTCTAGTCTGATTTGTACAGGCTGCCCTTTGTCTAAATCGATGGCATTATTCGCTTGGACATAAATAATCGCTTCCATAGAATCTAAATTAGGAATTTGCGCAATAGGCCTTCCCGGAAATACCGTCTGCCCTATCGAAGGTTTTTCGCCTCGGCGGTCTTTCTCATAAACCAATAAACCGTCATAAGGTGAAATAACTTCAAGCGAAGATAAAGCCTGTTGATGTTGCTCAAATTTACTTTTTGTTCCACTCTTGCGAATGTCTAATACTGCCATTTCGTTATTATGTTGCTCAACGATACTGGTTTCTTTCCACTCCAAAAATTCATCTTTGGCTTCTAAGAAGTCGCGATTTGCAAGGGTATCTATGATTTCAAGCTGCGAGTAGATGCGTAAGTCATCTATTGCAAATTGATCTACAAAGTCGAATTCGTACTTAACAAAGGTTTGATCAGAATCGATATCCTGAGTCGCTTGATTTTGTTGAGCAACACTCTTTAATATATCTTGCTCGAGCCGCATCAATGCTAGTTCCTCAGAGCGGCTATCTTTTAAAATTTGCTGAGCATCAAATCGAGCAATCACGTCACCTTTCTCAACATAAGTGTTCTCGCTTTTTAACCAGCTTAAGGTCATGGGCCTGCGCCCTGGTGACATGATTTTTTGTGATTGTGATGCCTGAATTTCACCAAACCCACTCACCTCTATCGAAAATTCAGTTGGAGCAACTTCATATAGAGGCACTGTACTGACAGGTTCGTCTCCGCAAGCAGATAGTAGAACAAGCGAAAGACCGATCAGAATAAATGTTTTCATCTATACCTCCAACAAATCGACCGTGGCTTTCATGCCAGGTCTCATTATCTCTAAATCCATTTGGTCGAGGGTAACCCAAGCATCAAATACCACTTTAAGATTATTCCTTGAACGACTTCGATAGGTCTTACCAATTTCACTGATTTTCCCAGTAAATGAACGTTCGGGGAAAGCGTCTAAGGTAACTCTAACGTCAGAGCCTAGATTGACATCTGGCGTGTGAGACTCATCAAACTCAACCTTCACGGCGATTTTGTCTAATGACGGCAGCGCAACAATTCTGCTACCCATAAATACAGTATCTCCAATTGCAGGCTTGTCGTCGTCTCTATTAGGGATAAGCACAACCATGCCTTTCTTAGGTGCTTTTACTTGCAATTTCCGCATACTTTCTTTTAGCTCTTCCACTCGAGACTTAGCTTTAGAGATTTTTGCGGCTTGTACTTTTTCGCTAATTTGCATCGCTAACTTATGTTGCTTCATTCGTTGCTCAGCTTGCGCTAGCAATTCGCTCGTAATCTTGAAATCAGCTTGCTGCTTTTGACGTTCAATTTGTGAGCGTGATACATCGGTAATCTCAACTTTTCGTTTTGAAATATTCTTGTTTTTAAGAGCTTCGGCTAGATCTAACTCTAACTGTTCTAATTCAGCTTCGTTTTCTAACTTCTTTTGCTCAGCTTCCTTTATGACCGCTTCAAGTTCACTATTTCGGCTCAACAAATCTGTACGCAAGCGTTGGCCATCAAACTTAATCAGCACATCACCTTCTTTAACTAAGGTGTTTTCTCTTACCAAGTATTCAATTTTATACTCCCACATTCGATCAATGCTCGGTGGAGTGATGGTAATTTCCTGTAAAGATACCAGCTCGGCTGGCGCTGAAATACCCGCATTAGTTTGTTCCAGTGGGGTATCAGTTGATTCTTGTGTTTCTTGACCACAGCCACTTAACATTACAATCGCCACGGGGAGGGCGAGCGATTTCAAAATAGAAGTCTCTATAGCCTTAAACATTATTATTTCCCTCTTTGTCTATATGAACACGCACGCTCATACCTGGCAGGAGGTTTAGTTCAGGCTCTTTGTCAAATTGTATAACAGCAGGGAAATATGCACTTTTACTCCACTGTGTTTTCCGCTCACTTTGCCTTGATAGCTCAGCTAATACGCCACTAAACTGTTTCTCAGGGTAGGCGTCAAACACAATATTAACGGCGAGCCCCTCTTCTAAGCCAACAGCGTCAATTTCGTGTACCCATGTTTCTATCTGAAAGTTACTTGTAGATTGAACGTCTAAGACCTTCCAACTAGGGCGAACATTCATCCCAGCTGAAAGCTTTTCGCCATACCACGGATGCATCGCATAAGTGACAGGGCCAGAGACCTGAGCACTTACGTTTAATCGACTCAATACGTCCTCCAAATAGGCAATCTCTTCACGCGTTTTTGTGATCTCTATCTCTTTTTTGGTGACTTCTGCTTTTTGTTCCTTCAATGCTCGACTATATGCCTCTTCAGCTTTTACTTTTTCAAGCAGTGCACGCTGAAGCTCTAACTCATATTGCCCTTTGTCATATGAGGACACTTCGCTGGCAGGGACGCTGGCTTCTATCCTAGCCTTTTCCACCCTCATTTCAGATACTTTTAAGCGCCCCTCAGCATCGATAACGCTTTGCGCTTGTGCAATATTTAGTTCTTCTAACTCGAGCAACAGACGCTCTAAATTTTCAGTATTTTGAGTTAGTTGTGATTGCTCACTGGCGCCATCGAACACAACTACAGGTGCTCCCAACTCGACAATACTACCTTCTTCCTCCATCCATTGAATTTGTAATTGCCAGCGGCTGCCTTGTGGCGCATTAACAATTTGTTTAGAAGATGAGCTAATTTGACCGGTTAAAAGCAATTCATTGGCATCAGCAAGGCTTGCAAAACTGCTTAGGGATAGCAGGCAAAAAGAGTATGCTATTTTAACTAATTTCATATTATGACTCGCTATTGTTGTCTGAGGTTTAGTCACTGAGTACTTTCCCATCTTTCATAACAATGGTTCGTTGAGCGTACCGAGCAATATCATCTTCGTGTGTAACCATGACAATGGTCTGCCCCTGACGGTGTAACTCAGTGAGTAGTTCCATAATTTCTTGGGAGGTTTTTGAATCTAAATTGCCAGTGGGTTCATCTGCTAAAATAACACTTGGCTTGTTAATCAGTGCTCTGGCTATCGCAACCCGCTGCCTTTGACCACCCGACATTTCGTTAGGTTTGTGATTTCTTCTGTGTTCTAGACCAACACGCTTTATTAGTTCGTCTGCGCGAGACTTAGCTTCCTGCTCATTTACCTTTGAGTAACGCAAGGGCAAAGTAATATTGCCTACGACATCTAATTTAGACAACAAATGAAAGGTTTGAAAAATGAAACCTATATGGCTATTACGGATTTCTGAAAGTTCATCATCACTTAAACTGGCCACATCATGACCATTCAGTTGGTAGATACCGCTGTTCGGTGTATCGAGACATCCTAATACATTCATCAGTGTCGACTTACCGGAACCAGAACTCCCCATAATAGCGACGAACTCATTTTCTTCCACCCTGATACTGACATCGTTCAATGCAGTGACTGTTTCTTCGCCGTTTTGGAAACGTTTGTAAATATTTTTTAAACAAAGCATGTTTGGTAATTCTTTTTGTAGTTGTTACGCATAAGAGAGACTTTAGGAGCTAAATTAAACATTGTTTAATGATAGGTTTATTGGCTTATAGTTGTTTACGTCAAAATGGTTATTTATTAGTCCGATATGAAACTCGATCAAAAATAGCAGTTGTTGTTAATTTAAGTCTAATTGCGGAAGTTATAACCTATATTTACATTAACCCAAATTACAGCTTAGACATGCATTTATTTTGTAAAAATTTATTGCTTAAGTTTCAAAAAACACTGATTTATCAGTTAATGATTTGGCCAGTGTGATTGCATTTTTTCCATTACGTCAAAAAAAGGCGCTGGCGGCACATCAAAAAGGTATTCTAAGGTGTAGGCAATAGCCTCTAAGGTTGATAACTTTAATTCGGAAGAAGTTTTGCGGATGCGATAACGAGATTTTGGTACCTGTGCTAAGTGATAACTTGGTAACGCGCGTAAAACATCTAAACTTTTATACACATGGAAGGCTTGTTTCCAACTCGCATCAATAAAAATCAAATGTGTCTTTCTTTTGTTTTTTTCTTTCAAGAGCGTCGATATTGAAGGCTCTGGATTAGCATACTCAACGTTTGACTTCGCGCTCATATATGCTTCTGATTCGAAGAGCAGAGCTTCTTTATTAGGGACTTGATTTGAATGTTCCCGTTTAAGTGTAGATAAAGATTGGCTAGACGGGTTCGGGTAAATAAGTAATGGTATATTCAAACTTCTGCCGTCATCATGGACCGATTGCCGCAGTTGTTCGAGTGCTTCTTGGGTGACTTCTCCATCTGAATCCACAATATGTATGTCATCGCTAAGTAAAGTACATAATCGCGCAGTATTTTTTGCGTGTTTTGCTTCTCTTCTATCTTGCACGATTGTTACCTTGCAAGGCAATTTTAGTCTAGTCACTGCACTACAAACGCAGGTTTTAGAAGGATATGCACAATGGCTACAGTATTTTCTTTGCAAGGATTGATTTCCGGTCAATTTTTTTGAAAGTATTAGTGGCTGTTGATTTTCAACAAACCCTAATGATAATTGATTATAAAATGATGACACTACTTATTAATAAAACTTTCCAACTCAATATGCGTAATAAATGCTTTAATCATACGCAATCAAGACAATGCTTTCTGTAACCGCACTATCAAAGTCATACGGCCATAATATAAAAACCAGTGTCTTAAAGGATTTAAGTTTTTATCTGGATATATCTGAATCGATGAGTATTAGAGGAGATTCTGGCAGCGGAAAATCAACTCTGTTAAATATTTTGTCGGCCTTAGATGTTGCAGATAAGGGGTCGATTGAACTAACCGTGAGTAACGAAACAAAGCGACTTGAAGATTTCAATGAGCGCGAGGCTAATCACTATCGTTCCCATACTCTCGGTCTTATATTCCAGAGTTTTAATCTAATTGATTGCTTATCAGTTGAAGAAAATATTTTGTTGCCCGCCAAACTAAAGAATAATCTCGATCAAACACACATCGCGAAATTAACAGATGTCCTAGGCATAAATAAATTACTAAAGCGAAGAACAAGGCAGCTATCAGGCGGAGAGCAACAACGAGTTGCGATAGCAAGAGCATTATCACATAAGCCAAACTTCATTATCGCAGATGAACCAACCGGCAATCTCGACAGCAAAAATTCGGAGCTTGTAGCTAATCTGTTATATCAAACTTGTAAACAACAACAAACCGCCTTAATAATTGTGACACATAGTGAAAAAGTAGCAAAACTAGCAGATAAACACTTTTTTCTAAGCGAAGGAAAGCTCACAGATGTTTCGAGCTAAGGCATTAAAAGAAGCAGGCTTATTTACCCAAATACTTTTAAAAAGCTATTTAAAGAATAGCTTTAGTATGCTCATGCTATTCAGTTCACTCATAATCGCCACTGCAGGCTTGAGCGCTGTATTGATCATCAACCACAGCGCAAAACAAAGTTATTCATCAAAGACACAAGGTTTAGTACCCGACGTTGTTGCCTCAATTACTCACTCTCAAAAAGGCAGTTCTGTAAGCGTCGACAGTTATACCGCATTAAAAAGACAAGGTTTTAACAACCTTGTAATGCTTCGTACACTCCGAGCACCTCTACTGTATAATGGCAAGGCACTGGACATTGATGCAAATATCATTGGTTTCGATAGCGTCGCTTTAGTTTCTTATCTTCGAGAGCGTTATCATCGAAATAAAACGCTTGAGTCCGACAACGAAATCATATTATCACTGCCTTTTTCAAACAGCGATGCCGTCATCTTACACCCTCAGTTTTTAGCTAGAGTAAAAGAAGCTATGAGCGAAGAAGCCTCTAATGCAAAAAATTACACTGGCTTAGAAATTCTAATAGATAATATCAAGATTCCAGCACATAACTTAGTGGCGGCAAACTTGCCAAATATTGGTTCAGATATGATTGTCGATATGCACTTTCTTTCTCGCCTACCCAGAATGAAGAGTGAGCAGCAAATATTAGTACTAGAACCTTTAAGTCAAAGACATAACCTTGATGCACTGAATGACCTTATAGAAGCAGATCACAATGGCATTGATAATGAATCCCTTAGCCTTACTGAGATAGCATCCTCCGCTGAACAGGCAGAGTTAACTGAAAGCTTTCATTTAAATTTAATGGCAATGGGCTTTTTGATGTTTTGTGTTTGTCTTTTTATTGTGCTTAATGCTGTAAATCTCATTAGTAACGCTAGACTACCTTGGTTGAAAATCGCGCGTCAATTAGGGATAAGTAGGCATATCATCCTAGCAGTCATAGTTGTCGAGATGCTAGTGATTGTATTCATTACTGTGATTTTAGGCTTAATCTTAGGTCTATATCTTGCGAATCTAGCAGCGCCTACAATACAGGCTACAATTAAAAACCTATACAACATTACGATAGGGTATGGGGATTTATCACTGGGATACTTATTTGTTCAAATTTTCCTTATTGCTTTAGTTGGTTGCTCTATCGCTCTTTTGCATCCTTATCAGCAATTGCAAAAGTCCCTATCTAGTTTGTCGTTGGCTGATAATGACATTAACACAAAAATAATCCGTATTGCTGCTATTACATGCGGGTCGATAAGCTTAATAACTATTGGTTTTTCGTATGATTTATTAGTCCTCTTGATCGGTACCGCAACCTTAATATTATTCGGCTGTTTAGTTTTAATAATGGTCTTTCCCGCCCTACTTAAATTGAACGCTAAAGTTGTTTCAGAGAAATTCCTAATTATTCATCTCAGCGCTAAACAAAGCATCGAACTATCCAAAAAGACTAAAGTTGCTTGCTGTGCATTTTTTATTGCGGTTACTAGTAATATAGGTATGAATTTGATGGTCGAAAGCTTTCGTTCTGCCACAGACTCTTGGCTAACCATGAGGCTCGCGTCTGACCATTACATATACTTAGAAAAATACTCACAAGAGTTCGTTAAATTTAGTGAGCAATCAAAACTCTCTATAACTCCAAGGTACGAATATTCGACAACATTCGATAAGGTATCAACACAAGTTCTATCTTACCCTAGTACGCAGAGCTATAAATCAGCAATGGTATTTAGCGAATCGCTTCCATTAGAAACTCTTTGGAAGCAATACTCCAGTGGAATGGGTGTTCTGGTTAACCAACAGTTTGCAATTGAACACTCACGCAGTATTGGAGATACAATCGAATTGGAGGAGCCAAAAACAGGTTTATACAAGCGGTATCGACTTTTGGGAATTTTTTACGACTACGGTAATCCTAAGAAGCAAGTATTAATGCCACTGAAATCTTTTGACTCGACAAAACACTTAAGTAAATTATTCGCCATAAACAATAGCAGCGCAACGGAGCTAGAAGTCGCAATAAATGAGTTTAAAAGGCTCTACAGCGACGTTGAGATAGATGCATATTCCGTAGATGAACTGTTGGCTCTATCAATGCGTACCTTTGACCGCACTTTTCTAATAACAGATGGCTTAAATATAATTACCTTACTTGTTGCATCTTTAAGCTTGGCCTGCGCTTTAATTGTTCTTTTACACGACATGCGCCCACAAATGATGCTTTTCAGAAGCATGGGGATTTCAAAGATACAAATCCAATTGATGCTTATGTTGCAGTTTGGTTTTATATGTTTAGTAGCTTTTATCGCAGCTATTCCCTTTGGAATTGGTTTGAGCTGGGTACTTATTTACAAAATAAATTACGCAGCTTTTCAATGGACATACCCTCTTGTTTTCAACTCGATTGACATAGCCCAATTGTTTTTCGTGAGTTTAGCCGTTGTATATATGACTGTACTTTTACCTTCGATTGTAAAAGTGAAAAAAACGCTTATAGAGGACATCAGATGCTTAAATACATAGGCACTTTGTTATCGATTGCGTTAGTTTTTTTTGCTTATGCATATTTTTTAGATAACGATGACCAGAAACATATGTCGATATTTAATCGAGGCGTGAGTGCAAACCTTGGTGAGCTAGGTAGCAAAGCACAAAAAGATTATAAAATGAGGTTTCCTGAGGATCACCGAGCACACCCTAGTTTTGATATTGAGTGGTGGTATCTCACTTCCACTCTTGAAACTGAAGACGGCAAAGCGTTTTGGTTGCAATGGACCTTATTCCGATACCGACAGGCCAACTCACCCTCTGACGAACTCAGCAACAACCGAGAAATAAATAACCGATTTGCACCTGATCAGATGTTTATGTCTCACGCATCGGTCCACAATATGGAGATGCATTGGTTTAGTGAAAAACTCGCTAGAGGAAGTACGGGCAATGCTGGGCAAAACAATCAGCCATTTCATCTTTTTATTGACGATTGGGAATGGAAAAATACAGCGCCTTCAATTCCAGAAAATTCTCATTTATTGCCTGCAGACCTATCATTCTCTGCTGTTTCAGCAAAAAATGAGTCAGATGTAATGGTCAGGTTATCGCTTGCTCAATCGGGTCCATTCATAAAACAGGGAAAGGACGGTTTTAGCATTAAATCAAGGGATGGAAAATATGCTTCTCATTATTACAGCGCACCTTTCATCGATGTACACGGAACGATTGATGTTCTTGACGAAGACGGTTCTTCAAAGCTTCATCGAGTAAAGGGCCAAGCATGGTTTGACCAAGAATGGACTTCTGGCCTTATGGATGAGGGTACCGCGGGATGGGACTGGTTCTCCGTGCACTTTGATGACGGAACGAAATTAATGGCTTTTCAAATGAGGTTAAATAAACAAAACAACTTCATTACCGCGAGCCTGATAAGTCCGGACGGTAGTAAAATTAATTTTGAGGGTAACGAGGTCTACCTCAATGTGGTAAAAAAGAAGAAAGTGAATGATATTTATTTACCACTAGCATGGACCCTTAGTATACCTAAGCAAGGGATCGACATTAGCATTTCCACAATAAAGGATGAGCAATACAACACCGCCCTAGTGCCTTATTACGAAGGACTCATTGAAACAAAAGGCAGTCATAGTGGAAAAGGCTTTATGGAACTAACTGGCTACACTAAGCAGTGATATCAGAGGCCTGAGCAAAATCACGTAAAGCAGACATCCATGACATTTGATCATTACTTATGCTTGTATTTTCATATTTGTAAGTAACACTCATTCCAAAGTAAGAAATGAAAAATGAGAAATGGGAAATAAGAAATAAGAAATAAGAAATAAGAAATAAGAAAGTCTAATTTAGGGCTTTATTAATCTAGCTGCGGTTGAAATCAAAAAGCCCCAATAATGAGATTACTATTATTGGGGACTTGCTATCCTAATCTTTGCCCATTGATGCAATATTGTGAATCGAAAGATCTGCGCCGTTATATTCTTCTTCCTCGCTCAATCGTAAACTCATAATCTTACTTACCACGCCATAAACGATAATTCCGCCAATAAGTGCAACGACTATTCCTAATGAAGTGCCTATGACTTGTGCCATGAAACTTACTCCACCTAAACCGCCAAGACTCTCTAGGCCGAAGATACCTGCTGCAATACCACCCCATGCACCGCAAATACCGTGCAATGGCCATACACCCAATACGTCGTCAATCTTTTTTGTTTGTTGTAGCATCGTAAACATCTTAACGAAAATAAAGCCCGCTACCATACCAACAATTAGCGAACCGATGGGATGCATAATGTCCGAACCAGCACAAACTGCTACTAAGCCAGCGAGTGGACCGTTATGAATGAAACCAGGGTCATTTTTACCAAACCAAAGCGCAGCAAGAATGCCTCCTACCATTGCCATCAAAGAGTTCATTGCTACTAGCCCACTTATACCATCAAGACTTTGTGCAGACATAACATTAAAACCGAACCACCCGATACAAAGAATCCAAGTGCCTAAGGCTAAAAATGGAATGTTAGAAGGGGCAAATGCAATTAGCCTGTTGTCTTTAATTCTGCCCTTTCTCAATCCCAGCATATAAACACCTACTACGGCTAACCAGCCGCCCATTCCGTGTACCACAACTGAACCAGCAAAATCATGAAAGGCTGCGCCGAAAGTATTTTCTAACCAAGCTTGAAACCCATAGTTACCATTCCATATTAAGCCTTCAAAAAATGGATACACAAAAGCGACGATAAGACCAGACGCAATTAAAAATGGATAAAACTTTGCGCGCTCGGCGATCCCGCCAGAAATAATTGCAGGAATAGCCGCAGCAAAGGTCATTAAGAAAAAGAACTTAACTAAGTCATAGCCGTTATTAGCACTTAACTCGCTCGCACTGGCAAAGAAGGTTGTGTCATATGCAATAAAGTAACCGATGAAAAAGTAAGCTATACAGGATATCGCAAAATCTGTAATGATCTTGACCAATGCATTAACTTGATTTTTATTACGTACGGTTCCGACCTCCAGAAAAGCAAAACCTGCGTGCATGGCGAAAACCATTATTGCGCCAATTAATAAAAAATAGGTGTCTGAACCTTGCACTAAGGTTTCTACCGCACTATTGATGTTTTCCATGAATGTTTCTCTTATCGTGATTGAATGTTTCAGGTAAGTTCTTTGTTTAAATACTATAGAAAATTGTTACAAGGCTTCTTCATCATTTTCGCCAGTACGGATTCTTACTGCTCGCTCTAAGTTCATCACAAAAATCTTACCGTCACCGATTTTACCTGTCTTGGCATGCTCTACAATTATCTCGATGCACCTATCAACCTGATCTTCTTTAACGGCTATCTCTAGTTTCATTTTTGGTAGGAAATCAATCTTATATTCAGCGCCCCGATAAGTTTCACTGTGTCCTTTTTGTCGACCATAACCTTTGACCTCTTGCACGGTCAGACCATTTATTCCTATTTCGTTTAACGCTTCACGCACGTCATCTAGCCTGTGCGGTTTGATTATTGCTTCTATTTTTTTCATATGTTTTTTAATGCCTATTGTGTGTCTTTAAGTAATTATTTTTATATTTTTTCAATGAGCTTCAATATAATTTAAAGCCAGTTCAATACTTACATAAATTTAACAAGCTGTGTGGTTTTGTATTAAATAAGTAGGAAATTTCAATCCAAAGTATGAGTAAATCTTTTCAAGGTGGCCCAAACGCAAAAAACCCGCCATAGGGCGGGTCTTTGTAATGGAAGCTTGGCGATGTGCTACTCTCGCATGGGGAA
>CBFHTO010000063.1:0-20015 GCA_965658765.1 Glaciecola sp. | reverse complement strand
TGCCTGTCTTATCCCTTTCGTATTCGTCGGCTTATTAGAATTAGTGCTACGACTAGGAGGCTTTGGACAATCTACGCCTGTATTTATAGACGACCCTACACATCCAGATTATATGCTAACCCAACCTGATGTGATGTCGCGCTATTTTCCCTTCAGCAGTAATAAGCCCAGCGTTACTCTAGAAGCTGACTTTTTTCTAAAAAATAAACCCAAAAATGAACTGCGTATTGTCGTGCAAGGCGGAAGTACTGCAGCAGGTTTCCCTTATGGCTTAGGTGCCTCTCTTGCAGGCACACTAGAACAAAGACTAAGACAAAGTATGCCCTCGTATGATGTTGATGTGATAAACACGGCAATGTCGGCGGTTAATAGCCATACTCTGTTGGACTTTAGCGATGAAATCATCGAGCAATCGCCAGACGCGGTCTTGATTTATGCAGGTCACAATGAATTTCTTGGGATTTTAGGCCCTAGCTCTAATTTCGCAATGGCAAATAATTATTGGTTAACGAGGAGTATGATTGCTTTAAAGAACCTTCGTTTGTTTCAATTACTACAGTGGTTATATGCCAATATTCAAGACAGAGACCCAACGCAACTCGATGTTGACGACATGGAAGCTGAACACAAAGAACTAGCGAAAAATACTCACGCACTTAAAAATCACGAAAAACTAGCAGAGCCTAGTTCAAAAAGGCGCAATAGCATGATGGCAAAGGTTGCGCAGGGACAGAGTATTGAATATCAAAGCCCTCTTTATTCTGCTGCACTAGCTCAATTTAAATCGAATATTTCGACCTTAATAAAGCGTTATCAAGCTGCTGGAATACCGGTATTTTTATCAACCATCGCAAGTAATCATAAAGACCAAGTGCCGTTTAAAAGTAAACCGATTGAAGACAAATATAAAGATGTAGCCTTGATAATTAAGCAATATATGAAGACAGGTTTTACCCAAAAGAATCGAGTGCAAAAAGACTTGGATAATCTTTCACTATCCATTACTCACTCTGAATCAGCCTCTTTACATTTTTCTCTTGCACAACTCGCTTATGAACATCAATCGTATCAGATAGCAAAAAGGCATTTCGAACTTGCGATTGCACATGATTTACTGAAGTTTCGTGCGCCTGCCGCTATAAATGAAATCATTCGCACGCTTGCAAGTCATGAACAAGTATTCTTGGTCGATAGCAAACGATTTCTTGAACAGAGAAGCCCTCAAAAGATAGTTGGTAATGAGCTTATGTTAGAACATTTGCATCCCACTCTTAGAGGTTACTATGTGATCAGTGAGGCTTTTTATCAAAAAATAAAACAAAGCAAGGTATTTGAAGACTTTAACGACATCAATATTGCAACAGCATGGCGAGAGCGTCTAATTCTGCCAAGTGAGGAGTATAGCGCTTACGCGACAATTCAAAAATTGACGTCTGACTATCCATTTGTTTCTAATCCACAGCCAATTAGCCTTACCCCTCCTAGTGACAAACACCAGTCATTGGGCTTTGAGTTTTTTCAAAAGCAAATAGATTGGCTGACGATGATGCAATCTAACTTAAAGCTGTATCGCAAAAACAAACAGCCATTAATGGTCAGAAAAACACTACAAATATTAGCAGATGCCCTACCACAAAATGCATTATACAATGAGCAAGTGGCTGAAATATTATTGAGAGACGATCAATTTGCATTGAGTTTGCATTATTATCAACGCGCTGCCAGGTCTGGTTCTGTTTCTCCTAAGTTGAATGAAACAATTCAAAATTTAAGACGCAAATTAAAAAGGTCATAAACTTATGACTTTTGTTGCGTACTGTTGAGTACTGTTGTGTACTTTTTTTCGCACTAGGGTGTGTCTAAAAATTATCTATCTTAATACATGCTGTAACTAAAATAAGGACGCATCTAAATTTGATATCTAAACTACCAAAATGGGTCGAAGTTGGCGCCTTTGTTTTAGCCCTTGTCGCGGGTTGTGTTAATGCCGTTGGTTTGCTTAGTTTTGAGCATCAGTCAGTTTCCCATCTATCAGGTACAGCGACTTTACTCGGAACAAACATCATAGGTAATTCGTCTAATGTTTCTGTAAGTATTGTGCACTTAGCCGGCATACTACTGGCGTTTTTAATTGGCTCTGTTATTGCCGGCTATCTGCTTCACGGAAGCTCACTTAAATTAGGTAAACACTACGACACGGCTCTATTCATAGAAGCCATGCTTTTATTAATTGCATTTGGATTTTTATACAATGGTTCTTTTGTCGGCCACTTTTTTGCTTCAGCGGCATGTGGACTTCAAAATGCCTTGGCAACTACTTATAGCGGCGCAATTATACGGACTACCCATGTAACAGGAATATTCACCGACCTTGGAATAAGCTTTGGCGAATTTTTACAGGGGAAAGCGCTAGATCAACGCAAGGTAAAACTATTTATTATCATCATTGTGGGTTTCATAGCTGGGGGAAGCTTTGGTGCATATTTGTATCACCACTTTCAATTTATGGCCTTATTATACCCATCGGGCATATGCTTATTTTTAGCTCTCAGCTATAGAGTATACACAAAGCTACCCAAAAAATAGCTGCGCGCCAAGTGGCGCTCTTAGCTTAAACACACAACAGACAAAAACTGGCATTGCAGCCAAATGTAAATAAACCAGGAGCTAATGTAAATAAACCAAGGGGTAATGTAATAAAGTTAAACACCGATTGTAGTAAAATTACAATAAAAGTGTAAACCCAAGATTAAACATGCTTTATTTGTAGTTTTATTACGAAATTAACCTTCATTTCTTTCATTTTATAGCGATAATAGATTTACACACACAACAAATCTTGTTTTATTACATATCTTGGGAGACCACAATGAACGTACTTATGTTAGCTACCGTTGCGGTAAGTTCTTACACCGCAACTATACAAACCGATGTTGATAATACTGTTGTGTTAAAAGCATTAAACGAAAATTTAGAAACTCAAGCCTGCATTGTTGCAGCGAGAGATGGGGTGATAGCAGCTAAAGCATTAATTCAAGCTAACGATGAAAATTTCTTTGAATTTAATCAAACCTTGACTTGCAATGGACAAACTCTAGGTCAATTTGCAAAACAGTTTTTGTTTGAAGATAGTAATCAAGCAAATGAAACCTTTAAAGTAAAAGCGAGCGATTTGAACCTTGAGTCACAACTTTGTGTTGATGCGCTAGTAATTGGCGAGAATCAAGCACGCAAAAAATACGGCTTACTATCGCAAGATATCTTATGTAACAACAAAAGCCTAAATAAGTTTGTACGTAGTTTTGACAACAAACAGGTTGTTGTGCAATCACAGAGTGCTACTGACATCACGGAGTAGTGATAGACAATACTCTACAAAAAGAAAGAAACATTGATAAAAGCCCGAAAGATTTCTCTTTCGGGCTTTTTCTTATTATCCTCATACTTATTTCGTAAAATGATATAAATTTCAAACAATATCCAAGTTTAAAAAGGACTCAGCATGCTCAAACATCAACTATCAAAGAAAAGCGTCTTAGTGGTGTTAATCTCTATATGTATAACAAGCATTTCTGCCTGCAGTGACAGTGAAGTGGGAGATGTATCACTTGGTATATTCACAACTAAAGATATAAAAATAGATTCACTGCAAGACCCACTTATAACAGGAGTGACCTGCCACATTTCGAGTATAGAAGCTAATTTAGATCTAGCTGACCCATCTGATAGCTCAATAGCTTGCAGACAAACAGGACCGATTACTTCCGATATGTTGGCCAAAATAGATGTATCACCCTCTGGCGAGGTCGTGTTCAAGAAATCAAAAAGTATTTTCTTTAAAAATATGAAAGTAAGACGAATATTGGACTCAGGATCACAAACCTTGATGTATGTTTCATACTCAACAAAAGAGACAAGTGGAAGTTATAAACATAGTTTATCCACAGTGCCCTTGTATGGTACTGAAGCCTATTTAACCGTTAAGTAAAAAAGCCCGAAAGATTTCTCTTTCGGGCTTTTGTTTAATTGTCTTCAGAACTAAGTAATAGCGAGAGACTATTACTCTTTCGGTGTAACAATTACTTTAGGCGCGTTTGCATCTGGACCAATAACTTTGAACTCATAGTTGCCAGGGCTTGGCGCAGTTAGCGTCAAGTTTGCGCTATTCGCGTCTTGGTATATCGTTGTTGCTTCGCCAATTGGCACTTCTGACTCAGCGTCACTTGCAGCACCTAAGTTAAAGGTTGACCAATCAGACGAGGCCACTTTAAACGCAGTGTCTGTTCCGTCAAGGACAATATCTACAGAGTACACTCCATCACCTTGATAACTTAATGCGTCAGATTCTCCCCAGCCATTCATCGAACCTCTCACATAAACGGTAGTGTCGCCAAAGAACGCTTCTTCAAACACTCTTATCTTAGGCTCATCTAAGTTTACAGTATCAAATACAAATACATACTTACCTTCCTGAGTGATATTTAAGAATAAGTTTGTACCGTTTTCAATTAAGAGCTGGTCTTGACCCAAGGTGACTACATCATCAACGTCGTCCTCTGAGAAACCACCTAAGTTTGGCATCGACCAACCATCATTAGCGACCTTGAACTGATGCTCAGTAGCTTCTAAATCAATACTGGTGGTATAAATTCTGCCGCCTTGGTAATTAAGATCATTATCAGTACCCCAGCCATTCATGGAACCACGGATATATATTGGCATACCTACGTAAGGTTCCTCGTTGCTCACTTTGAGGATTGGTGCTTCAGAGTCATTTGCATCAAGCGTAAAGATGTAGGTAGCATCCGTACTCACATTAATGTTCAAATTACCTTGACCACGGAACAGTGTTTTCTCAACATTTTCTTCAACGGTTGGCTCAGCGTTATCACCAAAGTCAACTGTGCTCCAGTCTTCTGATGCAACCTTAAATGCGTAGTCAACACCGCCTGAAAGATCAAGCTTAGCTTCGTATACACCCTCACCTTTATATTCGAATGGGTTACCAGTACCCCAGTCATTCATTGCACCGCGAAGATAAACTGTTACATCTCCATAAGGCACAACGTCTGGAGCGCCTGCCGTAGCAAAAGCTGATAAGCCATAAGCTTGTGCGCCCATTTGCGGTTTCACGAAAACGGCAATACTTAAGGCTGGCACAGTAAACATTCCAGAAGTCGCTTCGTCAGTACTTGTGTCCATAAATGACGCGCCACGCACTACCGGATCAATAGAGTTTGCCATCGTGCTATGTAATTCAAACCCAGACGCTGTCGCGACTTCGATCGACTTTTCTTCATAACCAGAGTTGATTAAAACCATGATCGCATCGTTGTTCATATCAATGTCAGCTAAAGGCATATCAGCGCCTTCATTTAGACCGTCATCAATACTCATTGCGATCAAGCCTTGTTGCTGGCGAGCGCCTAAATTGTGGAAACCAACACGTGCCTTAATATCATCAGCGGTGGTGAGTCTAAACAAAGGACTTGAAGAGCGAATGCTTAATAGTTCCTTGAATACTTCTGAAGCAAATTCAATCTCATTCATCGAAGCAGCGCGCTCTGGTGCATTCATAAACTGAGCAATTTCGTTCCAGCGACCTTGATTATCCTGAGCAAGCGGTAGACCCACGTTCCAATTGTTCGACTCCATAGTGAAGTCAACAAAGTTAAACCAATCACCAGAATCATATGTGTTTCTGTCCATCGATTTAGAACGTAAGAAATCACCACCCATTTGCAAGAACGGAATTCCCTGAGACATTAATGGGATACCTACCCCAATATTTTGTGCACGCACTCGTTCTTCAAGTGACAAATCTTCTGGTAATACGTAATTAAACTGATCCCATAAGGTTTCATTATCGTGTTTAGATACATAGTTTATGATATCGGCTGGATCTTTTGCGTACCCGCCTAAAACACTCGTCTCGGCATCACTACCGCCAGATGTTTTCAAAACAAAATCGGTCAATGTGCCAGTCAGGCTCATTTTTACTCTGTCTTGTGCATTTAACGCAGACTCTGAATCTTCTTTGCTAAAAATTTCACCTTGTCTTACCGCTTCTCGAATTCTGTCATTGAATGTACCGATTTCGGTACCCGCCATATTGAACTGGCTCGCAATTTCAAAATCACCATAAGACGCCGTATTTTTACCCCAACCTTCACCGTAAAAATAGGTGTCTGGGTCAACGGCTTTTACTTTTTCAAACAAATTAACCATTGTAGTCTTCGATGCTTGACTCATAATATCAAAGCGGAATGAGTCAAATTTATATTGCTCAGCCCACATTAATAACGAATCTTCCATGAATTTTTCCATCATTCGATTACGAGGCTCTGTGTCGTCACAGCAAGTTTCACGAACAATGTCTCCGCCATCAATCGTATATCTATGATAGTAGCCTGGTACAACTTTATCGAAGACCGAGTTTTCAAATAGACCTGAAGCATTAGTGTGATTGTAGACAACGTCCAAAGCCACTCTTAAACCGACTTCGTGAAGCGATTGATTCATTGCGCGCATTTCTAGAATACGAGCAGTGCTATCTGCATCCGACGAATAGCTACCCTCAGGCGTATTGAAGTGCTTAGGATCGTAACCCCAGTTAAATTGATCAAAGTTACGCAGCTGTTGCGTAAACGCCTGAGCAGCACCTGGTTCAGTCAATACGTCGAAGCTCTTATAATGCTCTTCAATCGTGATGTCTCGTGATGTGCCATCATTACAAACGTCAGAAGCTGGTGTTAAAGCACAAAGCTCTTGAATCGTGCTTGTCCATTCAACGCTTCTTGCTGGGTCTTCGTTAATTGTTGCAATATCATTTGCTGGCAACATGTGGAAATGGGTCACACCTTTCTCTGCTAAGCTCGCAAGGTGCTGCATTGGTAGTGAATCTTTTTCTGTAAACGCTAAATACTTCCCACGGTTCGCTTCAGACGTTGATTCATCACGGATAGAAAAGTCACGAATGTGCCCTTCATAAATGACCATATCTTCAAAGTTTGTGATTTCTGGAATGACATGCGTATCCCAGCCTTCTGGTTTGAGATCGTCATCATTCAAATTTACAAATTGAGAAAAACGGCCGTTCAGTGCCAGTGACACAGAGTACGGGTCTGTCACATCTAAAACTTCTATTTGGTCATTTACCGGTGAATAAACAGTAACTTCATAGCGATAAAGCTGTCTATCTAAGTCCATTCCACCATCATAAGACCAAATGCCCGTGACATCATCTAGAACCATATCTAGCGTTTGAGCAAGTGTCTTATTTGGGTTATACAGCTTAAGTCGAACGTTTTGCGCAGTAGGTGCCCATACTGCCGCAGTAATCCCAGAGTCTGTATAGATTGGACCTAGCGTAGCTTCGTCAGCATCATTTTCCCCCTTGGTGTATAACTCATCAATTGCGTTAGCACTTTGCATACGTGTTGCTGCAACTAATTTACCTTCGCTATCATAAGCACCGACAATGGCTTGGGTTTTTAATACCGCTTTCGCATCGTCGTTTGTCCACGAACCTGCAAATGCAGTAATACCGGATAAGTGCGGGGCGATTGCTTGCTGTTGGTCAGTTAAATCCACCTCAGTAAGTTCTACAGTTGTGCTGTTCACCACGCCTTCGTCAAGCGTTATTTCGATATCTGCGCTATCAGAGTAATGTAGCTTAACCGTATCCACTATCGCATCATCAACGTTCCATAAAATGGTAGTTGGGTCTAACCAGTGCGCGCTGGCACCTTCAACAGACACCGGTTGTTCACCAAGCGAGTCAATCGGAAACTCAAATACTTCCGGAACGCCAGATAAAGTAAAGTTCATGCGAGCAAAGCGAGGATCATCTTGAGATAGGTTACCTTTGAAGTCAGAACCTCCCATTTCCTTGCCCGAATCTTCGGTGCCAATATGAATAATAAAATTATGACAAGCGCCTTCGGTTCCCGCATAACCAGGTTTTAGGTCTAAGATCCAATAAGCGCCGTAGGTAGGATCTATGCCGTCATGTATGCGTCCGTCAGCCCAAGGAGTATCAGCATCGGCGTATGCATCACACGCGTCATTGCTCCACGTATGGAGTCTCCAACCCTCATAGGCCGTGTCGTTCGTTTCATTGCTTGCATCTACATCCGCGCGGTTATAATACAAGACCGCTTGGTTTTCTGCTGGGAAAAACACTGGCTCAGGTAGAGCAGAGTTAAAACCCACTACACACGCATCGTTTGTTTCGTTTGGCACCGTTGGAGGCGTACATTGAATTGGAGGTGGCGGAACACATTCTGTGCCGGCAGAGTTAGGTATGTTTGGTACGTCACAGGTCAGTGCCACACGGCCCGACACTACGTCGCTGCCGCCACAACCCGAAAGCACTAAAGCACTGAGCATGATAAACACAGCCCCTAACACGCTTTTTAAATTACACATAGTTGATGACTCCACTATATGTTTGCTTGTTACATGATTCTTCATTTTGGTATGTTGCTTCGTTAATTTGCTCATAATGAATACGTCACACCAAGGAAATACTGAGTACCAAAGTACTGAATCGTTCCTGTTCTAGACTCGTTTCCAAAATAACTTTTGGTTGGCTCATCGGTAATGTTATTAGCTTGGAATAACACACCTAAATTTTCATTGATTTCATAAGATGCTTGAAAATCAACGACCATTTCTGAATCAAAGTTAACCACTTGAGCATTGACTGCTACTTGCTGAGATACAAATGGGTCTCGGTAACGCGCGTTTATGCGAGTTTCGAAACCTTCGTATTCATAGAACAGTGTTCCTGAAATGACGGTAGGAGATAGACCCGGTAAATCAGATGAATAGATACCCTGATTTGGATCAGAAATACGGGTGATCTCAGTTTCCGTATACGAATAACTGAAATTTGTACCAAGTCCTGACCACATATCGGGTAAGAAGCTAAATATTTGCGTAAACGAGACTTCTAATCCACGAATATAACCACCCTCACCGTTATTAACCGCAGTGGTATAAGAACCGTTTTCAACCGGTACTGTGATAGTAAGAGGTAAGCCATTCGCATCTAAAACTTCGACCTGATTGCCATCTACAAGCTCGACCACTGGTACTTCTGCCGTCTCTGGCACTTCGAATCCATTCGCAGCAAAATCATATGGGTCAGTAGTGCTTCTATCTACAAAAGAACGAATGTCTTTATAAAACAGCGCTACTGCAAGTGCACCATCGGTTTCAGTGAAATAGTGCTCGTATGAAAGATCATACTGGTTGGCGTAAAACGGTCTTAGATATGGACTATTGTCGCTTTGTCCACTGATGGTTGCAGGACCTGTAACTTCAATAATACCGGTATCAATATCTCTTGTTGCCTGAGGAAGATTAAGTCGAACTCCAGAGTTAGCGAACATTTCATTTATAGGTGCGCGTCCCATCACCTTAGCAGCCGCAAAACGGATATACGAGTTATCAGTAATTTGGAAATTCAAGTTTAACGATGGCAAATAATCGGTATATGTATCTTGCAACACAACAGACCTGAATTGATCGCTAACTAGCCCGACTTCGTCAGTGATATTCTGTGCCCCTTTGCTAACATCTCCACCAACATCTTGAAGAAAGGTAGAAGCCTGTTTCGAATCCACCATTCTCATGCCGATGTTACCCGTTACTGGCATTTCACCTAGCTCAAAATCAAGATTTGCCATGAAGTAAGCAGATGTCACTTCTTCATATACTTCACCACTTTGAAGCACTGACCAAGAAGTATCTGGGCGAATTAATTCGTCTTCAGGCGCATTTAAAACGCCATCAAACCCAACACCCCAAGTTTGTCTTGGCTGAGGAATACCATTAGGGAACCAAGCATTTAAGGCCGAATCTAAGTCGATTGATAAATAACTGGGAAAATAACTAAACTCACCTTCCCAATTAACGACTTCAACCATATCTTGAGTCAAGCGAAGCGGCGGTTGCGTAATTGAGAAGTTTGAATCACTTCCGTATTCAAAAACTGACCGGTCGTTAGAATAGGTTCGGTCAGAGTATCTTGCGCCAAACTCTAAACTTGAGATAAAGGGATTATCCATCTCATACTTGAAGTCAACTCGATAAGCGTCTAGTTCATCAGAATTTTGGAAAGGATAAATGCCGTACTTAGACACTAAAACACGGTTAATATCAGAGAATGCATCAGACTGATTGAAACCTAAGTCAGGTAAATTAAGACCATTTAATAGGTAACTTATGCTTATGTTTTCGTCTAGTTGTGGATTCGGTGCGCTGGCGTCTTCTGATACCAAAGACCATAATAAGCCATTTCTAAAATCACTTTCTGCTGACGAATGAGAAATATCAAAATTCATAGACCAATAATCATTGATCTGCCAATCGGCATTTAAGCCCAAGTTTTTTATTTCATCAAAGTCTTGGTTATCATCATTTACCAACTCGACACGTGTAAAGCCTGTACCAGAGCGATTAAAGGTGCCACCTATAACGTGATTATCAATTACCGTAGGGTTACCGATTGCCACATTTGGAGCTTCAAGTTTGACTCGAAACCCTCTAGCAAACTCCTCAGAATCAAACTTGGAATAAAACGCGTCAGCTTTGAGGGTAAAGTTATCAACGGGTGCCCATTCAATAGCTGCAACATAGCCATCACGAGTTTCTGCACCACCTTTGTGCTGCATCTCAAAACCCTCACCGATGATTTCACAATCAACACACTGCTCCTCTTCTGGCAAATTGGGATTGAAGTTCTCTCGATCGCCTGGCAATTTATCGACATCAACTTCACGGTTGTATGCCAAGCCGATAAATTGAGTTGATACACTTGGTTGATACAATCTAGCGTAACCTAAGGCTAAACCAAGTGTGTCGTCCATAAACTTACCTTGATAGGAAAAGCTAATGCGATGGCCAAATTCATCTGCATCTGATACTTCTCCTGCTCGATCGTTGTACATACCACGAACATTCAAATTAAAGGTGTGTTGCTGATCGTTGTCTAACGGACTTGCCGTTTTCAGTTCAACCGTACCCGCTACACCGCCTTCGATTAGAGAAGCCTTTGGTGATTTGTATACTGCACCAGAAGTTATAAGTTCTGATGGATATTGGTCAAACTCGATGGAACGACTTCCACTTGTTGATACCTGCTCTCGACCATTTAAGGTTGAGAATACAAAGTCTCCTGATAAGCCTCGAATATTTATTTCTGCTGCTTGGCCACCGGTTCTGACTGCTGAAATACCGGGTAATCTAGTCAAAGCATCGGCTATCGAAACATCTGGCAATCCACCTAAATCATCTGCTGACAATTGCTCGGTTACGGTATCACTGAAACGTTTTTGATTAAGAGACTTAATCAAACTTGTACTGAATCCTCGAACTTCAATAACCTCAATCGATTCTTCTTCAGCTTGACCGGCGTCGTCAGTGTCTTGCGCGTATAACGTTGTGCTCCCTAGCAACATACCACTGGCTATTAAGGCGCTAGTGATAAGATTGGGTTTAAATTTGTTCATACGTGTGTCTCATTTAATTAGAATGTAGTGAAATGTTGATGGAATTTTAAACAGACAATTTTTGTCCATATACTTTTCCATCATCATGTTGAAATACTACAATTTTAATAAATGATTAACACTTACATGCATACGTATTCATACATAAATACAACAAATTATTTACAATTAATAGTACTTATGTTTGGTTTTTGAATAACGAGGCGAATGCTCGCGCACGGCATTCGTAAGAACAGTTTATACATCTTATGGAGTAAGTTTTTCAGTCTATGTATTGGCTTGTTAGATGCTAGAGTCTTGTTGAAGCGTGCTCATGTGCATTTTTTAGTTGAATAGCGATACAGACGAAACAGCAAGCATATTCAGTTTGATGAGTAGTTTGCTGATGATGCATCTGGGAAGTTACTAGCACATCGCTCTAAAAATGATTGGACTTTTGTTTCTTTATATAAATCGCCGACCTTAGGCTGACGCTTAGCTAGCGCTGGAAAAGTACCATAGCCTGCTAGCATAGCGTTCCACGAATTTGAGTCAAAGTGATAACTTAAGTTTTGTCGTGTAATTTCTGTGTGCATGTCTTTATTCGTAAACCAAGCGTCCAGTATCGTCATTAAGGACTCGGATAAATGTTCATTTTCCCGATTATCAATCCAATACTGACTGTCTTGACGTGTATTCAACTTATAATGTGCCACTATATAGTCTCTCACGCGTTCAAAACGATAATGTATATTCTCATTGTAACGTTGTCTAAATTTGTTTGAAAAATTTCCCGCGATTATCTCGTCAATGAAAGTCTCGATACTTACCTGTACGAGATGCAAAGCCGTTGCCTCAAGTGGTTCAATAAAACCTTGTGATAGACCTAGCGCGAGGCAATTATTTACCCAATGCTCTGACATTTGACCTACTCGCATTTTTAAATGCCTGGCTTGAGCATGTTCATCAAGTTCTAAATGTTCCCTAAGCTCTTGCTCTGCTTGCTCTGGAGTCAAATAGGCACTTGAATAAACGTAACCGTTACCCGTTCTATTTTGTAATGGGATTTGCCAAGCCCATCCCGCAGTTAATGCGGTAGCTTCAGTTTGCAATGGTGGTTTCTCAAAGGCCGGACTTGGAAAAACAACAGCAGAATCGTTAAATAAATTTTTAGAGAAAGATTCAAATGGTGTTTTTAATGTTTGACCAATCAAAAGAGATTTAAAGCCCGTGCAGTCGACAAAAAAGTCTCCTTCTATTGTCTGACCATCTTGAAGTTTGAGCGAGGTGATATCGCCATTAGAGGCTTGATTCACAGATTCGATTTTGTCAGCCAAATGTATAACGCCAAGGTGTTTTTTGGCGTGCTGAGATAAAAATTCACCCATTAAATAGGAGTCAAAATGATAGCCATATTCAATCGTAAAGGGAAAGTTATCGGGTGCGTGAGGCAGTTTGTATTGCTTTGCTAGCACGGCATTTAAATAAAAGTCATCAGGCAAAGTATGGGTATTCAAACCGAGACGACGTGTCTGGCAGTTGACATTGAATGCTTTAAACGTATGCACATCAACTTGACTCGTAAATGGGTGTGAGTATGCATGTATACCTGATTTAGGACTCCAACCTTTAAACTGTATATTCAATTTATAGGTCGCATTGCAAGCGTCCATCCATTCGGACTCTTTAATATTTAGCATCTCAAAAAAGCGTTTTAAATTTGGGGTAGAACCTTCTCCTACGCCAATTATTCCTATCTGCGGACTTTCGATAAGCGTTATTTTTGTACCATAACCAGAAAAAGCTTGAGCAAACAAATTTGCTGCCATCCATCCTGCGGTGCCCCCTCCAGCGATAACAATGTGTTTCATTTTTTGCCTTTGTTCGCTATCCACTATTTTTCAAACTCTTAATCGATTAACATTAAGTTTACTGTTGTTTAATATCATTGTATAGCATGACATCTCAATTTGTTTTGAATCACAAATAACGTGCCGTATACAATTGAAGATTCAATTTAATTATCTACTGAGGTCTTCGTACAGCGAGGTCAAAACATGCATAAGAATAAATCGTCGAGTCTATTGTTGACTGAAAACATGCCTGAGCCTGAAAGCATAGACTTTGATACACTAAATGAATCCCAGCGAAAGGCTCTAAAGGACACATTACAAGAACGTGATACTCCTTTAGTCATGAGAGGAATCGGCAAACACTGGTCTCTGCTAGATGACGCTACTATTGACAATACACAAGATAATACTTCTTTTGAAAATAACAAGTTCGCAGAACAAACAGGTGAGTCTAGCGCGTACTCGACGATACATAAGACATTACTCGAGGCGCTGAGTGCTGATTCACTTAATTTAGTGAAAATACCTTCGAGCGAATCGGGAAGAATGTTTTATAACGAAGACCTCAGCGGTATGAATTTTGGTACTGCTCAAATGTTAGCGACTGCGTGTTTTGATTATGTGAAGAATCAGCCTGATCAAGCTGATTATGCTATTCAGTGCGTGTCAATTGCAGAGGCCTTCCCTTCACTATTAACACGCATCAATATGCCCTTGTTCGATGCGAATGCGAGTCCTTTTATTTGGATAGGCAATAAAATCACAGTTGCACCTCATTTTGATGAAGACGACAACATCGCTGTAGTTGTTGCCGGTAGGCGCCGCTTCACTCTTTTTCCTCCAGAACAGACAAAAAACTTATATATTGGTCCATTAGACATGACACCTGCGGGCCAACCAATTAGCTTAGTTAACCTTGCTGAACCTGATTTATCCGCGCATGAGCGCTATCAGAAGGCTTACCAATATGGTTTAAGTGCCGAGCTTAAACCCGGAGATGGTATTTTTATACCTAGCCCTTGGTGGCACCATGTTGAGTCGTTGGAGCGTTTCAATGTATTGATTAACTATTGGACAAGGCATAAAGATCGTGTGTGTGCGCCTTTTCCTATGCTATTACATGCGATTCAGACCTTCGAAAGTATGTCAAAGCATGAGAAAGTCGCATGGACAGAACTACTTAAATTCTATGTGCTTGAAAAAAAACCGAATGATTTCGCACATATCCCTGAACACGCTAGAGGCGTGATCGGAGCTTTAAAAAATACCCAAGCTAGGGGATTTAATGAATGGTTAAAGCAAAATTTATGATCCAGTTTTCTAAGTTAAGAGCTATTTAGCTTGACCACACAAAATACGACAGTTCACGTTCAACACATTGATGTGTCTGCAAGCAAATTAAGTGCAATATAAGGCAAGTCATATATAAATTAATAGCGCGGCTCACATTTTGCGACTCGATAATCATAGCCAGAGTGGGATTCGGGATTTTTACTGATCAGTAATATCGAATTTTCGTCAATTACTACGGAGCGCTGATCAGGCATTTTTTGACATGCACTTTTAGGGTATGCCTCAAAATAAAATATAAAGTGAGCAATTATTTTGTCAATCCATCGCGCTTTTTCTATCTCGGATGCTAATTCTTGTTTATCAGAATTTAACTGTAGACTAAACACATCGTCCTCTGCTTCGGGTTCAAACGTGTTGCTCTCTAAATTATTGTTCTCTTGAACTGCCGTCGTTTTTCCAATGATACTAGTATTATCAGGAGCAATTTTATTATTAGAAACTTTGTTATTAGAGAATGATTGACTGACATTTGAGTTATTAAGCTCATTGCTATTAGGGAGCGTATTTTCAAGCGCAATATTGTCATGAGATATGCTTGCAGGAGCAATACCCTGCTCAGTACCAGCTAGTTTGCCATCAGAGAGACGTTTAGGAAGAGAAATGTCTTTACGAGTGATGTCTTCAAAGGTTCTGGTTTCGTCAACACCTAGCGTGTTCTCTTTACGAACCTTTTCTGCAGTTCCAATGTGTTCTGCGATCATTCTTTCATCTAATGTACTCACAACATACGGCGCAATGATTTGCATTAGGCTGTAGACCGTAACTGGAATCAATACAATCCGCATCAGCATGGTAACTAACGCGTGCTTACTGTCTTCCCAATGCACTTTAAGATGAATACCGATAAGCTTTAAAGGCAAGCTGATGAGCAACCATAAGTTTGCTACGATAAGAGCAATCAATAATATCAGAGTACTGGAAAGAGCTATCCAAAAAGGCAGCAACACTAAAGTTGTGAATCCTAGGGTAAAAATAAAAGGAAACGGTTCTATCGAAGTAACTAAATTTATTTTTAGAGCCGCAAATGCAAGAGCCAAATTTGCCGTACTGGCATAAACGATAAGGACAAAACTTTTACCGATGGTGGTTGACCAAATCTGGTGAAAAATATTGATAAGCTCTCTTGCTAAACCAAAAAATGCTATCAAAGCGGCAAGTTGCGACAGATCCACATCAAATGAAAGTGAATACATCAAAATCAAAATCGCTGTTAAATAACACCATTGAGAGGGATTATAAGCATTGAAAAGGTTAGACAGTTCGAAATTCCTGCGCCACCACTGCGACACCTTAGTACTTACTGTCTTAAACTGTCCACTAAGCAATCTCTTTTCTTTTTTATACGGTGAAGTATCAGATGTCGTCGTTTCTTTTAACTGTGTGTCCATGTCTGTCGGTATCTATCCGAAAATCTGTTAAATCTAATATATACAAATAATCTGGTTTTCGTAATCTATTAATTTAACATGACTGTTTCCAACTTATCGGAAACTATTGTTTTTGTCTGGCGCGTTTCATCCAAATATTGCGAATACTGACTGACCTTTTTGTCTCTAAACAAACTGGATTAAGCTCAGTTGTGATTACTTCACAAGGCACTTATAGGTATTTTAAAGAGCAAATCGAATAACAACCATCATGATGTTGTTTAAGGCGCTTTAGTGCTTTGAGGATGTTTTATATTTTTATATATTTGAAAGCATTCGAGGATAAGTCCATTTCAACCCGACCTCGTACCTTTTGACCGCAAATAGGTCAATGAAGTATTAACAATTAAATTACATCCACATATTATCTATCTTTAACAAAATCTTTACTTTTGTTACATGCACAAAAATCGGAATTGAGGATAAAAATGATTAACCGAACACGATCACTCAGATATGTTTCGCTGATGGCATTCACAGGACTGTTTATTACAGCTTGTGGCGGCGACAAAGTTGGTGAAACCAAGGATAATATAGAAGCCGAATCTTTTTATGCTGAACCTGCGGAAGAATGGGTATTGGTGTGGAATGATGAGTTCGATGCAGACTCACTTAATACAAGTAACTGGAGTTATGACTTAGGTGATGGTTCTGATAGAGGACTGACGCGATGGGGCAATAACGAACAGCAGTGGTACACTGATCAGAACGCTATTGTTTCTGACGGTACCCTCAAAATAAGAGCGCTAGCGGAGTCTGTGCAAGAGGGTTTCCCGTATACCTCATCTCGAATCGTAACCAAAGGTAAATTTGATTTTACGTATGGACGTGTTGAAGCATCAATCAAAACTACGCCAGGTCAAGGCCTATGGGGTGCGTTTTGGATGTTGTCTACCGATTCACCGTATGGTTCCGATGGCTGGGCTGCGACTGGCGAAATCGATATTATGGAAGCAGCAAACCCAGGTGTAGCTGAAACTCAGTTCGCTGGTTCTACGCTTTATCATGGTTTCCCATCACCTTGGCAGCAATCTATTTCGACACCGTTTCCAGAAGATTTAGGAATCAACTTATCTGAATTCAACACATATGCTGTTGAATGGGAACAAAATCAAATTCGGTTCTTTATTAATGATGTTCATTTTAGAACTATAAGCTCGCAAAGTTATTATTCATACTATTATGACGAGCAAGAACAAGGTTACAAGTTAAGCACCAACGGTGCGCCATTTGATACCGATTTCCACTTAATCCTCAACCTAGCCGTTGGCGGTAATTTAACTGGCAACAACATTGAAGATTCATCATTACCAGGTGAATTTGAAGTGGATTATGTGCGTGTTTACTCTTGTGCATACGACAGACCAGATGGCAGAGGTTGTAACTCAAATGTAAATCCTGACCTCGAAGTTCCAGATCCACTTCGTCCTGTAACCGGTGGTTCTGACATTTACATCGATGCGCCTGCTGTATATACATATACCGGTTCAGACATCGAACGAGCCCTAGCACTTAATTCGTTCTTTGATAACAGTGGTGCTCTTCAGTTCTCTGAAGTACCCGTTGACAACCGTGGAAACGTTATTGAGGTAAACACTACCGGTGGTGGTAACATTTCAATTAACCCAACTGACGGCGACCCGATAGTGCTTCAGGGCGTTGGTAACAATCCAAATCCGTTTGGCCAAATTTTCGCAGGTGAACTCAGATTTGATATCAACGTTAAAAGCGCAGAAGCGGGTAGCAATTTCTTAGTTAAGATGGATAGCGGTTACCCAGCATTGGGCCAAGTTAGTCTAGCTGCCGATGAATTACCAAGAGATACTTGGACTACTGTTAGCGTTAAAATGAACGACTTGATTGCGTTTAGAGGAGATGGTTTAGACCCTCTAGACACAAGTAATATTCAAAGCTTCTTTGTATTTGAGCCAACCGGTGCAGCAGTCGTTCAAATCGACAATATCACCTTCTCGTGTGCAGCACCTGGCGGAGAATGTGGTGTCGTTCCTCCAACGCCTCCAGCTCCTCCAATTACAGGTCCATTCTCTATGCCTGGCATTTGGAAAATGGAAGCAATTGCTGGCTCCTTAGGTGTTGGCCCAGTACCGGGCGATGTCTCGTGGTTCGCTATTACAAATGAAGGCGTGACAGAGCGCGCGTGCTACTACAATGACACTTACGTGTTTAACGAAGACGGAACGTTCGAAAATGTGCTAGGTGACGATACTTGGATTGAAAGTTGGCAAAGTGGCAATGCCGAAGGTTGCGGCGCTCCACTTTCACCTCACGATGGTATGGGTTCTGCAACATGGGAATATGACAATAGTGCAGGTACTTTAAAACTTGATGGTTTCGGCGCTTATGTAGGTATTCCTAAAGCAGTTAACGGTGGCGAGTTACCAGCAGTGCCCACTCCACCAAATGTTACTTACAACGTTCAGGAAGAAGGTAATAATCGAATGATTGTTACTGTGGAGTCTGGGCCAGGTGTATGGTGGCAGTTCCTTATGATAAAAACTGAGAGCTTTGGAGATGCAGGCCCTGCTCCAGAAAGAACTTTCGCAGGTACTTGGCAGGTAGAACCAGTTGCAGGTTCACTCGGAGTTGGTCCAGCTCGCGGCGACATATCATGGTGGTCTATAGATGAAGCTGGCGTAACAACTCGTGCATGTTTCTACGATGATGAATATGTGTTCGAGCGAGATGGAACGTTTGACAATGTCTTAGGTGACGACACGTGGTTAGAAGCATGGCAAGGTACAAACGAAGCTTGTGGTACTCCAGTTGCTCCGTATGACGGCGCTAGCGATTACACTTGGACGTATACCGAGGGTGAAAACGCAGATGTTGGTACATTGTTGATTGACGGCTTAGGCGGTTATATGGGTATACCTAAAGCTAACAACGATGGCGAGGTGCCTAACGTGTCTACACCGCCTAACGTGACTTATCAAGTGACGTGGGAAGACGACAATACGGTAGTGATCGACATTGAAGCAGGTGCTGATGTGTGGTGGAGATACAGAATGATAAAAACTGTACAACCTACCCCACTCGATCCAGTGGACACAAGCCCAGTAGTAGGCACATGGCGTGTTGCTCCTGAAGCTGCATCACTAGGCGTGGGTCCTGCGATGGGAGATGTGAGCTGGTGGTCTATTGACGATGCTGGCGTAACTACCCGAGCATGTTTCTACAACGATGAGTATATTTTCAATGAAGATGGTTCGTTTGATAACGTGCTTGGCGATGATACTTGGCTCGAAGTTTGGCAAGGTGTTGACACTGACCAATGCGGCGCGCCAGTTGCACCTCATGACGGATTAACTGAAGCAACATGGTCTTTAGACGAGGATAATGGCATCCTGACAATCAGTGGAAATGGCGCTTACGTTGGTATTCCTAAAGCATTAAATAATGGTGAATTAGGTAATCCAGATAACACGGGTAGCTTCACTGGTTCAATCGACTACATGGTAGAATTGTCAGACAATGATACCCGTATGGTAGTTGATATAGAGGCCGGTAACAGCGTCTGGTGGCGATTCGTTATGGAAAAACAGTGAGTTAAATACTCAAAAGGCTAAAACAGCTTAGCCAATAAATACGAAAGGTGTTGCATCTAAGGCAGCACCTTTTTTTTTGTTCTAAAGTTGTATGTTTTTAAAATACTTGTTTAGGGATACAAGCTCTTAAACAATAACAAATGCCAGATTACCTGGCCTACAGATAATCAAATAAAAAAGGCCACATCAAATGACGTGGCCTCTTCTATTTTTACTAGAATTTAATTTGTGCGACTTGTTTAATGCCTAGCAGATTGACTCATAAAATATTGAATAAATTGAGTGTGCATAGGTAAGCTTGTTAATTGCTTTTGTATG
>CBFHTO010000062.1:0-20264 GCA_965658765.1 Glaciecola sp. | reverse complement strand
AAAGCTCTATTATTTCGGTAACTTCACTTGCCAATGCTTCGTTTTTTAAGCCTTCCAAATGTTGTACTTGGACCTTGTAATATCGGGCCTTTGCGGACTTCTGATATCCGCTAGGCGCAACCGAAAGTACTTGTTTAGCTTGCTCAAGCAATGAAAGTCGAATCAATTTTGATAAATACAAACTAAATATTGTATGAGGACAATTTGGAGAACTTATCGCTTTCTTTATAGAATCAAACATGTGAGTGTGATGACCCATTTCATACATTATGTCACACATATTTTCTTGACTATGATAATAAAACAGGTTTTGTGAGATAGCTTTTTGATAAGCAATAAGTGCTTCTTTGAGGCGACCAACATCGCTCAATGCATTAGCATAATTGTGCCAAAACTCTGACTTATTCGATAATTCAACTTTTAACTCTTCGTAGAGTGGAATTGCTTGTTCAGGATGACCTAAATATCTCAGAACAAGCGCTTTTTGATGAATTACCTGGGGCGAATTTGGAGCCTGTATTAACAAACTTTCGCATCTACCTAGCGCTAAATCGTAATCTTTAATATCGATATAGTATTGAATATAACTGAGCTCGAGAGACAAATTTGCTTTGCAGTATTGTCGATATTCTGAAAAAACACTTTGAAAATCATCATAACGCTCCTGACTAAGATAAAGCTTTGCAAGATTTATATAAGGGTCAAGATATGACTTGAGTATTCGCTTAGCCTCTGTGTAAGCATTTTCTGATTCAACAAACCGACCAAGTTGTTTCAATACATTTGCGTACGAATTGTAATATTGCGCTTGTTTTGGCGCATGGCTTATAGCTCGCTTTAAATGCTTTAGTGCTTCTTCGTTCTGTTTCAGTCGCGAAAAGCTAACGCCTAAAAGATGTAAAGCATCGCATTGATTTGGTGCTAGCTCGAGTACCTTTTTTAACATTTTAATTGCAGATTCATAGCGTTGTTGCTGTATATCTGCTAACGCGCTATTCAAATAATTAGTGATATTAACTTGTTTTGACACCATCTATTTCCCATGCCAATGGCAGCGCCTGATCAGGTAAATAAAAGCGAGCGTGGCTTATCTGTAATCCTTGTTCAGACAATACTTCACTTAAGCTTTCTATGTCCTCTGTTGATAAACATGCTTGATGCATTGACTCTAATCTAGTTTTGTTTTCGTTAACCTGAAGTTGAGCTCGCTCTATCCAATCAACAATATCGTCGAATTTATAGCGATTAAAGTTTGACAGAAGCGCACGAATGCCATCATAAATATGAACGTGCTGCCCGTCGGGATATGATTGTCGCAATTGATATATCTGAGACTCTTTTCCCGAAAATACTTGAACAGCTGACTCTACTGCTTTAGCTTCATCCTTTCTGAAGCTAAATGCAACTTGCATTGCCGCACCTAAAAAATCAGATTCTACTAGTGCGTTCAAAGCTTCAAGCTTACGGCATGTTTGTGCATCGATTGAACCACCTTTTATGTGGCTTAATGTCCTGAATTTACCATTTAATTTTAATACCCTAGCCGCTTCTTTGAATGCTTCTAGACCTCCGTACTCTATGCCAAATTGAGAACACACCAGGTCAATTTCACCATCATTAAATGGCATTTCAGACAAGCTTGCAGATTTAGTTTTAACGAAAGGCAAATCCGTTGATAATTTTTCTAATGCGGCCTCAGCTATATCTAAGCCAAAACATTCAAAGCGGTCAATGCTGTCGTAATCCCTAAAAATCGAACCTGCACCACAAGCAACATCTAATAACCGTTGTTTGCTTTCTTGATGTTCAAGCCAAGCTTGCCAGAACGCTTTTATCGCATTGTTTTTTTGTCCATGTGTATTGGCAAATACTTGCTCCGACGACGCATCTTCCTGCCAATATTTTATCCAATCTTTTTCCATTAAGTAGCCATGACCTTGAAATTAAACACTAAACTTCAAATTATAGTATAAGCGTTTGAACAAAAAAAAGAGAAGCCTAGGCTTCTCTTTTTGTTCAATCATTGTACCTTAGAAGCTTGCACGGAAGCTTACATAGTACGTTCTACCAAACACATCATAAGTAGCTGGGTATGTATTTGACTGTTCGTCGTTCTCACCAATAATTGGTGGACGCTTGTTGAACAAGTTATCAATACCTGCAACTACACGATAGTTGTCATTGATGAAGTATGTACCAGAAAGGTCAAAGTAGTTATAACCGTCGATTTGCTCAACAGTATAATCCGTACCATCATTATCATCGTTCACTTCACCTACGTATCTCCATAATAGCTGAGCAGTAAAGTCATCAGCAGAGAACGCAAAGGTCATACGATGCTTGTATTCTGGAGTAGGCTCACCACAGTCAACACCGAAGTTACCAGCACACTGTATTAGGTCAGGAGAACCTGCAAACGGCAAGAAATCACTAGCTTCAGTGTAAGTACCTACGTAATCGATAGATAAATCACCTGCATCGAGCTCCATGTCGTAGCTTGCAACAACATCAACACCTGACAAGGTAATTGACGCAACGTTTTGGCTTAATGTTTCAACGAAATCAATCGTTCCGTCTTCACGTCTGTTAACAACAGAACAGAAGGCGCCACCTGCACCAGAACCGTCTTTCGCTGAGTCATAACAAGTATCTAAGATGTTGTTCGTACCGCCACCAAAAGAAGCAACCGCATCTTCAATTTCAATATCGAAGTAATCAATTGAGAAAGAGAAATCTTCAGTTACGTCAATAACCGCACCAATCGTTAATGTTTCTGCACTTTCTTCAATCAGATTTGGATTACCACCAACCAGTGAGCGTACTTGCCCAGAAGCTGGGTTTAACGATGCACTAAATACAGCATTCGCTGGAACACCTGTAGCAATACACAACGCACGTAAGGTATCGTTTTGGTCTAGGTCACCGTTAGCAGCACATGGGTCAGATGCTGATGGGAAATTCTCACCCTGTGGAGAGAAAAGTTCACCAATGTTTGGAGCACGTACGGCAGTATTGAAGCCAGCACGTAGTCTAAATGTATCAGTAAATGCCCAGATACCTGATATCTTATAAGCGTCAACAGAACCAACAGACGAGTAATCTTCTGTTCGGTACGCTAAGTCAACTGAGACAAGTTCTGCAAACTCTTCACCCTCGAGAATTGGTAAATTAGCTTCGACTGAATAACCGGTAACTGAGAAACCACCAGAAAGTGCAGGTGCACCGTTAAAGCCAGCGATCGTAGATGCAGCTAGATCCTGTGAAGGTAAGAATTCAAAGTCTTCTTCTCTTTTCTCATAAGCAAATGCTACCGAAACTGGGCCACCAGGTAGTTCGAAGTAATCCCCTGAGTCACCAGAAAGTGATGCACCAAAAATCTTCTGATTAAATACGGCTGTAGAAGCAACTGCTGTTTTCAAGAAGTCCGCTGCACCTTGTGAAATGTTACCTTCACCAAAGATGTTCATTGGTGTACAACCCACGACTGAACCGTTTGCACTAGGGTCAGCACACGATGGATTGCCATTTGCGTCAAGTATTACTTGACCATTGTCATCTGTAGCTAACAACAAAGCTTGGTCGAAGCGACCACGATTGACGTTACCAAGCTGTACTGCAGAGTTTTGCACTTTTCCTGTTTGGTAGTATGCATCGTAATACCAGTTTGAATCACCGAGATCGCCTCTTAAACCCAACTGGAACTGATACGACTGGAAGGTGTCTTCTGAACGACGTGGACCAACTTCTTCTAATCGACGACGTAAAAGTGCACGACCTTCATCGTCAATACCATCACCGTCAGTGTCAACACCAAGACCGATTCCATCGGATATGATTTGCTGTGCTTCAGGCGAAATGAAAGGGTTTCCATCTACTGTAAAAGTAGACGTTTGGAAAATTGGTGTTGGCGCTAGCTGAGAAGGTACTCGGCTATCAGTGAACATCATACGTCCGTAAACTTCTGCATTATCAGAAACTTCATACGTACCCAACGCCGTCGCCTGATGACGCTCTTGCGGTAACTGAATGTAGTTTACAGGCGCATAGTTGTAGAAATCATTAACTTGACCAGACGTTACGAATGGACGAATACCGCCATTGTTGTCAAAGATGATACCGGTCGATGGAGAAAAATCACTGAAACCTGCAGAGAAAATTGCTGCTTGCGGTACGCCCGATGAGCCGCCTGGCTCAAGACCACCGTTCCCGTCATCAAACAATGCTGTTTGAGCGAAATCTCTGTCGCCTTGAAATAATTCTTCACGGTCAGTAAAACTTAGATTGAATACTACGTTACCTTTACCGCTGTCGAAGTTTCCGCCGATTGTAAAATCTGCATTGAAAATTTCAGCGTCGCCGTCTTCAGTTGCTTCATAGCCTGCTGTTATATCAACGCCTTCGAAATCGTCTTTAAGGATGAAGTTAACAACACCTGCAACCGCATCAGAGCCGTATACTGCCGAAGCACCACCGGTTAATACTTCTACGTTTTTGATAAGAGCCGTTGGAATAGAGTTAATATCAACAGCGCCGCCAGATGTCGTTGGCACTGCGCGGGTTCCGTTGATCAAAACTAAGGTACGGTTAGTGCCTAAACCACGAAGGTCAACCGTAGCAGTTCCGTTACCAGGGTTGTTTGATGTTCTATCTAAACCAGGAACAACCTGTGGTAGTGTGTTTAAAAGCGATTCGGTATTAACTGTGTTGGTCAATTCGAACTGTTCTGAGCTTACGACCGTGATTGGTGCAGCAGAAGCGAATTCAGCTTTACGGATACGAGAACCAGTTACTCTTATTTTTTCAACTGATTCTTCTGCTGAAGACTCTTGCGCCACGGCAGACATTGCGCCACCGAAGCTAATGGTTGATGCAGCTCCAAAAGCGCAAGCAAGCTTTACGGCTTTGGATATTTTTGTATTTGTAAACATTCGTGTCTCCCTAGACATTTTGTTTTAATGTAAATCTTATAGTGATTTGTTTACTCTTCGGGAATTCCCGAACTTAATATAAACAGAGTGGTCTAACAGGTCAACAAGTGAACAACCCTAATAACAAGCCGCTTTAAGCGCCCAAAATGCATTTTGAATCTATATTGATGGATTTACTTAGCTTACATGACCTAGACCATGCGCGAATTGACACAGTTAAATTGATATTATTCATCAACTTAAATAAAATCATGCCGACCTTACACTAGATATTAATAACCTCCTTTTTAGAATAATTATGCATATAATATGAATATTATTCGCATGTATTTTTGTAACAAAAATTTCATTTTTTTGGCTCGCGAACATTTTTTAGTCAGCGTTTTGACTTAGTATGCGTTTTAATACATATTATTTGAAAGGCTGAGGGGCAAGTCTTGCTCATTTTAAACGGCTAATATGCTAATTGCCTAACCGCCAATCGTTCTTACTCAGGGAAGGTTGTTGTAACAGTTGACAAGTCCCTGGAACGGCCTTTTCTATAAATTATGTTTTCAACAACAGCAAAGGGAACGTCGTATGAAACTTGATTCAGATATTCGTAACTATTATGAACAGCTTGTACTAGAACATCTCATAGAAGTGGGACTTAGTGAGACAAAAGACCAAAACTACCTTTCCGACGTTACTTGCTTAGCATTAAACCAATTACCACCCAGATATTTTCGCTACGAAGTGGACATGGCGTTTTATTTACCCAATTCAGAGCGTCAGCAAATGCGTATGAATGTAATTAACGCGGTTCAGGCTGCTGTTGATTTTCTGGACGATCATGGTCCGAGTGAAACGCGCAACGATAAAGTGAGTATTGCTTAGAGGATTGGGTGGCGAACTCCAGCCACTTCTCGGCACATGAGTCCCTTAGTACGGCTGCTCCCTTCCGGGCCTGACCGGGTTCCCAAGTTGTCATTGCGAGAGAACCAGAGTTCACCATAGAACTGTGTATTAACACGCCGCGCATTATGAGCGCTATGCTTTCGTTATGCAAGTTTTGATAGTATTAATTTAGGTCTGAATTCTAAATTTTTCTTCAGCTAAACATTTTGCGACATCTTCCGTCGGTCGATTTTCATGCTCTGATTTGCGCAATATCTCAGTCACCGAAACAGCAATACCCTCTAATTGCTTTTTTAATTTATCGTGACTGCTGTTTGCTTGGCTTTGATGGAAAATATCAATTATGCCACCTGCATTTATAACAAAATCTGGGACATATATAATATGACGGTCTAACAATCTTTTAGCCATCAATGGACTTGATAATTGATTGTTTGCAGCCCCCGCAACAATGCCTGCTTTTATTTCATCGACCGTTTTCTCATTAATAGCTGCGCCTAATGCGCAAGGAGCAAATACATCGACATCCAGCGCATGAATACTTTGGTTATTTACTACTTTTGCGCCTAATTCAGCCTCAGCAATGAGTAAATTATCCTGATAAATATCGGATACATAAAGAACCGCACCTGCTTTGTGAAGCAAACGCGCTAAGCGCAGACCTACGTGACCAATGCCCTGTATTGCAACCGATTTCCCCTCAAGGCTAGTTCCATATTTATGCTCAACGGCAGCTTTAATGCCATTAAAAACACCATACGAAGTTGACGGCGCTGGGTTGCCGTCTGCAAAAGAACCATCATACGAGTAATTGGCTTCTTTTCCCGACGCATAATTTGTGCATTCGGACATTAGTTTTAAGTCTTCTACGCTTATTCCAGAGTCTTCAGCAATCACATACCGACCACCAAGCGTATCCACAAACTGTCCCATTGCCCTCATTAACTGTTTTGACTTGTCCTTTCTTGGGTCACCAATTATAACTGCTTTACCACCACCCTGAGGCAAACCGGCCATTGCGGCCTTGTATGACATACTGCTTGATAATCTTAAGACGTCCGTTAATGCCTCTTGACTATTGGCATAGGGGTACATTCGACAGCCACCTAAACTCGGGCCTAAGTTAGTATTATGCACTGCGATAATGGCTCTTAAGCCAGATTTCTGATCACAGTGAAAATTGATTAACTCATGTTCATCGAAGTCGGGATGTTCGAACAACGCCATAGTGCACCTGATAATGTAACTAATTTATACGAATGTTAGCTGAATAATGCGAGGACAAGCCTTGCAATAAATGCTACTTATTAAATAATCAGTAAATTTTTCAGATAATTGGTTCTCTTTAATAGGATAAACATCCTATAATGAGACTGACGACAATGAACTCGTTTTAAACAAGTTCTTTTTAAGGAGCAACATTTGTCCATTCGACTCTACAGGAATGTGGTGCAGTGTTTGGTGTTTTAGTCGTTTTCGGAATATTGCAGCATTGATGTTTTTTCACATTCTCTCAAGCATCCCGACATAAAAATGATAAATCTATAAACAACAATAAGAAATTGATAAGCCTTATGAAATTAGACAAGTTTGATCGTGAAATTTTACGTGTAATGCAAAAGGATGCGACCGTTTCAATGGCGGATCTAAGTCAGTGTGTTGGCTTGTCGCATACACCGTGTTGGCGTAGGGTGAAAAGAATGGAAGCAGACGGGATAATCAGAGGTAAAGTCACCTTACTGGACGCTAAAAAGTTGAACCTTGGCGTTTCAGTCTTCATTTATGTCACTTTAAAGAATCATGACGGTGACTCTTTAACCAAATTCGAACAAGCTGTACAAGATATAAACGAAGTAATAGAGTGCCACACAACAAGTGGAGATAAAGATTATTTACTAAAAGTTATCGTTAAAAGTATAGAAGAGTACGAATTGCTTCTAAAGACCAAACTCACTAGCTTACCCTTGGTAGACCATTTAAGCTCCACATTCGCATTAAAGCAAGTAAAAAATACAACCGAACTACCTATCTAGTAGGCCAATAAAAAGAACGTATATTTCAATACGCTCCAAAGGAATTTACTCATTTGATAGCGTCTATTTGCGCTTCTGGTTCCGCTTTCTTAAAGGCCTCTAGCGCTTGGCAATTTGTGTAGATTTTATCAATAAGCGGAAACTCAGTCATATCAACCCCAAAACGTTTAGCATTGTAAACTTGAGGCACTAAACATACGTCGGCCATCGTCAGTGCATATCCGTAAGCATACTTGCCAGCTCTCGTTTGTAAGCGTTTGGATAAAGCCGTAAAGCCTTTAGTGATGATGTCTTTGACCCACTGATTAACTTGCGCTTGTTCGGCATCAAAATCAGATTTAAGTTTGTTTAAAATCCCTAAGTTTGTTGGCGGCTGCATGTCACATGCTATATCTTGGGACAACATTCTGACCCGTGCTTTGTCTAAAGTATGTTCAGGAACGAGCTTTACTTCGTTTGGGTATTTCTCGTCAAGATATTCGATGATTGCCATAGACTGGTTTAAGGTAATGTCTTCATCGTCATCTACAAAGGTTGGAACAAGCGACGATGGATTCAATCTTCGGTAGGCCTCGGTATGCTGCTCTCCTCCTCCCTTTACCAGATGAACCGGCACGTACTCATAATTCAGCTCTTTTAAATTTAATGCAATTCTAACTCGATACGTAGCAGAGGACCGCCAGTAGCCGTGTAATTTTAAACTCATTTTCACCTCTTTCGCTTACATACAAGTCAACTAGACTATCAGGCAGCATTTTCTTATTTTATTTCTTTGTTTCTAAGTGCCTACTGCATTTTTACGGAATGTTTTGAAATCCCGTATTCCCGCAACTTATTTGCAATTGCTGTATGACTTAAGCCTAACTTTCTAGCCAATTGACGTGTACTAGGATAAGACGGATATAGTCGTTTAAGCATGTCTTTTTCAAAACGTTTGACTTCTTCCTCAAGCGTTCCGTCAAAATTTTCATCTATGTAAGTTACCGTAGCAGAGCAGTTTGGCAATTGTATTGCCTCTTTTGTGATTTCATTTCCATCAATTAAAGAAATAGCTCGATACAGCGCATTTTTCAACTGCCGGATGTTACCGGGCCATGGATACGATTCAAGATAGTCAATACACGGTTTGCTTAACTTAGGCACTTGGATACCCAGCTTCTTGGCGTGTTTTAGAACAATCCTATTTGCTAGTGGCACAATATCTTGCTTTCTGTCACGCAAACTTGGAATCACTAAACTTAGTACATTTAGTCGATAATATAAATCTTCTCTAAAAGTGCCATCTTGGACACACTCAGCTAGGTCTTTGCAGGTTGTACAAATGATCCTACAATCAATGTACTTAACTCTGCTATCACCGACTTGGTGATAGGTTCCATATTCGAGAACACGCAACAATTTAGATTGCAAACGAGGAGACATTTCAGCGACCTCATCAAACAAAATTGTCCCACCTGATGCTTGTTCAAATAGCCCTGATTTACTCTCGGGCTTATCAAAACCGCCTTTGGCGTACCCAAATAGTTCTGTTTCGGCTACATCATCTGGCAAAGAGGCACAATTTAGAGTTACAAACTCCCCGTCTGCCCGACGAGAATTATCATGGCAAGCCTTTGCTATCTGTTCTTTGCCCGCTCCCGTCTCACCTGAGATGAGAATATTCCCATCTAACTCTGACATTCTTTTCGCTTCTCTAATCACCCGCTTCATTGCGGTAGAATTTGCATCAAAATTGTCGAAACTGTCTGTCGATGGTTGTCTAAATGCGTTCATTTGTACGCCAAGCCGTACTTCGGATTTCAACAATACTACCGCACCCGCGCGTACATCTTTGCCGCTGTCGGGGATACTTATTGGCAGTATATCTGCAATGTAGTCTTGCTGAATAAACTGTACTTTTTGGGTCTGTGGCTCTACCACCTTACCCCCAAGCCATTTCACGAAATTGAAACCGTTCACTAAGTCATCAATGTATAGCTTGTTGATCTCCTCTGACCCTAGTTCGAGCCCCGATGCAACCGCATCATTAAACAATGTGATTTTGCCGGTCATATCGATAGAAAAGACGGGGTCAGGCAAAGTTTGTAGCAAAGCTCTAAGCTGATTACGCTCTCGCTGTATTGGCATAAACGGCGTGGTTTTAACATCGCTGATCCCCACAATACGACGCAATTTAGGCATCAAATGTTGGAAATCCTCAAAATCGATAGTGGGAAAATCTAGGAAAATTTTTCCCTTCTCGTCGATTTCAATGCCTCGTAAATCAATATGATAATCACTCATGACGTCTAGCACGTCCTGAGTGATACCTAGCCTATCTTCACAACTTATTTCTAAACGCATTGTTTTATCTGACCTCTTGCGCAGTGCACAACTTTGTACATGTATAACAATATTTACGAGACTGCACGATATTAGATCAGCTAGTCAAAAGGACATTAAGTGTTGAAGTTTCTCGCTAATTCGACTTCTTATCACCCCGCTTTCGGCGCGAACTTTGGGGCAAACAAGCCGAGTTGTTTCGCTTGTTGCACCATCGCCATAAGATCCTGATCGGCGAGCGCGTCTAGGTCATCTGCTTGCTGAAGGACGTAATACAAAGGCTGCATAATATCGATACGATAAGGTGTACGCATCGCATCTAGGGGATCTAGTGTAACTCGCTCTGGTTTGTCCGATTCAAGCGAATATATAGTTTCACCAGGCGAAGAAAGAATACCTCCACCATATATCCGTAAACCCTCTTTAGTTTGCATTAGTCCAAATTCTACCGTAAACCAATACAGTCGCGCTAAAAACACCCTGTCTTCTTTACTAGCTGCCAAGCCAAGCTTGCCGTAAGTATGGGTGAAATGTGCAAACGCTGGATTAGTTAATAACGGACAATGACCAAAAATTTCATGAAATATATCTGGTTCTTGCAGATAATCGAATTCAGCTTCGCTACGGATAAATGTCGCAACCGGAAACTGTTTATTGGCTAATAAAGTGAAAAACTCTGTGAAATTTATAAGTGCAGGAACGCTAGCCGTGCGCCAGCCGGTTGTCTCAAATAGAACTTCGTCTATGTTTGGCAATTGAGGGATCGCATCCGTTGGCATGTTTAATAATTCAATACCTTTCATGTATTGATCACATGCTCGACCATGAAGAAGTTTCATCTGACGCTCATATAAACGCTGCCAACGTGAATTTTCCTCATCTTGCCATTGAATGTAACCTTTAGAGTTTGCTTGTTTGGATACGTATTGTGTTTGTTTTGACATAAATAAATAACATTAATTTTACACATCAATAGTTTAATGAAATTTGTCATTATTGGCGCACTTCACCATTACCTAAAACTGGTATGACCAAAGCATTTTGTAAACTTTTGAAAACAGAATTAATACAAAGGGCGTATTAACGCTTTTAGAACCATGATCAATTAAGAAGACTTATACGAGTTAATCGCAATGCAGATACATTCGTTTAATTAGATATCGGTAATAATCGAAAGAGAAACCCTAATAAAAAAACCGCCTAAGATTAGGCGGCTAAATGGAAGGGAAAGGCTAAATGATTACAAACGGCTAATTTCTCTGTTTAATTGGAATTCGTTTGACGTAACGTAACTCTCTAATTTTCTCAATTTTTTCTCAATTGACTCGTATCGTTGTTTGGTATCTAAAAAGGCTTGGCGAGGTGGCATGCCGGCTTGCCACACTTTTGCTTTAACTTCGACTCTATGACCACCTGATGCAGCACTATTCTTATAGCCTTTACCTGAATACTCGGAGGTCTCAGAATAGCTTGTATTAGATGCAGAAGAAAAAGAATACCCTTTGCCAGTTCTACCTGAATATACTTTATCCGAACTTGGCTTCTCGTCTAAGATAAACCAAGCCGCGACATAGGCAACGAGAACGAAAGGACCTGCTAGCAACAAAAATGCGGTAATTGTCAATATTCTTACTAGCCAAACTTCTAATCCAAAATATTCTGCGACCCCAGAACAAACACCTGCAATTTTGCCGCGCTGCTTATCTCGATATAGTTCTCGCGATCTCATGCTCGGTTCCTCCAATCAGGTGCCTCTGCATCTAAAATACTTTCTAAGGTTTCTATTCTATCCGCCATTACTTCGGCTTTTTCTGCTAAATTTTGCAGGGTTCTCAACTCAGTTTCAGATAAGCCCTGTCCCACCTGTTTTTTACTACGGTAATGCATCACTAACCACACAGGCGCGACAAAAATCATGAATAAAACCATCGATATGCCGGTAAATGTCATTAACTCATCCATTACTTTTCCCCTTGTTTTTTAAGTTATAAGGCTCAGGAATACTCATCCCTGAGCCAAGAGATGTCTAGGCTTTTTTAGATGACTTTTTTACTTCAGACACATTTGGCTTCGCTTTGCCCGCCTGCATTTTTTGCTTCAGTGCAGCGAGTTCATCTTCAATCTTAGAATCTGCCTCTAAATTCGCAAACTCATCTTTCAGTGAACGTTTGCCCACATCGTATGCTTCAACTTGCGATTCCAAATCGTCTATTTTGCGCTCAAATTGGTCAAAACGAACCATTGCATCATCAACTGTATTTGCATCTAGGCGCTTCTTGACCTCAAGTCGTGAACTTACTGTATTTTGACGCATAATAATCGTTTTTTGGCGATTTTTCGCATCCGCAAGCTTTTCTTGTAATTGAGAAGTCTCAGTTTGTAACTTTGATAACTCGTTATCAATCAACTCCAACTCATGTTCAAGAGATGCAGCCGCTTCGCTTGCTTTTTGTCTCTCTTGCAAAGCAGAGCGAGCAAGATCCTCTCTTCCTTTGTTGATAGCCAATTCTGCTTTCGCTTCCCAATCCGCAGACTCTTGTTGGAAGCGCGCTATTTGATGGACTACGTCTTTCTTGTTAGCGATCGTTTTAGCTGATGCTGAGCGAACTTCAACAAGGGTGTCTTCCATTTCTTGTATAATCAATCGAACCATTTTTTCAGGATCTTCCGCTTTATCCAATAAAGCGTTAATGTTTGAGTTTATAATATCGGTAAAACGTGAAAATATACCCATGGTTTTATACCTCTTTGGTTATTCGCTAAAAGTTTAGCAATCTAGTATTTACATTCTTTCGGTTTGTCTATGCTTAACATTATTCAATATGCTTGCCAAGTCTTTCTAAGCTCTTAACACCATGTTTTTACTAGCATATTTTTATTTTATGATTTTATAAGCAATCCTTCTCATTATAAAGTAGACTATTAATTAGTGAATTTGACCAAATATTAAGAGTGCTCTCATCTTATGTTCAAAAAAACAGACAATCTCATTGGGCAAGCCAACAGTTTCTTAGAAGTGTTAGAACAAATATCACAAGTTGCTCCTTTGGATAAGCCAGTGTTGGTTATTGGTGAACGCGGCACTGGTAAAGAGCTTATTGCTGCACGCTTACATTACTTATCCAAGCGATGGGAGAATAACTACGTCAAACTTAATTGCGCTGCATTAAACGATAACCTTCTTGAATCAGAACTTTTTGGCCATGAAGCTGGCTCGTTTACCGGTGCAGGTAAACGCAAAGAGGGTCGTTTCGAATATGCGAATAATGGTACTTTATTTCTAGACGAACTTGCTAATACCTCAGCGCTTGTTCAAGAAAAGCTTCTGCGCGTAATAGAATATGGCGAATTTGAAAGGGTTGGCGGTACGCGCACGGTTAAGGTCGACGTTAGACTTGTTGCTGCAACTAACGAAGATCTGCCGACTCTTGCCGAGCAGGGCGAATTTCGGGCGGACTTGTTGGACAGGCTCGCATTTGATGTGATCACAATCCCTCCCTTAAGAGAGCGTCAAAATGACATCATGATGCTTGCGGAGCATTTTGCGATTAACATGGCGCGCGAATTAGAGCTAGAATTGTTTCCGGGGTTTAGCAAAAAAGCACGCGACATCTTGATGGATTATCACTGGCCGGGAAATATTAGAGAGTTGAAGAACGTCGTTGAGCGCGCCGTTTACCGAACGCCTCCAAGTTTGCCAGTACACGACATTGTATTAGATCCCTTTGAATCCAAATATCGTCCTACACAGCGAGTAAAACGTTCAACGGTGAGTGATCAAAACACAGGGAACTATGCAGTTGGTTCGGACGCTAACAACGATGCAATTTCGTCTGTAAACAGCGAACATGATGCAAATAGCAATGCTCAAAGTTCACCGGTTATTAATGGGGGTTCTTTGCCTAAGGCTAATGGAGATGAGTCCGAAACGGGACATGCGCAAAATCAGAGTCAATATAACCTTGCTAAACAAGGCTTTCCGGTTAATCTAAAAGAAGCCTCGCAAAACTTTGAAATAAACTTACTAAAAGACGCGTTAAAAGATTCCCAATATAATCAAAAAAAGACTGCAGAAAAACTCTCACTGACTTATCATCAATTAAGAGGGTATTTGAAGAAGTACAATTTGCTAGATAATAATGATGCCAACTGAAGTACCTCAAATATGGGATACGTCCAGCACATGAACAGACACCGAGTGCTAAATAGTTCACTCGAGTTTTTTAAAATGAGTATTTACGCATTTACAAAAAATGAGAAGGTTCGTACGAGGCTAGCGACACTTGCGCTCTGCTCATTATTGAGTGCTTGTGACTATAAAAGCAATTTGAGCGCCGATGCGGTCACTTATTGCTCAGAAAGCAATCCTGCGTTTTTTAATCCTCAACTTGATACATCTAGCACAACTGCTGACGCCTCTGCCCATCAAATCTATGACCGTCTAATCGAGTTCAACCCATCAAATGGTCGAATCGAGGCGGGCCTAGCGAGTTCATACTTAGTCAGTCAGGACGGTTTAACCTACACTTTTCAATTGAGACGCGGCATAGAATTTCATAACACCTCTTTTTTTACGCCCTCTCGAACGATGAACGCCGATGACGTTATTTTTAGTATTGATCGCTGGCGAGACCCTACGCATAGATATCACTATGTGAATGGCGGCAGCTACCCCTATTTTGATAGTTTGAATTTAGAGGCAACCATAAAAGATGTGCGAAGAATTAACGGCTACCGTATCGAAATTGAATTATTTAAGCCTGACAGTTCATTTTTAGCAAACTTAGCGACCGATTTCGCGGTAATACTATCTGCAGAATACGCCAATCAACTATACGAAAATGGCACGCCTAATCAAATTGACAAAAAACCCATCGGAACGGGCCCGTTTCAGTTTGTTTCGTTCAAGCAAAACCAATATATTCGCTTCAAGCGCAACCCTAACTATTATTTACCCACACAAAGCAGCGAACATTTAATTTTCGATATTACCACTAAATCTTCCCTCCGCATGGCAAAATTGATAACCGGAGAGTGCGACGCAGTCGCATTTCCTTCTCAAAGCGATTTAGATGTAATAGAAGAAAGAGCTGATTTAAAGCTCTTAGAAAAGCCTGGTTTAAACATTGGTTTTTGGGCATTTAACACGAGTAAAGCGCCATTTAATAATGCTAAAGTAAGACGCGCTCTCGCGCTTGCAGTCGACAAAACATCCATTTTAGATGCGGTATATTTAGGCCAAGCTACTCGGGCAAAAGGACTTGTACCGTCTGCATCATGGGCTTATCAATCAGATGCTAAAGAGCTGGGATACAATCCGGTAGAAGCTCGCAAAATGCTAAAGGAAGCTGGAATACCAAATAATTTCATAATGGACATTTGGGCAATGCCCGTGCAAAGAGCCTACAATCCAAATGCGATGAAAATGGCTCAGTTGATCAAACGCTACCTAAGTGACGTGGGGATTCAAGTAAACATCGTCAGTTATGACTGGAATATCTTCCGTGAAAATTTGAGGCTCGGCATGCACGATAGCGTACTGATTGGTTGGAATGCAGATAACGGTGACCCAGATAACTTTTATCGTCCACTATTGAGCTGCGATGCGATACCTTCAGGTACAAACAGAGCAATGTGGTGCAATAACGAGTACGACGAATTTGTTCAGCAAGCCCTGTTGATTGATGACATAGAGCAACGACGAAAGCTTTATCACAAAGCTAACGAACTACTTTACCGCGAAATGCCGCTTATACCGATTGCGCACGCCTTTCAATATCAAGCCGTTAGAACAGAACTAAATGGCATGCAAATTAACCCTTTTGGCGGCATAAGGTTTGATAATGTAAATCGTAAATTTGAGGATGAAAACTCGGTCGCTGATGACGCTTCCGTAAATAGCAGTCAAAAGACGGCCAATTCAAGACGCGAAAGGGGAGACAGTTTTGATTAAGCTTTTTCTCCGATACATCAATCTGATGGTGATTACGATATTCGTGCTCTTGGTATTATCCTTTTTGTTACCCTATTTTTTCCCTGGCGAATTTATCACTAATATTTCGGGTATTGTCCCTGAATCTGAACAACAACGATCTGCTTTGCAAAATGTGTATAAATTAGACCAAGGCATAGCGCAGCAGTTTTTATTGTATTTAGAAAATGTATTTACTGGGAACTGGGGAATCAGCAGCGCAACACAGCTTAATCTATTTGAAGAAATTACCATAGCCTTCCCAGCCACCTTAGAACTGGTCTTATATTCACTGATTGTCGCCATTTTTATTGGTTTGCCCGTTGGGTTTTTAAGTGGTTTGAAGCACCATAATCCGATGGATTTCTCGGTCGTTTCATTCAGTATTATCGGTTATTCCATGCCAGTATTTTGGTTGGCATTGATATTCATTACCATCTTTTGTTTGCAGTTTGAATGGCTGCCTATTAGTGGGCGGATTGATTTGCTATTTGACGTCGAGCACCATACTGGCTTCTTATTAATTGATATCATGAAATCAGAGTTGAGTGACCCCAACTCAGCGTATATGGATGCTCTTTTTCACGCTTTGTTGCCTACCCTTTCAATTGCAATTGTCACAACGGCCATTTTCATTCGTCTGACAAGACGTTCTACTATGGAGGTGATGCAAAAAAATTACATTATTGCGTCAGAGTCGAGGGGCTTTACAAAGCGTCAAATTTTTCTGAAGCATGGTTTAAAAAATGCCCTTTTGCCTATTTTACCTATTCTTGCATTACAATTAAGTACAATCATCACAAATGCCATGATCGTTGAAACGATTTTTTCATGGCCAGGCATCGGTAATTGGCTGATTCAGGCGATTTATCAGCAAGATTATCCGGCAATAAGAATGGGAATGTTGGTTGTCAGTGTCTTTGTACTGACCCTAACAATCACCATAGAGTTTATTACTCGAGCGATTGACCCAACGAGGGAAGCAAACGACCGTGCCACAGTTTAATTTATATCAAGAGGAATACCATCCATCACCGCTCGAAAGCGTTTGGATAGAATTTAAAAGCAGCCACCTTGCCGTCGCTGGTTTATGCATTCTTATTTTCTTTTTAGCTATTACGATTTTAGCGCCACTGATTGCCCCTTTTGATCCCGAACTGCAAAATACTAATACGATCCTATTGCCCCCTTCTTGGGAGGCTAACGGTTCAGTTGCTCATATTTTTGGCACAGACGCGCTTGGACGAGATGTACTTTCTAAACTATTACATGGGATAAGAGTCACTTTTGGTACGAGTCTAATCGTTGTTTCCATTGCAATTGGATTTGGCGTGGGCTTCGGCGCTATTGCAGGTGTACTTAGCGGAGTGAAATCAAGCATCGTAAATCATTTGTTTGATTCAATTATGTCGATTCCAACTTTACTTATTGCAATCGTGATCGTGGCGATCCTCGGCACTGGATTAGTCAACGCATCTATTGCAATTACCTTAGCCCTCATCCCTCAGTTTATTCACCAAACGAGGAGTTTTGTAAAGTCAGAGTTGAAGAAAGACTATGTTTTACTCGACAAACTCGACGGAGCTAAGCCAACGAGAATATTTTTTAAAAGTATCTTACCGGGCATGTTTGAGTTAATGGTAGTGCAGGCAACCATCGCCTTATCAATTGCCATTATTGATATCTCAGCTCTGGGCTTTCTATCATTAGGCGCGCAAAACCCCACGCAAGAGCTAGGATTAATATTGTCGCAAGGGCTAGAAACGGCTTATGTTGCACCATGGCTAATCGCTTTGCCTGGTTTATTCATATTTTTAATGGTGGTGTCTGTCAATATAGTCGGCGAGGGTCTTCGCTCTGCACTTAGAAACAGGTTTGAACACTAATGGCTTTATTAGACATAAAAAACCTAAGTTTATATATGGATAACGGCACCGAAGAAGTTCGGGCGCTGGACAAAGTCAGTTTTACGCTCGAAGCGGGTGAAATTAAAGCATTAGTGGGTGAGTCGGGTTCAGGTAAAACCTTGGTTGTAAAAGCCATAATAGGTGCTCTACCCAAATATTGGTCAATAAAAGCTGATCGACTGACATACAAAGGCCAAGATTTACTTAATATGAGCTATGAGCAACGTCGTAAAATCATGCGACGTGATATTGCTGTAGTATTTCAAGAGCCGACTTCTTCATTAGATCCCTCGGTAAAGTTAGGAGAACAGATTGAAGAAAGCATCCCCGAAGAATTTGTTCGCAAAGGATGGTTTTGGCAGCGCAATAAACACCGGTCTGAAATTGCTATCGGGCTGTTACATAAAGTCGGCATTAAAAATCATAAGCGCTGGCTAAATTACTATCCGCACGAAATTCCTACCGACATCAGTCAAAAAATAATGATCGCGATGGCGCTTGCGTCTGAGCCAAGTATTTTGATAGCGGATGACTCTACACGGGGTATGGAGAGCACAACCAAGACGCAAGTTTTGCGCTTATTGGTAAAGCTCAATAAAACTAAGAACTTATCTATTTTGTTTGTGAGTCATGACTTGCTCGCTATCACGAGCATTGCAACAAGCATGACCGTCTTATATTGTGGCCAAACGGTCGAATCAGGAAAAGTACGCTCGCTTTTAAAGCGCCCTTTGCACCCATACACTAAAGCGCTTTTAGACAGTGCGCCTAGTTTTCAAACTTCTCTTGCAGTGAAGTCACCCTTAAAAGCACTAAAAGGCACCATACCTTCACTACAAAACCTGCCAGCTGGCTGTCGCTTAGGTCCACGCTGTCCGAATGCAAGAAAAGAATGTGTGCAAGTCCCAGAGATGCGCAGTATCCAGGACCATCACTACAGCTGCCATTTCCCATTGCACTTACCAAGTAAAATCAGTACGAAGAAAAAAGCAAAAGGAAGCGTGTGATGTATGCATAAAATTTTAAGCGTCAAAGATTTAAAATATACACATGTGACTAAACAAGGCTTGTTTGAGCCAAACGATGAGTTTGTATTAGGCCCTATTAGTTTTGATGTTATGCAGGGCGAAACGATAGCGATCATCGGTAACAATGGTTCGGGTAAAAGCTTGATGGCAAAGCTTTTAGCGGGTGCAATTCAAGCGAGCTCTGGCTCGATTGAGTTATTTCAAATTGATAAACATAATTTAGAACTTGAACAGCAGCAAAAAAATATACACTCAGAAGATAGCAGTAAGCCTGCCAATGCAGTAGCTCACCACGAGTCAGCGCCAAGTGAGACAGCGCAAAATGAGCCAGCGCCAAATGAGCCAGCTCAAATTAAGGGCAAGCAAACTAAAGTAAAAGACAAACCCGACAAAAAACAACTTCTGCGGGCTTTGGGGCCCGTTAAAATAAAAATGAACGCGGCTAGCGGCGCGATTAGAATGATTTTGCAACACAGCTCAGATGCCATTAACCCTGCGATATCCATTGGCAGTATTTTTCACAATACTTTAAAGCTCAATACTAACTTAGACGAGAAATCTAGAACAAAAAAAATCATCGAGACATTGCAATTGGTTGGCTTACTGAATGAGCACTATTATTATTATCGACACATGTTGTCTGACGGACAACAGCAACGTGTTGCACTTGCCAGAGCATTACTGCTCGACCCACAAATTATTGTGGCCGATGAACCCTTCGCCGCGCTTGACCCTTCTGTACGCTCACAAACCATTAACCTTTTATTGAAGCTGCAAAACGAATTGGGATTAGGATTTTTGTTTATCTCGCACAATATCGGCATTGTAAGGCACATCAGTGACAGAGTGTTCGTAATGGACAAAGGTCAGATAGTGGAACAAGGCGCCACCGCAGAAGTGTTTGAAAACCCAGAGCAGGCAATTACTCAAAAATTGATACAGTCACATTTTAACTTGGTAGAACGTCATTTCAGCATGATATGAGTGTGATATTATTTTTGCTTTATTGGTTTTTGCTATTATCGAATATCAAAAAAATCGGGATAACTAAACCAAAGGACCCGTTTAATAAGAACACATCTAAGTAACGGTCAATGATTTGGCAGATTAAATCTAACATTTTCTTTGCTCCTGACAATTACCTCTGTCGCGCAAAATAGTTTCGTGCATATCAACTC
>CBFHTO010000061.1:0-21401 GCA_965658765.1 Glaciecola sp. | reverse complement strand
GAAGAAGATTATGCTAAAGAGGGAATGAGCGGATTTTTGCATACTGTTTATCCTCAAATGCGACTGGTAACTGTCCTACAGGCACTCCTATGGGGCATAAACTCGATATTAGTATTTGGTATTTCAGCTCTGGCACTTGTTTTATGGACACAAGGGCTTGTGGGGCCGGGCGATATTGCGATCGCGGTAAGTTTGAGTCTACGTTTAAATGGCATGTCTCAATGGATAATGTGGGAAGTTTCGTCGCTTTTTGAAAACATTGGTACTGTTCAAGATGGTATCGATACACTTGCCGTACCCGCCGAAATTGCTGACAAAGATAATGCAACTAAACTCAAGGTAAACGGTGGTGAAATAAAATTTAATGCCATCGATTTTTCATATCAGGGTAAAAACGAAGAACTCATTAATGTTTTTGAGGCTCTGAAATTGAACATAAAACCAGGGGAAAAAGTTGGTTTAGTGGGTCGCTCTGGCGCGGGTAAAAGCACGCTTGTAAATCTCTTACTTCGCTTTTATGACACTCAAAAAGGCTCAATTTCTATTGACGATCAAGCCATCGATCAGGTAACTCAAGAGAGTCTGAGAAGTCAAATTAGCATGGTGACTCAAGATACATCTCTGATGCACCGCTCAGTCAGAGACAACATTATGTATGGTCGTATAGATGCGACTGAGGAGCAGATGGTAGCGGCGGCAAAGCAAGCTGAGGCACACGATTTTATTCTTTCATTAAGCGATGCTAAAGGTCGACGTGGGTATGACGCTCACGTCGGAGAGCGCGGTGTAAAACTCTCGGGAGGTCAGCGCCAGCGAATTGCTATTGCCAGAGTAATCCTCAAGGATGCACCTATATTAATCTTGGATGAAGCGACATCCGCTTTAGATTCTGAAGTTGAAGCCGCGATCCAAGAAGGCCTCATCGACATTATGCGCGAAAAGACGGTTTTGGCGATAGCGCATCGTCTTTCTACTATTGCTCAGATGGACCGACTCATCGTATTAGACAAGGGAAAAATCGTCGAATCAGGCAATCACAACGAACTAGTAAAACAACAAGGAATTTATGCGAAATTATGGGCGCATCAAACTGGAGGCTTTATAGGTTTAGATTGAATTTCATAGACTAAAAACATCACCCAAATAAACCTCATCCGTGCATACCTGTCGGTCATTAATTGAACGATAACGGTTGTAATTATTACACTTAGGTATAGACTAAAAGTGTATAAAGAAGGATCTTGTATAATCTACGGAAGTGAGGTGAACAACTATGGCATCAGATAATAGTCATATTGACGATGTATGTTCGAATATCGATTTTACGTTTATTTGTCGGCTCGAGGGAGGCTCAAAAAAGCAGGGCTATGTGCCTGATGTGCCTAACAGTAAAAGTGGCGTTACGATTGCCACAGGTTTTGACTTAGGCGCTCGTAACCATCACGATTTACGAAAGCTTGGTTTGAATCCAGTGTTGATTGGTAAGCTATACCCCTATCTTGGATTACAAGGCACACAAGCAGAGTCCTTTCTTAAAAGTCACCCAATATCACTATCGGAAAACGAAACACATGCGATTGATGTCGCCGTTAAACGAGACATGGTCAGCAAGTTGGTGAGTCGTTATAATAATGCCAGTTCTATTGCCTTTCAAACGCTGCCCCAGCATTGGCAAACAGTTATAGCATCACTTGAGTTTCAATACGGTAGTGTGGAGAAACACTGCCCTGAATTTTGGAAATGTGTTACTCACCACGATTGGTCGAGCGCTATAGATGAATTAAAAGACTTTGGTGACCCCTATCCGAGTCGAAGGAATTTAGAAGCGAAATACGCCATCAATAATGGATTCGTTGACGAGCAGTTAAGCTAGTAAGACAAGTGTTTAGCATTTGAGAATATGAGATTGCGGAACAGTTATTATTAGCGTCTTCCCTGCAAATGCATTACTACTTTCGTATCATAGCGGGCAGGAAGTAATTCCTTTTGTAGATTGGCTATATTAGTGTCTGTGCAGATAAATAAACCTTTAGGTTGTAAAGATGAATATAGATGACGGGCAAGCCCATTCTTTAATGATTAACTCTGACGGATCAGAAGAGCTTCAAACACATCATAATACTGAACTGTTGAATGTTGTGAATGCTCTAGTGGCTGGAGATTATTCTGTAGAAGTCAATGATGATTCAGAACTCGGTGATGCACTACGTTCCTTGGTTACTAAATTAAAAACCGATTCAAATCAAAAACTTTCAAGTTCGGTTGAATTATCAATTGGTAACAATGAAGCCTCAGTGTTCTCAGCTCAGCTTCTTTACGATTTAAAAAATGTTGAGAGTTACTCACAACAAATCGCCTCAGCTGCTGAAGAAATGAGTTCGTCTGTCGAAGAAGTTAAACGATATAGCGAGAGCATTGATTCAGGTACGAGCAGTTCTCTGAATATGGCCGAAGAAGTCTCATCAAGCCTGACAAAAGCGATTGAAGCATTTCAAAATATTCAAGAGGCAGTATCTGATAACAGTGAAAAACTGAGCGGATTAACAAGCTTCACTAAGCAAGTTAGAGAAATCGCTGAACAAATCAAAGGCATTGCTTTTCAGTCCAATATCTTGTCTATGAATGCCTCAGTTGAGGCCGCTAGGGCGGGTAATCATGGTTTAGGCTTTGGTGTTATAGCGCAAGAAATACATTTGTTATCTGGACGATCAGAGGGAGCGACTGCTCAAATAACAAGTTTGATTAATAGTTATGAAAAGCAAGTCGCAGAAATACTAAGCTCCTTAAGCACTAATCAAACAATGGTGTCTGATGGTCGAGCATCTATTGACCTAGTAAATGACAAAATGGCAGACATGGTTAGTGAATTTGAAAAAGTTTCAGATAACACCAATCAAATCGCAAATTCGCTAAATGAACAAACAGTGGCTTCTGCTGAAGTAGCAAAGGGTATTAATACTATTGCTGCTCATTCATCAAAAAGTGTAAGTAGTACTGACAGCATTGTAGAAGCCATAAATAGAATACAAAAGACCATCGACGCCGAACTTTTAGTATTGTCTGAATTAAATATTCCTGGGAAGATTATTAAGTTAGCTCAATCAGACCATGTGATTTGGAAAAAGCGCCTTGTAAATATGATTGCCGGTAAAGAAGGCTTAGAATCTAGCGAACTGGCAGACCACCACGGTTGTAGATTAGGCAAATGGTACGACAGTGTGAGTGACTCGGGGATGAAATCTCAAAGGGCATTTATACAACTCGAAGAGCCTCATAGACATGTTCATTATCATGGAAAGCTTGCAGTTGACTTATATAATAGAGGCCAGGTAGGACAAGCTTTAAAAGAGATTCAAGAGGTAGAGAGCTCTTCCAAACAAGTGTTAGCCTTACTCAAGCAGCTCGAGTTAGATTACCAAGGCTGACAAGTTAGGTTCATAAAAAGCTCGCGATTTGATGTAAAGGTTTTTTGAGCGTGGCGTGTTCAGGGATTTGTGCATCGTCGCTAGGATGCCCTACGACAATTAACATGTAAGGTCTTTCGTTATCGGGTCTTTTACAAATAGACTTTAGAAAGCTCATAGGTTTTGGTGTATGCGTCAGTGTCGCAAGTCCCGCATTATGTAGCGATGTAATAAGTATGCCGGTGGCGATCCCTACTGACTCGTGAACATAGTAATTTTGTTGCTCACCATTTTCTTCTATCCCACCTGTTTTCTTACTGAATATCGCAATCAACCAAGGTGCAATTTCTAAGTAAGGTTTTTGGTCATCCGTACCTAAGGGGGCAAGCGCATCTAACCATTCTTTAGACGCACCACCAGAATAAAATCGTTGTTCGTGAAGTTCGGCCTGCTGCTTTACTTGCTGCTTAATTTCTAAGGATGAGATCGCGGCAAAATGCCAAGGTTGATGATTGGCCCCGCTTGGCGCTCTACCCGCTGCTAAAATCGCATTTTCAATTACTTGTCGGTCGACTGGTTTTGATGAAAATTTACGTACACTGTGCCGCGTTTTTATAAAGGCCAAAAACGCCTTTGAGCGTTCTAATATCTCGTCGTCTTGATAATGAACAAAGTCATTTAAAGGAAGCATTTTCATTAGATATCCGTAATTCACATTTGTTGTGTTTTGTTAAAAAGAGGCTCGTATTCTGCTTCTCTATTCTCTTGGGCAGCTTTCATCGCTTCCATTATATCTGGCATTTGAAACATGCCACTTTGCCAAGTGGCCATATAGTTTAAACTCTCATGAACGCTGTGATCCCTTGCATAATTTAACATTTCTTTGCAACCGTGAACCGCCATAGGAGAGTTTGCTGCGATTTTGTGAGCAATAGCAAAAACGCTTTCCATCATTTCAGCTTGTGATTCAAATACCGAGTTTATTAAGCCTGTGCGATGCGCTTCAGTGCTTGTCATCCGTCTGCCCGTGTACGCTAATTCGCGCACAATACCGTCTGGCATCAAATTACCAATGCGTTGCAAGGTTCCAACATCGGCTGTCATGCCTAACTCAGTCTCTTTGATAGTAAAGAATGCGTCTTGGGTACAGTAACGCATATCACAAGCACAAATCATATCTAAGGCGCCCCCAACTGCGCCTCCTTGAACTGCAGCTAGCACTGGCATCCGTGCTTTCTCCAAAGCGGTGAAGCTTTCTTGTAGTTCTAAAACCATTCTGCGCATTTTTTCAGCACGTCTTGCGGGCTCTCCCACAAAGCTTTTCGCCATATTACTGAAAACGCTCAAATCCATACCGGCGCTAAAGTGTTTTCCACTTGAGCTGATGACAATTACTCGCGCCATACTGCCTGCATCGATATCATTTATACATTGAGGGAGTTCACGCCAAAATTCTGGGATCATACTATTCATAGCTTCTGGGCGAGATAACTCGATATGTGCTATGTCCTCATCAATATTTAAGGTGAAAGTAGTAAAGTCAGTACTCATTTTATTCATCAAAATTTGTCCTAAACATTGTTAATGAAGAGCTAGTCAAAGCGAAAGTCAGTTTTAACTTATAGTGTAACTTGTCAATGAAAAGAGGATTAACAAAGGTTCGCAAAGAGCTTACGCTAATCTGTTCACAAAAAATTTACAAGTAATCAAGTGTAAATTGTCCCCATTTATCTGTGTTGTGAAGCGGTAGCAACTGGCGCTAAATCGATAATATTATATTTTTCTTGTATCATAGAGAGGCATAAGTATAATACGCATCCCTCCCTTATGACTCTGACGATTCCCTTTAAAACTCGCCAACTCACAAGGGTGGTATAACTAATAAACAATCGAGTAATCGCGCGTATATTTAGGGGTGTAGTTCGAATTGGTAGAACAGCGGTCTCCAAAACCGATGGTTGGGGGTTCGAGTCCCTCCACCCCTGCCATTTTATAGATTTTTTTGAGTAACGCATTGGCGTTACCAGTGACGGGTTAATAGGCATGAGTGATAAGGCAGAAAGCGCATCTAATCCATTAGATGCAGTTAAATGGGTCTCGGTATTCGTATTGTTGGGCGGGCTTATATACGCCTATACTTCATATGAAGACGTATCAGTTTTGTACAGAGCACTTGCGGCTGTTGCTGTTGTAGTAATCGCACTTGGCATTGCTTCAACCACTGAAAAAGGTCAGTCGTTCCTTATATTCGCTAAAGAAGCGCGTATTGAAGTTCGAAAGGTGGTCTGGCCGACCCGACAAGAAGTTGTTCGCATGACCCTCGTCATTTTGGCTGCAACTGCAGTGGTTGGTGTCCTTCTATATTTTATTGACATGATCATTGTATGGGTAGTTGGCTTGGTAACAGGTATCGGAGTATAAAATATGTCAGATAAAAAATGGTACGTTGTTCAAGCATTCTCACAATATGAAGGACGAGTTAAAAAGACCCTCGAAGAACATATTAAAATGCACAGTATGGAAGATTACTTTGGCGAAATTTTAGTTCCAACCGAAGAAGTTGTCGAAATGCGTGCTGGCCAGAAACGTAAGTCAGAAAGAAAGTTTTTTCCAGGCTATGTTTTGGTTGAAATGGAAATGAACGAAGAATCATGGCATTTGGTGAAGAGTATTCCTCGTGTTCTTGGATTTATAGGCGGTACTTCAGATCGTCCCTTACCCATCTCAAAGAAAGAAGCTGATGCAATATTAAACAGGCTAGAAGAATCTGTTGATAAGCCTAAGCCTAAGACTCTATTTGAACCAGGCGAAGTTGTTCGAGTGACAGATGGCCCATTTGCTGATTTCAATGGAATGGTAGAAGAAGTCGATTATGAGAAGAGTCGCTTGAAAGTGTCTGTTCTCATCTTTGGCCGTTCAACACCAGTTGAGCTTGAATTCGGTCAAGTAGAAAAAGGCTAATCGTCTTTTAGAAAAGAATGTTAAAGCCCCGTGACCAGTTTCTGGCTACGGGGCTTTATTTTTATTTAAAAACGAGCATTGAGAAATATCCTCGTCTCTATCTATCTGGTTAAATGACTAATCTAAGGCCTCAAAGATATTATTTTAAAGTATTGCTTGATCTTGGTTGCATTTCACTCACTGTAAGCATATAATTTGCGCCCTTTTTTATGAACGGGGAGCCGTTAGAGAAGATATTCTCTTGTATCTTCAAGGCGTTATACCCACAAAATAGAGAGTAATATAATGGCGAAGAAAGTCACTGGCTTAATTAAGCTACAGGTTGCTGCTGGTTCAGCAAACCCAAGTCCACCGGTTGGTCCTGCACTAGGTCAACACGGCGTTAACATCATGGAATTCTGTAAAGCGTTTAATGCTAAAACAGAAGCGCTTGAAAAAGGCGCTCCAGTACCAGTTGTTATCACTGTTTATGAAGACCGTTCATTTACTTTTGAAACGAAAACTCCACCTGCATCTTATCTTTTAAAGAAAGCGGCAGGTATTAAGAGTGGTTCAGGTCGTCCTAACACCGAAAAAGTCGGTACTGTTACTCGCGCTCAACTTGAAGAGATCGCAAAAGTAAAAGAACCAGATTTAACTGCTGCCGACATGGACGCAGCTGTAAATACCATCGCGGGCTCAGCTCGTAGCATGGGCTTAAAGGTAGAGGGATAATACAATGGCTAAATTATCAAAACGTGCACGCGCGATCGCTGAAAAAGTGGTAGTAACGAAAGAATATGAATTTGAAGAAGCCGTATCTTTACTAAAAGAATTTGCAACTGCTAAATTCCCTGAAAGTGTTGATGTTGCAATTAACCTTGGCATTGACGCACGTAAATCTGACCAAAACGTTCGTGGTGCAACAGTACTACCAAACGGTACTGGTAAAGAAGTGAGAGTTGCCGTGTTTACGCAGGGTGCAAACGCGGAAGCAGCTAAAGAAGCTGGTGCTGACATCGTTGGGATGGAAGACCTTGCAGACTTAGTTAAGAAAGGTGAAATGAATTTTGATGTGGTTGTTGCTAGCCCAGACGCGATGCGTGTTGTTGGTCAGTTAGGTCAAATTTTAGGACCACGTGGTCTTATGCCTAACCCTAAGACAGGCACTGTTACTCCAGATGTCGCGACAGCAGTTAAAAATGCTAAAGCTGGTCAGGTAAGATATCGTAACGACAAGAACGGTATCATTCACGCAAGCATCGGTAAGATTGCCTTTGAAGCAGATGCAATCAAAGAAAATCTAGAAGCTTTGATTGAAGCATTGAAAAAGGCTAAGCCTTCTTCTGCAAAAGGTACATACATCAAAAAAGTAAGTCTGAGCACTACGATGGGCGCAGGCGTTACTGTTGATCAAGGTTCTTTAGGCTCAGCATAAGGCTGAAGTCCTCTCTATCAAGGTTTGGGGTTAGAGTGTTTGTTTTTATAAACACTCTCGTCCAAGACCGCAGGCGCATTGTAGTAGATGAATTAAGAGAGCATTTACATGCGGCACTTATTTAAGTGCCAAAAAATACAAAGCTTAATTAATACCTGCGCAGACGGTGAATTCAACCCAGACTCTCTGGGAAATGAACACCGTAGAGCGATAAAAGGCGAGCAATAGCAAATCTTTTATCATTCTGTAATCCTGGTTTACTTGCCAATTAAGTGCATGTAAGTCAGACATTAAAGAGGTGAAGTCAGTGGCATTAGGCTTAGCAGCAAAAAAAGAGATTGTAGCGGAAATTAGTGACGTTGCGTCTCGTGCTCTATCTGTTGCCGTCGCTGAATACCGTGGTATGGAAGTAGGTGAGTTAACCGAACTTCGAGTTAAGGCCCGTGAGCAAGGTGTATATCTTAAAGTAATAAGAAATACATTAGCGAAGCGTGCTTTAGCAGAAAGTAAGTTTTCTGACATCGATCCAGCTTTAACCGGTCCGCTTATTTATGGTTTCTCTATCGACGCACCTGGCGGTGCAGCACGTCTTTTCAAAGACTTTTCGAAGAGTAACGCTAAATTAAACGTAACGGCATTATCTATTGGCAGTGGTTTATTGGGTCCAGAGAAATTGGACGCTGTAGCATCTCTACCAACAAGAGACGAAGCATTGGCGAAACTACTTGCTACCTTCAAAGCGCCAGTTGGTAAATTCGTTCAAACAATCAACGAAGTACCTACTAAATTTGCGCGAGTATTGGCGGCGATCAAAGACACTAAATAAGTTGTGTTTTTGGCAATTTGAATTTTTAACATTATACCCAGGAGTTTAGAGAAATGGCTCTAACAAAAGAAGATATACTAAACGCAATCGCTGAAATGCCAGTTATGGAATTGGTTGAGTTGATTGAAGCAGCTGAAGAGAAATTCGGCGTTGAAGCTACTGCAGCCGTTGCTGTAGCAGCAGGTCCAGCAGCAGCTGCAGAAGCGGTTGAAGAGCAGACTGAGTTTGACGTAGTTCTTACTTCATTCGGCGGAAACAAAGTTGCTGTAATCAAAGCTGTACGCGGCGCGACCGGTCTTGGCTTGAAAGAAGCTAAAGAAGTGGTAGAGTCTGCACCTAAAGCAATCAAAGAAGGCGTTGCTAAAGAAGAAGCAGAAGAACTGAAGAAGCAGCTTGAAGAAGCTGGCGCTGAAGTTGAAATTAAGTAATTAATACGTTATTAATTACTGGCCTAATTTAGGTCAAGGCTGATGGTTTTTAACCATCAGCCTTTTTGCGCTATAAAAAAATAAAAATAAAACTTGCCTTGCGTCTTTTAAGTGTATGATTTATATAATATCTTAATAGATAAAGGTTTAAGCGCAAAAACATACAACGAATCATAGACTTTTTCCCTTTATTTATGATTCTACGTTAGCAGAATATTTTTTGGTTTATGAGCCGTACTGAACAGCGTTAGCTCGTCTGGTATCGTTTTTATATTCTCTTCTTTTATTCCGCATCGAAAGGGTACTGGATGTTTGTTGCATATAAAATATCGCCTACCCGGTGGTAATGCAGCAGGTTGGGTCAAAAATCAGTCGGCTGAGGAACCCATGGTTTACTCTTATAGTGAAAAAAAACGTATCCGTAAGGATTTTGGCAAGCGCCCTCAGGTATTGGAAATTCCATACCTTCTCTCAATACAACTGGATTCATTTAAAAAGTTCATAGAGCAAGACCCCGACGGCCAGTATGGCCTCGAATCGGCGTTTAGATCTGTGTTCCCAATCAAAAGCTATTCAGGTAATTCAGAATTACAATACGTAGCTTATCGTTTGGGTGATCCCGTGTTTGACGTCAAAGAATGTCAAATTCGTGGTGTAACCTATTCAGCACCTTTAAGAGTCAAACTAAGACTCGTCTTATTTGATAAAGAAGCAGCCCCCGGTACCGTAAAAGATATAAAAGAACAAGAAGTCTACATGGGTGAAATACCGCTCATGACCGAAAACGGCACTTTTGTAATCAATGGGACTGAACGTGTAATCGTTTCTCAGTTGCACCGCTCACCTGGTGTATTCTTTGACCATGATAAAGGTAAAACTCACTCATCTGGCAAAGTGCTTTATAACGCACGTGTGATCCCATACCGTGGTTCATGGCTGGATTTTGAGTTTGACCCGAAAGACAACTTGTTTGTCAGAATCGACAGACGTCGAAAGTTACCTGCGACTATTATTCTTCGCGCGCTTGATATGGGCACTGAAGAAATATTAGACATGTTCTTCGATAAGGTCTCTGTACGAATTGATGGCGAGCATTATATGATGGACGTCGTTCCAGAGCGCCTAAGAGGTGAAACTGCTCAGTTTGATATTATCGGCAAAGACGGAGAAGTTCTTGTAGAAGAAGGTCGTCGTATTTCTGCACGCCATACTAGAGCACTCCAAAAAGCTAAGATCTCTGAATTAGTCGTTCCAGCCGAATACCTAATAGGTAAAGTTCTTGATAAGAGCTATGTTGATGAAGGCACCGGAGAAGTGATCGCTAATGCAAACCAAGAGTTGACATTAGAATTACTGACTGAGCTTAAAGAAGCAGGTATTAAAGAATTCAACACACTTTATATAAACGAATTGGATCATGGGTCTTATATTTCCGATACGGTAAATGTCGATCCGTCTAATAATCGTTTAGAAGCATTAGTTGAAATATACAGAATGATGCGCCCTGGTGAGCCACCAACGAAAGATGCGGCCGAAAATTTATTCGATAATTTATTCTTCTCTGAGGACCGCTATGATTTATCTGCGGTCGGGCGTATGAAGTTTAACCGTCGTCTAGGTCGCTCAGAAAGCACTGGTTCTGGCACACTAGCCAAAGATGATATTGTTGCGGTTATGCAACAGCTAATTGCTATTCGAGACGGTAAAGACGAAGTAGATGACATTGATCACCTTGGTAACCGCCGTATCCGAAGCGTAGGTGAAATGGCTGAAAACCAATTCCGCGTTGGACTAGTTCGTGTTGAAAGAGCCGTTAAAGAGCGCTTGAGTTTGGGTGATCTTGATGCAATTATGCCTCAAGACCTAATCAACGCTAAGCCAATTTCAGCTGCAGTTAAAGAGTTCTTCGGATCGAGCCAGTTATCTCAATTCATGGATCAGAACAACCCGCTTTCAGAAGTTACGCACAAACGCCGTATTTCTGCGCTTGGTCCGGGTGGTTTGACGCGCGAACGCGCCGGCTTTGAAGTTCGAGACGTGCATCCAACTCACTACGGTCGAGTATGTCCGATTGAAACACCGGAAGGTCCAAACATCGGATTGATAAACTCTTTATCAAGCTTTGCACGAACAAATGATTTTGGTTTCTTAGAGACGCCTTACCGAAAAGTAGATAATGGCCTTGTTACCGATGACATTGAATATTTATCGGCAATAGAAGAAGGGCAATATGCAATTGCTCAGGCTAACGTTGCTCTAGATGAAAATAATCAATTAGTAGACGATTTGATCGCCTGCCGTCAGCGTGGCGAAAACGTCTTAGTGCAAAAAGAGACTATCAGCTATATGGATGTATCTCCGCAGCAAATCGTTTCGATTGCAGCGAGCATCATTCCGTTCCTAGAGCACGATGACGCAAACCGTGCATTGATGGGCTCTAACATGCAACGTCAAGCGGTTCCTACTTTAAAGGCTGATAAACCTTTAGTTGGTACTGGCATGGAGAAAACCGTCGCTGTGGACTCTGGCGTAACGGTGGTAGCTAAACGTGGTGGGACAATCGACTACGTTGATGCATCAAGAATTGTCGTAAAAGTTAATGAAGATGAGACGCTTCCAGGTGAAGCGGGCATCGACATCTATAATTTGACTAAATACACGCGTTCTAATCAGAACACCTGTATCAACCAACGACCTACATGTAACGTTGGTGAGCCAGTTGTCATTGGTGATGTGCTAGCAGATGGTCCTTCTACTGACCTTGGTGACCTTGCGCTTGGTCAAAACATGCGTATTGCGTTCATGCCTTGGAATGGTTACAACTTCGAAGATTCAATCTTGATTTCCGAACGTGTAGCCCAAGAAGACCGATTCACTACTATTCATATTCAAGAACTTAGCTGTATCGCGAGAGACACGAAGCTCGGTCCAGAAGAGATTAGTTCTGACATACCGAACGTAGGCGAATCAGCTCTTGGTAAGTTAGACGAATCTGGTGTTGTATATATTGGTGCTGAAGTAAAAGGCGGCGATATCCTTGTAGGTAAAGTAACACCTAAAGGCGAAACACAGCTAACGCCGGAAGAGAAGCTCCTGAGAGCCATCTTTGGTGAAAAAGCGTCAGACGTTAAAGATACATCGTTACGTGTACCAAATTCTGTTATTGGAACTGTAATCGATGTACAAGTGTTTACTCGTGATGGCGTTGAAAAAGACAAACGAGCACTTGAAATCGAAGACATGCAACTTCGTCAGGTCAAGAAAGACTTGAGCGATGAATTCAATATTCTCGCTGACGGCATCTTCGCTCGCGCTCACGGCTTGTTGTTAAAGTCTGGCATTGAGCAAGGACGCTTAGACAGCATGCCAAGAGAGAAGTGGTTTGATATTGCACTACGTGATGAAGAGTCTCAAAACGAACTCGACCAAAATGCAGAGCAGTACTCAGAAATCAAAAACGATTTTGACAAGAAGTTTGAAACCAAGCGCCGCAAAATCACACAAGGTGATGATCTAGCGCCTGGCGTTCTAAAAATCGTAAAAGTATATCTTGCAGTGAAACGCAGTATACAACCGGGTGATAAGATGGCGGGTAGGCACGGTAACAAAGGTGTTATCTCAACTATCCAGCCTGTCGAAGACATGCCTTATGATGCGGATGGCACGCCGGTTGATATTGTATTAAACCCGCTAGGTGTACCATCGCGAATGAACATCGGACAGATTCTAGAAACTCACTTGGGCATGGCTGCTCACGGTTTGGGTGTTAAAATCGACACGATGATCAAAGAACAGCAAGAAATCGCGAAACTACGCTCGTTCTTACAAGAAGTATACAGCCTTGGTAAATCGCATCAGCAAGTCAATATCGACGATTTTAGTGATGACGAAGTACAGCGTTTAGCACAAAACTTGCGCAAAGGTGTACCTGTTGCGACGCCTGTGTTTGACGGTGCAAACGAAGGTGAAATTAAAGAAATGCTCAAGTTGGCTGATATCCCTGAGTCAGGTCAAATTACCTTATTCGACGGACGTACAGGCAGATCATTTGAGCGCCCAGTAACTGTTGGTTATATGTACATGCTTAAATTGAACCACTTAGTGGATGATAAAATGCATGCGCGTTCAACTGGTTCTTATAGTTTGGTTACGCAACAACCTCTTGGCGGTAAAGCTCAGTTTGGTGGTCAGCGCTTCGGAGAGATGGAAGTATGGGCACTAGAGGCTTACGGCGCAGCGTATACGCTTCAAGAAATGTTGACTGTGAAGTCAGATGATGTGAACGGTCGAACTAAGATGTACAAAAACATCGTAGATGGAGACCATCGAATGGAGCCGGGAATGCCTGAATCATTCAATGTATTGTTGAAGGAAATTCGCTCACTTGGAATCAACATCGAGTTGGAAGAGCAATAAACCCGACACAATCATTTTATGAGTGCGGATGTGCATTAACTACAGGTCGGCCTTGCATTTGTTGCAAGGCCAGTGACAGAAACTCCGTTGGGAGAGAAATGTGAAAGACTTATTAAAGTTTATTAAACAACAAAACAAGACTGAGGAATTTGATAATATCAAGATCGGTCTTGCATCACCTGATCAAATTCGTTCATGGTCATTTGGCGAAGTAAAAAAGCCTGAGACCATCAATTACCGAACGTTCAAACCAGAACGCGATGGTTTATTTTGCGCAAGAATTTTTGGTCCAGTAAAAGACTACGAGTGCTTATGCGGAAAGTATAAGCGCTTGAAACACCGAGGTGTTATCTGTGAAAAATGTGGCGTTGAAGTAACGCTAACAAAAGTTCGTCGTGAACGCATGGGCCACATTGAATTAGCAAGCCCCGTTGCACACATTTGGTTTTTAAAATCATTGCCGTCACGAATCGGTTTAATGTTAGACATGACATTACGTGATATTGAGCGTGTACTGTACTTTGAATCATATGTCGTGACTGAGCCAGGCATGACAGAGCTCGTGCAAGGTAGCCTACTGAATGAAGAAGAATACTTAGATTCTTTAGAAGAGCACGGCGACGAGTTTGAAGCGAAAATGGGTGCAGAAGCAGTATTTGAATTGCTTAAGCAACTTGACGTAGATGCAGACGTTGCAGCAATGCGTGAAGAATTACCAAACGTTACGTCTGAAACAAAACGTAAAAAACTCACGAAACGCTTAAAGCTGCTTGAATCATTCCAACAGTCAGGCAATAAACCTGAATGGATGATTCTTACTGTATTGCCAGTGTTACCTCCAGAATTACGTCCTTTGGTACCATTGGACGGCGGTCGCTTTGCTACATCAGACTTAAACGATTTGTATCGACGAGTCATCAACCGTAACAATCGTCTGAAACGCCTTTTAGACCTAGCTGCACCAGACATTATTGTGCGCAACGAAAAACGTATGCTTCAAGAGGCGGTTGACGCCTTATTGGACAACGGACGTCGTGGTCGCGCTATTACTGGTTCAAATAAGCGTCCTTTGAAATCACTTGCTGACATGATCAAAGGTAAGCAAGGTCGTTTCCGCCAAAACCTACTTGGTAAGCGTGTTGACTACTCAGGCCGTTCAGTGATTACTGTTGGACCTACCTTACGCTTACATCAGTGTGGTCTTCCAAAGAAAATGGCACTTGAACTATTCAAGCCGTTTATCTATGGGAAACTTGAAGGACGAGGCCTAGCAACCACTATTAAAGCAGCTAAAAAGCTTGTTGAACGCGAAGCGCCGGAAGTTTGGGATGTATTAGACGAAGTTATTCGTGAACATCCAGTGTTACTAAACCGTGCACCAACGCTTCACAGATTAGGTATCCAAGCTTTCGAGCCTACCCTTATTGAAGGTAAAGCCATACAACTTCACCCATTAGTATGTGCGGCCTACAACGCCGACTTCGATGGTGACCAAATGGCGGTCCACGTACCATTAACCATCGAAGCGCAGCTTGAAGCACGTGCATTGATGATGTCTACAAACAACATCTTGTCGCCCGCTAATGGTGAGCCAATCATCGTGCCTTCTCAGGACGTTGTATTAGGTCTTTATTACCTAACGCGTGAGCGTATAAATGGCAAAGGTGAGGGTATGGTATTTACTAGCCCGCACGAAGCCGAAAAAGCGTATCGTACAGATTCTGCTGAGCTTCACGCTCGCGTGAAAGTGCGAATCACAGAATACGATGTAGCGGAAGACGGTACTAAGACCGAAAAAGTCACACTGACAGACACTACGGTTGGACGTGCGATTTTCTCGTTGATTTTGCCAAAAGGCTTGCCATTTGAAATCATCAATAAAGCCATGGGCAAAAAGCAAATTTCAACTTTGTTGAACGCTTGCTATCGAACACTGGGCCTTAAAGATACTGTAATAGCCGCTGACCAAATTATGTATACCGGTTTTCACTATGCAATGATTGCTGGTGCTTCAGTAGGTATTGATGACATGGTCATTCCTGAAGCGAAAAAAGAAATTATCGATGCAGCTGAAGCAGAAGTAGTCGAAATTCAGGAACAGTTTAACTCTGGTCTTGTCACGGCTGGTGAGCGCTACAATAAAGTTATCGATATTTGGTCAACAGCCAACGATAACGTGGCAAAAGCCATGATGGATAACCTTAAATCTGAAACCGTTACTAATCGAGACGGCGAACAAGAAGAGCAGCAGTCTTTCAACTCTGTTTATATGATGGCCGACTCTGGTGCTCGTGGTAGCCCGGCGCAAATACGTCAGTTAGCAGGTATGCGTGGTCTGATGGCTAAGCCGGATGGCTCAATCATCGAGACACCAATTACGGCTAACTTCCGTGAAGGTCTAAATGTACAACAGTACTTTATATCGACTCACGGAGCGCGAAAAGGTCTTGCCGATACAGCACTTAAGACCGCTAACTCTGGTTACTTAACACGCCGTCTGGTAGATGTTGCACAAGACCTTGTTATCACTAACGACGATTGTGGTACCTACGAAGGCGTTAAGATGACGCCGTTGATCGAAGGTGGAGATGTTGTTGAACCATTAAGAGAGCGCGTACTTGGTCGTGTTGTAGCTGAAGATGTGATCAAGCCAGGAACGAAAGACGAGGTTCTAGTAGAGCGTAATGTATTACTAGACGAGCACTTAGTAGACATGCTCGAAGCGAACTCGGTCGACCAAATTGTGGTACGTTCTGTTATTACGTGTGACAACGACTATGGTGTGTGTGCCAAGTGTTACGGACGTGACCTAGCGCGCGGACACATGGTAGGTTCTGGTGAATCTGTTGGTGTTATCGCCGCACAGTCTATCGGTGAGCCAGGAACACAGCTAACCATGCGTACGTTCCACATCGGTGGTGCAGCATCAAGGGCATCTGCTGAAAACAACGTACAAGTAAAAACCACTGGTACCTTAAAACTGCACAATGCTAAATCAGTAAGAAACACTGACGGTCGCCTAGTGATCGTGTCACGTTCTACTGAATTGACTGTTATCGATGACCAAGGTCGCGAAAAAGAGCGTTATAGAGTGCCTTACGGTTGTATCTTATCCGTTGATGATGGCGCAACCATCGAAGCCGGTCAAATCGTTGCTGCTTGGGACCCGCATAGTCACCCAATTGTGACTGAGCGTCCTTCTAAGATAACCTTTGCCGACATTGACGACAGTAACACCGAGACACAGCAAGATGAGCTAACAGGTATTGCACGTGTTGTAGTGAAAGACCTTTCTAAAGCTAATGCAAAAGAGCCGAAGCTTATATTAGAAAGTGACAACGGTGCATTACAAGAAATCAGGTTGCCTAGCTTTACTACTATCGAAGCAATCGACGGTAAGCTAGCGAACGAAGGTGACGTGCTTGCGCGAATTCCTCAAGAAAGCTCGAAGACTCGCGATATTACCGGTGGTCTTCCAAGGGTAGCTGACTTGTTTGAAGCTCGTAAGCCAAAAGAGCCTGCTATCTTAGCTGAAATCTCTGGTGTAATTGGTTTTGGTAAAGAAACCAAAGGTAAGAAACGTCTTACTATCACACCAAGTGCAGACGACCGTGCAGAACTTACCGTTAACTTAAATGCCAACGGCGCCTACGAGGAAATGATTCCAAAATGGCGTCAACTCAATGTATTTGAAGGTGAGCATGTAGAAAAAGGTGAAGTTGTTTCTGACGGACCTGAGTCTCCACATGACATATTGCGCCTACGTGGTGTCAGTGCTGTCGCGAATTACATCGTAAACGAAGTACAAGAAGTATATCGCTTACAAGGTGTAAAAATTAACGACAAGCACATTGAAGTTGTCATAAGACAAATGCTACGTAAGTGCATGATCTTAAATGCAGGTGATAGCCAATTCTTAGAAGGCGAGCAAGTTGAAGTATCTCAGGTTAAGATCGCGAACCGCGACCTTGAGAAACAAGGTAAGATCCCAGCAACTTACGAGATACAACTTCTAGGTATTACGAAAGCGTCGTTGTCTACAGAGTCGTTCATCTCTGCAGCGTCATTCCAAGAAACGACTCGCGTCTTAACAGAAGCAGCCGTACAAGGGAAAGAAGACGACTTACGTGGCTTGAAAGAAAACGTAATTGTTGGTCGCTTAATACCTGCTGGTACAGGTTTCGCGTATCACCAAAAACGTACTGCTCGCAAAGCAGCACAAGCAGCCGAAGAAGATTTCTCAGTATCTGCTGACGAAGCTCAAGCTCAGCTAGCCGAAGCTTTAAATGCAGGAAGTGACGACGCAGAATAAGCGTCCGAAATCTAAGTGTTTATCTAACGCTTGCTAAATCGACCAAAAAGCATAGTCATTTGACTATGCTTTTTTTAGTTTAAAGCCTTGAGCAATGTAATTGATCTTGACAGTGAGTAGCTTGATCTATAACATTTCGCGACCCAATTTCGATGCAGGCTAATTTCTGCACAGAAATCACGGTAAAAAGAGCAACAAAACATTTATATTATCAAACACTTAATGTTTTGTATTTCCACTTGGCAATATTGAGTATGCTAAGTATTTTTTAATTAGGAGCTAGTTAATGGCAACAGTTAACCAGTTAGTGCGTAAGCCCCGTAAAAAGCCGGTTGAGAAATCAAGCGTCGCTGCATTACAGGCATGCCCACAACGACGTGGCGTATGTACTCGCGTATATACCACCACACCAAAGAAGCCGAACTCAGCAATGCGTAAAGTATGCCGTGTTCGTCTAACTAACGGTTTTGAAGTGTCTTCCTACATCGGTGGTGAAGGTCACAACTTACAAGAACACAGCGTTGTATTAATCCGCGGTGGACGTGTAAAAGATTTACCAGGTGTTCGTTATCACACAGTACGTGGAACATTAGATTGTTCTGGCGTGAGCGATCGTAAACAAGCCCGTTCTAAGTACGGCGCAAAAAGGCCTAAGTCTTAACGGTTCTCCGTTAGTAAGGCCAAACTATTAAATTAATAGAGTTTTGGGAAACCCCTGAATTCCACGGAGAATTAAGATGCCAAGAAGAAGAGTCGTAGGTCAGAGAAAAATCTTACCAGACCCTAAGTTCGGATCAGAGTTACTTGCTAAATTCATGAATGTCGTAATGCTCGACGGCAAGAAATCGACCGCTGAAAAAATCGTATACGGTGCCCTTGATATTGTTGCTGAAAAAACCGGCAAACCACATCTAGACGTATTTGAAGATGCACTAGACAACATCCGCCCAACGGTAGAGGTTAAATCTCGCCGAGTAGGTGGTTCTACTTACCAAGTACCAGTAGAAGTTCGTCCAGTTCGTCGTAATGCTCTAGGTATGCGTTGGATGGTTGAAGCGGCACGTAAACGTGGCGAGAAATCCATGGCTCAGCGTCTAGCTGCAGAAATGATGGATGCGCAAGACAACAAAGGTAGCGCGGTTAAGAAACGTGAAGACGTTCACCGCATGGCAGAGGCAAACAAAGCCTTTGCTCATTACCGCTGGTAAGCGAACTATCAGTAATAAACGTGTAACAGTCTGTCTGTATAAGACAGGCTGTTTTGCAATTTAAATAGGCACAAAAACGCACTTAAAGGCAATAAATTTGTAGCTTCTGTCGTAGCAGAAATTAAGCGATAAAGCAGATTCATTCCCTTTAATGTTGATTGACAACTAGAAGGTAAATAATGCCCCGTCAGACCCCTATACAACGCTATCGGAACATTGGAATTGTAGCGCATGTAGACGCCGGTAAAACGACGACTACAGAGCGTGTTTTATTCTATACAGGTATTTCGCATAAAATAGGCGAAGTCCATGATGGCGCTGCGACTATGGATTGGATGGAGCAAGAACAAGAACGCGGTATCACCATTACCTCGGCTGCAACAACTTGTTTTTGGCAAGGCATGCAACAGCAATTCGATCAGCATAGAATCAATATCATTGACACACCAGGGCACGTTGATTTTACCATTGAAGTAGAGCGCTCGTTGCGAGTGCTCGATGGTGCTGTAGTTGTTTTCTGTGGCTCCTCAGGCGTAGAGCCTCAATCAGAGACTGTTTGGCGTCAAGCAAATAAATATGAAGTTCCGCGCATGGTTTTCGTTAATAAAATGGATCGGGCCGGTGCTGATTTTGAACGTGTGATTGAGCAGATAAGAAAGCGACTAGGTTCTAACTGTGTTCCCATACAGTTGAATATTGGCGAAGAAGAAAACTTCAGAGGCGTGATTGACCTTATAAAAATGAAGTCAATCAATTGGAACGAGGCAGATAAAGGCGCGACCTTTACCTACGAAGAAATCCCCGCAGAATACTTAGAAAAAGCTGAACAGTACCGCACTGAACTTGTCGAAGCAGCTGCTGAAGCTAACGATGAGCTTATGGATAAGTATCTTGATGGAGAAGAATTGAGCGAGGCAGAAATCAAAAAAGGCTTGCGTATTCGTACATTAAATAACGAAATTGTACTTGCCTGTTGTGGTTCTGCATTTAAGAATAAAGGGGTGCAGGCTGTTCTTGATGCCGTCATCGAGTACTTACCGTCTCCGACTGAAGTAAAACCCATCACTGGTATCCTAGACGATAAAAACGAAACCCTTGCTGAGCGACACTCCGATGATGATGAGCCTTTTTCAGCGCTGGCGTTTAAAATTGCAACAGACTCATTTGTTGGTACGCTAACTTTCTTTAGAGTGTATTCAGGTGTCATAAAGACAGGCGATGCGGTTTATAATCCTATTAAAGGTAAAAAAGAGCGAATTGGTCGTTTAGTTCAAATGCATGCGAACGATCGTGCTGAAATAAAAGAAGTTAGAGCAGGAGATATTGCTGCTGCAATTGGTCTAAAAGATGTAACGACGGGCGAAACCCTTTGTGATCCACAAAACATCATAACACTAGAAAAAATGGATTTTCCGGATCCTGTAATTTCGATTGCGGTAGAGCCTAAGTCGCAAGCTGACCAGGAAAAGATGTCAATAGCGTTGTCTAAGTTGGCGGCCGAAGACCCCTCATTTAAAGTACACACCGATGAAGAGTCAGGTCAAACGATTATTTCTGGAATGGGAGAGCTTCACTTAGATATCATCGTTGATAGAATGAAACGAGAATTTAATGTTTCATGTAACGTTGGCAAGCCTCAAGTAGCTTATCGAGAGACGATACGTAAGTCGGTAGAGGCAGAAGGCAAGTTTGTAAGACAGTCTGGTGGCAGGGGTCAATTTGGGCATGTTTGGTTACGAATAGAGCCTCTAGAAGAAGGCGGTGGATTCGAATTTGTGAACGAGATCGTAGGCGGTGTTGTTCCAAAAGAGTTTATTCCAGCTGTACAAAAAGGCTGTGAAGAACAATTGCAAAATGGTGTTTTAGCGGGGTACCCGGTACTTGATGTTAAAGTCACCTTGTATGATGGTTCTTATCATGATGTTGACTCTTCTGAAATGGCGTTTAAAATTGCGGCATCTATGGGTTTTAAGCAAGGTGCATCAGATGCATCCCCTGTTTTACTTGAGCCCGTAATGAAAGTTGAAGTAACGACGCCAGAAGAGTGGATGGGCGATGTTGTTGGTGACTTAAACCGACGTCGCGGTATGATAGAAGGAATGGAAGAGGGCGTAGCGGGCATAAAGATTGTGCGTGCTAAAGTGCCACTTTCCGAAATGTTTGGTTATGCCACTGATCTGCGTTCACAAACGCAAGGACGTGCGTCATATTCAATGGAGTTTTATAATTACTCTGAAGCGTCGAGCAATGTCGCAAAAGCGATCATTGAATCGCGTACGTAATTATAGAGATAATAATTTTTGAATTGGTCCGGTCTAATGTTGGAACGGACGTTAAACTTAGGAAATATAGCAATGGCAAAAGAAAAGTTTGAACGTACGAAACCGCACGTAAACGTAGGTACAATCGGCCACGTTGACCACGGTAAA
>CBFHTO010000060.1:0-21692 GCA_965658765.1 Glaciecola sp. | reverse complement strand
CTAGTTTGGGGTATATCTCCTTAACCCACGCTAATTGTAATTTAATAGAAGCACACGGTACGCCAGAGCAAATTGATAAATGGGTGATGCCGCAGCGAGAAGGTCGTTTTTTTGGCACGATGGCGATGACTGAGCCAAGTGCGGGGTCAGGCTTAGCAGATCTAACCACCTCTGCAACTAAAGAAGATGATGGCACGTACCGAGTTCGTGGTAACAAAATCTGGATCTCTGGTGGTGACCATGATTTGTCAGAGAATATCGTACATTTGGTGCTGGCCAGAATAAAAGGCGCTCCGAAAGGTGTTAAGGGAATCAGTTTGTTTATCGTTCCTAAGTTTTTAGTCAACGATGATGGCAGTATTGGTGCGCATAATGAGGTGGCACTGGCTGGCTTGTTTCATAAGATGGGCGGACGCGGTCATACGTCAACGGCCTTAAGTTTTGGTGAAAAAGACGGTGCGGTTGCTTATTTGGTAGGAGAGGAAAATAAAGGCCTTATGTACATGTTCCACATGATGAATGAGGCACGAATTTTGGTGGGGACAGGTGCCGCTCTGACTGCATTAACCGGCTTCCAATATAGTCTCGATTATGCAAAAGAGCGTCCGCAGGGACGCCTATTATCTGCAAAGGATCCTTTGTCATCGCCAGTTAATATTATTGAACACCCTGATGTGCGTAGGATGTTGCTGACTCAAAAAGCTTACTCTGAGGGAGCTTACGCTTTATGTTTGTATGGACACTCACTAGCGGAAGATGAAAATACGGCACCAACAGAAGAAGGAAAAGCAAAAGCGAAGACGATACTGGACTTCTTAACACCTGTGATAAAAAGTTGGCCCTCTGAGTGGGGACCTAAGTCGAACGACTTAGCGATTCAAGTACTTGGTGGTCATGGCTATGTTAATGAGCATCCGGTTGAAATGTATTATCGTGATAACCGTTTGAATCCTATTCATGAGGGAACGACCGGTATTCAGTCACTTGATTTACTATGTCGAAAAGTACCCATGAACAACTTTAGCGGCTACTATGCTTTCTTAGCTGTGATGCAAGAAACTGCGCAAGAAGCTCAGAGTAGTTCGTCCGACATAGCTGAGCTTGGTGGTCAACTAAGTGCTGCTTTAGCCAATTTACAAGAAGTAACAGACGCAGTCATGCGAGCCTCTGAAACTGAAAATCCAGATTTAGTCTTCTCCAATTCAGTGAGTTACTTGAATATGTTTGGTCACATTACCATCGCGTGGTTATGGTTAAAACAAGGCTTAATTGCAACGAATGCGCTTGGTGGCGATATTCATGAAGATGAAGAGAAGTTTTACAAAGGCAAAGTGCAAGCCATGAAATACTTTTTTGCGAGCGAACTTCCACTGACGTATCACTGGGGAAATCTCGTGAAAAATATCGATAGTACGAGCTATGATACCAAGCCTGATTGGTTGTAAAGCACCTAGGTTTGGTGGCTATCATCAGCGGCAATACCATTGAAAAATATGTGAAAAAAGTCAGTAGCATCTTGATTCACATTATTTTCACTAATATTATCGCCAAGGTCTGGGACGGATTCAATAGCACCCGCTATGATATTTTCTGCAACCAGTAGGTTTGTCTGCTTGATACTATTGTCGTTAAGGCCTAGTTCGATAATTTTGCCAATGAACTCTCGGGTTTTACGAGTTTCATGTTCAAATTTATGGCGTGTCTCTAAATCTAGTGACCACATGCGGGCATAACGAATAAGAGGACCTTGTTCCCCAACTTGTATCGCAAATAAATGTTGTGCCGCGGTTGCGAGTTTTTCGATACCACTGTCGTTTTTATTTGAAAGTGCTCGCTGCAAAACGTCTCGCTCAATTTGAATGGTGCGCTCGAAACATTTAATTAATAAATCGTCTTTATTTTTTATATGATAGTAGAACGCTCCTTTTGTAACGCCCAGTGAGTTAGCAAGTTCGTCTAATGATGTGCCTTTAAATCCTTTTTGATTAAAGAATGCTGTGCCTACTTTACAAAATGCTTCTTGTTTTATTCTGTTTTGCTCAATGCGGTCAAAGCCGTCTATTGATAATAATGGGGCATCGGTCTGCATTTTTGCAAAAACAAAAGGAGTGGGAGTGCTACGCAAACCATATTTGATAATCGCTTGCCAGTCATTAAACGCATTCTCGCGCTTTTTTACGTTGATCGTAGGGAGCCAGACAGGTAGCCAAAATATCGCGCCCCATATGGCACTTGCTGCTTTTACTGTGTCAACCTTTTGAGTACTACCATCACTATGACCTTCACTGATTAACTCCATGACCTGTCGGACAAGAGTCCTGTAGTATTCAGAAATTTCATTTTGATGTTTAATTGAAAGAGAACCGATCTCGGTGAGTCCAGCTAGGTGGTTTCTGCTACCGTCTATGATACCTGCCCAACAATCAAAGTTAAGTCTAAGTAGTGCCTCTAACTTATCAATAGCGAGTCCGTTAGTGGCTCTAGCTTCATCGAGCATACCTTGTAATTCGTTGCATGTATTTAGGTAACATTTGTAAACCAATTCTTCTTTATTCTTAGCATAGTAATAAAGGCTGGTTTTCGTCAGATTGAGTTTTTTTGCAATTTGAATAAGGGTTGTTCCGCGAGTACCAAAGATATTAAAAAGTTCTGACGCTGCTGACAGTATAGTGTTGTATTTTTTACCGTGCTGAGTAGTTTTACTAAAAGGCGACTCAGCCTTGTCTATTCTTAGGGTCTTGGTGTCTGCTACAGGCATTAGGTTAAAAGCACCTTAGTCAAAAAATATACTCAAAGTTCAAATTATAGTGTATTGCAAAACATTGATTTTGGCAATGCTAATGTCTCGTAAGCGGTCACGGTAATGTTAAATTAGTGTCAAATTTACATTAAGAAAAAATGAAAGTACTTGAAAGTAATTAAAACATACTGTAAGTTCAAATTAAAAATTGAGAGGCTTTTGGGTGCTTCTTTGATCCTAATATGAACGGAAAGTCGTCATGCAATTGCAAAACCAAGATATCTATATACCGTTAGCTAACGCACAGAAAGTTATTGAGCAAGTCAAAAAACTGAGTGCTGATAAAGGTGATTTTGAAGTTACTGAAAAGGAACGGAATGGATACACCTATACAGCATTCTCTTCTCTTCCGAAAAATCTGGGAGAGATGTACAAATACGCTTCTGATACCCATGGAAACAACGATTTCTTAGTCTATCAGGATGAGCGATATTCTTATCGTCAATTGTATCATTCGGCTTTGGCGTTCAGTTACATGCTGAAACACGAATATGAGATACAAAAAGGTGACAGAGTCGTAATTGCCATGCGTAATTACCCTGAATGGATTATGTCATTTATGGGTATTACCTTATTAGGCGCAGTGGCTGTGCCTGTTAACGTATGGCTGGGTGAGCAAGAGCTTGAGCATGTTATACAACATAGCCAAGCTAAGTTTATCCTTTTAGACGACAAACGTTACAACATGTTATCGGGAACACTTCATAGTCGTAATATTCCGCTATTAATTGCGAGGCCTAGTGACAATCAAAACGAAAAACTCTGTCTACAAGCAAAATTAGCCTCGGTGCAGATAGATAAAATAAATGACGCAAAAATGACTAGCGAAGAAGTGAATGCTGAAGACGTTGCCACTATTTTTTATACCTCAGGCTCTACCGGAAAACCCAAAGGTGCTGTTTCAACTCATGAAAGCATACTTACGGCTTTAAATACGTGGTGCATGCTAGGCTGTGCCGCAGGTATTGCTAACGAGGAGTTATTATCAGTAGCTGTAGGGCATCAAAGCAATGTGCAACAAAGGTCCGAACCGCTCGCTCCTGTCGCTTTAATGACAGTACCTTTGTTTCATGTCACGGGTTGCCATACCTTGTTTTTATTGTCGATTTTAACGGGTCGCAAAACAGTCATGATGCCTTATTGGGATGCGAGTATTGCGTTATCGCTAATTGAAAAAGAAAAAGTAACCTACTTTAACGGCGTTCCTACTATGTCCGTTGAGTTAATGAACCACCCTGACAAACACAAATTTAATTTAGATTCCTTAACGGATATCTGTGCGGGTGGCGCTGCACGAGCGCCAGAGCATGTCAGAAAAATATATGACGCTTTTGATGCTGGTTCACCTAGTTGCGGTTACGGCCTTACCGAAACTAATGCGCTTGGTGCGGTGAATGGTCCCGTCGATTATTTAGCGAGACCAACAAGTGCCGGCTTGCCCACACCACCTATAGTTGAAGTGCAAATCGTAGATGAGAAGCAAGTACCGGTAAAGCAGGGCGAAATTGGTGAAATTGCGATTAAGTCTTTTTCTAACATAGTGGAATATTGGAGAGACCCTCACGCAACGCAAGCAGCATTTAAAAATGGCTTCTTTAAAACGGGAGACTTAGGTTATTTGGATGAAAGCGGCTTTTTGTACATCGTGGATCGTAAAAAAGACATTATCATTCGAGGTGGTGAAAACATTTCCAGCCTTGAAGTTGAAAGCGCATTGTACAAATTCTCTAAAACGCAAGAGGCGAGTGTGTTTGCCCTTCCCGACGAACGCCTAGGTGAGATTGTGGGGGCGGTAGTTTATGTGTCGAGTGTTGATGATGTTTGCGTAGACGAACTAAAAGTTTTTCTTCAGCAGTACATTGCAGCATTTAAAGTTCCCTCGCAAATTTGGCTGACTGATGAGCAACTTCCGAGATTAGGATCAGGAAAAATAGACAAGAGAGCATTGCGAGCAACATATATTAATAAGTTCAACATTTAATAGGAAAAGTAATGGCGCATATCATCAAAGCAGATGGTCTTTTTGAGCAAGTCGGAAAATATAAAGGCACATCTAACTGGTTCACTTTTACGCAAGGACAAATAGATTGCTTTGCAGATGCCACTCACGACCACCAATTTATTCATGTGGATCCTGAAAAAGCCAAAGATGGTCCTTTTGGTGGGACTATTGCTCATGGATTTTTGTCACTTTCAATGTTGTCAGCTATTTCATATGACGCAGCACTGGATCTCGAAACACGAGTGATGGGTTTGAATTATGGCTTCGACAAAATACGGTTTCTGCAGCCTGTGCCAGTTAATAGCAGAGTGCGTGGACATATGGCTCTAGTGGAAGTTCAAGAAAAACGACCAGGAGAATATCTTTTGTTCTGGGACGTGAGCGTTGAAATTGAAGGAATGGAAAAGCCCGCATTATTTGCCAGATGGTTAACGATGACTATTGCTTCAATTTAATCAAAAACCTCATATTTCAATACTTACGAAATACTAAAAAATTCTAAAGATGAAATATTTACACATTTACAGGAGCGAACAATATGACAATTAATTACGATAATCAGGTGGCGATAGTCACGGGTGCAGGCGCGGGTCTTGGTCGTTCACATGCATTGGCGCTTGCAGCTAGGGGCGCTAAAGTGGTCGTTAACGATCTGGCAAAACCTGATGGGAGCATGTCTGATGGTGCTTTGGCAGTAGTGGCCGAAATCGAAAAAGCAGGTGGTGAAGCCATTGCGAATGGCGCAAACGTCGCTAACGCAGACCAAGTTAATAATATGGTTAAACAGGTCATGAGCAAGTGGTCGCGGATTGATATACTGGTAAACAATGCAGGGATTTTACGTGATAAATCTTTTGGAAATATGCCATTAGAAGATTTTCAATTAGTGGTAGATGTCCATGTAATGGGATCTGTAAATTGCACAAAGGCAGTCTGGGATATCATGAAAAAGCAAAACTACGGTCGAATTGTGATGACAACTTCTTCCTCAGGTTTGTACGGTAACTTTGGGCAGGCCAACTACGGTGCTGCGAAAATGGCCATGGTTGGTTTTATGAATACCTTATGTATCGAAGGCCAGAAAAATAATATTCAAGTAAATTGTTTGTCGCCCACCGCACGAACTGCGATGACCGAGGAATTAATAGAAGACAAGCGCGTGCTCGATTTAATGACAGTAGAATCAGTGACAGCAGGCTTACTTGCTTTAGTGGCTGAAAATGCGCCAAATCGGACTATTTTAGGTTGTGGTGCGGGTGCTTATGCAAAAGCTATCATAAAAGAAACCGATGGCATTTATCTATCACCGGAAGATCAAACGCCAGAAAACGTGCTAGCGCGCTGGGACGAACTAGCCAACGAAAATGAGGCTAAAGAACTAAGTGCAGGGTGGATGCAAACTAATAAATACGTTGCTAAAGCGGCAGCATTCCTTGGTATTAACTTGAGCTAGGGTTAACTTAGCATTAGAACGAAGCGAGCAGCTGGTCATCTACTGCTGACCAGAGCTCAATGGTGTCGTTGTCCAGGATCACACTTTTACTTTGTTGATGACCGAATAGCATAATATGCGTTTGGTCATCTTCTTCGTTTCTATACTTTGGCCATGCTTGTTTAGGTTGTCCACTATGAGCAAACTGCGTCCAATTTAGCTGTATTTCTTTGACTAAGGCTTTCACGCGTGGCCCAGACCCATGAAACGTCTCATTCGTTGTATTAAAAACAAACCCAATGTCAGCTATATGTGTGCAACCTAGAGACTCTATTGGGGAGCGTCTTGCAAGTTTATAACCGTAAGCTTGTCCACCAGCACGACACTGTGCGTCTAGTAAGCGATGGCAAGGTTCAGCAAACCAGTAGTGTGTGTAAATGATGTTTAATAACTCTTGTGCAGGTAAACGCTCGATTTTTGATACATCAGATTTTGACGTGGAGCTTAATAGTTTGTTTGAAGTAGAAGTCTTGTTCTTTGCCTCGTAGGTGTGACTCGCCCAGTTGATAATATTGTCGGTACTTTGCTGTTTAAACAGAGGTGTTATGGTTGATTGTAAGGCATCTATGTCGGCGGTGTTTTGCTTCAACATTAACGCAAAAAAGCGCCATTCATCTGCATTAGTTCCGGCGAGTATCTGAATATGTTTAGCACATCCATTAGAAATTGCTATGTGTGGGGCCTCAAACAATAATTCACCATCTATAACTGGGCTAAAAGGTAAAATACCAAACTGTTGATATATTTCTATTTGTTGTAAAAAGATGTCTTGCACTTCAAGTAGTTTATCCGCTTTGACGTAGGCAAAGTCCTCAATACGAATGCCGTGGTTTTCTGCACATTTAATAAATTCCTTAGCAAGCTCATTCGCTTTGTCGATGGAAGAGTAGGTATGTCCAGCACCACTTTGCATAATAGCTTTGTGAAATAAGTTATTGGCAACAGGGCTTGCAAGCAGGCAAGCGATACTCATTGCACCAGCAGATTCTCCAAAAACGGTGACATTGCGCTTATCACCACCGTATTTATGGATGTGCTGTTGTATCCATTTCAGAGCAGTTATTTGATCACCTAATCCTTCATTGCCCGTTGCGTGGATTTTACCGTCAGTTACATCAACTAGGCGCAAAAAACCAAAGCAACCAAGTCTATAATTGATGGTGACTATAATAACCTTTCCAATTTCTGACAGTTGAGATGCCTCATATTCCGGCAAAGATCCGCTACCTATCTGAAAACCACCGCCGTGGATCCATAGCATGACAGGTAACTTGTCGTCATTGTTTTTAGGTAAATAGATATTCAGATTTAAGCAATCTTCGCTCTGAATGAAGGGTGCTTCTGTTGAAGATTTATTTTCAATTCGCAATAAAGGGTTACGACTGGGTACCTGTATTGCAATAGGACCATATCGTGTCTGACTATCGTTAAAATCATCATTCACTCTCGATGGCCGCCACCTAAAGTTTCCTTCTACACTTTGGGCATAATCTATATTCCGAATCTTCATGTGTATGTTCTTCCTCGTTAATTTGAGATGTTATATAAAGGTGAAATATTTACAAGTAAGAAAAAATACCAAGAATTCAAAACTCTATAGGCGCGGTATTTATTAGAGTTTGGGCTATTTTATAAATGTGATTCCTTGTAAAACTTGTTAAATAATTCTTGTAAGTAATGTTAACATACTGTAAGTTCAAATTGTATTAATTGATGCAACTAAAAGTCGCCTATTTTTGTGACACTTGCGCAATAAGGAAACCGAATATGTTAAAACTGACTTTTCTTACCAAAACCGCTTACGGCGTAGGTCAAATGTCACAGGGCGTGAAAGACATCGCATTCCAATCATTTGTGGTGTTCTATTTCAGCCAAGTTCTTGGTATGCCAGCGATTATGGCGGGCTTTGCAGCTCTTATTGCATTATTAGTCGATGCCATTACTGATCCCCTCATGGGCGATATTTCTGATAACTGGCACTCAAAATGGGGACGTCGGCACCCGTTTATGATTGCCGCTGTTATTCCATTTCCTATTTCTTTGTTCATGCTGTTTTCACCACCCGTCGGGCTTGACAATAGCGGTCTATTTTTATGGTTGTTGGGGTGGTCTTTGGTTGTCCGAGTAATGTTGACCATGTTCAATGTCCCACACAATGCGCTTGGCGCCGAACTTAGCAGAGATTACGAAGAGAGAACAAGGATTGTTAGTTACCGCACCTTTTTAGGTTACGTGGGCGGCATTACGCTATCGGTTGTTGCTTTAAACACTTTTTTCAAGGCGACGGAAATTTATCCTAATGGCATGTTAAACGTTGATGGATATAGCAGCTTAGGTGCTTTGGCCGCTCTAATTGCCTTTGTGTCAATGATCATATCTATTATTGGCACAAAGCATACTATTGCGTACTTACCAAAAGCGCCAGAAAATCAAAAAAAGATCGATTTTTCGCGCAGCTTTAAAGCTTTCTTTGAAGCCCTAAAGCTAACCCCGTTTCGTCTTATTTTCACGGTACAAGTCATGACAATGGTAGCTGGAGGGGCTGGTGCTACATTTATGCTGTATTTAGGTAGCTATTTCTTTGAGCTATCGACGGCCCAAATATCGTTACTCACATTAACCATCGTGGTGGGCTTAATTCCAGCTTCATTCATTGCTCCTATGTTATCAAAACGCATCGATAAAATGCCGGCTTTAGTAAGTTGTTTGCTGATTGCAACAGCATCGAGTTTCAGTCCAATCATATTACGATTGATAAGTGTATTGCCTGAAAACGGCTCCGACATGTTAATGCCTATTTTATTTGCGACCTATGTAGGTGGCTATAGCTTTTTTATTGCTGCTGGGATCATCATCGGGTCAATGCTTGCTGACATTGCGGATTTGCATGCGTCAAATACAGGTAAGCGTCAAGAGGGTTTATTTTTCGCTGCAAATTCCTTTGCCCAAAAAGCCACATTTGGCATAGGAACACTGTTAGCCGGTATCGGTTTAGACCTTATCGCATTTCCAAGGCAGGTAGATGTGTCAATGGTCAGTGATGAAACAATTTTTAACTTAGGCGTAATAGCTGGACCGGTGCCACTCGGTATTTACATTTTGGCTGCCTATCTCGCAACAAAGTACGACTTAAACAAAACACGACATGCTGAAATTAGCGAGATATTGAACGCTCAAAAACAAGCATAAATAAACCAGTTTCACAAAAATGAATAGAAATATACGGAGAATACCGATGAGATTAGCAACAAATTCAAAAATGAATTTTAAATTAAGCTCAATAGCGTTAGCTGTCATTTCATGCAGTTATAGTTCAATGTTGGTCGCACAAACAACTCAAGCTAATGGTGCAGAAGAACAAATTATTGAAACCATCGAGGTTACCTCAACACGGCGTACTACTAACCTAATGGAAACTGGACAGGCGGTAAGTGCATTTGGTGAGGGTGAAATAGCAAAGCTTAATATTGATGGCCCTCAAGATCTTACTCAATACTCGCCTTCTTTGGTTATTACTAATAATAAAGTGGCTATTCGTGGGGTTGGACGTCCTAACAATGCATTGGGTTCAGACCCTGGTGTGGGGATATACACTGATGGTGTATATAACACTGAAAACGGTGTGTTCAGCTATTGCAATTTTTGTGATATCGAACGAATAGAAGTGTTACGTGGGCCACAAGGCACGCTTTATGGACGAAACTCAGTGGGTGGTGCTATTAATCTAATTAGCAAGATGCCTGAAAGAGAGTTTGGCGGCTACGTAAATCTTGAAGCAGGCAATGATGGCTATTCAGCTATACAGGGTCAATTCACTGGTCCCCTAGGTGAAATGTTCTCTGGCATTCTAACAGTATCTGAAATGGGCAGAGATCCCATACAAGAGAATTTGGCTGAAGGCGTAGGTGATTTAGATGACATGGACCGCACTTATTACTCAGCGACTTTAAAAGCGGATTGGACTGATACTTTTTCTAGTTCATTACGTTACATGAGTTCCGATGCTAACGAGATTCCTACTCCGGGCTATTTACTGGATGCATACCCCAGAGCATTTGTGAATGGTGGTGCAGGAAACCTCCCGGGTATTTTTCCAGCTTCAAATGCTGTAAATCAACTCGCAGGCTATACAATTGAAAACCCAGCGTTAAATAACCGAAGTCAAACTAATGTTGATACTTTGGGTAGACAAGACACTGAAGTCGATAGGCTCATCTTTATTAGTACTCTCGAACTGGGCGATATGGAGTTAAAATATACCTACGGTGATTACGAATTTACGTTTGACTCTTTGACCGACGGTGATGTGACAAACGCTGAATTTGGTGCGTTGAACTTTACAGAAATGTTTAGACAGGCAACAACTTTTGCTGGCGGGATAAACCTTCCTAATCCTATTACTGGCCAACCAATTACACTCGCTTCTGATATGACGGCAAGTGTTTTCCAGACCAGTGAAGCCACTTCACATGAATTACAGATAGTCTCAGACTTTGAGGGCAACACCAACTTTATAGCTGGTTTGTATTACTACAACAGCGAAGAGAGTCAATACAGTGATTTTGTTGAGCGAGGGTTTGGCTTGATGCAGGGAGACCCAATTGCTGCCACCTATGGCGCTTTGCCACCAGAGCTAGGTTTACCAAGAGATTCTGGCACATTCATCGGTGTGCCCGGACTTCAGTTAGGCTTATATCAATTTTACTCCGCACTTATTAGCGCGCCGTTTCAAGCTACAGCAAATGGTGATGGTGGCTTCTTATATTTTGGTCAGAATGATTTGGAAACGACTTCAATGGCTGTCTTTGGCCAAGTAGAGTATGCGGTCAATCATGATCTGACTTTTACCGCCGGTTTACGATATTCGGATGAGGAAAAGGACGGGCGGGATGATGTGTTCGCCTATCTGTCTACACCAAACAACCAACATGTGGTGAGTGACAGTTGGAATAAGCTGACATGGCGTTTACAGGCTGATTGGGAAGTAGATGACAATACTTTCGTTTACGGTTATGTCGCTACTGGTTTTCGTTCTGGTGGCTTCAACTTAGGTGCCGCTACTACAGAAGATGTTGACGTGGTTGCACCTGAAGAACTGACCGCATATGAAGTGGGTTACAAAAAGTCATTGAATAACGGCAAGACTAATTTATCTCTAGCCGCTTTTTACTACGATTATACTGACTTACAAGTATTATCTGCGGTTTCAGAAGGTGGTATCACAACAGCTGCATTTGATAACGCGGCAGAGGCCACCGTTATGGGCTTAGAAGCAGAGCTACAAACTTTAATAACCGAAGACCTAATTGTTAGTGCCAGTTACTCTTATATTAACTCCGAATACGATAGTTATACCGCTGTTGACTCTATTGCTTGTGCCATATTTGGTGAATGCGATGTTCAAGACTTATCTGGCAATGCGCTCAATATGAGTCCAGACAACAAGTTTTCATTGTCAGCTACACAATATTTTGACCTTGGAAATTCTGGTTCTTTGTCTATGACAGCCTCTTATTCTTATGTTGGAGAGCAGTTTTCTCGTCCATTCAATCGAAGTGACTGGGATACTGTCGATAGCTACGATCGCATTGACGCACGGTTGACGTGGTTATCCCCTAGTGACGCCTTTGAGATAAGTGCGTTTGTTAGAAATGCGGGCGACGATAGAGAAATTCTTAGGTTAGACGCTCCCTCAACGGTTTCTCGAATGCAGAATGCGGAGCTAAGCGACCCAATTGCTTTCGGTTTACAGCTCAAATATAGCTTTCATTAGAGAGTAAGTTCACAGCCCTAGCACTGTTCGACAAGTGCTGGGGAAATTTTCTGAAGCTTACTAATACTTAGCTTAGCCCCTATAAAGCCATTTAAAGGCTTATCGATAAGCTCAAACATTAATTCAAAATAGAACACAGGAATATAAAACGATGAGTGAGAATATTGAGCACTTTGATGTGCTGATTGTTGGTGCAGGGATCTCTGGTATTGGGTCTGCTTACCACCTTCAAGACCAACTGCCGAATAAATCATTTTGCATTTTAGATGGTATGGAAAGTTTTGGTGGTACTTGGTTAACACATAAATATCCTGGTATTCGCTCTGACAGTGACCTTTTTACTTTTGGTTATCGCTTTAAACCTTGGACCGGATCACCTATTGCAACAGGAGAAGAAATATTACACTACTTGCAAGAAGTGATAGAAGAAAACCAACTAGAGCAACATATTCGATATAATCACCATGTGCTTAGTGCAAATTGGGATAGCGTTACTCAAAAATGGAGTATCACCGCATTTCAGAAAAACACGCAAAAAACAGTTGTCTATACCGCCAACTTTTTATGGATGTGCCAAGGGTATTACGATCACTCCAAAGGCTATTTACCTGATTGGAAGGGGCGAGACTCTTTCAAAGGTAAACTTGTGCACCCCCAAGAGTGGCCTGAAGATTTAGACTACAAAGATAAGAATGTAATTGTTATTGGTTCTGGCGCTACTGCAGCAACGCTGGCGCCCAATATTGCGGATGACTGTAAACATGTTTCATTACTGCAGCGCTCTCCGACTTACTTTATACCGCGTGAAAATCAAAATCCGCTTACCGATCAGCTTCGTGCGTTATCAATTGATCCAGCATGGATACATGAAATCACGCGCCAGCAAGTCCTGCAGGAGCAGGCGGGCTTTATTCAAATGTCGACGCAATACCCTAATGAAGTGAAAAAAGCCCTGATAGAGGGTGTATCTCAATTGTTAGACGATGATTTTGATGTAGGGAAACATTTTACACCGAAGTACGCGCCATGGCGCCAGCGTATAGCGGTTGTGCCAAATGGTGATATTTTTGCAGGTATAAAAGCAGGCAAGGTGAGCGTACATACCGACCAAATTGAAGCTTTCAACGAATCGGGTATTAAGCTGCAATCGGGCGAGCAATTAGACGCCGACATCATTATTTCAGCCACAGGTTTTAACTTATCTATTTTAGGCGGCATAGAATTTTCGGTAGACGATGAAATAGTGGATTTTTCAAAGCGGGTTGGGTATCGCGGTATGATGTTTACCGATGTGCCTAATATGGCATGGGTCATGGGCTATTTCAGAGCCAGTTGGACATTACGAGTCGACCTGATTGGTGATTTTATTTGTAGGTTGCTCACGCATATGGATGAAAACAAGTCTAAACAAGTCACCATGACTTTGCGTCCTGAAGACAAAGACATGGAATTGTTACCTTGGATTGATACTGACGAATTTAACCCTGGCTACATGCTTCGGTCATTACATTTAATGCCAAAACGAGGTAACAAGCCAGAATGGCAACATAGTCAAGATTATTGGGCTGAAAAAGAGGTGCTTCCGACGGTTAATTTTAATGATGATTTGTTCGTGTACAAGTAAATTCAGATCAATGATTTTGAGAAGATTCATACCCACTAACACTAAAGTGAATTGTTGGTATTGAAAAGAAATAGGTGAATATTTATGAGCATAAGTGAAATTATTGATAGCTCGGCAAATGTTAACGGAGTGAAAATCGCCTATCAATTGCACGGTGACAAATCTAAGCCCACGTTACTTCTAGTTCATGGACTCGCAACACCTCTTAGTGGGTGGCCTTCTGAAATGGTTTCGCAGCTCGTCAAGCAGGGCTATCAAGTGTTGCTACTAGATAATCGCGATATGGGTAAATCAGAACGACTCGATGAACTTCCAATTCCGAATATGTTGTGGTTTATGTTGAAGTACAAGATGGGATTAAGCTTAAAAGCTCCTTATCAATTAGAGGACATGATGAATGACACACTAGCCTTACTTGATCATTTAGGTTTGCAGATGGTCCACGTTGTCGGTGCTTCGATGGGAGGAATGATCGCGCAACTTCTTGCAATCCATCATCCTAAACGAATAGCGAGCTTGTGTTCAATCATGTCGACCACCGGCACTAAACGTATTCCGCCAATGAGTGAACGGGTCAAAAATACGGTAATGGCTACCCCAAAGCTGGATACTTATGAAGATCGCAAGAGATATCAAATTGCAAAGTGGAAAGCGATAGGTAGTCCAGACTACCCATCATCAGAAGAATATCTGGCTGATTATGTTGAGCGTAATTTGGCAAGAGGAATAAGTGCAAAAGGCACAATGCGTCAAATGTTAGCCATTATGGCCGCAAAGGATAGGACTGATGACTTAGCTAGATTGGACATACCGACACTAGTGATCCACGGAGATAAAGACGAGTTAGTTAACGTTTATGGTGGTGAGGCTACAGCAAAAGCAATACCCAATGCAAAGCTAAAAATTATAAGCGGGATGGGACATGATTTTCCTTTACAGCTAAACACTGAACTAGTGGGCTTGATAACCGCAAATGCGCGTCAGAATGACAAACAGAGAGAATCAACATGAATTCCTATCAACAACAAGTCGCTGTAATTACCGGCGCTGCATCTGGCATCGGAAAGTCGCTAGCGCTGCAATTGGCAGCGAAGGGCTGTAACCTAGCCTTAGCTGATAGAGACATCGGTGGATTGAACCTATTGCAACACGACATAAAAAACATGCAGGTAGACTGTATCGTTGAGCAACTAGACGTCTCTAATGAACAAGCTCAGCTCAAGTTTGCTCAAAATGTGATTGAGTATTATGGTCGCGTTGACATGCTATTTAACAATGCAGGAGTAAGTTTAATTGATTCAGTTGAGAACCAGTCAACAGAAGACTTTAAGTGGTTGATGGACATTAATTTTTGGGGAGTAGTGCATGGCACCAATGCATTTTTGCAACACTTAAAGTCTTCACCAAAAGCCCATATTGTCAATGTTTCAAGTTTGTTTGGTCTTCTCTCGCTGCCACTACAGAGCGCCTACAACTCTTCTAAATTTGCGGTACGTGGTTTCACCGAAGCGCTCAAAATGGAAATGGCCGGGACAAACGTGAATGTGCATTGCGTGCATCCTGGTGGTATCAAAACCAATATAACCAACAGCGCTAAAATTGCTACAAAGTTAGTTACTAAAAGTCAGATACTCAGTGACTTTGAAAAGCAAGCAAAGACGACGCCTGATCAAGCCGCTAGCATCATTTTAGAGGGAGTGGAAAAAAATATGCGGCGTATATTAGTAGGGAAGGATGCGAAATTATTGGATAAGATAGTTCGATGGTTTCCAGCTAGTTACGAGAAAATTTTAGGGTTTGAGAAAGGTGTTAAAAAAAATAGACTACAAAAAAAAGAGTGACTACTAGCCTGTCGCGAGTTCTTTATGTTGGATATCAATGATTATCGAAATCCGCATAAATACAAAAAACGGCAAGCCTTTGCATATCGCTTTATGCGCTTTGATATCGCTAACAGGTTAGCCAGTCTGTGGTATCAGCACCTTTCGATAGCACATTGGTCAACTCAGCTTATTAATTGATATGTACTCGCATTTTGAAACTTATCACCACATACCATATTGCATGGCGTCAATCGCCTCGTAAGTCCGAATCAATCCGAGCATGTCCCGTGTGGCCATATCAATCGGTCTTACTCCATTAAAAGGTGGATTTTGATTGACCATCGACATAAACCCATTAACGTTCTCGGGATTTTTAAAACAGATGCGGATAGTTTCATGAATGTTCATCAAGATACTGATGCGCATAATCTGATCTCGATTGAGAGCAACCAGCTCTGGTTTGCCCTCCAAAGTGCGGAGCGAAGAAGCAGAGCGCAAACCAAGCAATAGCACCTTTTGATGCTTTGTTAAATTCCAATTTTTTAAAAGTGTCATCGTGGTCTCAATAACACTAATAATCTCTGCTCTCGACATTGTTGTATATTGAATTTTGCTCATTTGACTCCTACTTCATCGATTCAATAGACGCTAAATACACCCAATTATTGTGCAAAGAACTTTAGAAAAGTCTTTGCTATAGCGTAACCTTTAAACATTTTTCTACTTTCAGTGGCACAGCGTAGGCAAAGTCTTCGCCACTCTCGCTATGTCGTTCGGCACAAAATATGTCAACAGCGGCAGAGTTAGAAAGCCGAAAAGTATGCAGCAAACAACACTGGAATAGCTCGTTTAGTTGGCTATCAATAATCACTCCATTTACTGTCTCTTCTGAGGTGCTGAACGCGATGACAAAGCATTCATTTGTTAAAGACCAGTACAAACTCTCTTCACTTAATCCGTCGCAAAGGAGGGTATAAAATGCTGAACCTCGCGTCTGACAATCATGTGCATACTTTGCTAACGCAAGCAATGCTTGGTTTACAGCAGCGCTATCCTTTGAGATGGTTTCGATGACTTCTTTGCAAATTGCATAGTATGTTTGAGTTACTTCTTCATCCCATTTATGGGGTTTAGCCATCATATTGCTAATTAAATCAGCCAACTTTACGTTTATCGCGCTTTCGCTCATGGTCAATATTCTGGCGAGAAGTGCGTCATGACGCTCGAGCTTAGTCAGAAGTTTATTGTCAGTTAGCTCGCGAACAATATCGGTCACCGCAGAGTTATATATACACGACATCTGGTTCGCAGACGTAAATGATTGGTCAATCAATTCAGAGAGCATACTTTCATCAACATGTGTGTCTTCTATGATGTCGTGTAACAAGGCTGCTGCGAGCGTAATATCATCAGAGATGCCAACGTGACGAAGTATCGCAACTACTTCAAGAAGATGGCAAATATAGGGAGTGCCATTAAACTTACGTATTTGGCCGTTGTGAGCGAATGTTGCGAGGTTTAATGCGTTTGCTATGATACTTAGTTGATTCATCGATATGTTCCTTTTTGTTTAGGGAAGAGGATTTCTTAGTGACACTAAATCAGCATGCAGTGGCTTTTTCACCGAATGCACTGGCGTGATCGTATGTGCGTAGAAGTCTCGCAATATGTGTTTTAGCCTTAAAACCATAACGTGATCCATCGGACTCGCAGGTCCAAATATGGCACAAATGATTTGCAACCCCGCTGTGCTTTTTCGACAACGTTTCCAAGGCTGAACTACATATTTGCAATGTCAGTTGATCATGGTCGACGAGTTGACCTATTGCCGTTCGGTTTTGATCAGGTGTGAGTGTTTGAGTCTTACCAATATCGTGAAGAAGAGCAGCTACAATGCCGATGTCTCTGTCAACTTGTTTCAACATACTGTTGTGGCAAAATGATGAAGCAACCTCCAATGAGTGCTCCAGTAAGCCTCCTTGGTAGCTGTGGTGATAACGCAGGCTTGCTGGGCACTGTATAAATTGTATTCCAATATCAGTTTGTAAAAGTACTTCGTAAAGAAACTCTTTCAGGTAGTTAGTTTGAATGCTTGCTGCTACGTGGCAGAGCATTTGAACCGCTCCTGGAATAGAGCAAAGACTTGACGGTAATATTGAAAGTGTCCCAAGATGCTCTGGGGCCTTCGAACTCAATTCTATATATTTACATCTAAAGTGCGGATGTAAGCCTTTCATCTCCATTCTAACTTCAACCTCAACCAATGACTGCGGCGTGAATTCGCTATAAATACAGCTCTCGTCACGACAGTAAACCTTGATGTGTCCGCTAGCATCTGACAATGTTATCTCCCAAAACGGTAGACCATAGCTGTCAATTCGTGCAACGAAACCAACAAGGTAGTAGGTACCCTTAAACCTTGAATAGTTGTATGCGTTTTCTAGCTTAATTTGTATCGACTGCTTAGACATATACTACTTCTCCTATAAATGACAAATGCAGTTTAAAGTTGCTCTGTTATCAAAGACTCAAATGCGCTACCATCTTGCCTAGTTAAGTTAGGTACATACCTTGAGTAAACAGTGAAGAGCATCATCGTGTTCGCATGGCCTAGTTGTTTTGCAATCCATTCGGGCGATTCACCTGCCGCGAGCCACAACGTACAGATCGTATGACGCGTCTGATACGGGCGCCGGTATTCTAGGTTGAGTTTGGCTAACAACGGCTTCCAAACTCTTTTGGTAACATTGTTGTGTGCTAATGGACTGCCCGTAGTCGTGCAAAAGACGTACTCAGACAAATCGTTGGTAGCCAAGAATTGTGACTTCAGTGCACTGAATACAACATTGCTCATCTCAATTTCGCGCTGAGAGCTAAGAGTTTTTGTATTGTCTTCTTGTTCACCATTCACAATGGTTTCTCTCACTAGAATTAAACGACGTTCAAAATCAACATAACGCCACTTTAAACCATCAATTTCACCCGTTCTCATACCCGTGAAGAAGCGCACTGTGTAATAATTTTTGTAGTCAGCGCGCACATTATCTAGAATTTTTGACACTTCGCTTAACGAAAATGGATGAATATCTTTCGGTTTGCTTTTGAGCTGTTTTATATTCTGGTATGGAGTAGCGAAATCATACCGTAGCGCTGCTTCATTCAGAACTTGCCTGAGAGTTGACATTACCTTGTTGATTCTAGAGTTGCTTAAGAGGCCGTTGCCATTCTTCCCCTTCAACTCACTCAACTGAGTCCTGAACTGCAGTATATGCTCGCGTTGAATCGTTTCTAACGGCATTGCGCCAAACACCGGCATTACATGCTTGGCGAGGATACCCTCAATTGAAGCTCTGTGTGATTTGCGCCAACTGATCTTGTTTTCATCCATCCATAAGTCAGCAAAGTCGTGCAGAGTGGGTGTTATCTGACGAAGGCCTTGCGGCAAATATTGCAATTGTTTGTTTACGGGGACACGAGCGACTTGCTTTTCGGCGATACTGATATCGCTAGCATTTTTAGAATCTGGGAAAAACTGAGCATAACGAAATACACCGCGCTGAATTGCTTCATTGATGGCTTTTAACTTTAAGTTCATCAATCTTTTATTTTCACGGTTATCTTTCAAACCTGTGTATTCCCTGCATCTAAAGCCAAGATAGGTTCCGTTGAAATACAGTGAGTTTGAATCCTTACGGGTAGCTAACTTAAACATATTATGCTCCTTCTGCGGTTGGCATTCTTAAAGCGATGTCGCTGCGCAGGTGCATAGTTTTTTCGACCTCCTCCCAAATAAAGAGAAATTTCTTGCGACCAAATGCGCGAATGTAGTGTTGTCCTTCAAACAAACAATTGTCGATAAGTTCGTGGCGAATCGTACGGGGGTGATATTGAATTCGCTTTGCTAGTTGATCTGTCGTTAAGTATGTTAGACTCATATTACAACCTCTATGTGATTAAATATATTATCATGTGATTAAATATATTATCACAAAGTACTGAAGTCAACCCTTAAATCACATAAAGTTATCATGTGATAAAAAATATAATCATAAATCATGTTGAAATTTAAATTTAAGCAGCTTTTAGCAGAGAAAGAATTCAATGACGGTCAAACGGTAACGATCACTGATGTCGCAAAGGCAACAGGAATTAATCGTATGACGCTTTCAAAAATTGCCAATAAAAAGGGTTATAGTACGGTGACAGACAATATAGACAAGTTGTGTGCTTATTTTGGGTGTGAGGTTAGTGATTTAGTGGAGTATGTTGAGGAGTAACGTAGGTGACGAGGAGTCAATCTTAATTAATTTCGTTAACTTTGTTATTCTTGAAAAGGCGTGCATTGATAAATACGCTTAATTGTTGCGACAGTTTAGAGTTAACCGCGCACCGTAACCTTTGACTTTTTTTACTCTGTACGAAGCCTTGTGGTTTAAAACAGGCACCATAATGGTTTTTAACTCTTTTTGTGCTTTCGATTCTTTCTTGTTCTTTGTATTTTTTGCTTCACAAAGCTCTAAACTCATTGAATTAGGTTTTATTTTTAATAGCGCAGCGTCTATATCAGTGGCAATCATTTTTTCTGGTGGCTGAGACAAGTCAAGTATTTTAATTCGTACCAAAAACGCTATTCTGAATCCTTCAAATTTCCGTCGAGTTAAGTTCCTTACCATATCAATTTCATGCGCTCTATCAGGGTCTCTTGTAGATTCTGCCGCGTAAGCCTTGTCTAGTGTGTCTTTGAAGTAAAGGCTTCCCAATTCGGGAAATTCGATTGCGTAGTTTTCATATGGCAAATGAATCTGCTCAATTTCAATACGATAATTATCTTTTACGAAATAAGTTATCATGCTCCATAGTAGGTTTCTAAATGATGGGAATAAGACTTTTTCCGCAGAATCAAATACTTTCATAGCTACAAAGTTGTTAGTAGGTGCGATAATTTTTTCAATTAAGGCGCTGTTTACGCCTTGCTCAGTTGCACTCTCCCTAACATTATCCAATAGCTCATAATAACTTTCACCAATGTTTTCTATAAGATGCCTTATTTGACCTCTTAGCAATGTCACAATGTTATATATATAGGATGGGAGATCATGCGTTGTGAAGTCTTCATTGATGAAAAAATCAACATATCGCTTTTTGGTGAATGGATTTAAATCAAGGTAAGTATCGACGTTATTACAATTGCGCTTAATGTGTATTGAGATGTTGCGAAACTCCTCATAGAATGACGTTGTCGATTGAATTGTTCTATCAATTTCAACTCGGTAGAAGGGGATCAAATTATTACTATGATTATTCAATATTCCTTTATGGATACTACCTTTTATTAGCGTATCGTAACTAGTATTATTATTAGGTAAAGAAATCATATGTTTCATAGCGGCAACTTCATAAGAGCGTTGGTTTGCAAGAACGACTTTGTCTAGGTATATGTCCTCAACTAACATATTTCTGATCGGTTGAATTGATGAAGAAATATCTCCACCAAAAACACCACCTTCTATTTCGTCAAAAGACACAATTGAAGAGATTAAGTTTATTGAAAGTGGCGTGTGTGAATAGTGTCCGTCTATCGTTACGATAGCCAAATCTCTAATCTTTTTGAATAGTGACCGCAGTTGCATTAATCGTGAAAAATTTAGACTGTAAGGAAGGTTGTCTTCGTCTATTAGCAATAATTCAGCGTATTTAATAATTTCATCTTGCTTAGCTACTTGCCGCCGTAGTTCCTTATAAATTCTGTAGATCGCTACAACATAATGAAATTTATTATATTTAAAATTGTCAATTACATCTTCGCACCAAGACTTTAATAGTGGCGACCTTATAGGGCTTAAAAGTCTGGTTCGGAAGCCTTGTCTTTTAATCGCGTATTGAATCAGGCTTTTCTCATCACCGTAAGTGTTTTTAAGATGGCCAAGATTTGAAAGCATAAACCACGTCTTTAATAAACCATTTCCCTGAAAACGTGAGCCATCAACACTCAAAGTTCCCTGTGAGGCAACTCCTTTGTATAGCTTGTCTAGCATATCTGAAAGGGAACACTGAAGCATAAGATATTCATACCGAGTATGCTTGGCACCATCTAAAACGCTTGAAATAAGCCCTAAGTGATTTATTTTTTTTTGCCTATCGAATTCCTTTAATTTTTCATACACTTCAAACATTGTTG
>CBFHTO010000059.1:0-22386 GCA_965658765.1 Glaciecola sp. | reverse complement strand
TCTCGATACCGCATACTTTCATTACATTACCTTAGGTTTTTGAGTCTTGGTTGTTTATCAACTTTTTTAAGTTTTATTATGGATGTAGGAGTACTGTTTGCAACCCAACTTTTTCGTGCTAGATATTGACCGTAGTAAATGGTCTTAAATCGTTCATCCGGTTATTGTACATAAGGAACAGAGGTTTAGTATCTATATTTTTAGCTCATAAAAAGTATAGAATAGTCTAGATCAAGTATAGTTTTAAATTCTCGCCCTAATCACAGGAGGTAGCCCTAATTAATGACAAGTGATTGCACATTAAGCAGCATGAATACAGTAAGGTATAGTGAGAAAATAAATGTTGAAAATTAGACAAAAGTATATATGCTAATAGTTAATGTTTTTGCTTTTCACCAATCAAAGATGAAGAGATGGTCTTTAAAGCATTGCCTAGGAAGGTGTGGTGAGTTACTTCGAGCATTTCTACAACCTCTAACATCAACTGTTGAGTCTTGTGGTCGCCAATCTCGTTGCAACGCTCTGCGAGCATTGCAGCCTCGGTTTTTAATTCTTCTAATTTTTTATCAACAAAGTCCATACATCCCCCTTCTACACGAAAATAACCAACATTCGAACTACTAACAATCAAACTTTATCGAGCCTTTACTCCTAATTGTTCGAAAAAAACTAACTAAGCCAAAAGAGTGTTCTTTTGCATAGAAAAAGTAATAAAAACAAAAAAATATTAGATCTTATTTTAGTAAAATTGGTTACGTTTGAAAAACTACGTAAGAAGAATAGGATTCTTATTAATTCAAGATAGCGTTATCGCTCATTGCTTATTGTTTTCACTCGGGCTTACAGTATCATTCATATATCTCAAATTTAGACTTGGACAAATTAATGGGCGTTTTTGCAGGTAGTATTGCTAAGATGAAGGTAGGTGTAAACGAACAGTCAACCGCGCAATATCAATTACCGGTTGGAGAACATCTTATCAATATGAATCAGCTTATAGGTAAGACGATAAGCATGGACTATGATGGGATCATTAACTGTGTGCACTGCAACAGAAAAACCAAGAAAAGTTTCAATCAAGGTTATTGTTTCGTTTGTGTTAGAAGTCTCGCACAATGCGACAGCTGTATTATTAAACCAGAAAAATGTCATTATCATGAAGGAACCTGCAGAGACTCTAGTTGGGGAGAAAACCATTGTTTACAGAGTCACTATGTTTATCTTGCTAACACCGGACAGATTAAAGTAGGAATTACTAGGCATGTGAGCGATGATGTATCTTCTAGATGGATAGACCAAGGAGCAACACAAGCATTACCGATTCTATGCGTAAGCGAAAGGCTCTTGAGTGGCTTATTAGAAATAAAGATCTCTAAATTTATAGGGGATAAAACTAATTGGCGTTTAATGTTAAAGGGCGAGGGCGAAAATCTTGATTTAGTTACAAAACGCGACCAGTTGCTTGAACACGTTTCTGAAGACATAAAAGCTTTGCAGGCTGAATATGGAATTCAGGCCGTTCAGACATTAGATTCTCATGTTCGCAAGATCAGCTATCCAGTTAATACCTATCCAGAAAAAATTTCATCCATCAATTTAGATAGGGAAGGTAAATTTACAGGTACTCTTGTGGGAATAAAGGGGCAATATCTCTTGCTAGATGAAAACCGTGTTATCAACATGCGCAAATATACAGGCTATAAGCTTAGAGTATCATTTTAGTTTATTCATTTAAGGGATTGGTAACTAAGGTAGCTTGCTAAGGTGAGTTATTTGCAATCATTTTGTAGCGTTAATATCTGTTATCCTCTTAGGCAACATCTCTGCTTATGTAACACTGATTAAGATCATTTTTTGAGCAAATTGATTATCGAAAGTGTAACGGTATTTAAATTGGTGTGATAGCATTTGGCATGAGAAAAAGATAAGTTTTATGCAATTAAGTAGTATGCGAATTATTAAAGGTATTATATTTTTGGCTTCAACACCCTCGCCAGATGCAGTTCTAGACCTAAAACGTAAAGTAGCGTTATTCGTTTTCCTTACCGTTGGCGTTTTCGCATCTGATTCGTTATTCCCATTTGTTTTCTTTGGCGACATTGGCGTTCATTTTAGTTTAATTTTTGTACTCTTAGCGGCCTTAATTTTGCCTGGGCCCTATTTCTTTTCAATAGTCCTCATTTCTTTATTTTCACAATTTCTAGTTAATGAGCAATTAGTGTCTTATGTTAATTATCTTTTGACTGTAATTGCGTTTTTTACCTTGATGAAAACAAAGTTAAACCTACTTTCTGGCAGTTTGTTCATTGCGGCCATAGTGACTTTTCCGAGCTTGGCGTTGATGAGTTATTTTACGTTGACACGCAATATTGAGTCATCCTTATTTGTTGCCCTTACTATGGTTCTCGGTAGTTTAGTATCTATCTTAGTCGTTATACTTTTATATTGGCTTTTACCAAGTAATAGCTCTTATAGAGCTTATAAACATCCGATAAACAACTTTTCACATATTGTGTTCGAACTAAAAAGTATCACTGTAGTTCTACCTCTCTTTTCAGTGGCTTTAGGGTTTATTTGGTTTACTACCGCACAAACAGAACAAAATTTGTCGAATGAGCTTAGCCAAACGAGTAAATTAGTTTCGCAAAGCATCGAACGGCGTTTAAACGAGCGTATCAAGACCTTGACCGCTACAGTTGAAGTTATTCAAAATCAAAAAGACACATCAAGCTGGCAGTCTGTTTTGAACAATGTAGCTGATACAAACAGTTTAATTGAAAGCATGGTGATAGTAGACGCAAAAGCAAATATATTGTTTGCAGCGCCGTTAAAATATTCCGAAATTATTAGCAGACTCCCGACATTAAATATTTCTCATAGAGAATATTATAAACAAACAAGGCAAACACTTTTGCCTGCAGTATCAAAATCACTCAAAGGCAGAGGATTAGGCGAACTAGATATAGTGGCTATTACTGCTCCCATACTTAATGATGGGAAGTTCGATGGCTTAGTGCAATCTGCCGTTAAATTAGATGATTTAATCGAACTCAACTTAATAGGCTCAATTGAGTCAAGCGGCATTAGAATTATCATAACTGATTTTGTGAACTCCACTGTGTATAGGTCTGATGGATTGAAGCTTAAAACGCAAGATGCCTTCAATTTAGTCGAATCCTCGAACCCTCTTGTAAAAGAAATTAATGTTCTGGAAATTGATGGCGATCAGTACCTCTACCACATGCTGAATACAAACAACAATTGGCAAGTTTACGCTTTACGTTCGCCTGACGTATTGTTTGATGGAATTAAAAAGTATTTAATTTATGTATTAAGCGGCATTTTGTTGAGTCTATTGTTTATAGGACTCTTTGCAACAAGGCTAGCAAAAACAGTCACTCAGCCGATTGCTAATCTACAAAGTTTCATAAATGGGGAGATAAAAAAGAAACGATTAATCGAAGAGTCTAGTTTTAGTAAGGAAACCAATAATTTAACTAAGAACTTTGTTGAAGCTTTTACGATATCCAAAAACTTTCAATCTGAACTTGCGAAAAAGGTTGACGAAAAAACAAGAGAATTAAAAGAGGTCAATAAGGAACTCTTCAAGTTATCTCAAACAGACAAGCTAAGTGGTGTATACAACAGAGGCGCATTTGATGCTCTGGGCAGTAATACGGTTAAATACTGTGCGTTAAATAAACTACCCTACACTCTAGTATTGATTGATATCGACCATTTTAAGCGTATCAATGATAACTTTGGTCATCAAGCTGGAGACGCCTGTATAAAAGCGATTTCTAAACTTTTATTACGCATGTGTCAGCGGGATACAGATATTGTAGCAAGGTACGGTGGGGACGAGTTTGCACTTATTTTTTGCCGTGGTAAGTTACATGAGCATATTACTCACATCGATAAGATCTTAAAAGAAGCGGAAAACCTAGCTGTTTACTTTAATGACTACGAAATACCATTTACTGTAAGTTGTGGTGCAATCTGTGTGAAAAATAAATTTGATTGTTCGGTAGACGATTTAATTTCAATGGCGGATGAACAACTGTATATAAGCAAGGAGAAAGGTCGTAATCAATCAAATTACATTGAGATATAGAGTTATGGTACCAGAGGCCGGACTTGAACCGGCACACCCTCACGGGCGGCGGATTTTGAATCCGCTGCGTCTACCAATTTCGCCACTCTGGCAGTGTTATTGGAGCTTCTTTCGAAGAAGCTGAATTATAACTAGCTAAACGGTTCTATCAAGTGTTATTTACATTTATTCCTCTTTATTTCGATTGGTTGATTGAATATTGTCCGGTTAGCTAATTAATTAATGATAAACTCAAGTTTAAATTTATTGATCATATTGGGTTATGGAAGAGCAAAAATATATTCGTGCTGGTTTTGTTAGACGTTTCGCAGCAATTATTTACGATAGCTTAATCGCCGTTGCAGTAGGACTGCTTTCTGCAATCATCGTCACAGCAGTAATCACTGGTTTGCTAGAAAATGATATTTTATCGAAAGGCAACTATGAACATGTTAACGACCTTATTCAGAACTCTGTGTATTACCAAGCTGTTATACAAGTCTGGGTTGGGATTTGGGTAGCATGCTTCTTCCTCTATTTTTGGAAACATGGTGGTCAAACTCTCGGTATGCGAGCATGGCGTTTACGCCTCTATCGCTTGCATGACGATGACGACAAACCAATCACATATGGGCGTTTGCTCCTTAGATTATTAGCGAGTTTAGGAGGACTTGGTACTTTACTTGTTCTATTTGACTTTAAAAATAAACTTGCTTTGCAAGATAGGGTTTCTTCGATTCAGATGCTCGTGCTTACAAAAGAGCAAAATCATCATAAAAATTGGTAAAATTTAGTTTCTATAAATACATAATCGTATATGCAAACGAGAAGACGTTTACGCGCTTCGAGTAATAGAGCTCTTGCTTATCTCTTTAAAAGATACGTTGCAATCGCTGCAAACAATGCACTTGGGAATATAGCACCAACGATCGGGGGCAGTTGAAACACCAGAGCTACTTGACCGAACATCTCGTTTGATACGAAAAAGCCGAATCCTGCGAGAACACCCATAATGGTTCTTGCACCCATTGTGACTGAACGCAAGGGACCAAATATAAAGCTCATTGCCAGTAACAACATCACTGCAACTGAAAAAGGTTGAAGGATTTTTCTCCATAGGGCCAGCTCATAACGCGATGAGTCTTGACCGTTATTGTCAAGGTAGGCGACATATTCACTTAGTCCAGAAATTGAGAGCGCCTCTGGCTTTATTGCGACAATACCCAATTTATCTGGCGTAATGCTACTTTGCCAGATGTAGTCTTCGACAAAATTATTTTTGATCTGATTGGTGTCTAAAGTAATTGTTTGTACGCTTGTCAGGCGCCAATTTTGATCATCAAAGCTTGCTTGGTCTGCACGCATAATTTCTGTCAAGCTGAGAGCGTCGTCGAACTTATAGATGCTAATATCCCTTAACGTGTTTTGGTCAACAACTTGCTTAATACTTACGAAGTCATTGCCGTCCTTTGCCCAAGTAATTGAGTCCCCAGTCAATAGACTGCCTCCGGACAGAGCTTGCGAGCGAAGTTGCTTCGCTTTTGCTTCGCTTTGAGGTGTTACCCATTCGCCTAAGGCCATGATCGCTATTATCACTAATACGATTGACTTCATCGCACTAAAGGTAATGCTTTTTCTTGATAAACCAGCAGATTGCATAACCACTAATTCACTGCTCTGGGCTAGAATCCCCATGCCAATAAGAGCTCCCAATAAAGTCGCCATTGGCAAAAACAACTCGACTTCTCGAGGAAGGCTAAGCAGTACATAAAAACCAGCTAAGGTCATGTCATAATCACCTTGCCCAACTCGCCGAAGTTGTTCAACAAATTTAATTAGTGCGCTTAAGCCCACTAATACTGAAAGCGTCACTGCGACCGTGCCAAGCAATGTCCTGGCAATGTATAAGTCGAGTATTTTAAACATGGCGCTTTCCTAAAAACATTTGCCGCACAAACGCACCGGTTTTTCTGTCTTTTGCTATGAGTCCAGTGCCCACAATAAGCATGATTATATGAACCCACCATAAACCTATAAAGCTAGGCAGTTTACCGTCTTCCATTACTCTGCGACTCGCCAGTAACAATAAAAAATACCCCAAGTACAGCAGCAGTGCAGGTAGCATTTTTCCAAAGCGCCCTTGTCGTGGGTCAACAGCACTCATGGGAACCGCAATTAGCACTAAAAAGGGTAGCGCAAGTGGGATAGCAATACGCCATTGAAGCTCTGCTTTTGCCTCTATGGTATCCATTGAAAGTAGCTCTAACGTGGGTACAGCGGCAACTTTCCTTCGTTGTCGTTCTGAGTAGGGTTCTTCAATGCTTACCGAATATTCGTCAAATTCAACAATTTGGTAATTGGTTTCTGCGGTTGAACCTTCGTATTGTGTACCTCGTTGCAGTACTAAAAGCTGTTCGCCAGATGCCCCTTGCTGTATTTTGCCATTTTCTGAATATACCAAATGCACTTTTTCGGTATCTTCATTTGGCGAAGCCATGAAGACTTTGACAAGAGATTCGTTTTCTGTGTCAATTTCATGCACGAAAATAATGGAGTTATTTTCACCGCCTGTTTCTTGAAATCGACCGGGGATCACTGCCGCTAAGCCCGATTTGCTGGCTGCTTCTTCTTCGAGTTGATATTCTTTTTCTAAGGCAAGAGGTGCAATATACAAGGTAACCGCTCCAGTAAGGCAAGCAAGAAGTAGGCTAACGAAAAGCGTCACTCTTGTAACGTACCATTCACTTACCCCACAAGCTTTTAATACCGTCATTTCACTGTCTACATACATTCTGCCATGGGCAAGCATAATGCCAAGAAAAAGGCTTATCGGAAGCACTAAAGAAGCGAGAACTGGGCTGTATAAGGTTATGAAACCAAGAATGAGTTCCGCGGGTACATTACCATCGGTCGCATCACCTAAAATACGCACGAAACGAAGCGTAATGAAAATTGACATTAAAATAAAAAACACAGCAAGTTGGGATTTCAGTGTTTCTTTCAACAAGTATCTAAAAATTAGCATTCTTTTCTTGGTTCTTTTTTACTTTGTGTGTTTTTTTAATGAAAAATAGCGTTTATTTAAGTACACTGGAGACTCAAAAGTATATGTTACTTATCTTATTTTATCTGGTTTAGTTTAACATAAACACGATTGGCTCATAGCGAATTTTAAGTTCGTATAGTTAGGTGACAATATTGAAATGTTTTGTGCATCTCACACAATAAAAAAAATCAAGGGGAGTTCATGGAATTTGGCGTAAAAAGCGGTAGTCCTGAGAAGCAACGAAGTGCTTGTATCGTTGTAGGCGTATTTGAACCAAGAAGGTTAACATCAGTTGCAGAGCAGCTTGACGATGTCAGCGAAGGTTACATCAGCAACCTGATTCGCCGGGGTGACCTTGAAGGTAAAGCCGGACAAATGCTTTTATTGCATCACGTGCCTAATGTGCTCAGTGAAAGAGTATTGTTGGTCGGTTGCGGTAAAGAACGTGAACTTAATGAGCGACAATTTAAACAGATAGTTGCAAAAACCATCCAAACACTGAATGAGACTGGTTCGATGGAAGCTGTCAGTTTTTTATCTGAACTGCATGTTAAAGGCAGAGATACCTACTGGAAAGTTCGTCAAGCAGTTGAAGCCGCTAACGAATCGGTTTATTCGTTTTTACAGTTGAAGACGAAAAAAGGTGAACCACGTCGCCCTCTTCGTAAAATGGTATTTAATCTACCATCTCGAAAAGAGCTACCTCTAGGTGAGCGCGCTATAGAGCATGCTCAGGCAATTAGCTTGGGCGTTAAGCTGGCTCGTGACGTGAGCAACATGCCACCAAACATTTGTAATCCTAAATATTTGAATGAACAAGCTGCGAGCCTTGTTGAGCGCTACGACTCTTTGTCAATGGATACCGTTGGTGAAAAAGAAATGGAAACGCTTGGCATGAATAGTTACCTAGCGGTTGGCCGTGGAAGTCAGAACGAATCGATTATGAGTGTTATTCATCACAAAGGTTCTGATAGCAACGACGCGCCAGTTGTTCTGGTTGGTAAAGGTCTGACCTTCGATTCGGGCGGTATTTCAATAAAGCCGAGCGAATCTATGGACGAGATGAAATATGACATGTGTGGTGCTTCATCTGTTCTAGGGGCTATGCAAACCGTAGCTGAACTAAACTTACCGATGAATATTATTGGTGTTGTTGCAGGTTGTGAAAACATGCCTGATGCAAACGCTTACCGCCCAGGTGATATCTTAACCACAATGTCAGGGCAAACAGTCGAGGTTTTGAACACTGATGCTGAGGGGCGTTTGGTGCTGTGTGACGCTTTAACATATGTGGAGCGTTTTGAACCAGACACTGTTATTGACATCGCAACACTTACCGGAGCGTGCGTGATAGCTCTAGGTAAACATGCGTCTGCGGTGCTAAGCCAGCACAACCCATTGGCTCATGAGCTCATAAACGCGTCGGAGCAAAGCTCAGACAGAGCGTGGAGATTGCCTCTTTGGGACGAGTATCAAGAGCAAATTGAAAGCCCATTCGCCGATATGGCGAATATTGGTGGTCGACCAGCAGGCACAATTACTGCTGGATGCTTTTTAAGCCGTTTCACTAAGAAATACAATTGGGCTCATTTAGACATTGCTGGTACAGCTTGGGTGGGTGGTGCACAAAAAGGCGCAACTGGAAGACCTGTGCCAATGCTAAGCCAGTTCTTGATGAACAGAGCTAACATTCCTACCGACGAGTAAAAATGCCTACTTCTGTTTGCTTTTATGCGCTAGAAGAGGAACACGGTGACTTTAGTCGTTCGCTCAATGAAAGCTTTTTTAAAATTGTTGTCATCTTGGTGCAAGAGGCGATATCTATGCGCCGTAAATGCACTGTACTTTGTGCCGACCAGGTACAAGCTGAAGAGTTAGATGAATTCATTTGGCGCCACCCAGCAGATGAATTCATCCCGCATAATCTCTTTGGCGAAGGGCCAACCATGGGAACGCCCGTGGAAATAAACTGGTTAGAAAACTATCAAACTAATTATTATTTAAAAAACTCAGCCTTTGTCGTAAATCTGTCTGGAAATTATTTGGAGCAATTTTCTAAGTTCAATCATCTTATTGACTTTGTTCCGCACAAAGATGCAGATAAAGCTAAGGCTAGAGAAAGATATAAGCGATATAAGCAAGCGGGTTGCCCACTTGATTATAAATCTGCAAAAGAACTTTGAGACATACAATGGAAAAAACGTTTAATCCCCACAAGATAGAGCAAGCATGTTACCAACATTGGGAAAGCAAAGGTTTATTTAAGCCGAGCACTGTTGGTGATCCATATTGTATTTTGCTACCTCCTCCAAACGTTACTGGTAGCTTGCACATGGGGCATGCTTTTCAGCATACCGTTATGGACTCACTGATTCGATATAAAAGAATGAAAGGTAACAACACCTTATGGCAGTGCGGTACAGACCATGCAGGTATCGCAACGCAGATGGTGGTTGAGCGCCAACTCAATGCTGAAGGAAAAACGCGCCATGATTTGGGTAGAGATAAGTTCGTAGAGCGTATTTGGGATTGGAAGCAAGAAAGTGGCGGAAATATTACTCAACAAATGAGAAGACTGGGTACTTCACCAGATTGGTCTAGAGAAGTATTTACAATGGATGAAAACTTGTCTGAAGCAGTGCAAGAAGTTTTTATCCGTTTATATAACGAGGGGCTAATTTATCGCGGAAAACGCCTTGTTAATTGGGATCCTGTACTACTGACCGCAGTTTCCGATTTGGAAGTTGTGAGCGAGGAAGAAAACGGCTCCATGTGGTATATGAATTACCCACTTGCTGATGGCAGCGCCACTATCACGGTTGCGACAACCCGTCCTGAGACGATGCTTGGGGATTCTGCTGTTGCTGTACACCCAGACGATGAAAGATACCAAGCACTTATTGGCAAGACTATATTGTTGCCGATCAGCGAGCGCGAAATTCCGATAATTGCAGACGAATATGTAGACCCTGAGTTTGGCACAGGCTGTGTGAAAATTACGCCCGCACACGATTTTAACGATTACGATATGGGTAAACGTCATAGTTTGTCTTTGATAAATATCTTAACAGACGACGCCAAATTAAATGATTCAGTGCCGGAAAAGTATCGAGGGCTCGACCGATTTGAAGCGCGTCAGCGAGTTGTTGAGGAAATTGAGTCTTTAGGCTTGTTGGTTGAGGTAAAAGCCCATTCATTGAAAGTGCCAAGAGGCGATAGAACTGGCGTTATCATTGAACCCTATCTTACTGACCAATGGTATGTGGCGGTGCAATCGTTAGCTGAGCCAGCCATTGATGCGGTGAAAAACGGCGAGATTAAATTCGTACCTGAAAATTGGAACAAGACCTATTACCAGTGGATGAACAATATCCAGGATTGGTGTATATCCAGACAATTATGGTGGGGACATCGCATCCCTGCTTGGTTTGATGAGAGTGGAAAGATATATGTCGGTACTGATGAAGCCAGCATACGCAAGGCGCATAGATTAGACGAATCAGTCTCTTTAAGACAAGATGAAGACGTGCTTGATACTTGGTTTTCTTCGGCACTTTGGCCTTTTGCAACAATGGGATGGCCAAAAGAAACGCCTGAGTTAGAAGAATTTTTACCAAGCTCTGTATTAGTAACAGGTTTTGACATTATCTTTTTCTGGGTAGCCAGAATGATAATGATGACCAAAAAGTTCACAGGTAAAATTCCGTTCAAGGAAATTTATATAACTGGCTTAATTCGTGACGAAAACGGCGACAAAATGTCGAAATCAAAAGGAAATGTGCTTGATCCAATTGATTTGATTGATGGCATAGATCTCGAGACTTTGGTTGAAAAGCGGACAAGCGGGATGATGCAACCTAAGTTAGCTGAAAAAATCAAAAAAGCGACTCGCAAGCAGTTTAAGGATGGCATTGCTGCTTATGGCACTGATGCTTTGCGTTTTACTTTTGCTGCGATGGCGTCAACTAGTCGAGACATTAATTTTGATATGAATCGGGTGGAGGGTTATCGTAACTTCTGCAATAAAATTTGGAACGCAACGCGCTTTGTTTTGATGAACACTGAGGAGTTTGATACTGGACGAGATGGTAAAAATTTGGAGCTAAGTGTCTTTGACCGATGGATATGGTCCAGATTTCAAGACGCTTTACATAGTTTTGAAGATTCTTTATCAAAATATCGGTTTGATATAGCAGCACAAAATTTGTACGAGTTTACTTGGAATCAATTCTGCGATTGGTACTTAGAACTATCAAAGGCAGTCCTTAATTCTGAAAACACAAGTGAAGCGCAAAAACGCGGGACTAGACATACTTTGATTAATGTTTTGGAACAAGTAATGCGTTTGCTCCATCCGATTATGCCTTTTATTACTGATGAAATTTGGCAAAAAATCCAACCACTTTCTGCAAACTATTCTCAAAATACGAGCATTATGGTGGAGTCGTTCCCTCAAGTAGATTCAAACTTGAAGGACGCACAAGCAGAAGCGGACATCGAGTGGGTCAAAGCCTTTGTAATTGGGATAAGAAATATTCGTGGTGAGATGGATATAGCGCCCTCTAAGAAACTACCAGTATATTTGAAAAACACCTCGCCAAGCGACACTCAGCGTCTAAATGGTCTGCAAGAGTACCTTGCCAATATTGCAAAGCTAGAATCTATTGATGTTTTGTCAAAAAATCAAGAGGCGCCTGCGAGCGCAACGGCTTTGGTTGGAGAGATGGAAGTTTTAATTCCCATGGCTGGCTTGATAGATAAAGAAGCAGAATTACAACGTTTAGACAAAGCCTTACAAAAAGCAAAAGGTGATATAGCTAGAACACAGGGTAAGTTGGGCAATAGTAAGTTTGTCGATAATGCGCCAGCGGCGGTAATCGACAAAGAACGCTCAAAGTTAGCGGACGCTGAAATGCAGGTCTCCAAAATAGAAGCTCAAATTGACGCGATTAAAGCTCTTTAGTAGCTATTCATAGCACTTTTAAGTGCTCCAATTAGATGGTAAAAGTCAGACCACTATCACGTTTGTGATGGTGGTTTTTTTAGACCTTCATTCTTTGACGTACTTTACGTGAATACAATATAGACGGAACAATCACCAACAAAGAGATAAGTAACAAAGCAATAGGATAGCCCTGACCAAAAACTTCGAGGTCTAATATTGCAGCGGCTAAATCGTTATTTGTTTCTTGTGCATAGGCGATTGGACCAATAGCAGCGTCTTTGGCTATGGAAAACCCATTACTAAATGCGCTTTCCCAAGCAGTAGATGTGAGAGATGCGTAGGCTTTATAGCCTATTGCAGATGCACCAAAGGCGATAAGGCCCACTGCGACTGTGCCTAGGCCTAATATGCCGATTCCAATTGCGCCAATGCTGACTATACCAACTGAAATAATACCGACACTTATAGGGGCAATTGCGATGCCGCCCCAGGCAAACAACATACCATAGGCTCTTGGGCCTCCTGCAATCCATGCGATTGCTGGTTTGTCATTTAATTCGGGCATTCCGAATTGAAAATGGCAGAGAGGAATATTGAGCAAGCAAAACGAGCTGACATATTCTTTTTCCTTTGCTTGTTCTCGGTCACAGGTATTTTCAAATAAATGTGGAAATTTAATACGGTTACTTGCTCTTAATCGCGGTAAATCGTGGAATATTCTTCTCATCAGAATTAAGTAGCTGGCGACCAAACCAATAATACTTACTTGAGACAGAACTAAGAAGGTATTTGTATTTTCACTGCTTAATGCTAGGTGTTTTAGTATGAATATTCCAGCAATGTATAATGCTGTAAAAAGGAAAAAGTAAACTACCGTCATAACGGCATTTCTTCGCTCATTGGAAGTTCTGGCTTGGTACAGATTCGCTCGTAAACTAAATAGGGAGCTGATGATGCCAGAGAGAGGGGCTAAAAAATGTAAAATACTGCTGAATTTCGCTAAGACTCCTGATTGATATGCACTTGCACCTAATGCTGCCGCCTTCGCTGGTGGAGATATGGTGTTGACCAATGCCATTACGCCTGCGGTAAAAGCGACTGAGGGTTTACTGTTCGACAAGGCGTCTTCCACAAAAACACTCATTGCCTCTTTTAGCAGTTTTCTTCCTCTCGAGAGTCTTTGTTTCGCGGTATCCTTGCTTAAATCTAATTCTTCTGCAACCCGCTCAATAGACTGATTTTCTCGATAAAACAGGATTAATGGTTCTCTGTAAGTTGAGTCAAGCTGATTAAGAGTAGACCATAATAAAGATTGCTCTTGTTTTTGCATGGCTTCTTTTTCTACAGTCGCGTTATCTCTAATTTGCTCGATGTCTTGGACGTCGTCGACTGTTAAAGCGTTTTGCCTATTGGTAGGTCTACGCCTAAAATGACTCACCTTGAAACGTAAAATACCGCAAAGCCATGATTTGAGCTTGATAGGGTCATTAAGCGAATCGAGCTTTTTCCAAGCTTCTATAAACGCGTCTTGCGCAAGGTCTTCACTGTGCTTTAGATCGCCCACTGCGGAGAAGGCTATTGAACACAACAAAGTTTGATAGCGCACAACAATCTCACAGAAGGCTCGCTTATCTCCACCAAGAGAATGCAATACTAGTGTTTCGTCATCAACCGTATCAAAGTTTTGTTGTTTGCTGAATATACTCATATCAAAGCACTATAAATTGATTTACTTATAAGTGCCTATTTATTTTAAAAGGTGACAGAGCGGGGTAAAAAAAAGCGTAGATATTAGACCGAATGATTCCTACATCATATGAGATATGAAAAGACTACTCGTGTTCGTAGTCTATTGCATCATCGCCCACATAGTAGGTACCCCAACCGTCATAATATACGCTATGTTTGTTGCTTATCTCAATTAACTTTGTCGTGTCTTTATTGAATTCATTAATATCTAGTTTTTTCTCAACCACAGCGTCAAAACAAAATACCGTGCCGCCATCATCGAGCATTAGTTCTTCAGCATCACTTACTTCAAAGCCGGCTTTAAAGGCATCAACGGCGGCTTTTTCTAACTTTTCGAAGTCTTGGCTTGCGATATGGTGTTCAATTGTATGGTCCTGCGAGAGATCTGTACCATCTTGAGTAAGCGCTTCGATGGTTTCTTCATTAAATTCAAACCATTCGTCAGTTGTTTGAGTCATTTGTATACTCCGAGAATATTGAGGACGAGTTGCCTTGTCCGAATTGTGTAGCATGATAAACATTTTTAAAATAATAAAAAGAATTATTCAAACTAGATTAACCGATGTCACTTGCCTCTTTGGTGATTTCAGTAAAGCGTTCAAACATCATTGAGTGAAACTCAGATGCGAGTTCTTTGGGATTGCTGTTTAAGTCGATATTAACTGGATCCATTGTTTCTACGATGACAGTACCATTATTCCAACGGTTAAATTTTATTTTTCCGTTATTTGTGTCACTGCATACTACAGGGACTATCGCTTTTTTCTCGGCGATGGCGAGCCTAAACGCACCAGTCTTAAATGGCATGAAGCCTCTTCCGCGGCTGCGTGTGCCCTCTGGAAACATCCAAACCGAGAGATTTTTCTCACGCATTTTTTCGCCTGTAAGTGATAATGTTCCTCGAGCTTTCCCTGAGTTGCCACGGTCAATCATTATGTTGCCCGATAACCAATAAATAAGCCCAAAAATGGGTATCCATTTAATGCTTTTTTTACCGACGGTTACTACGCCAGGTACCGCTCCTATACTCACCGTTGCAAGGTCATATGTATTTTGGTGGTTTGCTACAAAAACATAGCTTTTGTCGGAGTCTACTTTACCTGAAGGGCGATAAATCAGGTTTACACCAATAATTTTGGCCATCGTGCTGTAGACTCTTGCTGCGGTATGCACGTTGTCACGGTGCTTTGGCCGCGCCAAAAAGACGAAAACGAGATAGCTGTTGATCAGTACGAAATAAACAAGAAGAACAAAAAAACGAAGCAGAGCAAGCACAAACTTTCCTAAAGGGGCAAAACGATGGGTATTATACTAATAAATGCACAAATACAAAGCTTACCTGTAAATAATAATTGCATTATGCCGTTACCCTAGTAAGGCGTTTAATTTAAAAAACAAAGAAGCAGCATAATGGCATCCTTTATCGTAGAAGAAATCGACTCAGACATTCTTAAAGACCTCCAGAGCGAAATAAAAGAGTTACATGAAGCAAGCCAACAGTCCTTGATTGAGCTAGAACTTACTCCTGATGACAACGAAATGCAAAGGGCTTTATTCCGCTCTATACACACCATCAAGGGAGACTTGGGCTTGGTCGGCTTTGTGCCAATGATAGAAGTGCTTCAATATCTTGAAGATATACTGGATTTACTGAGAAAGGGAGAAATTCAATTTTCGAGTTTGTTGAGTGACCTAGTGCTTCAATTACTCGATGTTGTGCAGGGGTTTGTTAACGATTGTATTGACAACGGTCGTGCCGAATATGATAAAGCCTCGATTGATAAAACGATCGACGTGATTAAACACGTTAATGGTGAAAATTCTAGTAAACATAACAACCTACTCAAACAGGCTATTATCACCCTTGCCGGAGGTGAAATTCCGAACAAGCAACAAGATAAATCTGACATAGAACTTGCTAAAACAGGTATTCCTAAAACGGTAACCGAATCACAGCGTACAGACTTACTGTTTTTCAGGGAGTTAATGCGCCCGATCGAGAAACGATGTGCTTACCCAGAGGGTAGGGGAGACAAAATTGCTGCTTTAGCCTTTTATATTAATAATTTATCGGATCAAAAAATTGATGAGGCGCAATTAGCAGTAGCGTGTTTTGTACATGATTTTGGATTATCGTTTATGCCCCAGCACATGGTCAGCGCTTCGCCTTGCGAACTATCAGCAATAGACCAGAATCTTTTACGTTCACATGTATATAAAAGCGCACGCTTACTCGAAAACCTCTCCGATTGGGATGAAGCAAGAAAAATTATTATGCAACATCATGAAAACATGGATGGAAGCGGATATCCCCTCGGTTTGAAGGGGGACGACATATGTGAGGGCGCAAAATTAATTGCTATTTTAGATCGATACATGAATTTGACCACCGTTTCTACTGAATCTAGGGAAGCCGTACCACCAAAAGATGCGGTTCTCACTGTAAATAAAAGCTATAAAGGACAACTTAGTGGAAAATGGCTAAGATTGTTTAATCAGGGCATGACCAAATATCTAAATCAATAAGCTTTATAAAAGTCATGTAGATACAAGAGCGTTTCGCCACTTTTGAAGCGCTTAGCATTCTTGGCAAATACATCAAATACGGCATCTGGTTTTGACACTGCGGCCGTGTGATTAGTAATAAAGCAATTCTCTATTTGATAATATGGATGACTAGGGTCAAGCGGTTCGTTTTCAAATACATCTAACACAGCTGCTTTTATAAGTTTTTTCTCAAGAGCCTTTATCAAGCTAGATGGCTTATCTATTATCGAACCTCTACCCGCATTAATAAACACAGAATTTTGCTTCATCGCTTCAAAAAAACGCAAATTACAGACTCCTCGAGTCTTTTCCGTTTCAGGCAAAACATTAACAATGAAGTCACTACTTTGAGCAAACTCCTGAATGGTATCAAGAGTAAAAAAGTTAGCACTGATTGATGACTTCCTTCGAGTACAAAGCGCATTGACTTTCATATCAAAGGCTTTTGCAGTGTTAGCTATTTCCTGTCCAATATTACCTAAACCCATTATGCCAAGATACTTACCTGATAAACCTTCAATTTTCGGTTGTTGCCATTGAGTGTTTTTGTTTAGTTCTTTGAAATGCTCAATTTTTCGGTTGAAAAACAATAAATATGCGAAGACGTATTCTCGCATTTGTGGACCAAAAATGCCTTTTACACCAGTTAAGTTGAATCCCCGAAACTCAGAGTTTTGAATTGCGTTATTCCCTGCCCAAGTAGATTGAAGCCAGCGCAATGCTGGGCAATAAGCAAGAACTTTAAGTGCAATATCTGGCTCACTAAGTAAGACTTCTGTGTTTTTAATATCGGTGTTTTCTGGTAATAAACCACAATACATCAGCTTAAAGTGTTTACGGAGGTAAGAGTTGTTTTCGAACAGCTGTCGATATACCTCATGATCACGGCTTACGATAGAAAACTTTATCATTTATAGACTATTTTTTGAGTGTTGGTACTTACTTACATTGTAAGTCGGTAGATACAGAAATGACATAATTCCTCAATAAAAAAGATAATAGTGCTAGGCTTTTGGCCGATAAGCTAATTATCAGGCAAAACCAAGAAGAGGTAATTCATTGTACGATTTTAAGCTAATCGGTCTGTTTAATACAGACGTGAATCTATTGTATAAATCATTTCATCAAGCTGAATTATTAGAAGCTTGGTTTGCTCCAACAGGTCTAAAGCTTTCTCAGTTTATTTCTGATTTTCAGGTAGGCGGTGATTATCGTGCACTTTTTCAAAGCCCTGAAGGTTTTCAACAAACTATCGGCGGACAATATAAATGCATCGATAAAAATAAGCGCTTAACATTTACATGGCGCTGGGACGACACAAACGACATTACAAAAGTAGACCTGCGTTTTTATTCTTGTCAAAACAACACCGCAAAAATGATAATGCATCAAACAGGCTTTCATAAACAACTTGAGATGAAGCAACAGCAGCAAGAGTGGATGTACTGCTTAGAGAAGCTTTCTTTGTATAACCGCTATAGTGAATCGCGACTAGTAGCATGAACGCTGTTGGACCGGTCTCACTCTAATAACGATTATAGGCCAACATAATCCGTTTGTTGTTCTCCAACAGCTGCAAACGTTGCGAAGCTAGCTGTAAAAAGCCATCCTTTTTGGATTTATCAATAGGTTCTGCTTTTGGAAGTGAAACTGTTCTTGGGTTTCTATGTACCCCGTCGACAAGGAATTCGTAGTGTAAATGTGCTCCAGTGACCATGCCAGTCGAACCCAAGTAACCGATAACTTGACCTTGCTTCACCTGTTGGCCAGCTTTAACTGCGCGTTTTTTGAAATGAAGGTATTTTGTTTGATAGCGCTCTCCATGCTGAATAAAAACATGGTGACCGTTAAATCGGTCATATGCTGCTCGCACGACCTTGCCATCGCCAGCAGCAAGCACGGGCGTACCAACTTTTGCTACATAATCAACCCCTCGATGAGGTTTTACCCGTTTCTGTACCGGGTGAAAACGCTTGGGGTTAAAGTTTGAACTTACGTATTTAAAATTGATTGGTGCGCGTAAAAAACTTTTGCGCATACTTCTGCCTTCTGGTGTGTAATACCGACCGTCGTTGTATCGAATTGCAGTGAATACTTCGCCTTGGTTTACAAACTCTGCCGCTACGATTTCGCCATGACCAATGAATTCTCCGTCGACATAGAGTTCTTCGTACACCATATTAAAACTATCGTTTACTCGAATCTCTTGAGCGAAATCAATATCCCATCCAAATATCCCAGCAAGTTTCATTATTTGGTTGTCTGACAAACCTGCTTCAACACCTGAATTCCAAAAATTGGATTTAATAGTGCCTTGTGCGAAATTCAGAACGGACTCGATTTCTTTTTCTTCAACTCGACTATTATAGTCATCGCCATTAGATTCAATAAACAAAGTGCGAGTATTAGAAATCGGAAACTGTAAATCGGTAAGGTGCCCAGATTCATCAAAATGTAAAAATAAAGTATCACCTGGTCTTATTTTACTGAGCAGCTTGGCATGTTCCCCCGCTCTACTTACCTTGTAAGTTAGTTGTGGGCTAAGCGAGAAAGAAGAAAATATCCCAGCAATTGAGTCTCCAGATCTGACCACATAGGTCACCGCTTCACTTACATCTTCCCATAATACTTCGTTGATATCGGGGCTATCGAAAAGGGGGATTTCAACCGGATAAGCCACGCCCACAGTTAGCTCTTGCGCGACCACTTTTCGAGATGCTTCCACATCATCCATGGGCCAAATAAGCACTATTAGCACAAGTATGCTCGCACTTATAATGGCTAAGCGATGCGGAAAAGGGAGATGTTTTATTGTATTGTGGATCATACACTCGTAAAATAGTCAGTCATCAATTGCAGAATATAATGATTTTAGTCCGCATTCCAGTCTAAAGGTTCATTTTACAGCTTTAAAGACGCAAAAGTTATCAATTTATTAGCAAAATGATTGCAAAAGACATTAATTAATACTGCCCGTTTTACAAAATATTAGGTGATGATATTTTACAAATAAGCACAAATTAGGCAGACATGGCACAGGATCTACACATGACAAGTTGGGAATCAGCGTTTGCTGAAATTAAACGTGGTTCAGATGAAATACTTATTGAAGCTGAACTTATTGAAAAGTTGAAAACGGGAAAGCCTCTAAAAATTAAAGCGGGCTTTGATCCAACTGCGCCCGATTTGGGACACACGGTATTAATCAATAAATTGCGAACTTTCCAAAAATTAGGTCACGAAGTTATTTTTTTAATTGGGGATTTTACTGGTTTAATCGGTGATCCTACGGGGAAAAACGTTACCCGTAAGCCGCTTTCAGAGGAACAAATACAACAGAATGCCCTAACGTATCAAGAGCAGGTCTTTAAAATTCTAGATCCAGAATTAACTACCATTCGGTTTAATTCAGAGTGGATGAGTAAACTTGGGTCTGCTGGAATGATTAAACTAGCAGCGAGCCAAACCGTCGCTAGGATGCTTGAGCGCGATGATTTCAAAAAAAGATACGCCAATGGCCAAGCTATTTCCATTCATGAGTTTTTGTATCCGCTTGTGCAGGGTTGGGATTCTGTTGCTCTTGAATCGGACGTTGAATTGGGCGGTACCGACCAGCGATTTAACTTGTTGATGGGTAGAGAGCTACAGAAATCTCAGGGGCAAAAACAACAAAGCATATTGATGATGCCATTGCTCGAAGGGCTCGACGGCGTTCAAAAAATGTCAAAGTCCTTAAACAACTACATTGGAATTACTGACGCGCCGAATGAGATGTTTGGTAAAGTTATGTCGATTTCTGATGATTTGATGTGGCGTTATTACGAGCTACTGAGCTTCAGACCAATTGCTGAGATTGAGTCTTTAAAAGCGGATGTTCAAAACGGCACAAACCCTCGAGACATCAAAATAAAACTTGCAAAAGAGTTAATTGAGCGTTTTCATGATCAAGATGCAGCAAATGGTGCAGAGCAAGATTTTATCCAGCGTTTTCAAAAGAATGCGATACCCGATGACATGCCCGAGCTTGATATTACTTTGCCGGATAATGGAGCAGCGATTGGTCATGTATTAAAAGAAGCTGGGCTTGTGTCTTCTACCTCAGATGCAATGCGTATGATCAAACAAGGAGCGGTCAAAATTGATGGTTCAAAAGTTTCTGACACACGATTGGTTTTAGGTGAAAAAGGCATTGCTGTCTATCAAGTTGGTAAACGAAAGTTCGCAAAAATCAATTTGATCTAACTACCAACTAGGCAGGCTATAGCAGTTGATAGCCTGTCTTTAACATTTTAGTTTTCTAAGGTTTTACTATTTCTCGTTGGTCTTTTTCCCACTGCCCATAGTCCCCTTCAAGATGCACTACATTGGTAAATCCTTTTGATTCCAATAGCTCAATGGCGTTTGCTGCGCGTCGACCAGACCGGCAATACACTACAACTTCTTTGTCTTTATTCTCAGCAAGACTTGTGTAGCGTTCGCTCAGTTCAGAGACCGGGATGTTTATTGCACCTGGAATGTAGCCAGCATCGAACTCATCTGGTGTTCTAACGTCCAAAAGCGTAATTCCAGTTTTATCCATTGCTTCGAATGCATCTGGTGCAATCGAGGAGGTTTGATTGGCTTTGCTACAAGCCAGCGTTAGCATAATAAGAACTGAAAATATAAGGGTGTGGATAAGATATTTCATAGGTCTGAGTCCTTTTTGATAATTGTTTTATACCATTTCGGGTTTTTATCAGTTCAATTTTTTTCATTTTAACTAGGGTGTGTTGAAAATCAACAGACCCTAAACGGTAATGTTGCTTTGTAAATACAGTCAGTCTTCACTGGCATTGAGTTTCTCACAAAGCGCTTCAACAGCATTTATTGCTCTTGGGGTAAAGCGATGTAGCTCATCAGGATTAGCTTTAACAAGCTCGGTATTCATTTTCGACAAATGAGGAGCCCAGAACGATTCTATTTTCTCAACTGAGTCATGTGTTGCCGCGATAATGATACTTGGCTTCGCTCGTATAATATTGGCAATGTTTAGTTGTGGGAATGGGGCCTTCGAATCAGAATATATATTGGTTACAGCACAAAGCGAAAGTAGTTCGTTTATCCAGACATCGTTGCCAAGACCTATAAATGGCGTTTGACTGAGATAATACACTAGAGTCCGTTTTTTTTTGCCGTGATTGCTTTTTAAGGTTTTGATTTTATTTGATAACTGCTTGCTGAGCTCTTCGGCTTCTTCTTTTGCACCTAAGAAGCGACCAATATTGATAATCTCAAGCAAAAGCTCCTCGGTGGTCTCTATTTTTGATGAGTAGTGCTGAGCCGCGAGTGAATTTAATTTAGCAATATCTGCAGCCCTGTTTCCGCCTTTCCACGACAATATATGAGTAGGGTTTAGGCGTATGATCTGAGCAATGTTTGCGCCTTGATAACTGGCGATCGTTGGCAGCTTTTGTAGCTTAACCGGAAAGTCAGTGTGTTCACTTACGGCTATAATTTGACTACTTAAACCTAATGCAGCAACAAGCTCTGCTAGATGAGGGGCAAGCGTAATAATCCTCAGTTCTTTAGCAGTGTTGGGAGCGAGGGTCGTTAGGAATACTGGCTGTGAAAGTTCCTGTTCGTTGTTTGTAAGTCTAGCCACTTCATTTTTATGTTCTGGGGTTTGAGGCAAGACTGATGATGAAATTACTACGAGATATACAGCAACAAAGAATTGAATCAGACGATAAGATGATTTCAGAAAAACACGAGGCTCACACAAAAGATAAACGCAAGCAAAAGCACCATGTACTGGTCTTGCTGCCGATGTAAATTTTTTAAATGTGAATAGCACGAAAAGTTTACCTTTGGAGTCCGTTTGATTAGCGGGTCGAATCGGGGTGACGTTGATTTGCCCTGTTCGTAGATTGCTGGTCCGCCGCTACTGCTCAAGTTTACATATGTTAACGTAGCTTTCAGAGCATGTCTTTGTTGATAAAAAAGGTTTTTAAGAAAAAATTTGTTAAG
>CBFHTO010000058.1:8676-22925 GCA_965658765.1 Glaciecola sp. | reverse complement strand
ACTCACCCATTACCTGCAGATAGAGTTGCTCAAACAGTAACAAGGGCAAGAGCTTATGGCGCACGAAACATTCCGCCTAGTCTGTCCTTTCAACTTGCAAAGGCAAGAATCAACGCGCGGTATTTGGGTAACCCACAACGGAATTTTGAATTTTATCAAAATGCCGTAACAAAAAGCACTCACCCTACGCACATAAAAGCAAATAAGTATGGCTTGGCGCTTAGTTTATTCGCGTTAGAGAAATACCCAGAAGCACAAAAAGTGTTAAATGAATTATTATCAAATGATCCAGAGAATTTGTTCTATCTCGATGTAATGACTGATATCTATATAGAGCAGCAACAAGCACAAAAGGCGATTAATATGCTTGCCCCGATATGGGAGCTAAAACGAACAAATCAGGTGCTTACCTTGAATTTAGCAAACGCATACGTATACGCCGAACAATATGACTTAGCAACAGAGTTATTGCGCGATTTGTTATTAGTAGACAGTGAAAACTTTTTAGCCTATCAGTTGCTCAAGGATGCGTATAATCGTTCTCAACAAAAGAAGGAAGCTCACATGGCGCAGGCTGAAATATATGCGCTGATATCAGCGTATCCACTTGCAATTGACGAGCTGCAATTCGCTTATAATAAAGCAAACACCGATACGCTTGAAAAGCAAAGAATAAAAGGACGGATCGAGCAATTTAGACTCGAACAGGAGAAGATGCAGCGGCTTAGTATCTAAGGCCCTTTTGCTGCTTCAACCGCTTCTTGTAAACTCTGTACTGTCTGTTCGCCGTATAGTTGGCCTGCTAATTCTCCATTTGGCTTGATAATAAATGTCGCAGGTAAAAAATCTGGGCGTTTAAATGGGAATGGATTAATAATCTCTTGAATTAAAGGAAATTCGATATTGTATTTTTCTTGAATGACTTTCAGCTTTTCGTGGGGTAGCTGGTCATAACTTATTGCGAATAATTTGACATTAGCTCCTTTTTGATGAAAAAACTCATTCAATTCGGGAATTTCCCTAAGGCATGGGGCACACCATTCAGCAAAGTAATTTACAATCACAACTTGCTCCGAAAGTTCATTGTGTTTGATCTTATTACCCTCTAGAGTTTTAAAATCATATGAGAGAAATTGTGCAATAAACACACCTGCGATTGCAGCAAAAAGCGCGCAAATAAATGTTATTATTTTTATGTTCATTTTACAGTAACTTCTAACAACCAACGTTTTATTGAGAGGAGAATATCATGCACGACGCAATCTTATACCATAACCCTCGCTGTTCAAAAAGCCGAGAAGCGCTTGCCTACTTGCAATCCACCAAACTCGACTTTGAAGTCGTAGAATATCTCAAACATCCGTTAAATTATACTCAAGTTGAAAATCTTTTTGCCGCTCTACCAACCACGAATGCGCTTGATATTGTGCGTAAAAAAGAAGCAGAATTTAAACAAGCTGGCTTAAGTAAGGAGTCAGACAATAATGAGGTACTAAGAGCAATTCATGAGTATCCTAAATTACTCGAACGACCAATACTTTTGCGTGGCAATATTGCTGCGATTGGGCGTCCACTAGAAAATATAAAGGAATTGGTAAGTGAGTAGAATATTAGTGCTATTTTATTCACAACACGGTCGTACACAGCTTTTGGCTGAACATATAGCCCGAGGCATTGAGCAGGCAGGCCACGAAGCACTCATCCGAATCGTCCCACCTATCACCAGTCAAGTAAATGCTTCTGCATTATCCGAAATACCAGATGATGGTTATCTATATGCAGATAAACAAGATTTAATTGACTGTGATGGACTGGCAATCGGCAGTCCGACTCACTTTGGTAATATGGCAGGCGCAATGAAACATTTTATCGATAGCTTAACTGACGTATGGGTCAAAGGACAGTTAGAAGGAAAACCTGCTTGTTGCTTCACATCTTCCTCTAGTATGCACGGTGGTCAAGAGACGACTCTGCTATCGATGATGTTGCCACTGTTGCATCAAGGAATGTGTATCGTTGGCTTGCCATATAGCGAACCAAATTTACACAGTACGCTCAGCGGAGGTGGGCCGTATGGCCCAACAAGCGTAAACATTAATGATAAAAAGTCGTTGAGCGACGACGAAGAATCATTGGCAATCGCGATGGGAAAAAGGCTAGCCAACGTGGCAGCTAAATTGAAATCAAACGAATAAGTGAATGAATATGCAGGCAAATGAAGGTTTAGACGAATCCATCACGACAAAAAAAGAGATTGTCATGTCGTCTAAAGTAAAAAATGTACGATATCTCGCCTTAGTAAGTCACGTGCTATTACTCCTTTGGATGTGCGTTTGGTATTTTCTGCTAAATAAAGAGCACGAATATTCTTTTGTCTTTATTTTTTTGCTGTACCTGCTGCCCTTAATATTGCCTCTGAAGGGGATTATTTTGGCTAAGCCATATACGCACGCATGGTCATGTTTCGTGATCTTGTGGTATCTCTTGCACTCTATAACCGTCATTTACGCGGAGCCCAGTCAAGTTATCTATGCAAGTATTGAATTAGTTCTAGCGTCATGCATGTTTGTTGGTTGTAGCATGTTTGCGCGTTTAAGAGGGCAAGAGTTGGGCAGCAGCCTACCGAAACTTAGCAAAGTTATGGAAGAAGAAAAGGCACATTTTGAGGGACGAAATACTCAAGGGTCATCCAAACAATAAACCCGATAATCACTTAAGCCTTTTTATTATTTAAAGAGCCAAAGCCTGCTTTATAAAAGGGATCGTAATCTTACGCTTGTCTGCTAAAGAGGCTTTATCTAACTCTTGAAGTTGGTCGATAAGTTGATGCATGTCGCGCTTGCTTCTGCTAATTAAAAACCTGAGTGACTCATGTTGTAAGCTTAAACCTAAAGCTTTTGCGTGCAACATAAGCGCCTCAAGCTTTTCTTGGTCACTTAACATGTGTAAGGTATAGTTTGTGCCCCACATTAACCTTGTGTTTAAATCGAGTAATTTAAAGTTCGAATCCGCTACGCTCTTTCTACTGCTTAGTAGTAACAACCTACCCTTTCGCTCAGTGAAAATGTTAATAGTATCAAATATTGTTCGTTGCCATGCGAGTGCATCTTCGTCATTCAAATCATTGATTACATGTAAATTATCGATACAAAGAACGTCATGATACGCTAGCCCGTCCATCACTTCAGGTGGCATTTTGACCAGCGAAGTCAAATCTAAATATTGGTATGATAAATCAACTCTAGACGCCTTATCACAGGTAGCAAGCAAACAATGTGTCTTTCCACTTCCTGATAGCCCAGTCAAATAACAGATGCGTTGAGAAGCATTATTAAAAACCGTATTGGACGATAAAACAGAATCAACATAAGCGACAAAACCCGCATTATCGGCACTTAAAAAAGTTGAAAATGCATTGTGTTTACTAATATGGATAGGTAGCGTCAACTGCATCTTGCTAATTTTTCCAAGTGAAATAAAGGTAGTTAAGCGCTTCTTCATCAAGCCTATCTTGCTGCGAAAACTCACTAGGGTCACTTATTGTTTCAGCAGCATAAGCCTCGCTTGAAGGAATTCCAACTAAACTTTGATCATTTCCTGTGGTTTTTTGAAGGCGTCTATCAAGAGACAAAATTGCACTGAGTTGCTCTACACTAATAGATTGCTCTACTCGAAATATTGCGCTCGTTTTTTGATGTTTTTCAAGATTAACACGCTCAATTGAGGGAATAGATTCAAACAAATTCAAAACGTTTTTGTAGTCTTTCAAACTAGAGATGTTCTCAACAGAAATTCTTAATGTGTTCAAATTTTGCCCTATGGGCGAAGTGAGTGCGAAGCCCTTTGCTAGGTGGTCGGCATATACATCAACTAATTGTTCGATCGCAGCAGATTCGGTCGGCGCGTAAATTTTCCCGGTAAACAGCTCTTTGCGATTACTAATCACATAATCAAGTGAAAACTCCGTATCATTTGGGACATCTACATTGCTTTCTAAAAAGGCGCCTAAAAATTCAGTACCGGCAATCAAATTCTGCAATTCAGCCCTCTTTTCAGCGCGAGTTAAAGGACGTTTATTCTCCTCTTCAATAACACTTGATACATCATAAGATACATCTGCATTCAGCGATTTGTCCATTGATGATGGGGCTTCTTGTTGTTCAGTATCAACACCTTGTGTATTTGATGGTGGAACATCGACATTTTGTTCTACACCCAAAAATGATCGGCGCAGTGCTGCCGCCTGCTGAGCATCAAATGCTTGTAACGAAGCGATAATCACATATTGGGTATCGTAGCGTTCACTGTGCTCCATAATCGACTGTGTGAACTGACTTTGAATGTCTTGCGCCGATACGTTTTGATAATCTTCAAAATCCCCGATTGGGATGAGTATATTAACACCGCGTTGGTAAGCTGATTGAAACAATTGATGCTGCAAATCGCCAGGTGTATTTTGAGATAAAATATCGATATCCATAAACCGATTAAGCGAAGCAAGTTCGCCGCTTCGAGGTTTCCTTGACCCCAAAGTTTCTATTTCGCCTCGCTTCGACATCCAAACTATGGCATTCGGACGCAAGCTTGCCCATACTGGACTGCCACTCGCGAGTAATAGATTTTCTATTTTGTCTTTGTTAAACCGCGCCTCGAAATACAACTGCTCATTCAATGTGACATAACTGCTAGAGATTAAAAACTGCTCAAAATTTCGGGTTGCTCTACTTATACTTTGAGATTTTATAATGTCTTTATTTCCGCTCATTTTTACAAACACTTGCTCAAGTGATGCCTGACCTGCTCTTTTCTGGTTTTGTATCGATTGGTCTTCTACAGGCACGCGTCCTACATCCACATGAGTGACTTTGCTTGCATTTACTTTTGTTGTAACAATGCACAGACATAAAATCACCGAAATAAGAAAAAAGCGAAACGGGGATACTGGATACAAAATTTATTAAAATCCTTTTGGATAATTATTAGTTACCCTTCTATTGTCGAACATTTAGAAGCTATTTGCATTAGATTTTTAGTGAATTTTATACCTTTTGAATTAACGAACTGATACCATTAAAAATGTCCAAATTTGCAGAGGAAAATTCGTGTCAAATAGTAAACAATCTCTTAGTTACAAAGACGCTGGTGTCGATATAGACGCAGGAAACCAATTAGTACAGCGAATAAAATCGGTAACTAAGGCGACTTCTCGTCCTGAAGTAAAAGGTGGTTTGGGTGGTTTTGGTGCTTTGTGTTCACTACCATCAAAGTACAAAAACCCATTGTTAGTATCAGGGACAGACGGTGTTGGCACAAAGTTACGACTAGCCATGGATTTAAATCGACATGATGGGATTGGGATTGACCTAGTTGCAATGTGCGTAAATGATTTAATCGTGCAAGGTGCAGAACCCCTATTTTTCTTAGATTACTATGCGACAGGCAAGCTTAATGTAGATACGGCAGCCAATGTTGTTACTAGTATAGGCAAAGGCTGCCAACAATCGAACTGTGCATTGATAGGCGGTGAAACTGCAGAGATGCCAGGTATGTATTCTGGCGATGATTATGACATTGCAGGCTTTTGTGTCGGTGTCGTAGAAGCCGAAAAGGTAATAGATGGCAGTAAAGTGGCAGCAGGCGATGCGCTTATCGCTCTCGCGTCTTCTGGTCCGCACTCAAACGGATATTCTTTAGTTCGCAAAATAATTGAATTTGCTGAACTTAACTTAAGCGAAACTCTCGAAGGAAAAAGCGTTGCCGATCACCTTTTAGAGCCGACAAAAATATATGTAGCTTCTATATTGGCTTTGCTCGAAAAATTTGATGTTCATGCCATATCGCATATAACTGGTGGGGGTTTTTGGGAAAATATTCCGAGAGCACTTCCACAAGGCATGACAGCGATGATAGACGCTAGTTCTTGGCAATGGCCGACAATTTTTTCTTATCTAAAATCACACGGAAACGTAACTGAGCACGAAATGTATCGAACATTCAACTGTGGTGTTGGATTGATTTTAGCCGTTGATCAAAACATAAAGAAAGACGTTGTAGAATTTTTAAACGCACATGATGAAAAAGCATGGGTTATTGGGCACGTCGTTGAATCAGAAGATGGCGATACAGTAAAAATTGTTTGACGCTTGAGAGTGACAATATAAACAATATGAAAATCGTTGTATTAATTTCTGGCTCAGGTTCTAACCTGCAATCTATTATAGATGAGTGCGAAAATAGCAGTATTCCCGGGGCTGTCGTGGCAGTTATATCGAATATTGAATCTGCGTTTGGCTTAATTCGTGCTAAATCAAAGGGAATACCTGCTCACGCCCTATCCCACAAAAATTTCACGAGTAGAGAACATTTTGACGAAAAGCTCGCTGAATTAATTCAATCTTACAGTCCAGATCTCATCGTCCTTGCTGGTTTTATGCGTATTTTGACTGAGTCATTTGTGCAAAAGTTTGAAGGTAAAATGCTCAATATTCATCCATCCTTATTACCCAAATACCCTGGTCTAAATACTCATAAACGGGCTTTGGAAAACAGGGATGAATTTCATGGAGCCTCAATACATTTTGTTACAGCAGAACTTGACGGAGGTCCCGTTGTCCTACAAAGTGTATTAAAAGTAGCAAAAAACGATACCGTTGAGTCCTTAAGCGAAAAAGTAGCCAAAAAAGAATGGTTAATTTATCCGCTCGTCATAAAGTGGTTTTGTGAAAGACGGCTCAGTTACAAAGACGGAAACGTTTGGTTTGATAATAAAATAATAAAAGGCCAGGGTTTTATTTATGAAGATATTGCACTCGAATAAAGCATTTTTATTCTTTATGATTTTGCAGCTGTTGTCATTTGGTGAATATGCCAACAGCAATGAATCAGAGGATTTTTCTTTCAAACCCTTTAACGCAGACTTCGTAGCTTATCGCTCTGGCTCCGATGTTGGAACCGCAAAGTTAAATTTAACCCATATCAAAGACGACACATATAAACTCACCTATCACTCAAAGCTATCCAAGTTCTTGTTGTCGGATAAACGCTTGGAAGAAACGCAGTTCATCATCACAAATAAAAAAAGTTTGGTACCTTTAAAATACGAATATTACCGTTCAGGTACTGGACCTAATAAGCGCTTAAACATCGTATTTAACGACAAACGCAAGACAGTTGAGATCAATGATGAGTCGACAATTGACTGGGATGGCGAGTTAGACAATCAACTTTTTAGAATAGACCTAGCAAAAAAATTAGCCGATGGTCAAACAAATGTTAGCTACGACTTTTTCAATTACCGTGGCGAAAAGCGACACTATGAATTGGAATACGTCAAAACAGAAGCCCTCGTATTACCGTATGGACAAGTTAAAGCGATGAAGGTCAAAATCAATCGCGAAACCAGAAAACGAGTCACATACGCGTGGTTTGCTCCCAGCTTAAACTACAACTTGGTCCGTCTCCAACAATTCAAAAAAGGCAAAGAACAAGGTGACATTCAACTGAGCAAATTTAAATACCTATAGCGCACGCTGGTATAACGAAACAAATCTGCTAAAACGTAAACTACACTTGTGTTAATTTTTTGTTTAATTTTGTTTGAACACTTGATTTTTTAGTGCCTTATCGCTACCTTAGTCTTATCTGGTCAGACCTCAGGAGGCTATATGACGGATTTAGCGTGGTTTTTAATTTTCATGGGTGTGTTTGGGTATTTAGCATATAAACAGCATTCTCTTACTTCTAGTATTTTAGTATTGAGTGCCGTAATGGTGTTAGGCACTATTTTTGGCTCAATTGGTATTATAGGTTGGGTCTTATTCATTGCGGTAAGTGCACCAGTTGCTTACGCTCCATTTAGAGTAGAACAACTCACGAAACGGTTGTTGGCTTTTTACAAAAGTGTATCGCCAGAGATGTCGACAACAGAACAAGAAGCAATTGACGCTGGCACAGTTTGGTGGGACGGAGAACTTTTTAGTGGCAAGCCATCGTGGTCAACGCTGCACGGTATTGCTCAGCCGAGATTAAACGCCGAAGAACAAGCTTTCCTCGATGGGCCATGTAACGAAGTCTGTTCTATGGTTGATGAATGGCAAATCAATCATAAAGACGCAGACCTACCAGAAGAAATTTGGGCGTATCTTAAAGAACATAAATTCTTTGCAATGATCATCGAGAAGAAATACGGTGGCCTCGAGTTTTCGGCATATGCCCAATCACGAGTATTGCAAAAATTAGCAGGGGTAAGTGCTGTGTTGTCTTCGACAGTAGGCGTACCCAATTCTCTCGGGCCAGGTGAACTTCTGCAACACTATGGAACAAAAGAGCAGCAAGACCACTACTTACCAAGGCTTGCTAATGGGGATGAAATTCCATGCTTTGCATTGACAAGCCCAGAAGCTGGTTCGGATGCAGGTGCAATACCTGACGTTGGCGTGGTCTGTAAGGGAGAATTCGAAGGCAAAGAAGTACTAGGTATGAACCTTACGTTTTCCAAGCGTTATATAACCCTTGCACCGATTGCAACTGTAATTGGCTTAGCTTTCAAAATGCAGGATCCAGACGGCTTGTTAGGGGATGTAAAAGATTTAGGCATTACTTGCGCTTTAATTCCACGCGATACCGAAGGACTTCAGATTGGACGTCGCCACTTTCCCCTGAACGTGCCCTTCCATAACGGCCCTTTGCAGGCTGAAAACATGTTTGTGCCATTAAGTTATATCATTGGCGGTGAGAAAATGGCCGGTAAAGGCTGGCGCATGCTCATGGAATGTTTGTCGGTTGGTCGGTGCATCACTCTGCCATCTTCGGCAGCTGGCGGAGCAAAACAACTAGCCTTAAGTACTGGTGCATATGCTCGTATACGAAGACAATTTAGGTTGCCTATTGGTCAAATGGAAGGCGTCGAGGAAATGCTTGGACGAATTGGAGGCAGCGCATACATGATGGACGCGGTCACCTCTTTTAGTACTGCAGGCGTTGATTTAGGTGAAAAGCCCTCAGTTATATCAGCAATATGCAAATATCATTTAACCGAGCGTATGCGTCAATTGGTCAACGATTCGATGGATGTCCATGGCGGAAAAGGGATTTGCTTGGGTCCTAACAATTACTTGGGAAGAGCTTATCAAGGCGTACCGATATCTATTACCGTTGAAGGTGCAAATATCCTTACTCGTAACATGATGATATTTGGTCAAGGCGCTATGCGCTGTCATCCCTTTGTACTGAAAGAAATCTACGCAGCCCAAGAGACAGACAAAGACAAGCAGCTTGCTGATTTCGATAGTGCAGTGTTCGGGCACATAGGCTTTGCGGTTAGCAACACGATACGCTCACTGTGGTTCACTTTGACGCGAAACTCGTTCAGTGAGGCACCATTTAGAGACGAAACCGCATTTTATTACAAACGCTTACAAGGTTACTCATCTAATCTAGCAATGCTTACAGATGTGTCAATGGGGGTTCTCGGTGGCTCTTTAAAAAGGCGAGAACGCTTGTCTGCTCGTTTGGGAGATATTTTAAGTAATTTATACTTAGCATCTGCTACCTTGAAAAGATTTGACGAGCAAGGTCGAATCAAAGAGGACTTACCCTTACTTCATTGGGCATTGCAAGATTGCTTACATAACATTGATGTAGCCATTGATGATTTTATCAAAAACTTCCCATCAAAAGTTATTGCGGCATACCTAAGAGTCGTTGTGCAACCTGTAGGTAAGTTAAATAACAAGCCTAGTGACAAAATTGAGCATAAAATCGCTCATATGTTGCAAACGCCTGGAAGCGCAAGGGATCGCCTTGGTGCTGGGCAATACCTTGAAAGAGTAGATGGAAGCTTGTTTGGCGACTTAGAACAAACGCTTGAAAACATGATAGCGGTCGAACCAATCTTTGATCGGATATGCAAAGAGCTCGGTAAAAAGCTACCCATGACGCAACTTGACCTGCTTGCAGATAAAGCATTAGAAGCAAAAATCATTAGCGAGGAAGAAGCGTCGCTCATGCGCGAAGCAGAAGCTGGGCGTTTGCGAACCATTAATGTTGATGACTTTGACCCACAAGAATTGTTGGCAGCTGGCAGTAACAAGGTAAAGTCAAAGGCAAAAAAATCTACAAGAAAAGCAGCATAACTAAGTAGGATCTAAAGTAGCTGAGGTTCAAAGTAATTAAGATAAAAAGTAATCAAGGTCTAAAACCCTTAATTTAATAGAAAAATAAAGCCAAACGTTTCAAGTTCGTTTGGCTTTTTTATTGGCGCTTATTGCATGGCGTTCGTCTTTATCTAAAAATGCCATATCAAGTGAATTCTGTTGAAGCTTCTTAATTTGAGAAGTGTTCATTTTTAGTCGTTCTTTCGCCAGAGCGTATTCGTCTGTCAGCACATTGTTCGAGATGCCTGGATCATCTGTATTCAAACAAACTGGGATACCTGCCTCTAAAAACTGTGCAACCGGATGAGTCTCGATGTCTGTCCAAGTGCCAGTTTGATAATTTGATAACAAACAACTTTCAATACCGATCCTGTGCTTTGCCATATACTCTATAAGTCTTTGATCACGAATCGCTGCAACTCCATGCCCTATTCTGCTCGCACCTAGTAATTGAATAGAATCCCACACACTTTTTGCAGAATCTGCCTCTCCCGCATGAACGGTCACTTCTAAGCCATGGTCTCTGGCTAGACGAAAATGAGACTGAAAGAGCTCTGCAGGAAACCCTTTTTCATCACCCGCAAGATCAATAGCAGTAATGTTATTAGAGTACATGAGTAATGCGTTTAATTCTTCTCGACAACACTCCACACCAAAGGTACGACTGAGTATTCCAAGTAATTTTGCGTTGTAATCAAATTCTTTGTTTGCAGATTTTACGCCGTCTACGACAGCTTCAACTACTGCCGGGAGCGGCAATGAAAAAGCTTTCGCCATATAGTACGGAGAAAAACGCAGTTCAACATGGTCTAGGCCTTCGTTAATAGCGTCTTCAACATTCTCGTATGCAATTTGTCGACACGCGTCTAACGAGCCAATGACAGAGACGCCAAGATCGAGTTTCTTTAAAAAGGCAAGCAAGTCGGTTGTTTTATCACTAATAAAAACATGACTAGCCAATTCAGGTTCATCATTGCTAGGAAGAGGAATGCCGAATTTTTCGGCGAGAAAAATAATTGTTGAAAGCCTAATATTTCCATCAAGGTGACGGTGCAAGTCTATTAGCGGCATTGCATCCTCAATCACTTTTTGACTGCCGCTCAACATTAATCTATTTGCAGCTTTTCTACCGCAACTAAAATCTGTGTTCGTGATTTAACATCTAAACGCTTGAACAAGGTACTGATATGTGCTTTTACAGTTGCTTCAGTAACATTTAAAAAGTCGGCAATTTGTTTGTTCATCATGCCTTGTTTGACTAAACGAAGCACTTGAAACTGTTTTGGCGTAAGCTCGCTTACTTTCTGTGCAATTTCTATAGTGTCGTCATCTAACTCATCTAACTTTTCCTGCATACCTTCTGGCAACCATACGCCGCCAGCCAAAACGCGCTTAATTGCCTCGATCATGTCGCTTGTAACGGTGGTCTTTGGAATAAATGCCTGCGCACCGAATTCCATTGATTGCGCTACGACGTCCAGCGATTCATGTCCAGAAACAACAATGACTGGTATATTAGGAAACGATTGACGAACTCTAAGTAAAGCATAATAGTTGTCGCATCCTGGCATATTTAAATCGAGTAAAATAATGCCGATAGTACGGTGCTTCCTAAGACTTGCGAGTACGCTATCAAAAGAGTCCGACTCTAAAAATTGCGCATTAGTGAAGTGTGTTTGCAAAGCTGCAATCAAGGCTTCTCTATAAAGAGGATGATCATCTGCGATTAAAATTTTTAACATTCTACTGACTAGTCCTTTTGCTACTCTCAAGATACGCCACACTATCAAACTGCTAGTGCATACTTTTTTTGATAATCAATGCATTTTCTTTATTATAAAAAGCATTGCATAGATGACACCGAAAACCCATTAAGCTGGGTCATTTACATTTACGTTTTTAAACATAATTTGCAAAGTATAACGTATTGAAGCTACTGACAAAAACCCTAAATGTCACGTATCACTCAACTTTCTAATAAAAATGGAGCTTTACTACAAAAATCTACTTTAAGAATTTTCCTAAAAAGTAGCTTACTCCTTATTTATATTACTTAATACAGTAATAAAACGTATATAATAGTGGGCATGTGCGATTTCCACCATTATAGTTTAGTATAAAAAACAATGACAAAAACGCTCGGAATGACAAATAAAGACACTATTTTCCAGTCTACGCCAGCCTCGTTGGAAAAATTTAACTTTAACAAACAGGTAGTAGACGTCTTTCCTGACATGATTAATCGTTCAGTGCCAGGGTATCAAGATATTATTGAAGGAATAGGAACGATAGCGCACAAGCACCTTGTGCAACCTACGCTCATATATGATTTAGGCTGCTCTCTAGGCAGCGCGAGTCTCTCCATTGCGAAACGATTTCACAATCCAATGAATGAGGATGTCATGTCGTCGCCAGAACTTAGTATCGAGTCGAATAAAGCAAAGATTGACGCGACTTCAGCTCAGTCTCACTTGAGAATTGTAGGTGTTGACAATAGTTTAGCCATGATTGAGCGTTGTCGTCAGCACGTATCTGCCTTTCAGTTTGGTCAAAGTATCGATATCGTGCAATCAGACATCTTTGATTACCCACTTCAACCTTGTGATATGGTTGTAATGAATTTCACTCTTCAATTTATAGACAAAGATAAGCGCCAGACTATTATCAATAAAGTATACGATTCACTATCGCCGGGGGGCATTTTTATCTTGAGTGAAAAACTTCGTTTAGAGGACCCTAGAATGGATAAAATTCTGATTGAGTTGCATCATGATTTTAAACGTTCAAATGGTTATTCAGAATTAGAAATTGCTAAAAAACGCAGCGCTCTTGAGGACGTTATGATATTAGACTCTCCTGAAGCCCAGCAAACGCGACTTAAAAAAGCTGGATTTAGTAGCTTAACAAACTGGTTTCAGCAGTTTAACTTCTATTCTCTATTAGCGGTCAAATAAGAAGGCGGCGAGGAAATAATGAACCATTGGAAATCCTTGTTTTATGCCTCAATTTTGGGTGACAAGCTCGAGGCTCACATAGGTCAATTCTCTTCATTAATTAACGATTGGGAAGCTGACACAAATGACAAGAACAAAAGAAGATGGGAACAACAGCTAAAAAAACTTCCCTCTCACAATAATCAGGCTGAAATAGATATTTCAGATGCAGTTAGTTTGTATTCGAAACGTCCGCTAGAAGAGAAAGAGCAATTAAAAACACGGGCTGTCTTGCAACAATTCATGCCTTGGCGCAAAGGCCCTTTTGATTTTTTTGGAATTGAAATTAATACCGAATGGCGTTCTGACTTTAAGTGGAATAGGCTCCTTCCACACATCGATAGTTTGAAAAACAAAAAGGTTTTAGACGTTGGTTGTGGCAGTGGATATCATCTGTGGAGGATGTTTGATGAAGGTGCAGAGTATTGCTTAGGCATTGATCCTACAGATCTTTTTTTCTATCAATTTCAGTGTTTTAAGCAATATCTTGAAAAAAAGCCAGTACATTTTTTACCGATCGGTATAGAAAATATGCCAAGTACTCATGCCTTTGATACCGTTTTCTCGATGGGCGTTCTTTATCACCGTCCGGACCCACTCAACTTTTTAAAAGAACTGAAGGCACAACTCTGCTCGGGTGGCCAATTAGTATTGGAAACTTTGGTAATTGACGGCGACAAACAAAGCTGCCTTGTTCCAGAAGATAGATACGCACAGATGAGGAATGTGTGGTTTATTCCCAGCGTTAATATGCTTTGCCTTTGGTTATACAAATTAGGCTTTGTAAATGTACGTTGTGTCGATCTTGATGTTACTTCTCTAGAGGAACAAAGGCGCACCGAATGGATGCAGAACCATAGCTTAATTGACTTCCTTGACCCCGATGACAATAGCAAAACAATAGAGGGATACCCTGCTCCAAAGCGCGCAGTTGTGCTTGCAAATCGCAAATAGAGTTTATTGATATTCTGGCTAAGTAAGCTCGACAGTAAAAATCAATATTAACCAAGCATACATTCACCAACATGAAGAATTAAGATTTGTTTCTAAGCTTAAAATTTACGCAGCCTCTATTGTTCATAGTTAATACAAATGCTCCTAC
>CBFHTO010000058.1:0-8666 GCA_965658765.1 Glaciecola sp. | reverse complement strand
CATATTTTTAAAATATTGTAATTGGCATCATTATTGAAAGAAATCTGAATTGAACTTTTAAGAAATACAGTACAAATAAAAACTTATTAGCATCTGGGTCAAAGTATGTCGTTTGAAAACGACATGGTTAAAGATATAAGCTTGAGCATCGTTTCTCTTATCAATTAATGCGCAGAACGCTCAGTAACGCAAGATTAAAAACGTGAGACTTATATGAACGTGACTTGCGTCCCTATATCTGGATGATTAATAGCTTAATTGAACTGTTAAAGAACTAATATGCTTTGTCAAATAGCTAATTTGATTTGTTAAACAAAGAGTACGGAGCGATGCTTTGAAAGAAAACAGTATGCTAAGCGATTTTTTAAGCAAACATAAATTGCCTGAGAGCTATCAAGACACTGCACTAAAATATTTCAAACCACTCGCCTCAGAAATCGCTTTGCACCAAAAGAGAGCAAATAGACCTATTTTGCTTGGAATAAATGGTTGCCAAGGTTCAGGCAAGAGTACGCTGACCGATTTTTTATTGTTGCTTTTAAGTAGCGAACATAATTTAAATTGCATTGGCATGTCGATTGATGACTTTTACTATAGCAAAGCAAAACGTGACGAATTATCAAAACATATACACCCATTACTCGCAGTCAGAGGGGTTCCTGGTACTCACGATACACACTTTCTTAAACAGACTATTGCATCACTTAAAGCGGGCATACACAGTACCATTCCAAAATTTGATAAGTCCTGTGATGATTTGTATTCTATGGACAAATGGACGCAATATACGAAAAGCGCTGATATTATTATTCTTGAGGGATGGTGTGTTGGCATTCCGGCACAGACAGAAAAACAATTAATTGAACCGGTAAATCAACTGGAAAGCCAAGAAGATTGTGACGGAAAATGGAGAAAATTCGTAAACGATAGTTTGAAAAGTGACTACGAACCGATTTTCGGTGAAATTGATCTTTTACTCATGTTAAAAGCACCAAGTTTTGAGAGTGTTTTTAATTGGAGAAAAGAGCAAGAACATAAATTAATAGCTCAATTGGAAAGAGAAAACCTCGATAGTTCAATGACAATGAATGACGAACAAATTGAAAGGTTTATTTCGTTTTATCAGAGATTGACCGAGCATGCTTTGACAACACTGCCAAACACTGCTGACTATGTGCTTTCTTTAGACGAAAAAAGACAAATTATATGAATATAATAAAACTCGACGCTACGCGTGAGAAAATTTTAATATTTACTGATCTTGATGGAACACTTCTCGACCATGACACATATTCATTTGAGCCGGTTATACCGCTCCTTAGTTCGCTCAAAGAGATGAATATCCCAGTTATTCCTAATACATCAAAAACATTCACAGAAGTAAAACATCTGATGCTGCAGATGAAACTGAGCGGGCCTCTTATCGTTGAAAATGGCTCTGCAGTATATTTACCTAAAAGTGAATTTAAGCAAATTGATGGGGACGTGTTCGAAACCGAAAAGTATTGGGTGAAGCACTTTACTCGAAAAAAATCTCACTGGCAGTCAATCTTGTCAACCTTATCTGAGGATTTTTTCGACTGTTATGAGACGTTTTCAAGTATGAGCAATACACGTATTGCAGAGCTTACGGGATTATCAGAAGATGACGCAAAACGGGCTGCTGAAAGGGAGTTTTCTGAGCCTTTATTATGGAAAAGTGATGCACGAACACGTGAACAATTTATTGAACAAGCTAAAACCTTAGGTGCTAGTCCATTATTAGGTGGGCGCTTTTTACATCTTTGTGGAGACACAAATAAAGGCAAAGCAATGCTCTGGTTAGTGAATGAATACGCAAAAAAAACAGATGAAAGGTGCATCAGTGTCTCGCTAGGAGACGGTAACAATGATGTAGATATGCTAGAAAGCTCTAATATTGCCATTCGTATTCGCTCAAAGGCGCATGAACCTCCACTAATGAGTGACCGTGACAGACTTTACACAAGTGATGCATATGGCCCCAGCGGTTGGCACGAAATAATAAGTAAACTTATACCACACACAACAAGGTAATTTACATGGCTGATTTTTATCAAAACGGTATTGTTACAACCCTTCATAATCTTGAAAATCGAAATATAGACGAGTTAGAAGAGGAGTTAGTCCGCTTTTCTTCTCGACGACCTATGGGTTTAATATTACCCAGTTTATTTTCGGAACTAGAAGGTAAAGCACTGCCTGATACGATTGAACATATCAAAAAGGTCCCCTATTTAAGCGAGATTGTCATTGGCTTAGATCGCGCAAACAAAGAGCAATACCAACATGCATTAAAGTTTTTTGCAGGCTTACCACAACATCACCGAATATTGTGGAATGACGGCCCTCGCCTTCAAGCGCTTGATGAAGAATTAAAGGACCTAGGTTTAGCACCAAAAGAACTTGGTAAAGGACGAAATGTCTGGTATTGCATGGGCTATATCTTAGCAAGCAATAAGGTAGAAAGTGTAGCATTGCATGACTGCGATATTCTAACGTACGACCGCTCACTCCTTGCTCGCTTAATCTATCCAGTGGCGAATCCAAACTTTAATTACGAGTTTTGTAAGGGCTATTATGCCAGAGTAGCGGACGGAAAGATCAACGGACGGGTATCCAGACTGCTCGTCACCCCCTTATTACGAGCTCTTAAACATACTCTAGGGCAGAATGATTATTTAGAGTTTATGGACAGTTTTCGCTATCCACTAGCAGGGGAATTTTCGTTTCGACGTGATGTATTAAACGATATAAGGATCCCATCGGACTGGGGATTAGAAATTGGTGTTTTATCAGAAATGCACCGAAACTATTCACACAATCGCCTGTGCCAAGCAGATATCGCAAGAGCATATGATCACAAGCACCAAGACTTATCTTTAAATAATGATCAAGGTGGCCTATCTAAGATGTCGATTGATATTACAAAAGCATTGTTTAGAAAATTAGCAACCCAAGGCACCACCTTTAGCACAGAAACATTTAGAACGATAAAAGCGACGTACTTTAGAATCGCTCTCGATTTTATAGAAACTTATCATAACGATGCTGTCATGAATGGCTTAAAACTAGATATCCATAGGGAAGAAAAAGCAGTAGAAATGTTTGCTCAAAACATCATGAAAGCAGGAAGCAGTTTTCTTGAAAACCCAATGGAAACCCCTTTCATCCCAAGTTGGAACCGCGTTGTGAGTGCTAAGCCAGACGTACTCGAGTGTTTGCGCAAAGCGGTAGAAGACGATCATGCAGAATTTTCGGAGTAAATAATGGAAAAATTGGCAATCTTGCGAGAAAAAGTTCACCACCACCTGAGCTTTATATATGACGGCGTGGATAGCAATCTTGACCTTGAGCAAGTGACCCAATCTCTTTTAACTTCGATGCGGCTTGAATCGGAAGACGACGTTCATTTAGTGCAAGCCCATACAAACTTATGGTCTGAACAAGACGTCGTCTTGATTACTTATGGCGACTCGATTATCGAGCCAGATCAGCAAAATACACTTGAAATGCAGCGACCACCACTTCAAACTTTGCATGATTTTCTTAACAAATATTGTATTAATACGATAAACCACGTTCATATTTTACCCTTTTTTCCTTACAGCTCAGACGATGGATTCTCGGTCATAGACTACTCGACCGTTAATGAAGGTTTAGGAAACTGGGATGATGTTACCCAGATTTCCGATAACTTCGGCTTAATGGTAGATCTTGTCATAAACCATTGCAGTGCCAGAAGCGCTTGGTTTCAAAATTTCATAAAGCAAAAAGACCCAGGTAAAGACTATTTTTTTACCGCTGAATTAAATACAGATGTATCGATGGTGACGCGACCTAGAACGTCCCCTCTTTTAAGGCCTACACAGACTGATGATGGGCTCAAACAAGTCTGGTGTACGTTTAGCCATGACCAAGTTGATTTTGATTTTAGTAATCCAAAAGTACTTGAAGCTTTTGTTGAAATTATTCGATTGTATTTAGATAAGGGGACACGGATATTCAGATTAGACGCCATCGCCTTCTTATGGAAAGAAATTGGTACTAACTGTATTAATCTTCAGCAAACTCATGAATGTGTGCGCTTATTTAGAACGCTGATAGAACACGCTGAGCCTAATACCCTTATTATTACTGAAACCAATATTCCGAATCGAGAAAACCTAACCTATTTCGGCAATGCAAATGAAGCACACGCCATATATAACTTTTCGTTGCCACCTTTATTACTTAACACCCTTATAACCGGAGATTGCACTTACCTAAAAAACTGGATGATGAGCATGCCACCCGCTCAAAACGGAACATTTTATTTCAATTTTATAGCTTCTCATGATGGCATAGGTTTGCGTCCTGCTGAGGGCTTGTTAAGCGATGAGGAAATCCACGAGCTCGTCGATTGTGTGCAAAAATTTGGTGGTAAAGTATCTTGGCGCACAGGCGAAAATGGCGTCCAGAAACCTTATGAAATGAACATTGCACTTATTGATGCTTTGCAAGGTGATTTGTCAGGCAGTGATGAGTATCAATTAGAGCGCTTTATATGCGCACATACCATCATGTTTGGTCTAGAGGGCATCCCCGGAATATACATACACTCTCTGTTAGGCACCACTAACGATTATGAGAAAGTCACTAATACAGGGCAAAACCGCTCAATTAATCGCCACCGGTGGCATTACAGCGAGCTTACACACGAGCTTGATGATGTTCATTCACTGCATCACCAAATTTTGACCCAAATAAATCAACTACTCGCTGTGAGAAATTCTCAAACCGCCTTTCATCCAAATGCCACGCAATTTACGCTACAGCTTGGCACAGAGGTCTTTGGGTATTGGAGGCAAAGTATTGACCGCAAACAGAGTATATTTTGTATTTCCAACATTTCTAAGAAACCACAAAAAATTCGCTTATCTGATATGAACCTCATAAGTACCGAAGATTGGTCAGATTTGCTATCTCAGACACCAATCAATAGCCAGTTAGACGATATCACTTTGGCGCCCTACCAGAGCATGTGGATTTCTAATCGATGAAAGCCGTAATCGACATTAAAAATTCTTAACAGCTCGTTGATTTAGCCCATAGATCAAAACAGCCTCTAAATTAAAATTAATTTAGAGGCTGTTTTATTTAGTATTAAACTTTAAACGTAATTTCGAGCGCGCTTCGTTTCAATGGTTTGAATGTAACCGTGCCACGTTGCGTAACCTAAAATTGGCATTATAAAGATAAACGATACGAAAAATGTAACGAAGCCTAAAATAACGCTTCCCATAATAACGCTGGCCCAGACAAACATGGGCAATTTGTTTTGCCATACTGCGTTCATACTGCTCAGCACTGCGGTCATTAGGTCGACTTTGCGTTCAAGCAATATGGGTTGAGTAAAGGCGCTGATGAAAAATACAATCGTAGTGAAGATTGCACCAACGACTGTGCCTAGCGCTAAAAATGGCCATAAGTTCGCAAAACTTGGATCTAAATAACTTGGAAACAGCGCATGAATCAAGCTAGCTACTCTAAGCCAGAAAATCATAAGTACCATAAGTAAAACACCAAATGCCCACTCATTTACCGCATTTCTAGACATCGCTTTTAAAGAGTGACGAAGCGAAGGCTTATGTTTCTTTTCAAATTGCCAAGAAACGTCGTACAAACCTGCTGCCAAGTATGGCCCGATTAACATAAAACAAATCATCGCAGGGAAAATAACTAGATACCAATCGGTCGCAGCAACCAGATAACTGATACCCAAAGGAATAAGCGTAAAAATAATACCGTAGAACAAACTAATGGTTTTAGCATTTTTGAAATCATTAATGGCAAGACCGATCCACTTAAAGCAATCGAATTTGTCCAATTCTGTACATGGAATGACTCTTGCGATACCACTTGCAGTAATCGCGTTTTCTTGTTCGTGTGTAGCGTGCTCTGCTTTCTCAGACATAGTAAACTCCCTAGGGGTGACGCTCTAAAATTGTAGTGTTTGAATTTAACAACACCCTCACAACTTATACTATTTTAGTTAACAGTTGAGGTCAAAATATAATCATTGAATTTTTAAAGCTTAAGCGTATTCCAACGAACGGTTTCCCTAAAGTATTCATATAAAAAGGAATTAAACTCGCTGAAGCTAGTAATATGAGTGGTCTGATCTGATAGCATCTCGGCAACAAAGCGATGGCAATTTTGATCAATGACGCTGTAGTTCAATAATTCGAACAAACGGGATTGAGCTCTAATACTCGCAGGCTTGCTGTTTAGTACCCTATTTTGTATATCGCAAGCCGCATAAATGGTAGTGCCAGAACGATTCTTCAAAAAACGGTTTGGCGACAAACATCTCACTAAGCCAGATCCCGCTAGTTCGTATATATTACCATTCACCCAAATGCCCGTGTGGTCAAATACTCCATAGATACCACAACATACAATGCAGCCATTTACAGGCTCGACTTCGTACTTACTCTCACCAGGCAACTTATCGATAACCAATTTTCGCTTCATATATAGCGTGTTGGCCTTATCACTTGCGTATGCGCCAGCAAGTGCGGCTCCTAGCCAAAGTAAGGGAGCAGGCATATCATTCTCCACCTAAGCATTAAGTAGTCAATATTTTATTAAAAACGAGCTTACTACACTATATTACGACTAATTGTATATAAATGTATCAAAACTTTACTTAACAGATATCTGGCATTGGTTTACCCTTGCCCCATACCCCTTTAGCAGTAATAGACAAACTAAACATGTATACCATTAAGCAATCAAAAAAACTTTCAAATGTATGTTATGACATTCGCGGTCCTATTTTAGAACAAGCAAACAAAATGGAAGAAGCCGGAGAAAGAATACTAAAGCTTAATATTGGCAATCCCGCCCCTTTTGGTTTTGAAGCGCCAGACGACATTCTCAAAGATGTAATACGGCAGTTGCCAACGGCACAAGGCTACTCTGATGCACAGGGTATATACAGCGCTCGTGTAGCAGTAATGCAGTATTATCAACAAATGGGTATCAAAGATATCGCGATAAACGATGTTTATATCGGTAACGGCGTAAGTGAAATGATAACTATGGCAATGCAGGCACTTTTAGATAGTGGGGATGAAGTATTGATCCCCGCCCCCGATTATCCACTTTGGACAGCAGCAGTTAACTTGTCGAGTGGCAACGCAGTTCATTATCGATGTGACGAACAAGCCAATTGGTATCCAGATTTAAGCGACATTGAAAGTAAAATTAATTCGAAGACGAAGGCAATCGTATTAATTAACCCAAATAATCCTACCGGCGCCGTCTATTCAAAAGAAATACTGCTCGAAATAGCGCAGTTGTGTAGAAAACACGGTCTTATCATTTTTAGCGATGAAATATACGACAAAGTATTATTCGACAACGCAGAGCACCACTGCATAGCTTCAATGGCGCCAGATTTATTTTGTGTAACATTGAGTGGTTTATCTAAAAATTATCGTGTTGCGGGTTTTAGGGCTGGATGGCTGTTAGTTAGTGGAAATAAGAAAGCAGCCGCAAGCTACATCGAGGGACTAACAGTATTAGCATCAATGCGTATGTGTGCAAATGTGCCTTGCCAACATGCCATTCAAACTGCTTTAGGCGGTTATCAAAGTATCAAAGATTTAGTTAACGGGGGTGGTCGGCTTTTATCTCAGCGAAATCTCGCTTATGAAGGTCTAAATGCGATTGATGGAATTTCATGTGTAAAACCAATGGGAGCAATGTATTGCTTCGCTAAAGTAGATGAAAAGAAATTCAAAGTAAAAAACGACGTGGACTTAATTTTAGACCTATTGAGGGAGAGGAAAGTACTATTGGTTCATGGTAGCGCATTCAATTTATTCGACGGCTTGTACTTTAGATTGGTATTTTTGCCCCATAAAGATACTCTCATCCCTGCACTTGATAATATGAAACAATTTTTTGATAATTATAACAACGTGTAATAACTACGTTCATAGCAAGCTCGGCAAAAAGGCACTTAAATAATAATGAAAATAAAAAGTACGTTTATGGCTTGGGTTATACGCATGCCACTTCTCCAGCGTTGGGCGTTGATGCATTGTTTTCAGCCAGAAAATGTTTCAGAGCATTGTCACCAAGTGGCGGTTATCGCGCATATGCTTTGCGTTATAAAAAACAAGCGATTTAACGGCGATTTAAACCCTGAGAGAGCTGCAACGATTGCGCTTTACCACGAGGTTAGCGAGACAAAACTCCAAGACTTAAACAGTAATACCAAATACCACAATCCCGAATTTACAAAGGCATTTAAGAAATTGGAGGAGATAGCAGAACAAGAGTGCCTAGAGACGTTACCTGAGGATCTCCGCGACGAAATGGCTTCTCTTATAGTTCAATCAAAAGTAGACAGTGAATACAAACAAATTGTAAAAGCTGCTGACATCATTCAAGCTTTAGTTAAAACAAACAACGAACTGCGCTTTAACAATAATGAGTTTTTGCACGTTAAAGAAAAACTCGTATTAAAGTTGGAGCAGTTGTGTAAAGAGATGCCTGAAGTAGCGTGCTTTAGCGAATTATTTTTAGATGACTGTACCTCTACGCTCGATGCTCTTCTAAATTAAAGGTACTAAACAGCTTTCTTTGAATATATA